>CALUSM010000014.1 GCA_944323445.1 uncultured Bacteroidales bacterium
CCGGCGTAGACCATGCCTCCGGGAGAGTTGATGTAGATCTGGATGTCGGCCGAAGAGTCGGTGGACTCCAGGAACAGGAGCTGAGCCTGGATGATATTGGCCACGTCGTTGTCAATACCCACCCCGAGGAAGATGATACGGTCCATCATCAGGCGGGAGAACACGTCCATCTGGGCGACATTGAGCTGGCGCTCCTCGATGATGGTGGGGTTGATGTAACCGGAGCACACATTGGAATATGAGCTCAGACGGGCTGAGCTCATACCAAGGTGCTTTACTGCGTATTTTTCGAATTCTGAAGATGCCATGCCGCAGGTTTACTCGTTCATCTTGCGGAGGTCGGCTGAGCTGATCTCCTTGTTGTCTATGGTGACGGTCTTGCGGACAAATGCCAGCACGACGTTCTCCTGAGCCTTCTCGGCGATGCGGCGGCCCTGCTTGTCGTCGGCGAGGATGTTGGCGGCGTAGCCGTTGAGATGCTCCTCGGGCACGTTGTTCAGGCCGTACATGGCAAACTGGTAGCGGGCCAGCTTACGGGCCTCTGCGTTAAGATCCTCCTTGGTGACCTCGAGCTTGTGGTCGCTCATGATGCGGCCCTCGACGGTCTGCCACTTGAAGTCCTTGATGAAGGCGGGGAAGTCCTTGTCGATGTCTTCCTTGGAGAACTTGCCCTCGTTGACCTGATACAGCCACCTCTTGAGGAAGTCCTCGGACACCTTGATGTCAGCCTTGTTCATCAGATACTCGCGGGCGTCGAGCATGAAGCGGTAGTCGCTCTCCTGCCTGAACTCCTCGGTCATCTTCTCTGTCAGGGCTGCGTCGAACTCAGCCTCATCGTGTACCTTGTCGGGACCGAAGAGCATGTCGTAGAGTTCCTTGCCGGGCACTGCGTCCACATAGTTCTTCACCTCCTTGACGGTCAGGTGCCATACAGGCTCCAGACCTGCGAGCTCCTCTTTCTTCACACGGAGCATGGCAGCGCGGTCGGCCTCGTTGGGGAAGGTCTTGACCACATCCACATCCAGCTCGTCGCCGGCCTTCTTGCCTAGGAAGAGAGCCTTGGCCTCCTCGTGCAGCACGTTCATGGCGATGTAGGAGGCCTCCACCTTCCTGTCGCCCTGAACCATGTCGGCCACCACGAAGTCGCCGTCCTTGACCTCGTCGCAGTTCTCCAGACGGGCGTACTGCTTGTAGATGTTCTTCTTGTACTCCTCCTTCTCGGCGTCGGTCAGAGTCACATTATAATAAGGTATGTGGTCGTCAGCGCTCAGATTCATCTCGAACTTGGGAGCGAGAGCGATATCGAAGGTGAAGTCGAACTCCTCGCCGCCGTCGAAATTGTTCTTGTCCTCAGCGTCCTCCACGGGAAGGGGCTCGCCGATGACCGTAAGCTTGTGCTCCTCGATGTAGTTGTTGAGACTATTGGAAATCAGCTCGTTGATAGCTTCTACAAGAGCCTGTCCGCCGTGGATTCTCTCGATGAGGGCCATGGGTGCCATGCCCTTGCGGAATCCGCGGATCTCCGCATTGCGGCGGAACTTGTTGAGAATCTTTTTCCTGCTGTCTGCGTAGTCGTCCTTGACAAAGTGGAATGACAGTCTTATCGTCAGTCCGTCATTTACTAATTCTTTTACTTCCATATCGTTTTATAAATTATTGTCCTTTCGGGATAAGTGCGCAAAAGTAAATAAAATCCTTTATTTTACAAAAGAATGAACTATATTTGCCTACTGATAACAATAAATTCATAAGTATATGAGAAAGAAAATCGTAGCCGGCAACTGGAAAATGAACACCCTCCTCGAAGAGGGAGCCGCTCTTGCAAAGAACATCGCAGACAGAATCAATGAAGTCCCCTCGGACGTACAGCTCATACTCGCCCCCCCGTTCACCCATCTCGACCGCGTAGGCGGCATCATCAAGGGCACTCCCGCAGCCCTCTCGGCACAGAACTGCGCTGACAAGGAGAAAGGCGCCTACACCGGAGAGGTATCTGCTGCAATGCTAGTTTCGGCCGGCTGCCAGTACGTGATCCTCGGCCACTCCGAACGCAGGGAATACTACCACGAGACCTCCGCCACCCTCAATGAAAAGATCGTCCTCGCCCTCGCCAACGGCCTCAGGCCCATCTTCTGCGTCGGTGAGAAACTCGAGGAGCGCGAGGCCGGCAGGCATTTCGACGTGGTCGGAGCCCAGATCCGCGAGGTACTCTTCAACCTCAGCCCCGAACAGCTCTCACAGGTGGTCATCGCCTATGAGCCCGTATGGGCCATCGGCACCGGCAAGACCGCAACATCGGACCAGGCCCAGGAGATTCACGCCTTCATCCGCAAGACCCTGGCGGAGAAATACGGCGAGCTCTCCGAGGAGATATCCATCCTCTACGGCGGCAGCTGCAAGCCCACCAACGCCCGCGAGCTCTTCGCACAGAAGGACATCGACGGCGGCCTGATCGGAGGCGCATCCCTCAAGGCCGATGACTTCATCGCCATAGCACAGAGCTACTAAGCCGGCACCCTATGGAATATATCGAAGTATCCATCGAGATTACCCCTTTCAGCGATGAGCACGCCGAGATAGTCACCGCCGAGATATCCGAACTCGGATTCGAGAGCTACCTCACCGAAGAGCCTTACCTAAAAGCGTATATTCCCAGGGAACAGTTTCATGAACCTCACCTGAAGACCGTCCTGAGCCTCATACCTCAGACCGGCTTCACGGTGAGGTATTCTTTATCCCTGATTCCCGAGCAGAACTGGAACGCCCTCTGGGAGTCCTCCTTCGAGCCCGTGGTCATCGACGGCCGCTGCACCATAAAGGCCTCTTTCCACAAGGGTCTGCCCCGGACCAAATACACGATAGTCATCGACCCCAAGATGGCCTTCGGCACCGGACATCACCAAACCACCACTCTGATCATCAAGACAATGCTCGCCCACGAGAAGGCCATCCGCAGCCTGCAGGTCCTCGACATGGGCTGCGGCACCGGCATCCTCTCCATCCTCGCGGCAAAGATGAAGGCGGCGGTCCCCGTCCATGCCATAGACATCGACCCGGTGGCCGTCCGTTCCGCCAGGGAAAATGCCCGCCGCAACCGCGTCCCAGACCGCATCCACACCCTCTGCGGCGATGCCTCCCTCATCCAGGCAGGCAAATATGACCTGATCCTGGCCAATATCAACCGCAACATCATCCTCGACGATATCTCCACCTACGTCCGCGGTCTCCGGCCCGGCGGAACCCTCATCTGCAGCGGTTTCTACGAGGAAGACTGCGCCATGACAGAGGCGGAGGCCGTCCGTCAGGGACTCGAATGCACAGGCTCGGACAGCCTCGACCGCTGGGCCACCCTCACCTTCCGCAAATTACCGTTCAACCAATAATTTATTACAATGAAGAAAATATTCTACCTCATGCTCTCGGCCGCCCTCCTGCTCGGCGGTCACGCAGCAGCATCCGCCGCCCCGCCGGCGGCCAAGGACGGCGCCCCCCTCTGGATGAGATACCCCAAGATCTCCCCGGACGGCAGCAAGATAGCATTTTCCTATCAGGGCGACATCTACTATGTCCCCACAGCCGGAGGTGAAGCCGTAAGGCTTACCGCCACAGACTCCTACGAGTCCCAGCCCATCTGGTCCAACGACGGACGGACCATCGCATTCGTCTCCGACCGCTTCGGCGGGATGGACATCTTCACGGTGGGCATCGAAGGCGGCAAAGCCTTGAGAATCACCACCCACTCCGGTACCGAGACGCCCCTGGCATTCTCCCCTGACAACGAGTACATCTACTTCTCCGCCGCCATCCAGGACCCAGCCTCCAGCGTGATGTGGTCCGCATCCTGGATTACCGAGCTCTACCGCGTCAAGGCCACCGGCGGCCGTCCCGAGCAGATCACCGCCACCCCCGTGTGCAGCATCAGCTTTGACTCCGACGGAGAGTCCTTCCTCTACTACGACCGCACAGGCAGCGAGAACATCTGGCGCAAGCACCACACCTCATCGGTAGCCCGCAACATATTCTACTATGACGCCGCCGAGGGCACCCACACCCAGATTACTACCAACCCCGGCGAGGACCGCGACCCGATCTTCACCGGTGACGGCCAGATGGTATTCCTCAGCGAGCGGGACGGAGGCTCGTTCAACGTCTACTCCGCACCCGTGGACGATGCTGAGAACGCCACCGCCCTCACCCACTTTACCAAGCATCCCGTACGCTTCCTCAGCCGCGCCGCCGACGGCACCCTCTGTTTCGGATGGCAGGGCGAAATCTACACCCTGGCCCAGGGAGGCAAGCCCCAGAAAGTGGCCGTCAACATCCTCAACGACAACATCAACCACCCCTCGGACATCCGTCTTGGCGGTGTCTCCGAGATAGCCATCTCCGATGACGGCGAGGAGATTATCCTCCAGAGCCGCGGCGAGGTATTCGCCACCACCGGCGAGTACAGCACCACCAAGCAGATAACCCGCACCGCAGCCGCCGAAGAAGGCATCACCGTATCCCCCGACGGCAAGACCGTCATCTACGCATCCGAGCGCACCGGACGCTGGAACCTCTACAAGGCCACGATGGCCCGGGAGGACGAGCTGCATTTTGCCTACGCCACCCTCATCGACGAGGAGCCCCTCTTCAAGGATGAGAAAGCCGAGCGCACATGGCCCACATTCTCGCCCGACGGCAAAGAAGTGGCATTCATCGAGAACCGCAACATCCTCAAGGTCCTCAACCTCGAGAGCGGCAAGGTACGCCAAATCACCGACGGCACCCAGCACTACGGAGAGTTCTCCTACGACTGGTCTCCTGACGGCAAATGGTTTGCACTCACACTGATAACCAACCGCCGCGACCCCTACAGCGACATAGGCATCGTCTCCGCCTCCGGTGACATGAAGATCCACAACATCACCAACAGCGGCTACATCGACGGCTCTCCCCAGTGGGTGATGGACGGCAACGCTGTCATCTTCATCTCCAACCGCCTCGGCATGCGCTCTCACGCATCATGGGGCAGTCAGGACGACGTATTCATCGCCTTCATGAACCGCAAGGCATGGGAGGAGTTCAACATGAGCGAGGAGGACTATGACCTGTACAAAGAGCAGGAAAAGGCTGCCGAGAAGAAGGCCAAGGAAGCTGAGGAGGAGGCTGATAAAGACAAGAAGGACAAGGACTCCAAGGACAAGAAAGGCAAAAAGGACAGCGCCGACTCCGACAAGGAGGAGAGCAAGGACATCGTCATCGAGCTGGACGGCCTCGAGGATCGCGTACAGCGCCTCACCCCCATGTCCTCCACCCTGCTTTCGGCCGCTATGACCGAGGACGGAGAGACCCTCTACTTCCTCAGCTCCTTCGAGAAAGGATTCGACCTATGGGAGCTCAAGACCCGCACAGGCGAGATCTCTCAGCTTCGCAAGGGCGTCTCCCCCGGTGCCATGCATCTGGACAAGGACGGCAAGAAGCTCTACATCCTCGGCTATCGTCCACAGATTATGACTCTTGCCGGCAAACAGCTGGAACCCATCGACTTCAACATGCGCATGGAGCTTGACCGCGCCGCCGAACGTGCCTACATGTTCGAGCACGTCTTCAAGCAGGAAGAGCGCAAGTTCTACAACGCGGACTACCACGGCGTCGACCTCGCCCGGCTCCAGAAGGACTACGAGCCGTTCCTGGCCCACATCAACAACAACTACGACTTCTCCGAGATGCTCTCCGAGATCCTCGGCGAGCTCAACGTCTCCCACACCGGCTCAGGATACAGCGGAGTGGGCGCCGAGAAGGCAACTCCCGCACTGGGCCTGCTCTTCGACCTCAAGTATGAGGGCGACGGCCTGAAGATCGACGAAGTCCTCGACCCGGGTCCGTTCTCCATCACCGGTTCCAAGGTCAAGGCCGGCGTCATCCTCGAGAAGATAGACGGAGAGCCCGTACTCGCAGGAGAGGACTGGTTCCCTCTGATCAACGGCAAGCGCGGCATGCAGGTGCTCTTCTCCTTCTACGACCCTGCCACCAAGGAGCGCTGGGAGATGGTCGCCAAGCCTATCTCGAGCGGCCAGCAGAACGAACTGCTCTATCAGCGCTGGGTCAAGAGCCGTGCCGCGGAAGTGGACAGCCTCTCCGGCGGACACCTCGGCTACGTGCACATCCGCTCCATGGCTGACGGCAGCTACCGCGACGTCTACGCCGACATCCTCGGTAAATACAACCTCTGCGACGGTATCGTCATCGACACCCGCCACAACGGCGGCGGCCGCCTCCACGAGGACATCGAGATCCTCTTCAGCGGAGAGAAATACCTCGAGCAGGTCATCCAGGGTACAGTAGTCTGCGACATGCCCTCTCGCCGCTACAACAAGCACTCCATCATGCTCGTGGCCGAGGACAACTACTCCAACGCCCACGGCACACCCTGGGTCTACAAGCACCAGGGCATCGGCTCCATCGTCGGCATGCCCGTGCCCGGCACCATGACCTCGGTCAACTGGGAGACCCTCCAGGACCCCACGATGTACTTCGGCATCCCCGTCATCGGCTACCGCACCCGTGACGGCCACTACCTCGAGAACTCGCAGCTCGAGCCAGACTTCCTGGTGCGCAACAAGCCCGAGGAAGCCGTTCAGGGCCGCGACGAGCAGCTGGAGGTGGCTGTCCGCGAGCTGCTCAGGCAGATTGACGCTGACAAGGACCGCTGGTAACAGCTGCTGCAACTGCTTGCGGCGACTGACGCAACTATCAACTATGACTGCTGCCTGCCGATGAATCCATTCTGCAGGCAGCAGTGTTTTTCCAGCCCTACATTCAACTAATCCGTTAAAGCCCCTACGGCCGTCATTACCCGGTTAAGGTCGAACTGCTGACGTCAAGGGCATCTTAATTCCCACTTTACATTTTAGTTGAGATGCATGCGTCTTATTATAAGTACTTTATTGATTTGACGATATGTTAAGTGAATCGAATACCCGCCAAAACAGGCGTTTTTCCCATCACTTAACATTTTTACAAAAATGCAATACGCAGTCAATCAAATAGTTACAATATAACTAAAATGTAAAGTGATGATACCGTACAACATGATGAACCACCTTAGTAAAAAAACACTATTTTTGCACCCGCATCTGCGGGCGTGTTGTAATTGGTAGCCAAGCCAGACTTAGGATCTGGTGCCGCAAGGCGTGGGGGTTCGAGTCCCCCCGCCCGCACAAGGGGACTGGGACCGGACTTCCAGCCTCTGTTCTTGTTTTATAACACTCTGACATCATTCCTTGTTAAATTGACACAGCTGGGATTTTGACACATTCGTAAAATAATTCACAGACGTTAACTGATTTTTCTTGTTTTTCAGGATTTATTATATAACTTTGCAATACCATTAAGTGTATTGACTAAATTAGAACAGGCATCTATCCCTAAATGGATGTCTGTTTTTTTGAACTGTTACCGAGGGGAGGTAGTTATTTCGAGAGCCAATTGTTCTTACAAACAGTCAATACACAATTAATGAAAAAAAGAACACATTGCACATTCGTGATAATCTCCATCAGAGCGGAGATTGTCAGGCTTGTCAGAATCAAAGTGCTTGCACACTTCCGATTCGGCAAGGTTGAGAGGACATGAAGACCGTGCCAACCGGGTATTAGGGTACTCTGTTGACTTCGGGATTCGTGTCTGAGCCGGAAAGGCACTCTGCCCTATCCCCTCGGTTTTTCACCTCTGTCAGAACGGGAAGAGCAGCGGTAGTACGAAGACCATGACTACGCCCATGATGATCTGAAGGGGCAGTCCGACCTTGATATAATCCATGAATGTGTACTGGCCTGCAGGCATCACCAGCGCATTGGGCGGGGTGGAGAAGGGCGAGGCAAAGCACATGCTGGCGGCTACAGTGACACCGAAAAGCAGAGGTACAGGACTTATTCCCACCTGCATGGCGCAGGTAAGGGCGATTGGAGCCATCAGCACTGCCGTCACCGTATTGCTTATGAACATGGTCATCAGGGAAGTAGTAAAATATATGCCGGCCATCAGGACGTAGGGGTTGGAGCCGAGCCCGCCGACCAGAGCACCGGAAATCATCGCCGACACTCCCGTCTTCTCCAGTGCCAGAGACATGGGCATCATGCCGGCGAACAGCACGACGGTTTCCCAGTTGATAGTCTTATAGGCTGCCTCCACACTGCGGAAGCAGCCGGTCAGTATCATCAGCACGGCTGCTATCAGCACGGCCGTCACGGGTTCCACCTTGATGAAGTCAAATACCATCATGGCAATCATCAGCAGCATTATAAGAGCGGCCACCGGCGCCTTGTAGTCCAGCGTTACCCTGGCTGCCTGCTCCATCGGCTGTCCGAGCACCACCCAGTCGGCGTCCTCGCGGCTCAACCGTCCGATATCCTCCCAGGCGCCCTGCACCAGAAGCACATCCCCGCCGTGAAGCTTCTCCTTTCCGAGGTCGCGAAGGATATATTCCTTTTTACGGCGGATACCCAGCACATTGACATTGAACTTGTCCCGGAATCCGGCATCCTTGACCGTCCGTCCGATGATGGTCGAGGTAGGCATTAGGACTATCTCCGCGATACCTATATCGTAGAAATCCAATGTATTGCCGGCTGCCGTCGAGGAAGGGGCAGCGGCCGCCATCTCCGAAGAATGGCCGTCCATCATCTCCAGGAGAAAATCAGCTGCGAAACGGCTGACATTCTCCGCCTCCCCTGAGACATACAGCACGTCTCCCTCCTGAAAGACCGTGTCGGACGAGGCCAGCTTCTGAGTCACCGTCTTGAGAAAACGGTGCTGGGTACCTTCTCCGCGGCGGACTTCCATCAGGTTGAGACCATAACGGTTGCGGAGGTCAAGATCCACTACCGTCTTGCCGGCCACATCCGAGGAAGCGCTTACCCTCAGACGGAACAGATTGTCCGCAAGGCTGTATTCCTTCACAAGCTGGCTGAGGGACTTGCCGGAGGCAGCCATATCATCCTTCTTTCCTTTTTCTGACAGGAAAATCTTGGTGAGCGGCAGCAGCACCAGCACGCCTACCGCCACGCAGACCAGTCCCACGGGCAGGAATGAGAAAAAACCAAGCGGCTCATACCCGGCTCCGGTAAGGGTATCCTGGATAATAAGGTTGGGCGGCGTACCGATCAGGGTCATCATGCCTCCCATACTGCTGGCGAAGGCAAGCGGCATCAGCAGCCGGCCTGAATTGACACCGGCTCCCGCAGCGAGACTCACGACTATCGGCAGCATAAGCGCTACAGTACCGGTATTGCTCACGAAAGCACCTATCGCCGAAGTTACGATCATGACCAGAAGGAAAAGCCGTGTCTCGCTCTTTCCCGCCAGTTTCAGTATCCTGGAGCTTATCATCTTGGCAAGTCCAGTCTGGAAAATGGCACCACCCACGATGAACAGCCCCGCCATCATGATCACCACCGAATTGGAGAAACCGGACAGAGCCTCCGCAGGAGTAAGTATGTGGAATATCAGTAATGCTATAAGAGCGCATAGCGCCACGATGTCAGAACGGACTTTTCCCCAGACGAAGAAAACGACTGAGAGCCCAAGTATGATAAGTGTTGCCGTCATAGGAAAAATTTTAGATTACAAAGATACGAAAAATCATGGACTGACACGAAAAACAGTCTTTAATCCCCTACAAGATCTGTCCCGCATCAGCCCATGATGAAGTCATCATAGTATCTTTTCAAGCCCATAACAGTCCACAGCTCACTCCACCGTCAGAACCGTGAGGCCACCCTTCAGCCCCGCCACATACGGAGATGTCCATGCTCCGTCCCGGAACACTCCGGAGACATACAGAGGCATCTGAGTCATAAACACCGAGCATTTAAGCACATCTCCGCAACGGAGCTTGCTTCCACGTACCTCTGTCACGACAAACATGTCCTCCCCTTCATAACGGAGTGTCACCAGGCGGTCCGGCATCCAGCCTATCGTCACAGTCATACCCGGCCGCAGCCCGGCTGCCGTCACACACTCGGCCGAAAAAAACTCCGAGTTGAATCCGGGTAAAGCCCTTATATATTCACAGAAGTGCGAATACCCGTTAAACCCCACATAGCGGGACAGAATATCCAGAGTTGACTCACGGACAGAACTGACATCGGAGATATAGTTCCATATCCGCTTAAGTGTGGAAGTCGATATCCGTTCCTTAATCTCTATCTCGATCGTCATGGAAAGGGACTCGAAATCCGTTGTAGTGGCAAGCCGCCTTCCGTACCTTTCATGAACTTTCTCACGCAAATATTTAACCTCAGGTTGATTATTGTTCATAGAATAATAATTTCATATAAAGTTACGGATTTGACAGCTAACAATATTATTATAATTAAGTCCATATCGGTCCATATCACAATGCAACCCCTATTCTTTCTATTTTTAAAAAATTTTATTCGATTACAATGGATTGTATCACACCTTCCGGTTTCCTGCAAGAAGAAATCCTGTCCATACCGCTGTCCGGAAATCCGGAGCCCCTGCCCGGTCCTCCGGACGGATTCTTCAGACTGTTCAAAGTGAGAATCAAAGGCAAGCTGCATATTCTAAAGACTCTACGCAAAGACCTCACTGAGAATCCCATATATAGAACCCTGCTACAGAAAGAATTTGACCTCGGCTACGAACTGGACCACCCGAACATCCGCAGGACAATAGGCATGAGCGGCCTGGCCGGCCTCGGAGACTGTATCCTGCTGGAATACATAGACGGAAAACCTCTCAGCAGTTTTATCGGCACTGACAATCTCAGCATCTCTGATACGCGGCGGATACTTTGTCAGATCTGCGGCGCTCTGGAGTACATTCACAACCGGCAGATTGTCCACCGGGATCTGAAGCCTTCAAATATTATTGTAACACACAACGGCGGAAATGTCAAGCTTATCGACTTTTCTCTGGCTGACTCGGACAGCTGGTACTTCGCAAAGTCTCCGGCAGGGACCAGAGGATATGCAGCCCCCGAAGTCATCCGCGGAGGCAGGGCCGATATCCGCAGCGATATATTCTCACTGGGCCGGATTATCCAGGACATTGCACCGGGGCACTTCACCCGGATTGCCGCCAGATGCACCGCTCCCGAACCTGACCTCAGATACAGTTCCGCATCCGAGGTCAGGAAAGAGCTGATACGCGGCTGCCGGCCCTCACCGTCCGGTATTCAGGCTTCCTGCATTGCCCTATGCGCCGCAGTTTCAGTCCTGACCACAATGGCTGTATGCAGATGGACTGAACGCAGGCACCGGATAATTTGAGCCGGTTTTCGGTATTTTGTTTATTTTTGAAACATGAAAACACCTTTGAAGATAATCGCAATGATACCGGCCCGGTACGCCTCATCCCGCTTCCCGGGTAAAATGCTCGCACTGCTTGGCGGCAAGCCCGTCATAGTCCGCACCTGCGAGGCCGCAGCGGAAATGGGACTTTTCGACAAAGTCTACGCGGTAACGGACGACGGGCGCATCCGCACCGCTGTCACCTCCGCCGGCATTCCCTGCATCATGAGCCGCCGGGAGCACGAGACCGGCAGCGACCGCATAGCCGAGGCCGTGGAGGGTCTGGACTGCGATATTGTAGTCAATATCCAGGGGGACGAGCCGTTCACTCGAAAAGAGGTCATAGAGCAGGTACTCCGGCCATTCCTCGAAGAGGGCGCAGAAAACATCGACCTATGCACCCTTAAAGAGAAGATGACCTCGATGGAAGACATTGCCAATCCCAACAACGTCAAGGTCATCACCGACGCCTCCGGGTTTGCCCTCTATTTCTCCCGGAGTCCCATACCCTATCTCCGCGACACAGAAAGCGGGGCCGGCCGGTGGCGCCACATAGGCATCTATGCCTTCCGCCGCCAGGCCCTGGAGATGTTCGCCGGCTGGCCCATGGGAGAGCTGGAGGCCGCGGAGAAGATTGAGTGCCTCCGCTTCCTGGAACACGGCCGCCGCATACGGGTCGTGGAGACCTCAGGCATGCGCGTATCCATCGACACCCCCGAAGACCTGATCCGGGCCGAACGCATCCTCCAGGACAAGTGACACAAAAAGAGCCGTGACTGACTGTACCAATCACGGCTCCTCAAATTTCAGCGTATCAGAAAAACTATTTTCCCATCAGCTTCCTGATAGCATTGGCAAGTCTCTTCACGCCCTCGAGCATATCCTCGTCGGATACGTACGAGAAGTTAAGACGCAGGGTGTTCTGGCCCTTGCCGTCGCAGAAGAACACCTCACCGATGACGAAGGCCACGTTCTCCTTGATGGCGATGTCGAACAAGTCGCGTGCATCCAGCCCCTCGGGCATGGTCAGCAGCAGGAAGAGACCTCCGTCGGGACGGGTCCAGGTAATGCCCTCGGGCATGTACTCGGTCAGGTACTGATGCATCAGGTCCCTCTTGTGACGGTAGAGTTCAATGGTCTTCTGAAGGTTCCTGTCGTAATAGCCCTTCTCCATGTAGCGGGCGGCCACCTCCTGGCAGAAGATAGGGGTGCAGAGGTCGGCGGACTGCTTGGCTACGATAAGACGGTCGATGACCTCCTTCGGTGCGAGCACCCAGCCCAGACGGAAGCCGGGCACGAATGTCTTCGAGAATGTACCGAGCAGCACCACTCTCTCGGGAGCCATCGAGTACATCGTAGGATAGGACTCTCCCTCGTAGCGGAGCTCCTTATAGGGGCTGTCCTCGATGATGATCAGATCGTGCTTGCGGGCCACGTCGATGATCTCCTGACGTCTCTTGACATCCATTGTCACGCCTGTAGGGTTCTGGAAGTCAGGAATGGCGTAGATGAACTTGGGTTTCTGTCCCACAGCGCAGAGAGCGGATACCACTGCCTCGGCCTCCTCGTCGTGACGGATGCCTACGGGACGTCCCTGATATGACCAGATGGCCTGGAGTGCGCCCAGATAAGAGGGCAGACCGCAGAGAACGGTATCACCGGGATTGATGAAAATCCTGGAAATCAGGTCGAGAGCCTGCTGGGAAGCGGTAGTGATGAGGATATTCTCGATATCCACCTTCACGCCTTCCTTCTCGTACTTCTTGGCGATCTGTTTTCTCAGAGCCACGCTGCCCTCTGTCGAGCCGTACTGGAGAATCTGTGCGGGCTTCTCGTTCATCAGCTCGTTCATGATCTCCTTGAGGTCGTCCACGGGGAAAGTAACGGCATTGGGGAAACCGCCGCCGAAGGATATGATCTCGGGCCTGTTGGCCACGTTCAGAAGGTCGCGGATGGCGGACCTTCTCATGCTCTTGGCATTGTCTGAAAGGTAATTGATTATATCAAGTGCCATAGTTAGTGATTTGTTTATTGTTAAATTCTAAAATTTTCGTACCTACAAATTTAGGCAAATTGTTATTAAAATCCAATTTAAACTTCAAAATTTTAAGAACCGCGACATTTCCAAAATTATTATTAACTTTGAAAGTTTATCAGATACATCTGCATATACTATGCCAACACTAAGACTCACCAAACAATTCCGCTTCGAGGGAGCCCACGCCCTTACCGGCTACGACGGCAAGTGCCGCCACATCCACGGCCACTCCTATATATTATTCGTCACCGTCAAGGGCACCCCGTCCAACCCGGACGGCACCCCGAAGTCCGGAATGCTGATCGATTTCACGGACCTAAAGCGCATTGTCAACGAACATATCATAGACGTGTTCGACCACGCTCTGATACTCCGCGACACAGCCCCTTTGGTATCTGAGCTCTCCTCGGCCTACCAGAGGGTCATCACCGTACCGTTCCAGCCCACCTGCGAGAATCTCATACTGCATTTCGCCGGCATTCTCCGCCGGCACCTGCCCGCCGGAGTGACCCTTCACTCGCTCCGCCTGCACGAGACCGCCACCTCGTACGTAGAATGGACAGAATCGGACAACGGATAAATCCTCGCCGGCATGGACAGACTATTCCTCATAGACGGGCACGCCCTGATGTTCCGGATGTACTACGCTTTCATCCGGCGCCCGATGATCAATTCCAAGGGCACCGACACCTCGGTCATATTCGGATTCTCCCGCTACCTGCTAGACCTGATAGCCCGCGAACGGCCAACCCACCTGGCCGTTGCCTTCGACCCCCCGTGCAAGACCTTCCGCCACGAGGCCTATCCGGAATACAAGGCCACCAGAAGCGCCGCACCTGAGGTCATCAAGGAATCCCTCGAGCCCCTGACCGGGATACTCAAGGCCCTGGGCATTCCCGTCCTCATGGTCCCAGGCTACGAGGCTGACGATGTCATAGGTTCCATGGCCCGTCTCTGGAGCTCTCCGGACTGCGATGTGTACATGGTATCCCCCGACAAGGACCTGGGCCAGCTCATCTCGGACCATGTATTCCAGGTCAAGCCTGGCAAGAACGGGGCCGATGACGAGGTAGTCGACCGCGAAGGCATCTGCGCCAAGTTCGGAATCAGCGACCCGCGGCAGGTAATAGACATCCTCACCATCTGGGGCGACACCTCCGACAATGTCCCTGGAGTCAAGGGCATAGGAGAGGTCGGGGCCAGGAAGCTGGTAGGCCGGTACGGTTCGGTCGACGGTATCCTCCAGCATCTGGACGAGCTGCCTCCGAAACAGGCCGCAGCCATGCGTGAAGCCGCGGACCATCTGGAGATGAGCCGCTTTCTTGTCACCATCAAGACCGATGTGGACCTGTCCGCATGCACCGCCGGGGACCTGCGGCTGAACCTCACGGACGCCACCGCCGCAGCCGAATTGTTCAACAAATACGAATGCCCGTCCCTCCTGCCCCTTCTGCCGGCAGCCGCCACAGCCTCCGTTCCTGCCGCAGCACAGAAAGAACAGCCTGAGCACCATATAAAAATGACCTCCGACCCGGAGCGGTTCGCAGCAGCAGCCCGAGCCTCCGGCGCAGTGGGTATTGTCATGAGAGACAACGCAACACACGGACAGACCCGCCTCTTCTTATCCACACCGGGCGACCCCGCACATGTCTTCTGCACCTCCGACCCCGCTGCCGTCCGCGGCATCCTGGAGTCAGAGGACATCGTCAAGGCGGGTTACGGGCTGAAGCGCCGCATCCAGGAACTGAGGCGGGAAGGCATTGACATGAAAGGCCCCCTGGCCGACCTGGAGCTGATGCACTACCTCGTCAACCCCGAGACCTCCCACCGGCCGGAGACCCTTGTGCAGTCGTACCTGGGGCTCGACCTCAGCCTCTGCCGCAGCACGAGGAAAGAGACTGAATACGCGCCCGAGGCCGACCTCTTCTCAGCACCAGCGGACAGTGCTCCCGAGGATGATGCGGCCTTGGACCACAGTGACGCGGTGGACGCATCGCTGATGCTGCCGCTGAGGGAGGCGCTGCTGGGAGAATTTGCGAAAGACCCTTCCATCGGGAAGATTTACAATGAGATAGAGATGCCGCTGATCCGCGTGCTGGCCGACATGGAGTACTGCGGAGTGCGGATAGACACGGATATGCTGGCGGCATACGGACAGGAGCTGGGCAAGGAACTCAGTGTCATTGAGGCCCGCATCCGCGAGGAGACAGGAGAGCCCGGACTCAACGTATCCTCGCCCATTCAGCTCGGGGCCGTGCTTTTCGACAAGATGAGACTGGACCCCAAGGCCCGCAAGAACAAGAAAGGCAACTATTCCACTGATGAGGAGACGCTTACGGCGCTGAAAGACCGCCATCCGGTCATCGGGGACATCCTGCAGTTCAGGGCCGTCAAGAAGATCATATCGACCTACATCGAGCCCTTCCCCTCCCTCATCGATCCTCGGGACGGCCGGGTACATACGACATTCAACCAGGCCCTGACCGCCACGGGTCGTCTCAGCTCGACCCACCCCAACCTGCAGAACATCCCCATACGCACAGAGATGGGCCGCGAGATCCGCAAGGCATTCGTACCATCGGAGCCGGGACGGGTCATCATCTCGGCCGACTACTCCCAGATAGAGCTGCGCTTGATGGCCGCCATCAGCGGAGACGCCGACATGATCGACGCATTCCGGCACGGACGCGACATCCACACGGCCACTGCGGCCAAGGTTTTCAAGGTCAGCGAGGAAGAAGTCACACCAGAGCAGCGTCGCCGGGCTAAGACCGCCAACTTCGGCATCATCTACGGCATATCGGCCTTCGGACTGTCGCAGCGGCTGGACATCCCGCGCAAGGAAGCCTCGGAACTGATCGACGAATACTTCCGGCACTATCCTGCCATCGCGGAGTACATGGAGAAGACAAAGAACGAGGCCCGGGAGAAGGGCTACGTCTCGACCATATTCGGACGCAGGCGGTACATCAAGGACATCAACTCGCGCAATGCCACAGTCCGCGGGTTCGCCGAGCGCAATGCCATCAACGCCCCCATACAGGGCAGTGCGGCCGACATCATCAAGATGGCCATGAACCGGGTAGCCGCCGCCCTGCGCGACGGAGGTTTCCGGACACAGATGATACTCCAGGTGCATGACGAGCTGGTCTTCGACGCACCTGCCGGCGAGGCAGAAGCCGTAATGGCCCTGGTCCGCCGCGAGATGGAAAGTGTAGTGGAACTGACCGTACCGCTGACCGTGGAATGCGGGTCCGGAGCCAACTGGCTTGAGGCCCATTGACATACTGCCGCCGACAACTGACAGAACTGCTTACATGACCGCTACAATCATGACTGAAAACATAAAGATTACTGCCGCCCCCGATGACAGCCCTTGCCCCGAACGGGAGACGCTGCCGGGCAGCACAGACACCGACGCCAACGACAAGGAACTGGCCCTCAAGGCGATGTCCGGAGACACCCAGGCATTCTCGTCCCTGGCAGCGCGCTACACCACCCAGCTGCGCCTCTACATCCAGACCATCTGCCCCAACCCCACCGACGCCGAGGACATCTGCCAGGAAAGCCTGCGCAAGGCCTACCAGCGCATCGGTACCTTCAAGCCCGAATATCTTTTCAAAACCTGGATTTTCTCCATAGCCCGCAACACCTCGATTGACCACATCCGGCACCGCAGCACATTCTCCACCGTCAAGCTCGGTGAAGCCGATGAGCCTGCCGTAGAAGATCACGAGACAGAAATCTCCCCCGAGGACCACATGATTGACGACCAGTCCTACGACCTCTTCATCCGCTCCATCGCCGCCCTGCCCGACCGCTACCGCCGGATAGCCGAGCTGCGCCTGCTCCACGACCTCTCCTACCAGGACATCGCCAATGAGACCGGCCTGCCCCTCAACACCGTCCGCACCCGTATCCGCCGCGCCAAACACCTCCTAGAAAAAATGATGAACAAATGAACGAAGATATTGTTTTCAAATACTTTCCCGAACTGGACATACGGCAGCGGGAGCAAATGACCGCTCTCGGGCCGCTGTACACAGAGTGGAACGCCAGGATCAACGTCATATCCCGCAAGGACATGGACTCGCTGTACCTGCACCACGTCCTGCATTCCCTGGCACTGGTGCGGTACATCCGGGACAACGGGCTTGCGCCCGCCTCTGTTTTCGATGCAGGCTGCGGAGGAGGATTCCCGGGTATCCCGATGGCTATTGCCATGCCGGAGTGCCGGTTCACCCTGTGCGACTCGATTGCCAAGAAGATAAAGGTGGTGGCAGAAATCTCTGCTGCACTGGGACTTGACAATGTGAAGCCGGTCTGGAGCCGGACCGAGGTCCTCGGCCCTGAATACCGCTGCGACTATGTGGTGTCACGGGCCGTCACCGAGCTGCGCCGGTTCGTACCCCTCGTGCGGCATCTGTACACTAAAGGCATTCTCTATCTCAAAGGAGGGGACCTTTCCGAAGAGATTGCCGCCAGCGTCAAGGAGTGCCGCATAGACCCACAGGAGGTCTCTGTCACCGATATTTCCGGGTATTTCAGCGAAGAATTTTTCGAAAGTAAAAAGATTATTTGCATTTTCCCGCAAAAGCACTAACTTTGCGCTCCATTTTACTGACAAATAATAGATTTTAGAATATGAAACGTACTTTCCAACCGTCACAGCGCAAGCGCCGTAACAAACACGGCTTCCGCGAGCGCATGTCTACCCCCAACGGACGCCGCGTACTCGCAGCACGCCGTCGCCACGGCCGCAAGAAACTGACCGTTTCTTCCGAGGATCTGTACTAACAGAGTCTTCACGTCAGCTTAAAGCATAGACAGGTCGGCAGAGGAATCTTCCGGCCTGTCTGCGTTATGGAGGACGCCGTCAATTCCGTGCTTCCGCCGGCTGGCGGGCTTCTGCTGCTATCCCGGAAGCACACGCCCCGGAAGCACATGTCCCGAAAGCACATGTCCCGAAAGCCCAACGAAATATTGTCGGGGAGCGAATTGATTTGTTAAGTTTATAATACACAACGTGTTGTGTATTAGAGTCACTCCCGCAAGCCGATTTTAAATCGGTTATGGGAGAACTACGAGACACTACACTACTGACAATCATGCAATTAGCCAAAAGACCCTCTCCCCGACAAAATCCCGTTAGCGGAAATCGAGCGTACCTGACCACCCCGAACAACTGCACCGTGCCTTCTTCCGCTACGTTGCGAAAGGAGCACATGAGCATGATTGCACATGATTCTGAAAGCGGCGTGTACAAACCTGACCGGAATTTGAGTATCTTCACGTCCGCAAAACGGAAAATGACACACAAAAAATCAAAAACAATGAAAAAGACATTTGCAGTTATGATGATTCCCATGATGCTGCTGGCCTCGACAGCCTGCCGGCAGCAAGTGGAAAAGGTCCCCGCCATCGACATGACGGACATGGACCTGACAGTATCCCCGGGCGACGATTTCTTCCAGTATGCCAACGGCGGCTGGATCAAGAAGAATCCCCTGAAACCCGAGTATGCCCGCTTCGGCTCGTTCGATGCACTGCGGGAGAACAATGTGGTGCGCCTCAATGACCTCTTCGCCGAGATGGCCAGAATGACTCCCGAGGCCGGTACCGTGGACCAGAAGATCGTGGACCTGTACAAGCAGGGACTCGACTCGGCGAAGCTCAACGCCGAGGGCGGACAGCCGCTCCAGAAGTATCTCGACGCCATCTATGCCGCCAAGGACAAGAAAGCCCTGGCCGTGGAGCTGGCAGAGATGAACAAGTACGGCGAGGGCGGATTCTTCAGCATCGGAGTACAGGCCGACTTGATGGACAGCAAGATGCAGGTGCTCTACCTCGCTCAGAGCGGCCTCGGAATGGGAGACCGCGACTACTATGTGGACCCTGCCAACGCCGGGCTGCACAAGGGCTATACCGCGATGCTGGCCAAGCTCTTCGCTCTCAGCGGCTATGAGGACGCAACTCAGAAAGCGGAGAATGCCGTGGCCGTAGAGGACCGGCTCGCAGAGGTATCCTGGACCAGCGTCCAGAACCGCGACTACACCAAGCAGTACAACCCGATGAGCACCGCGCAGATCTGCCGCCGCTGGAAAGGCTTCGACTTCGCCTCCTTCTTCAAGGCCCTCGGTATTCCCGACCAGGACAAGATCATCGTGCAGCAGCCCTCATTCTTCGACGGATTCAGCAAGCTGTTCGCCTCGGCCTCCCTCGACCAGCTCAAGGACTATATGGCCGCCGGCCTGATCACCTCGGCCGCAGGCAGCCTGTCGGATGACTACTACGCGGCGTCATTTGACTTCTTCAGCACTCAGATGAGCGGTGTCACGGAGCAGAAGCCCCGCTGGAAACGCGCCATGAGCGTGCCCAACAGCGTACTCGGAGAGGCAGTCGGCCAGATGTACGTCCACAAGTATTTCCCCGAGGAGTACAAGGCCAAGGTACTCGAGCTCGTCCGCCAGCTCCAGGTATCCCTCGGCCAGCACATCGACGCCCTCGACTGGATGTCAGACGCCACCAAGGCCTACGCCCGCGAGAAACTCGCCTCCTTCACCGTGAAGATCGGCTACCCCGACAAGTGGAAGGACTACAGCACCCTGAACATTGACCCTGCCCTGAGCTACTACGAGAACCTCCGCTCCGCCAAGGCCTGGTACGTGCAGGACAACCTCAGCAAGCTCGGCCAGCCCACCGATCCCGACGAGTGGGGCATGACACCTCAGACCGTCAA
Source organism: uncultured Bacteroidales bacterium (assembly GCA_944323445.1). GTDB lineage: Bacteria > Bacteroidota > Bacteroidia > Bacteroidales > UBA932 > Coprenecus. The sequence continues at coordinate 20,081 of CALUSM010000014.1, forward strand.
CGCCTACTACAACCCCACCACCAACGAGATCTGCTTCCCGGCAGCCATCCTCCAGCCCCCGTTCTTCAACGCTGACGCTGACGACGCAGTCAACTACGGAGCCATCGGAGTCGTCATCGGCCACGAGATGACCCACGGCTTCGACGACCAGGGCCGCCTCTTCGACAAGGACGGCAACATGAACAACTGGTGGGCACCCGAGGACGAGGCCGCCTTCAAGGCCAGGACCGCCATCCTCGAAAAACAGTACAGCGAAGTGGAGATCCTCCCCGGCGTCTATGCCAACGGAGCCCTCTCCCTCGGTGAGAACATCGCCGACCAGGGCGGCCTCAGCGTAGCCTGGACAGCCTTCCAGAATTCCCTGAACGGTACCGAGCCCGCACCCGTCGACGGCCTCTCAGCCGCACAGCGCTTCTTCATCGGCTACGCCCATCTCTGGGCCCAGAACGCCACCGATGAGGAAAAGGCCCGCCTCAACAAGCTCGACGTGCACTCCCTCGCCGAGAACCGCGTCAATGTGGCCGTGCGCAACTTCCCGCAGTTCTTCGAGGCATTCGGTATCTCCGAGGGCGATCCGATGTTCCGTCCCGAATCCGAGCGCGTCATGATCTGGTAGCACCAGTTCTGACAAAAAGCCTTGGCTGTGTCTGCGGTTTATCCGGGCACAGCCTTTTTTGTGCAATCACCGCTAGAACTCGAACCCGAGGCCGCCGATGACATTGGCGCCGGGCATGGGAAAGCCGGCGTTGATCTCGTAGCGCTGGTTGAGCAGGTTCTCGCCGCGCACCCAGACGGACATCCAGCCCAGGATGCGGAAGGAGGCGCGGATGTTCCAGAGGACGAAATCCTCCTGCACCGGGGAATCGCCGACAGCGGTGTACAGGCCGGCAACGTACTGCACGCCGCTGGACACATGCCAGCGGCCGTGGGTGAAGAGACCTCCGACGTAGAGCTTGTGTTCGGGTGCGGCCACCACGGGATTCTCCATGTGCAGGAAACTGTAGTTGGCATCCACCGACCAGTCGCGGGCGATGCGCCAGGCCACCTGGGCCTCAACACCCGCATTGTGAATCTCCCCCGTATTCTGGTTCAGCATTCCAGCTCCGGAAGGATTGGGCAGTGTCTGAATCGTATTGTCCCCATCGATATAGAACACGTTCAGCCCGTAGGCCACCCTGCCGTCCAGCAGTTTCTGGGACAGGGCCAGTTCGTAGGACCACAGCCGCTCGGGCCGCAGGTCAGGATTCTGAGGCGGGAACATGTACATCTCGCGGATGGTGGGATAGCGGAAGCCCTTGCCCGCCGAGGCCTTCAGCTCGATGGAGCGCGGCAGGTGGAAGGCCAGGCCGGCCTGGGGCACCCATTCAGTCCCGAGGTGTGAGTGGTGATCCACACGAAGGCCCACATTGTAGGTCAGCCAAGTGCCGATATTCTGGCGGAAATCCACATAACCGGCCACCTCGTGCTGCGCGATACCGACAATATCCTCCCGCTCCCCGTTGCGCTCTCCCGCCACATACTGGTTCCAGGCCGATCCCCCGAAACGGTACCAGTCCGCTCCGGCAGTCAGACGGGTTCCGCGAAAGATCCTCACGCTCTGGTAGGCCGAGATGCCCATCATGTCATCATGGGAGTTGAAGCGGTAGTCCAGGGGAGTCCCGCCGGCCGACGGAGTGTATCCGTCGTTGATATGGTGGTCGCCCCAGTTGTAGAAGATGCTGAGGGCACCTGAAGTACGCTCATACTCGTTCTCGAGGGCAAGCGAGGTCATGCCGCGGGTCACGCTCTGGTCGGCGTCCACGAGAGGGGCCGGCACCGGACCTGGGTTGGAAGCATTGAAGTGAGTCACATTGACATCTGCCCTCACCCTCCAGTTCTCCGTAAAGTCGTAGCCGAGTTTTGCATAGCCCCCGTACTGCTCGAAGCCCATGTCCTCCCGATGGCCGTCAGTACGGTTGTAGGACAGGCTGACTACAGAAGAAAAGCCGCCGAAACGCAGACGGTTGGTCGCCTCGGTCTGCACGGTGTTCCACGAGCCGTAGCCCGCGGAGATATTGGTCCTGGCTCCGTCCTCCTCCATCCTGCGGGTGACAATATTGACCACTCCGCCCATTGCATTGGAGCCGTAGAGCACCGAAGCCGGACCGCGCAGCACCTCCACCTGCTCGGCCATCAGGGACTGATAAGCATCCGATATCGGATGCCCGAACATACCCATGTACTGCGGGTGTCCGTCGATGAGCACCATCACCTGTCCCGAGCCTCCGCTCAGACCGCGGACCGAGATATTGCCCGCCGCTCCCCCGGACACCCCATAGCCCATGATGCCGCGGGAGGTCGAAAAGAATCCCGGCACCTGCTCGGTCAGCACCGGCAGCAGCGACGGAGTGTATGAATACTCTATCGCCGGACGGTCCAGCACGGTTACGGTCAGGGGCAAATGCCTGATATCAGTCTTGTTGCGGGTACCGGTGACTACTACCTGCGAAAGGGTATCCCTCCTGTTTCCTACTGCAGAGTCCGCAGGTTCTTCGGGATTCCGGGCCGCAGCCCCCACAGAGGCGGCCGAGCACAGAAGGGCAGCCGCCAGCACAATCATTATCTTCATTGTTTCCATTTACAAATTTTCAAATCAGGTTGCAAAGATAGTTTTTTGCAGCAGCACTGAAACATGATTTAAACGGAGAATATAACCAATTTTACATATATTTGCAGCATGAAAGAAAGATTCAGACAATTCCTCAAGAAACCGTTCAGGTATTCTCTGACCAAGAACATACTGCTGATTATAGGCATACTCGTCGCGGGCTACGTCATCATCAACCTGTCTCTTAAGGCTGTCACCAGGCACAACCAGGAGCTGACCGTCCCCGACATGACAGGCATGACCCTCTCAGAGGCGGCGGCAGTGGCTGAGGCAGCCGAGCTCCGTCTGGAAGTCACCGACTCCGTGTATATCAGGGGTATGGAGAGAGGAGCCATCTCGCGCCAGAACCCCGAGCCGGGCAGCAAGGTCAAGAAAAACCGCCGTATCCTGCTGGTCATCAACTCTGTCATACCCAGACAGTCCACAATGCCGTCCCTGACAGGATTCTCCCTGAGGCAGGCCAGGACCGAGCTCATCTCCAACGGGCTCAATCTCGGCGAGCTCATTTACGAGCCGGACATGGCCACCAACAACGTCCTGGCCCAAAAATACATGGGACAGGACATAGAGCCGGGAACCCGTCTCAACAGCGGATCCCGCATAGATCTGGTGCTGGGCCTGAACCCCTCTGACAGCATGACTTTCGTTCCCAACGTGACGGGATACAGGTACCAGATGGCCGTCGAGCTGCTGCACGACAACTCGCTGAACATCCACGGCAGCGAATTCGACAGCACCGTATCCACCTATTCCGATTCGCTGGAGGCCTTCGTCTACGGACAGGTCCCTCCGGCCTCCGACTCCCTGGGTGTCCGCCGCGGCACACCCGTCACCCTATACCTTTCCAAAGACGTCTCACGCATCCCCGTACCCGAGGAGGAAACCGACAGCACCGATGTCCAGCTCTGACATGCAGCCCGTACTCCTCCCGGACCCGCTGGAGGAGGATATCACGCCAGGCGAGGAGGACAACCCCGACGAGGAGAATGACTCCGGTCTCTTCGAGCACTACCATGTTACCGTGGACAAGGGGCAGAGCCTGCTGCGTGTGGACAAATTCCTGACAGCCCATATCATGGGCGCCTCCCGCAGCCGCATCCGGCAGGCCATTGACGCCGGCTGCGTGTACGTCGGAGGCACCCAGGTCAAGGCCAACTACAGGGTCAAGCCCCTGGATGACATCCGCATCTACCTTCCCTACCGCCGCCGCGGCTACGAGATACTGCCGGAAAAAATGGACCTGGACATCCGCTACGAGGACGAGGACGTGCTGGTCATCAACAAGCCCGCCGGCCTGGTAGTCCACCCCGGCTGCGGACACTACACCGGCACCCTGCTCAACGGCCTCGCCTGGTACCTGGGACGCAGCCAGGGTCCTGAAGCCGAGGACGACCGCATGGGCATCCTGGTCCACCGGATAGACAAGGACACCTCAGGCACCCTGCTCATAGCCAAGAACGACGAGGCTCAGGTATATCTGGCCCGCCAGTTCTTCGTCCACTCCATTGAGAGAAAATACACGGCGATAGTATGGGGTGACATGGAACAGGATTCAGGCACCGTGACCGGAGACATAGGCCGCGACCCGGCCAACCGCATACGCTTCAAGGTAGTAGAGGACGGTACAGGCAAGCATGCCGTCACGCACTGGCGGGTCCTTGAGCGTCTGGGCTACGTCACCGTGATAGAGTGCAGCCTGGAGACAGGACGCACCCACCAGATACGCGTGCACATGAACCACATCGGCCACCCCCTCTTCAACGATACCCTCTACGGCGGTGACCGTATCCTCAAGGGCACCCTCTACTCCCGCTACCGCCAGTTCATCGACAACTGCTTCGAGGTACTGCCGCGACAGGCTCTCCACGCCGGCACGATAGGTTTCATCCATCCCCGTACCCATGAAAAAACAGTCGTCGGGAGCGAGCTGCCCGACGACATGAAAGCACTTATAGAGAAATTCCGCAATTTCACCGGATCTCGCGGGAACTGACAGCCCAGCCCTACCTGCGGGGAGGCCTGGGACCGCCCGGACCGCGCCGCATGCCGCCCATGGCCTTATCGAAGTTTCCGAAACGGTACACCAGCGAGATGATGAAATACTGCCCCAGAGTATTGTTGTACGTATCCTCGACATAGTTGTCCGTGGTAGTACGGTAATTGTTCCTGGACTGGTTCAGGATATCGTACACCTTGAAACGCAGAGTCATCTTGTCCTTGAGGAAAAGCTGTGATATCTCCGCGTTCCACGTCAGCTGAGGCTCGCCGAATCCCTGCTCGTAGCCGATGTAATATCTGTATCGGGCATCTGTCTTGATCTCCATGCCCCAGGGAAGGGTGGCATTGATCTCCCCGAACACCGAATTGTCCCATGTGTCGGAACGGGCCTGGGAAGCTATCTCGTACCACGCCTTGCGGTAAGACGCGCTGCCGCCGAGACGGGTCTCGATAAAGTCATTGCTGTAGACGAACGTCAGGTTCTCGGTCACGGACATGGAGGTGGTGCGCCCGCCGATGAGATAGTCCTGTATCTCGTCGAAGGTAGTGGCCTCCGGATTGTCCCCGGTGTAGGAGAGGCTGCTGGTCACGGAACCGCGGGTGAACGACATGAGGGAGAATCCTGACTTGCCGAACTGCGCGTTGATCATCAGCATCACGTTGCCGCCCAGAGTAGGACGGTCGGAGTTGACAGGCACCGTGTACTGAGTACCGTTCCCGTCATACCAGCTGGCGTTGATGATGTCATCCTTGGTGTAATTGAATCCTCCCATCACAGAATAGGTGGAGAATGACTCCATGTCAGTATAGTTGTAATGCATCCTGAACCTGTTCTGGAACTCGGGCTTCAGACTCATGTTTCCTACAGACACGTACAGAGGGTCCGAGTTGTCCGGCACGGGCATCAGCTGGCTGACCGAGGGCTGGCTGGTATTGCCCCAGTAGTTGATGCGCATGAACTCGTTCTGCGAGAAATTGTAGTCAAACCTCGCGGAAGGAGCGAAATTCCATACCGTGTAATTCACATTGCGATCGGGATTGAAGTCGTCCCTCGTGATAGTGGTGGAAGGCTGGGCATTGACTCCTATCTGAAGATTGTACTTCTCCTCCTGCTTCATGAAGCTCACCTGCATTCTGTGTCTCAGGAAGGTATTCTCCATACGGGAGGAATAGACGGAGTCGAGCTTGTCGCTCACTGTCCCGTCCTCGAGAATATCACGGGTATCCTTCTCAGAACGGCTGTTGCTCCAGTTGAAGCGGTAGGATCCGAGCAGGAAAAAATTCTTGCCCAGAGGCTCCGTGTACGTAAGGTCGGCGGAGGCAGAATAGCTCTCCTCCCGCTGCTCGTATCTCTGGTTGATGAGCTCGTTTCCGGAAGGAAGGCCGTCCGCATAGGTATTGGTCTCCGAAAAGTTGGTTCCGCTGTAGTCACTGTTGGATATGGAGTAGTCCAAGTTCAGGGATATGGTCCTTCCTGCCGTCTCTCCTATCTTCTGACGGTAGAGCAGACGGCCGTTGGTTCTCCAGGATGCGCCGTCGGAATTGGAGGTGCTGACACCGTCGTTGACCTTTCCGCTGGATGTGTTGTCGGTGCTGTACTCGCTGTTCTCCTCATACCGGGTACGGCTGTAGTTGAACCTCGGCCGGAAGAGGAGCGATGTCTTGTCGTTGAACTTGTAGTCTATCTCCAGTCCACCGCGGTGGCCGTCGCTGAAGAAACGGCTGACCTCATTGTTGGAGGTGTGCTGGCTGACGCTGTCGTTAAGGAATGTGGTACGGCTGCTTCTCTCCTCAACGTCACGGATAAGTCCGTTGTAAAGGTAGTTGGCGCCCAGCTCCCGGTCGGGATTCCCGCCCAGGTTCATGCTGCCGTTGACTCCGGCCATCCACGAGGTCATGATACCTCCGCGGTTGCCTCCGAAGCCGCGGCCGCGCATTCCCCCGCCCATCTCGCTGGCCATATCGTTGAATCCACGGTTGTTGGTATTGTTGCCGTTGAGGATGATGCTGATCTGGTTGTCCTCAGTGAAGCGGCCCACCATGCCCGATGCCTGATAACGGGCGTCATGGGTCTCCGTCTGGAGATCATGTCCGCCGCCGGCCGTGACGTTTCCGAACCAGGCCTCCAGCAGGCCGGGCTTGATGCTCAGGTCGATGACCTTCTCCTCCTCACCGTCGTCGATACCGGTGAACTCTGCCTGGTCGGACTTCTTGTCCACTACCTTTATCTTATTGATGATCTTCGCCGGTATGTTCTTGGAAGCGAGGGAAGGGTCGTCGAGGAAGAACTCCTTGCCGTCGATCATTATCTTGTTGATGGTCTCGCCCTGATACGTGATGGCTCCGTCGCTGTCCACCTCCACTCCCGGAAGTTTCTTGAGCAGGTCCTCCAGCATATCGTTGTCCGTGGTCTTGAAGAGGGAGGCCGTATACTCCACGGTATCTTTCTTGACCACCATCTGATTGCCCACCGCGGTCACCACAACCTCATTCAACATGGTTATGTCCTCGTTCATGAGCATCTCTCCCAGGTCGGTCACCTTCTGCCTGACCTCCACTGGATGAGTCAGACGGTAGTAACCCATCAGTTCGGCCACGAAGATATACTTGCCGGCCGGTATGTTGGAGATAAGACCGTTACCGTTGCCGTCGGTCATGGCGAAATAAGCATTCTTGTTGCTGCCGTCCTTTGACACATATATGGTTGCAAATGACACCGGTTCGAGAGAAACGGAATCGGTAAGCCTAACCTTAAGGGAATAGTCTCCTTTCTGCTGCGCCGAAACACCCCACGCCGAAAGGAGAGCGAGGAGTATGGAGAATAGAATGCGTCTGCTGCGTGTCATCGCCTGTTTCTAATTTGGAAATCTTTTTAACGTTCTTTTGACAAATGCGTCAGGCGATAGTTTAATCATAAGTCGGTTATTTTACCCTCTCGGGATGAGCCTTGAGGAACTTGCTCCAGTCCGTTGCGGCAGCCGTGTCGGCCAGAGGACTGACAAGCTGGTAGAAGTGGCACATGGCTATGGCAAGGGCATCGGTCGCGTCCAGGAACTCCGGCTGGAACTCCCGGTTCAGGGTCCTCGACAGAATCAGCGCGACCTGTTCCTTAGAAGCTCCTCCCTGTCCCGTCACAGCCACCTTGACCTTCCTCGGAGCATATTCAAATATCGGAAGACCGTGGGCTATGGCGGCCGAAATGGCAGCTCCCTGGGCCCGGCCCAGCTTGAGCATGACCTGGGGGTTCTTGCCGTAGAACGGGGCCTCGACTGCCACGTCATCGGGACTGTAGCGGCTTATTATTGCATTGACTTCGGTGTATATGGTGTTCAGCTTCGCGAAATGGTCTTTTTCCTTCCTCAAGTCCACCACCCCCATATCCACGAAATGCACCTTCCTCCTGTCAATGAGAATGACCCCGTATCCCAGGAGCATGGTTCCGGGGTCTATTCCCAGTATTATCCTCTGCCGCCCGTCCATCAGTGCGTCAGTCTATACGGAAGAAACGGGTATAGTCGTGAAGTACCTTGGGAATGAGGATTCCGTCCGGGGTCTGGTTGTTCTCGAGCAGAGCCGCGACTATGCGTGGCAGGGCCAGGGAACTGCCGTTGAGGGTATGGGCCAGGTTGATATGGCCTTCGGAATCCTTGTAGCGGAGCTTCAGGCGGTTGGCCTGATAAGACTTGAAGTTGGACACCGAGCTGACCTCCAGCCATCTCTTCTGAGCTGCGGAGTACACCTCAAAGTCATAGGTGATAGCCGAGGTGAAGCTCATGTCGCCTCCGCAGAGACGGACGATACGGTAGGGCAGGTCCAGCGAGCTGACAAGCCTCTCCACATGAAGCACCATGTCGTTGAGAGCCCTCTCGGAGGCCTCGGGAAGCGTAAGCTGGACGATCTCCACCTTGTCGAACTGATGCAGCCGGTTGAGTCCGCGGACATCCTTGCCGTAGGAACCGGCCTCCCTCCTGAAGCATGGAGTGTAGGCCGTCATTTTCACGGGGAAGTCGGACTCGGAGAGAATAGTGTCGCGGTAGATATTGGTCACAGGCACCTCCGCGGTAGGCACCAGATAGAACTTATCCTGAGAGACAAAATACATCTGGCCCTCCTTGTCAGGCAGCTGACCGGTACCGAAACCGGAGGCCTCGTTGATCATGACAGGCGGCTCTATCTCCAGATATCCGGCCTTGGTGTTGAAATCGAGAAAATACTGGATGAGCGCTCTCTGCAGCCTGGCGCCCTTGCCCTTGTACACTGGGAAACCCGCTCCGGTGAGCTTGACACCCAGGTCAAAGTCTATTATATCGTATTTCGAGGCCAGCTCCCAGTGAGGGAGTGCCGTCTCTGGCAGCTCTGGAATATCCCCGCCCATGCGGACCACCACATTGTCATCAGCATTCCTGCCCTCAGGTACTATACGGTCGGGAAGGTTGGGGAGCAGCACCAGCAGGTCATCCTGCCTGCGCTGACACTCGTCCATCTCCGCCTCCAGTGCCTTGGACTTCTCTTTCATGGCCGCAACCTCTTTCTTGGCGGCCTCAGCCTCCTCCTTACGGCCCTGCTGCATGAGTTTCCCTATTTCCTTTGCCTTGATTTTCTGCGCCGAGAGAGCCGCATCCAGCTCTGTCTGGCAGGAGCGGCGCCGGCTGTCCTGCTCAAGTATCTGTTCAACGATTCCGGAAGCATCAAAATTCTTAACTGCCAGCCTCTCCACTACGAATTCGGGCTGTTCCCTCAAAAGTTTTAGAGTCAACATCTGTGTATGAAATTTAAAACAGCCGCAAATATACAAAATGGTTCATTATACTGAAAGAGGCTGCATCAAAATTCTCATTCTGACGCAGCCTCTTTATAAATCATTCTCCTGTCCGCCTACTCAGCCGCAGGAGGGAGCACCGACACAAAGGACTTGTTCTCTCTTGTCTTGCGGAATGTCACCACTCCGTCAACGAGCGCATAGAGGGTATGGTCCTTGCCCATGCCTACGTTCTTACCGGGATAGTGGACTGTTCCTCTCTGACGGACGAGGATGTTGCCGGCCTTGGCCATCTGGCCACCGAACAGCTTCAGTCCAAGTCGTTTGCTGTGTGATTCACGACCGTTCTTAGAACTACCGACACCTTTTTTGTGAGCCATAAGTATTTCCTCCTAAGATAATTAAGCGATCTCTTCGATGAGAATCTGGGTTAAACACTGGCGGTGACCGTTCAGTTTCTGATAGCCTTTGCGGCGTCTCTTCTTGAATACCAAAACTTTGTCAGCCTTTACATGATCCACGATGGTGGCCTTTACGTTGACTCCGTCAACATAGGGAGTACCGACTTTCACCGAACCGTTGTCGTCGGTCAGAAGCACCTTGGAGAAGTCGAGGGAAGTGCCTTTCTCGCCCTGAAGGCGGGCTACAAAAATCTTCTTGCCCTTCTCCACTTTCATTTGCTGTCCTGCAATGTCTACAATTGCGTACATTTAATTGAATCTGTTTTAAAGTTAGCGGCAGTAAGCGGTTATTATACTTGCAAATAACTCTTAGTCAGTAGCTTAACAACCTAAATCATCGTTTTTGGGAGAGCAAAAGTAATACATTTCACCTTTTTTCACAAATTTAAATCAAAAAACTTACTTTTTTTCATAAATTTGCTCCCGCGAAAAACAAGATGACAACATGGAATCCCCTTTTACCCACAACTCCATCGCTACTGGCAACGACTTTCTTTCCAGAAAGAAAGACGTGAGCCACCTCGTATCCATTATCGCAGATGGCAGACATGCCGTCATCTACGAGCCTCCCCGCACCGGTAAGCGTTCCCTTATACAGATGGCCCTGAGCCAGTATTCCGGGAACCCCGGGTATCACGTCACCACTTTCAGCCTTCTCAACACCGTAGACGCGGAAGACTTTCTGCACCGGCTGGAGGAGATACTGGCCATGCCGGTGTCCCCGCGCCCCATAGCCGTGATAGAAGAGTTCCAGAACATCATGCGCCTCGACGGATGGGAGAAGCTGATGCATACAATGGAAAAGGAATGGCAGAGACCTGACGGCCCCCTGTTCATCATCTCAGGGTCCGGCGTCAATGCCATGAAACATATCTTCGAAGAAAAGAAATTCTTCTACCGACTCTACGAACGAATCACCCTCTCCCCCATCGACGAGCGCCTGATATCCGACCACATCATCAAGACGTTCCTCCGGGTGGGAAGGGTGGTCGAGCCCGCCCAGGCTGAATTCATCTACAACCTGTGCGACGGACATCCCTGGTACATCTGGCAGATAGCCAACAGCTGCTTCAACCTCACCAAGGGCTACCTGTCCAACAGTCTCCTCTCCGAGGCCGTGGACTCGCTGCTGTACACCCACGCAATCCGCTTCCAGGAGATAACGGACGGACTCAGCCGCTATCAGGTGTACCTGCTGCGGGCTATCTTCGACGGAGTCACCAAAATCAGCTCCACCGAAGTCATCAACAGGTACAGGCTCAACTCCTCGGCCAACGTACACCGCCTCAAGGAAGCCCTGACCAAGAAAGAGGTCGTCGTATTCGACACCATGGACTCCCCGAGGATCATCGACCCGCTGTTCCGGGTATGGCTCGACAGGTTCTACTTTAAAACTGAAAAGACATATAACGGACTATCGATATGAAAAAACTGGCAGTACTCTCCGGAGCGGGAGTGAGTAAAGAAAGCGGAATCAACACTTTCCGCGACTCAGACGGAATGTGGGAACAGTATCCGGTGGAGGAGGTCGCCTCCATAGACGGATGGTACCGCAATCCGGGGCTGGTCCTGGATTTCTACAACGCCCGCAGGCGGGACATCCGCGACCGGCAGCCCAATGAGGCGCACCGCATCATCGCCGCCCTGGAAAAGGACTTCGACGTCACGGTCATCACGCAGAACATAGACGACCTCCACGAAAAGGCCGGCTCTACCCGGGTCATCCACCTGCACGGGGAGATAACCAAGGCCCGGGGCGAGAATTCCCCGAAGCCAGTCTACGACATCGGATACAACGACATCCATCTCGGAGACAAGGACAGCCGCGGGGAGCAGCTCAGACCGGACATAGTCTGGTTCGGCGAGGCCGTACCCATGATCGAGCCCGCTGCCGAAATCGTGTCGGAATGTGACATTCTCCTGGTAATCGGTACTTCCCTGGTGGTATATCCTGCCGCCGGACTGGTCAACTACATCAAGGACGGGGTCCCCGTATTTCTCGTGGACCCCAATCCTATACACGTCAGCTACAGGCTCTACACCCAGATACAGGATGTCGCGACCGCCGGTATGAGAAAGTTCCTGACACTTGTACCAGAGCTGCGATGAACGGGGACACCACCACTTCCAGAAGGGTAATCAAGTCACAGCCTGTCAGATGGTATGTGCTGTATACCGCCTCCAGGGCCGAGAAAGCCGTGGAGAGGCGGCTTGCCCTCATGGGAGCCGAAGTGTTCCTTCCCCTGTACCGGGAAAAGCGCAAGTGGTCGGACCGGATCAAGACGGTGGAAGTGCCGCTGTACCGGTCCTACATCTTCATACACTGCACCAGGGCCCAGTTGTCAAAATATGCGGCCGTAGAGGGCGTCGCCTGCCCTGTGTACTACTGCGGAGAGCCTGCCGTAGTCAGGGACTCGGAAATTGAGGAGATACACAAATTCCTGATTCTCATAGACCAAAGCCGCATTATCTCGGAAGGAGACATGGTGCGTATCCTGGGAGGGCCCTTCGAGAAACGTACCGGCCTCGTCACCCGCATAGACAACCGCTTCATCTACCTCACCCTCGAGTCCATCGGCGACCTCACCGTCTGCGCCGAACTGCGCATCGACAAGGAAATGGTCGGAAAATAAAAATTCCGACAGGCTGCGAAAGTCTGTCGGAATCGATATTGTTGGAGAAGTTTTCCTGCAGGATTACTTCTGACGGTTCTTGTAGCGCTGGTAGAATTTGTCCACGCGGCCGGCGGTGTCGACGAGTTTCATCTTTCCGGTGTAGAAAGGATGAGAGGTATTGGAGATCTCGACCTTCACGAGGGGATAGGTCACGCCCTCGATGTCGATGGTCTCACGGGTATTGACACAGGAGCGGGTGATGAACACATGCTCATTGGACATATCCTTGAAAGCTACAAGACGGTAGGATTCGGGATGTATACCTTTTTTCATTGTGTGAGTGTTTATAAATTCAGGCCGCAAAAGTATATATAATTTTGTTTACGGACAAATTTTTTCCGTTTTTCATCAACGGTAGCGTATCTCCCTCTTCTCGAACCTGAGAGGACGTCCGTCACGGTAGGTCGTACGCTCAATCCAGTTGCCGGCCTCGTCCGTCCTGAACGTGAAGCTGTAGGTCATGGTGCGTCCCCTGCCCGTAATCTCCAGACCGGAGCGGAAACCGTCCTCATTGTAGCTCATCTTGCTCTCCATCTCCCTGAAAAACAAATCATTGGACTTCGTAAAAATCCGCCTGTCCAACGAATCGTAGACCACGTCTATCTGACTCATGACCTTCCGGCCGTCGGCCGTATACGACACGATTCCGATATTGCGGCCCTTGTCGTCAAATTTAATGACACGGTAGCCGTTGACGGTATCCCCCCTGAAGCTAAGCCGGGCCCTGATACTGTCCTTGGGGAAATACTCGTACTTCTCGTATTTCTTGAGGCTGTCCGAGCCGTCGGTGACGGTAAGCGAATGCAGCCGCCCCCTGACATAGCTGTAGACAGACTTTTCCCTCACAGCTCCGTCTGACATTATCACGGATTTAGTCTCAATCTGTCCGTCACCGTTGTACGTATACTCCTCCCTGACACCCGGACGCATGTCCTTGCCGAAGCGCTGCAGGAGGGTCTTACGTCCGGCGCTGTCGAACTCCACGTAGAGGTTGCTCATGGACGTCTCTATTCCTGTAACCTTATATCCGTCAGCGGTCGAGTCCAGATTATAAGAAGTGTTCCTCATTGATGCGACATCTCCCTTGAGCTCATACTCAAGCAGATCCGACTCAGGAGCCGGAGACCATGCCTGACACGAGGAAACGAGAATGAGCGGCAGGCATTTAAGCAGTGTCTTGATTTTCAGACAGTCTTTTCTTTTATTCATTGTTTATGGTTTTTATGGATTTTACACGTGTGAGCTGATCGTCATAGAGCATGTACCGGCGGGCCTTGCGGATCCATTTCTGTTCTTCCAGTTTGATATGTTCCTTGAATTCCTCTCCTGAGACAGAGCAGTCCACATATCCGCGGAGGACCTCGTCGCCAACAACCGCGGCTAGTCCCGACACATCCACATCCGCCCCTTCGGCCACCAGAACACCCAGGATGCGCAGGGCATGGGCCACTGAATGATACGGTACCCCCGGCCGCGGCAGCATCTGGAAGCCGTAACAGGGCCGTCCCTCCCACCTTCCGCAGGCAGGAGTGAATACCGTCCGGCGCAGAAAGACACCGGCGTCAGAGACTGTCTCCGCATCGCACTTCCGCAGCCAGTCCTCCAGGCCTGGCGCTCCGAACACCTCATAGGGACGGGCGGTGCCTTCTCCCCAGCTCAGGTCAGTCCCGGAAAGCAGGACCATGCCGCAATAGAAGTTCGATGTAAAGAGTCCCGGCACATCAGGTCTTGGAGGAATGCTCCAGGGCATGAGGTACTGGGTAGCTGGACGCACCATGAAGGAGATGATGTGCAGGGGGAACCTGGCTCCGATCTCCGAATAGAAAAGGTTGGCCAGCTCTCCCAGGGTAAGACCGTGACGATGCGGGATACCTTCCAGACCGGCAGCGGACGAGCTGCCGGGACAGAGGGCAGTGCCCTCCACCTGGCGGCCGCAGATATTCTCCCTGTCCAGGATATACACCGACACGGACAGCCCGCTGATATGTATCATCTGGAAAATGTCGAAGAGAAGGGCCGTCATCGAATCATAACGGGATCCCGTATCCTGATACTCGACTATCAGGGCGTCCACATCCTCCAGCATTGAGGGTTCCAGGACGGAGCCGTCCTCCCATGCTGGACCGACAGGGATGAACCTGCATCCGGACATGCCGAACGCAGTCTCATACGGAACATACCCGGAAATCCCCGGGCCGGTTGAGCCCGGGGACTTCGCGTACAGCTCTCCGAAAAGTCCGCCGGAAGGGTAGAACACCTTCCGGAGATTTCCCTTGCGGTACAGATTCTCGAACAGATACTCCTGCCGCTCAGGATCCCAGGCCGACTGATTGCACAGCACGGCGAGACTGCCCCTGCGCAGGACGAGATCCTCCTGCCTGTCAAGCGGTGTGGTTCTGAATGAGAACATATCCTATCCTATGATTTTCTCAGCGATACCTATCACCTCTGCGGCAATCTTCGCGGCCGAGGCCTCGTCGGCCGCCTCGGAGTAGACGCGGATGATGGGCTCAGTGTTGGACTTGCGCAGATGCACCCACATCTTCTCGCGGTCGAAGTCGATCTTCACTCCGTCGATGTCCGTGATGCGCTCGGATGCATAACGTTTCTTGATCTCTTCCAGTATCTTCTCTATCAGGGAGCGGTCAGAGAGCTCGATGCGGTTCTTGGATATCACATACTGGGGCAGGCCGGCGCGCACCTCGGTCACTTTCTTGCCGGAGCGTACCAGAGAGCTCAGGAAGAGGGCCGTACCGATGAGGGCGTCGCGTCCGTAGTGCAGGTCGGGCACGATGACGCCGCCGTTGCCCTCGCCTCCGATTACAGCGCCGGTGCGTTTCATCTCGGTAGTGACGTTGACCTCGCCTACAGCCGCGGCCGTATAGGTGCAGCCACGGGCCTCCGTCACGTCGCGCAGGGCACGGGACGAGGAGAGGTTGGAAACCGTGGGACCGGGCTTTAGCGAGAGCACGTAGTCCGCTACCGAAACCAGAGTGTACTCCTCACCGAAGAACGAACCGTCCTCGCAGACAAGGGCCAGACGGTCCACGTCGGGATCCACCGCGATACCGAGGTCCGCCTTCTCCGAGGCCACGCGGGAGCACAGGTCTACAAGGTGGGACGGCAGCGGCTCAGGATTGTGGGCAAACTGCCCGGTAGGCTCGCAGTTGAGCTTCACGCACTCCACTCCGAGCGCCTCCAGCAGGCGGGGCATGACGATGCCGCCGACCGAATTCACGGCGTCCAGCACCACCTTGAAACCGCGGGCACGGATACCCTCCGCATCCACCAGCGGGTGGGCCAGCACCGCCTGCACATGCGCGTCTGTGAAGTCCTTCTCCACATAAGAGCCCAGAGAGTCCACATCGCAGTACTCGAAGCCCTCGCGGTCGGCTATCTCCACCAGCTCAGCACCCTCGGCCGCATTGAGGAACTCCCCGTGCCCGTTGAGCAGCTTGAGGGCATTCCACTGCTTGGGATTGTGCGAGGCAGTCAGGATGATGCCGCCGTCAGCCTTCTCGAACACAACGGCCATCTCCACCGTGGGAGTGGAGGCCAGGCCGGCGTTGACCACGTCTATGCCGCAGGCTCTCAGGGTGCCGCATACGATCTCGTCCACCATCGGACCGGAGATACGGGCATCGCGGCCCACCACCACCTTGAGCCGGCGGCCGCTCCTGCTGCGGTGCAGCATGGAAGAGTATGCTGATACGAATTTTACAATGTCCAGTGGCGTCAGCGCCTCTCCGCAGGAGCCTCCTATGGTGCCCCTGATACCGGAGATAGATTTGATAAGTGTCATAGCTATGAGGTTTTAAATAAGTTCTGCTTCATCTCCCTGCATCCATCCCTGCCGTCCGTCGGACAGCTCAATGCGGTACCATTCCCCGAGGCTGTCCACCACCGAGACCTTAGTCCCCTCGTGCAGGATGAAAAGAGACTGGTCGGTGGAGCCTGGCGAGCTCTTTACGCTGCTCACCGGCACTGTCACCACTGCCTCGCCCGAGTCCACGACAGCCGAGCGCATGTTGAAGGCGAATACTGCTGACATCACCATGAACACCACCGCCACGACAGCCAGTGCGAAGGCCGTCTTGCGCAGTGTCAGGGACCGGCCGAAGCGGAACAGAAGCACAAGTACTGCCACGGCCAGCAGCAGAGTCAGGGACAGCCAGGCCCATGCGTCCGAAGACAAAGTGTCCCGGAATGCCTTGAACCAGGTCAGGAGTATGAACTCGGGGACGGCCTCTATACGGTCGAGAGTCCCTTCCCTGGCTATCTCCAGGTTGACGGCCGCATCCTCGTACGAAGGGTCCAGCTTCAGGGCCTTCTCATAGTAGAGAATCGCCTTGCCGAGACGGTGTCCCAGCTTGTAGCAGCAGTTGCCCATATTGTAGTACAGGTCCGGAGAGACATAGCCGGCCTCCTCGATGGCGGAAAACCCGGACAGGGCCGCCCCGTAGTCCTCTTCCGTATAGTCATTCACCGCCTGAGCCCAGAGCGAGTCCACATCCTGGGCCACCGCCGTCATCACAGAGACGGCCAGCACCAGAGCGGCGGTCATCATTCTTATCATCGTCTTCATACTCAACTTTCTATTTCTGAAATTACCTTAACCGCCTGCTGATAGTGATTCTCCATGGCCTCGGAACCGGAGGAGGGCGCATAGCGGGCATACTCGCAGGCATCGAGAATGCCGTTCAGTTCCTCGATCACGGCCTCGTCCTTGCCGCGTGCACGGAGCTCCTCCCCTATCCTCTCCCGGGTCAGGTCCGCCACGGGCAGCATCAGCTTGTCGGAGATGTAGCCGTGCAGGGCCTTGTGCAGCTCCTCGTAGAACGCGCTGTAAAGTCCCTGCCGGAGAAATGCCGAGGCGTTCTTCAGACGGGCGCGGGCCACCTTCAGGGCCTTGCGGTTGCGGGTGCCGGCCACATCGCTGCGACGGGCTATGCTTCGGCTCAGGAGAATCCACACGGCAACCGTTGCCAGGACTATCACAATCGGGACAATGAGCATCGCCGGAGAGGAGACCATCATCCGTCCTGCCTTCTTCAGGCGGGGAACGGTAGAGATAAAACGGATATCCTCCCCGAGGCTCTCGACACTCCGCTTGCTCACTCCGGAGGGAATGACGGCCGCATCGGTGCGGGTGCCCTCGCCCACCTTAAGGCGGAGAGGACCGGAGGAGAGGGTACGGTAGCGTCCCGCCTCTATGTCGTAGTAGGTAAATTCCACCGGGTCGATATCGAATACTCCCGGTGCCCTTGGAATGAAAGGATACTCGAATGTCAGGGTACCGGTGGAGCCGGAAGCTCCGGTGGTAATATCATCGGTCTTGCGCACATCGTAGGCCTCGAAGTCGGAGGGGAGGCGTACCCCGGGAACATCCACCAGATTGATGTTGCCGGTACCGGATATGACCACTTTCAGGGCTGTGGCCTCATGTGCCGCCACACTGTCCCGGTCAAAGCCGGCCACCAGCCTGAAACTGCCCACTCCTCCGGTGAAGGAGGCAGGGGCACCGGCAGGCAGGGCCGATACGCTGACAGTAACCGGATCGCTGGCCACCCGCTTGCGTATCGTCTGGTAAGAGCTGAAGAAATCGTCGAAAATGGAACGCGGTCCGGCGGACTCGGCCCGTACCTGCAGCAGGCACACCAGTTCCGCGGGGTCGACGGTCAGGGTCCCGGTCTGCTGGGGCAGAAGCATGTAGCGGCGCAGAAGAGCCGCGTTGTACACCTGCCCGTTGTAGTTCTCACGGACAAACTGGATATTCTGCGGAGCGTCTATCTCCTGGCTCCAGAATCCGTCGAAGGTAGGGAAGCGCACGTCCTCGAAACCGCTGATGGCCGACGACTGCACATAGAGCTTGAGGGTAACGATAACCGGTTCTCCTACCACCGCACGGGTCTTGCTGACAGTCATGCGCAGCATCAGGTCATCCCCAGCCCTCTGAGTCTGTCCGGAGGCGGAAGAGCCCTGATCCGGCACCGCGCCCTTGACAGCCTCCACCGTTCTGGGCTCCGAGCTGTATGTCTCCCTGCCTATCCGCACCGAAGCCGGGGCTATCGTCACCTTGCCCTCCTGCAGAGCCCTCACGGTATAGGTGTAGCTGTGCGTATGCGTTGTAGAGCTCTGCCCGTTGATACTCTGAAAGCTGGTAGAAGTGGACGAGACCGGTCCGGCGAGCACTTCCAGCCCCTCGAATGAAGGAGGAGTGAAGTCCGACACCTTGCCGCCCTCGTAAGAAGCCGTAAAGACCACCCTGAATATCTCATCGGTTGAGACCACGGCAGGCGCGTCCACCGTAAAGCTGTTCTGGGCCGCCGCAGTCAGGGAGCAGAGCACCGCCATTACCGCGGCAGCCGTCGTTTTTCTGAATTGTCCTATACTCATTTTACCAATTTTTCTCCTTCTCTTTTGATTTCTCCTTCAGGGCCTTGGCCTTCTTGACCTTGTCCTGGGTCTGCTTCTCCTTGTCCTCTATGGCCTGGAGCATCTGCTGGGCGGCCTGAGGGGAGATCTGCGGCTGGTCCTGCTGTGGCTGGTCCTGCTGTTGTTGCTGCTGGTCCTGGTCCTGATCGTTCTGCTTATCGTTGTTCTGATCCTGATTCTGCTGATCCTGATCCTGGTTCTGGTCCTGCTGCTGTTGCTGCTGATTCTGACTCTGCTGGTTCTGCTGCTGGTCCTTCAGCATCTTCTGGGCGTAGGCCAGATTGGACTTGGTCTCGAAGTTGTCCGGCTCCAGACGGAGGGACTCCTTGAAGGCCTCTACCGCCTCCTGGTATTTCTTCTGCTTGAGGGCCAGATTGCCGCTGTTGTGGAAGTAGTCCGAGGCCTTGGAGGGCGAGAGATTTTTCAGAGTATCACCCAGGTCCTTGAAGTACAGCTCCGCCTCGTTGTAGCTCTCCGCCTTGTAGAGGGCATTGCCCAGATTGTATCTGGCCGCAACCGAAGCCGAATCGGCTATCAGGGCCCGCTTATATTCTATCTCAGCCTCCCGATACTGTCCGTTTTTGAAATCCTTGTTGCCGGCGCGGACCTCCGAGCGGTCGCTCTGGGCCGGAAGGGCTGCCGGAGAGAACACCAGAAGGGCCGCGGCCACTGTCAGGACCTTACCGCTGCGGCCGAAAAGGCTCCTGCGGTTGCGGGTATCCGACATGAAGAACTCCAACAGGAGAAACACCAGCGCTATTGCAAAAAAGTACATATACTGTTCGTCAAATTCTTCAAATACTACGGACTGGAACTCCTTGTCCTGGAGCGTGCGGATCTCGTCGATGACGGGATTGAGGCCGAACTCACTATTGCCCGCCCTCACGTAGAGGCCCTGTCCTGCGGAAGCGATGTCCCTGAGGGTCTGCTCGTCCAGACGGGTCACGACGATATTGCCGTCCTTGTCCTTGAGCAGGCCGCCGTCCATCGGGATGGGCTTGCCCTCGGGGGAGCCTACTCCTATGCAGAATACCCTCGCCCCCATGTCCACAGCATCACGTGCGGCTGCCACGGGATCATCCTCATGGTTCTCACCGTCGGTAATCAGGATGATGGCCCGACTGTGCTCGCTCTCGGAGGTGAAGCCTCGGATGGCGGTCCGGATGGCCTCGCCCAGAGCGGTACCCTGCACGGGCACGGACTCGGTGGTAATCGAGTTGAGGAATATCTTGGCCGAAACGTAGTCGGAAGTGATGGGCAGCTGGACGAAGGACTCGCCGGCGAAGATAATCAGGCCGATACGGTCGCCCTGCAGCTCGTCCACCAGTTTCGAGATGGCCAGTTTGGCCCGCTCCAGGCGGTTGGGCGAATAGTCCTCGGCCAGCATGGAGTTGGAGACGTCGAGCACGACCATGATCTCCGCTCCCTTGATCTGCCTCTCCTTGAGAGTGGCTCCGATCTGAGGCCTGGCCATGCCTATGGCCAGGAAAAACATGGCAATGGAGAGAAGAGTCAGCTTCGCCCAGCCCTTGCGGCGGGGCACCTCGGGCGTGAGCCGCGCCACCAGTTCCGGGTCTCCGAAACGGGCGATCCTCCTCCTTCTGATACGGCGCATCAGCCAGTATGCTATGAACATCAGGGGTATCAGCAGTATCAGCAGCAGATACCCGCCTTGTGCCAAATATATCATGCTATCCTCCTTGCTGCAAAAATTCTCAAAATTATCTCAAGCAGGAACGCGGCCAGGGCCCATACGGCGAAACGGCCGAATTCCTCGGTATAGACGGGGAAGGAGTCGACGGTAATCCTGACCTTCTCCATCTCGTTGATCTCTCCGTAGATCTGCAGGAGCTTGGTGTTGTCGGTGGCCCGGAAGTAGGAGCCACCGGTCTGTTCGGCTATCTGCTCCAGCAGTTTCTCGTCTATCTCCACGGGGATGTTCTGCACCTGTACTCCGAAGGGAGTCATCACGGGATAAGGCGCGGTGCCCATGGCTCCCACTCCTATCGTGTAGACGCGGACCCCATAAGTCTTGGCTATCTCTGCCGCAGTCAGGGGGGCAATCTCACCGCGGTTGTTTACTCCGTCCGTAAGCAGAATTACCACGCGGCTCTTGGCCTGGGAGTCCTTCAGGCGGGCCACAGCATTGGCCAGGCCGTTGCCTATCGCGGTACCGTCGTCTATCAGGCCGCACTCTATCTCCTTGATGAGGTTGATCAGGGTGGCCCGGTCGGTGGTCAAGGGCGACTGAGTGTAGCTCTCGCCGGCGAAGACCACCACTCCGATACGGTCAGAAGGCCGCTGGGAGATGAACTCTATGGCTATGTTCTTGGCCGCCTCGATACGGTCGGGGGTGAAGTCCCTGGCCAGCATACTGGTGGACACGTCCAGGGCCAGGACGATATCGATACCCTCAGTGTCGGTTTTACTGACGTCGGAAGAACTGCGGGGACGGGCCATGGCCACTATCAGCAGGGCCACTGCTACCAGCCTCAGCACTGCCGGCAGATGGCGGAGAACCCTGGCCAGGCCCGCGCTGGCAGCGGAGAACGGAGCCGCGGTGGACATGGCCACATACGGCCGGCGGCGCCGCACCTGCTTCCACACGTACCAGGCGGCCATCGGGATGAGCAGAAGTTCCAGCCACAGCACCCACGGATATTCGAAGAAGAGGTTATTCATCGCCCTGCCCTCCTGTCTTTCCGGTGCCCTCCGTCCGGTTCTTTCCCGGCTGCGGGACCGGCTTCTCCGCATCGGCTTCCAACTCCTGCAAGAATGTGTCGTTGACGAAGCGCACCGCTACGGGCACAGCGTTCTCATTCTCCGACTCGGAGGCCGTGTACTTGGCGAACTTGACCAGATCGGCCGTACCGAAGAGGTCCTTGAGCGACTCATAATCCGAGGGCTGGATGTCCTTTACGGAAAGATCCACCAGAATCTCCCCGGATGTACGCTCTATTGTCTTGACGCCGAAACGCTTTTCTATGTAGACACGAAGGGTGTCGGTAATCTCGGTGTAGTACTGCTTCTGGTTACCGGTCTGCCAGAGTTTCTCGCCCCGGATGCGGTCCAGATCGCGAAGGGCCACGATGTGGGGCGGATCCTGCGGCGTCGGCTTGCCGAAGAGGGGACGGTTCCTCTGCCTGCGGACTATCAGCCGCCATACCGCTATGACTATAGCCACCAGGACAATACCTCCGGCCACCCACGGCAGCACCTCCGCAAAGGTCACCGGGTAGCGGAACTGCGGCCGGATGTCGTACATCTCGTAAGTCGTGGTGTCAATGGGTATCGTGGTCACTTCCAGAGGCACCTCCGGCAGACGGAGGGTATCCACGGCCTCCTCGCCCCTGTAGACATAGACCACCAGGGGAGGCAGGACGTAGCTGCCGCTGTCGAAGGAGGTGATGACGGCACGGGTCTGCACACGGGAGAAGTCCCGGCCCCGGTCCACCGTGTCTACCGTGAAGTCCCCTATCAGCTCGACCCCGGGCACCACGTAGCCCGACATCGAGTCTATCCTGACGGACATGCCGCGGGGCACCTGCATCTCGGAGGTCCACTCAATCTGGTCCCCTATCAGGATAGTGTCCCGGGACACTCCGGCCGAGACTATCTCCTGTGCCCCGGCCCTTAGAACGGAGAGGATCAGCAGTGCCGAGGTCATGGCCATTATGTGTGATATTCTGTATCTCTGTCTCATATTCTGTTTTCTATATTCTGTCCTTTCCCTCTATGCCCGCGTCTGGAACAGAGCCACCAGGCTCTTGACATAGTCCTGGTCGGTCCGGATGCTGACCGTGTCCACCTTGTACTTGCGGAGGGTCAGCAGGGTCTCGGCGTATGCCCTGCGCGCCCACTCCCCGTAGGCGTCGCGGACAGAGCGACGGGATGTGTCCACGTAGACGGTCCTGTCCGTCTCATTGTCCCTTATCGGGATAAGACCTACGTCGGGCAGGGTGCGGTCCCTCTCATCGTAGATGTTGATCACCGACAGGTCGTGACGGTTCACCGCCACCTTCAGGGCATCCTCATAACGGGGACGGAAAGTCTGAGGGTCAATGTCCAGCATATCCGACAGCAGGAACGCCGTACAGCGCTTTTTCATGGCATTGGTAAGGAATCGCAGTGCCTCCCCTATATCCGTGCCCTTCTCCTCCGGGCGGAACTCCAGGACCTCGCGGATAATCCTCAGCAGGTGGCTGCGGCCCTTCTTGGGAGGGATGAATTTCTCCACGCGGGTACTGAAGAACAGGGCCCCGACCTTGTCATTGTTGATGGATGCTGAAAATGAAAGCACCGCCGCTATCTCCGCCGTCAGGTCCTTCTTCGTCTTGGACGAGGTTCCGAACCAGCCTGAGCCGCTGGCGTCGATGAGCAGCATGACGGTCAGCTCCCTCTCCTCCTCGAACACCTTTATATAAGGAGTACCCGTGCGGGCAGTCACGTTCCAGTCCATGTTGCGCACGTCGTCGCCGATCTGGTACTCGCGCACCTCGCTGAAGGCCATGCCGCGGCCCTTGAAGGCCGAGTGGTACTCTCCCGCGAAGATCTGGCTCGAGAGGGCCCGCGTCCTGATCTCTATCTTGCGTACTTTCTTCAACAGGTCGTTGCTGTCCATAGACTACGGCACCTCCACTGCGTTGATGATGTCGGAAATGATGTTCTCGGATGTTACGTTCTCGGCCTCAGCCTCGTAGGTCAGGCCGATACGGTGACGGAGCACCTCGTAGCAGACGGCCCTCACGTCCTCAGGTATCACGTAGCCGCGGCGCTTGATGAAGGCGTAGGCCTTGGAGGCCATGGCCAGGGATATCGAGGCACGGGGCGATGCTCCGTAGGAAATCATGTCGGTCAGGGACTTCAGGCCGTAGTCGGACGGGGTGCGGGTGGCGTAGACGATGTCCACGATATAGCGCTCGATCTTCTCGTCCATGTACACCTCGCGGACCACCTCGCGGGCCTTGATGATGTCCTCGGGCTGGAGGACGGCATTGGCCTTGGGGAAGGTGCCGCTGTTGTTCATGCGGATGATCAGCTTCTCCTCCTCCTTCTTGGGATAGGTCACCACGACCTTGAGCATGAAACGGTCGACCTGGGCCTCGGGCAGCGGGTAGGTACCCTCCTGCTCGATAGGGTTCTGGGTAGCCATCACGAGGAAGGGCTCGGGGAGCTTGAAGGTCTGGTCACCGATGGTCACCTGGCGCTCCTGCATGGCCTCGAGGAGGGCGGACTGCACCTTGGCCGGAGAACGGTTGATCTCGTCGGCCAGTATGAAGTTGGCGAATACAGGGCCTTTCCTGATCTGGAACTGCTCGCTCTTCTGGCTGTAGATCATCGTACCGATAAGGTCGGCAGGAAGCAGGTCGGGGGTGAACTGGATACGGCTGAACCTGGCGTTGACACACGAGGCCAGAGTATTGATGGCAAGAGTCTTGGCCAGACCGGGAACACCTTCGAGGAGGATATGCCCGTTGGCCAGCAGGCCGATAAGCAGATTCTCCACCAGATGTTTCTGTCCTACTATCACCTTCGTCATCTCCATAGAAAGGATGTCCACGAAAGCACTCTCTTTCTGAATCCGCTCGTTTAATTCTTTAATGTTTACGGTGTCCATATCAAAATATTTGTATTTTTGTCATCGAAAATTTACAAAAATAATCGATTTTCTCCAATAATGAGGTTTTTCGCTTCAATATCTTACAACGGCTCGGGGCTCTCCGGATGGCAGATTCAGGACAACGCGCCCAGCGTTCAGGACGAAGTCCAGAAGGCCATGTCCGCCGCTCTGGGGGAGAAAATCACGGTTGTCGGGGCAGGAAGGACGGATGCAGGAGTCCATGCTTCGGACTTCACGGCCCATTTCGACTCTGACTGCCGCCAGCTGCAGGAAGACCCCGCGCACTTAGTCTACAAAATAAATGCCATTCTGCCGAAAAATATTGTGGTGCACGGCATCGTCCGGGTAAGGGACGACGCCCACGCCCGTTTCGACGCCGACAGCCGCACCTACCGCTACTACATCCACGGCCGGAAAGACCCCTTCGTGAAGGATTTCTCATGGTACTGCAGGTTCCCTCTGGACGCGGAGGCCATGAACCGCGGAGCGGAGCTGCTGCTGGGACGGCACGATTTTAGCTGCTTCGAGAAGACCGGGAGCGCAGCATCGTCCCCCGTATGCGAAGTAACCGCAGCCGGATGGAGCCGCTGGACTCCGGTAACTGCCCCGATGCAGGGGACTGAAGCCGGATATCTGGTATTCACCGTCACCGCCAACCGTTTCCTGCGCAACATGGTCCGCGCCATTGTCGGGACCCTGGTCGAGGTGGGACGCGGACGGCGGGAGCCTGAATGGGTCCTGGACGTACTCGCCTCCCGCGACAGATGCCGGGCAGGGCAGTCCGTACCGGGCCACGCCCTTTTCCTGACAGAGGTACATTATCCTGAAAACGTATTCAAATATTGATTGATAAATTATGCTGACACTACTCCAAGCCAACACTGCAGACCTCCTGGTCCAGGAGGCAGCCGCCCCCGAAAAGATGTCCCTCATCAAGATGGCCGTCGCCGGAGGATGGCTGATGATCGTCCTTCTGCTTCTTTCCGTCATAGCTATCTACATCATAGGCAACCGCCTGTGGGTCATCCGCCAAGCCGGCAGGCTGGACCCCCGTTTCATGGACAACGTCCGTGATCTCGTAGGGGCAGGAAAGACCTCAGCGGCCATCGGTCTCTGCCGTGAGACAGACTCGCCCACCGCCCGCCTCATAGAGAAAGGGCTGGAGCGCCAGGGCAATCCCCTGCCCGACATCCAGGCCGCAGTGGAGAACGTTGCCAACATCGAGGTGGCCAAGCTCGAGAAAGGACTGCCGATGCTCGCGACAGTGGCCGGAGGCGCCCCGATGATCGGATTCCTCGGCACCGTGATAGGTATGATCCAGGCCTTCTACAACATGGCCTCCGCCGGCAGCAACATCGACATCACCCTCCTCTCAGGAGGCATCTACACCGCCATGGTAACTACTGTGGGCGGTCTGTTCGTCGGCATCATCGCCTACTTCGGATACAACTGGCTCACCTCCCGCATCAACGACATCGTATTCAAGATGGAGAGCGAGACCATCGCCCTGATGGACATCCTTTCCTCCGGAAATACCTCAAAAGAGAACTAAGCGATGGCCATCAAACGCAGAACCAAGGTCGAGCCGGCATTCTCGATGTCATCCATGACCGACATCGTGTTCCTGCTGCTGATATTCTTCCTGGTGACATCGACCCTGATCAACCCCAATGCCCTGAGGCTACTGCTGCCCAAGAGTACCAACCAGATCTCGGCCAAGGCCTCCGTCAGTGTGTCCATAAAGCATTATCCGGAGCAGGGAACATGCACCTACCACATCAACGGAGATCCGCAGGCCGTGCCGTTCTCCGACATCGAGCCGGCCCTCCAGCTCCTGCTGCGGGACTCCGATGACCCCACTTTCTCGATATACGCCGACCGCACCGTACCCGTCGAGGAAGTAGTCAATCTGATGAACATCGCAAAACGCAACCAATTCAAAGTGATTCTGGCCACCGCACCGGAATAGAAAAAACAGATGAAGTACAAGGCCACATATGCAGGTATTCTGCTCACCGCCGCCGTCCATGCCGGACTTCTGCTGCTGGGATTCAAGTCCCGGCTGCATACCGTGGACACTCCGCCGGCCGTCCAGGGCATGCTCATTGAGTTCACGCCCGAGGCTGAGTCCGTGCCCGTAAGGACTGCCGTCGGGATAGAGCCCAGGGCAGAGGAGGCGGCTCCGGAGGAGGAAGTCCGCCTGGTGCAGCGGTCCGAGGCGCCTGTAGCTGCTGATATGACGGAGAATACCGGTGTAGAGACCTCCGTAGGGGATGAGGGAGATGTGGAGGTGCCAGAACCGCCGGCCGAGAAACCCATTGACCGCCGGGCCCTCTTCTCCAGCCGCCGCTCCAACCGCACCGACACTGCAGCCGTACAGACAGCGGAGACAGCCACGGACGATCTCGAAGCAGGACATCCCAAGGGCAATACCGAAGAAGGCTCTCCCGACGGCCGTCCTACAGCCCGCCTCGAAGGCCGCACCGTCATGGGCAACCTTCCCCTCCCCGACTACTCCGTCCAGAACGCCGGCACCGTTGTCGTACGCATCATGGTGGACCAGTACGGAACCGTCACCAACGCAATTCCTGGAGCCCGTGGCACCACCGTTCAGGACGCAACCCTCTGGGAAGCGGCCAGACAGGCTGCCCTCAAGGCCAAGTTCAACATCTCGGCCTCCGCTCCTCCGGTACAGGAGGGTACGATATCCTATGTTTTCACACTCCGCTGATACAGAATTATCAAAAATCTCTGGAATAACCTCGAAAAACGGGTGAAATGACGCTAAACGACTTAATATCAGAGTTGTTACGGTGTCAAATGATGACAAGCCGAAAAAGCGGAAAACGCAAAGAAAAGCGGATTTAAGAAGAAGAATGGTTTGCAAATCATTACCCGTGAAAGAGTAAGATTTAACATATGGGAGATGCTATTGCACCGTTTGTCACCGATTTGCATATCAAGGTCTAACTCGTTGATATTTAACTTTGCAAACAAAAAAAACGAGTATGGCAAGAAGTACATTCAAAGTGCTGTTCTACGTGAACGGCAGCAAGGAGAAAGACGGTATTGTCCCCATCATGGGACGAGTGACAATCAACGGTACTGTGGCGCAGTTCAGCTGCAAGCAGACCATCCCGAAAACCCTTTGGGATGCGAAAGGCAACCGAGCCAAAGGCAAGAGTGCCGAAGCACGGAACGTCAATCTGGCATTGGACAACATCAAGGCGCAAATCATCAAGCACTATCAGCGCATATCCGACCGAGAGGCATACGTAACGGCTGAAATGGTGCGCAATGCCTACCAAGGGGTAGGAAGCGAGTATGAGACACTGATAAAGGCTTTTGACAAGGATTGCGCCAACTTCCTGAAACGTGTCGGTAAAGACCGCAGCATCGGCACGTACAAGGTCATGGTAAGGGCAAGGAACTATGTCGCAGCCTTTATCAAGTCATTCTACAGACGGACGGACATGTCCATGCTGGAACTTACACCCGACTTCATCAAGGAGTTTGCGGCTTATCTTACGGCTGAACGGGGACTGAAAAACGCCACCATCTGGCTGAACTGCATGTGGCTGAAAGGGGTGGTCATGCGTGCGCACTATAACGGACTGATACCGAGAAATCCGTTTGCGCAGTTCCATATCAGCCCGAATGTTAAGGAACGGGAGTATCTGACAGAGGACGAAATCAAAAGAATCATGGCGCACGAGTTTGACAACCCCACCCTCGCATTGGTGCGGGATCTGTTTATTTTCGCCTGTTTCACCGCCTTGTCTTTCGTGGATATGAAAGAACTCACAACGGATGAAATAGTGGAGGTGAATGGTGAGAAATGGATATTGTCGAAACGGCACAAGACAAATGTCCCGTTCCAAGTGAAGCTGCTGGATATTCCCTTGCAGATAATCGAACGGTACAAGTATCTGTCGGAAGACAAGCTGGTTTTCGGGAAAATCAACTATTGGACGATGTGCAAACAGCTGAAAAAGGTAATGGCGGAATGCGGAATAGAGAAGCAAATCTCCTACCATTGCGCTCGTCATACGTTTGGAACACTGGCTCTTAGCAAGGGGATGCCCATTGAAAGCGTGAGCCGTGTTCTGGGACACACGAACATTGTCACGACTCAAATCTATGCGAAGATAACCACGCAGAAACTTGACAATGACCTGACGATGTTCGGCAACAAGCTGAACGCATCGTTCGGAAGTGTAACCCCATAACCAAGCATAGCCATGAAACGAAGCATCATAACAACAGACGGTAACGGCAACATCATCATGCCGACCGACATTAGCGCAACCGCCATGAGCGAATGGGAACTTTGCGACCTGTTCGGAGTAACCGCCCCGACATTCCGTGCAGGGCTGAAGGCTCTTTGCAAGAGCGGAGTTTTAAGGGAATACGGGATAAGGCGAAGCATACGGGTATCCGATAATTGCTGTATGGAGGTTTACAACCTTGAAGCGATAGTTACCCTCGCTTTCCATATCGGCACATTCGGAGCGGAACGGGTACGCAATGCCGTTCTTGAAATACTGTACCTGCGAAAAGAGAAAACAAGCATCTTCTTCTCGCTGAATACCAACGGTATATCCAAATCCGAATACTTCTCGTAGCTGAATGCCTGACATAATTCACTCGGTAAGTCAGTAATTCATTAAGTCAGTACGACAGACGCTCTGATTTTTTCTCCCGAAAAGCGTAATCCGACATTCGCTTTTCGGGAGTTTTCCGTTTGCACAACCCGTTTCCTGTCCCAAACCATTGAAAGTTTTTGTTTCGGGGGCTATTTGTCACCATTCTGCCGTGTTTTGCATAACAACCTATCCGATAATTGATTATATTTTTGCAGCTGGTAATTTTCAAACTTAAAACCATTTGATTATGTCAGCTATCGAACAACAGGACAGCCACAGACCGCCATCGGATGGCGGCATGGCAAAGGAAGAGTTTATCCGAGTGGGGACAACGCTCTATAAGATTGTGGAGCAGCCCAAACTGAACGGAGGGTATATAAGGAAACGCATCGCATGGAACAACGAGACCCTGCGACAGGATTACGGCAAGGATTACATCGGCAGAGTTCCCAAGTATGACGGCTTCTGCACAGTACCCGAACACATCGGCTACCGTTCCGTGGTCGGCAAGTTCCTTAACCTCTACGAACCGATAGACCACCGACCGCAGGAGGGCGATTTATCGCATATCCAATCTTTGGTACGGCACATCTTCGGGGAACAGTACGAGTTGGGGATGGACTATCTGCAACTGCTCTACCTGCAACCAATTCAGAAGTTGCCTATCCTGCTGTTGGTGTCGGAAGAACGCAACACGGGCAAAAGCACCTTCCTGAACTTTCTGAAAGCCCTTTTTCAGAACAATGTGACTTTCAACACCAACGAGGATTTCCGCAGCCAGTTCAATTCCGACTGGGCTGGCAAGCCCTTATCGTGGTGGATGAGGTGCTGCTCAACCGCAGGGAGGATAGCGAGCGGTTGAAGAACCTCAGCACCACACTTTCCTATAAGGTGGAAGCCAAAGGCAAAGACCGTGATGAGATTGCGTTCTTCGCCAAATTCGTGCTGTGTTCCAACAACGAGCATCTGCCCGTAATCATAGACGCAGGGGAAACACGCTATTGGGTGCGCAAGATAGACCGCTTGCAGTCCGATGATACCGACTTCCTGCAAAAGCTGAAAGCGGAGATACCCGCCTTTCTCCATTTCCTGCAACACAGAAAACTGTCCACCGAAAAGGAAAGCCGGATGTGGTTCAACCCCACATTGCTGCATACAGAAGCCTTGCAGAAGATTATCCGTAGCAACCGCAATCGGCTGGAGATAGAGATGTCGGAACTGCTGCTTGACATTATGGTTGCAATGGATGTGGATAGCGTTTCATTCTGCCTTAACGACCTTGTCGTACTGCTGGTGCACTCGCAGGTAAAGGCGGAAAAGCACCAAGTGCGTAAGGTGGTGCAGGAGTGCTGGAAACTGACACCTGCACCAAACGGGCTTACCTACACCACCTATCAGGGCAATTACAACAGAAGTTGTCACTATGAGCCGATAAAGAGGGTGGGACGCTTCTACACCGTCACAAGGAAGCAACTCGAATCCCTGTAATACTATCATTTTTCTGTTGAATTGTTGAATATGGGTATAAATACACTGACAATAAACGATATACATTCTCAACAAAATCTCAACAAGCCAAAAGAGAAGTTGAGAGACCACCGACACCCGTTTGTGGATTTCTCTTTTGGCGAGCGGTTTGTTGAGAAGATGTTGAGAGGTTACGAGGCTGTATATAAACATATTACATTGACAATTCATCAAATCAACAAATTTTCATCAACTTCAAAACCGTATGTAATATGACAATCCAAGATGTAAAGCAAATCAAACTGGCAGACTATCTGCAAAGTCTGGGCTATACGCCTGTAAAGCAACAAGGCAGGAATCTGTGGTACAAATCACCGTTACGGGAAGAAACGGACGCATCGTTCAAGGTAAACACCGAGCTTGAAAGATGGTATGACTTCGGCATCGGCAAAGGCGGAAACATCCTCGCATTGGCAGCGGAACTCTACCGTTCGGAAGATGTAGCCTATCTGTTGAGACGCATAGAGGAGCGGACAGCATACATCCGCCCTGCATCGTTCTCTTTTGGCAGACAGCATTCCGACAATCGTACTTATCAGGGATTAAAGGTTGGAGAATTGTCCTCCCCTGCTCTTATAGCCTATCTGCAAGAAAGGGGAATAAACATCGGACTTGCCAAAAGAGAATGCAGGGAGCTTCGGTTTATGAATGCCGACAAACCCTATTTTGCCATCGGCTTTCCGAACATGGCAGGAGGATATGAAGTGCGCAACAGATACTTCAAGGGATGTGTCGCCCCGAAAGATATCACCCATATCCGACAGCAGGGCGGACAACGATGTATGTGTTACCTGTTCGAGGGGTTCATGGATTACCTTTCATTCCTTACCATCCGAGTAGAAAACAATCCGCAACACCCGCGATTGGACACACAGGACTATATCATATTGAACTCCGTTTCCAATCTTGCAAAAGCGGAAAGCATATTGGAGACCTACACCCAAGTCGGCTGTTTCCTTGACAACGACACGGCAGGACGGAACACTTGCAAGAAGCTGAAAGAGAAGTTTGGGGAACGGCTGCTTGACAAGTCAATGTACTATCGTGAGTATAAGGACTTGAACGACTACCTGTGCGGTAAGCCCTTGTCCCAATCGGCAGAGCCGATAAAGGAGAAGAAGCAAGTCCAATCCGCAAGGCGGATGATGCAGCCACCGAAAAAGAAAGGGGGATTTCATCTGTAATGTGCTCGTCTGCTTTCCGAAAGGTATTTAGACAGAAATACCATAGCTCAATAGGGCGTTTTCTTCACGCATTACTCCGTAACGCTAAAAACACCCTATCGAGCCAAAGGGAAATCCCTTTGGAAACCCTGTGCAAACGAGAGCAGAAGCCAAACTCGTTTGGATTATGCCGAGTGCAGCAAGGGTTCATTTGCATAATAAACCCTGTGAGCCGATGCCACAGGCAGAGAGAAGAAACATAACGATAACCGCAAAATAGAAATAAAATGGGATATTTTTCATTGGACATTAAGAAAGCAAAGGGTACATCGGACACCACGCAGTCCGACCATATAGAGAGAAAGATAATACCTAAAAACGCAGACCCGACAAGGACACATCTGAACAGGGTGCTTGTCGAATACCCCGATGGCGTTCACGGCAGGGATGAAGCGATTGCCCACAGACTGAACACGGCAGGCATCAGACGGAAAATCACACACGACCAAGTCCGTGTCGTTCGGGTGGTTTTGTCGGGTACGCACGAGGACATGATGAACATACAGGAAAAAGGAGAACTCGATGAATGG
This sequence comes from uncultured Bacteroidales bacterium, assembly GCA_944323445.1. Lineage (GTDB taxonomy): Bacteria > Bacteroidota > Bacteroidia > Bacteroidales > UBA932 > Coprenecus. The sequence continues at coordinate 52,602 of CALUSM010000014.1, forward strand.
TGCAACGACAGCATCCAATGGCTGCAAGCCACATTCGGCAAAGACAATGTGGTTGCCGCACATCTGCACATGGACGAGAAGACTCCGCACATCCACGCAGCCGTTGTTCCCATCGTGACGGGTGAAAGGCGCAAAGCCAAGAAAGAGCAAACGGACGGTAAGCGCAAGTACCGCAAGAAAACAAATTCCGTCCGCTTGTGTGCCGATGACCTGTTCAACCGCCAGACCTTGGTCGCCTACCACGACAATTACGCAAGGGTGATGGCGAAATACGGATTGCAGCGTGGGGTACGGGGTTCGGAAGCACGGCACACCACCACCATGCAGTATTATAGGGACTTGAAAAAGAAGAATGAAGTCCTCGAAACTGAAACCAGACTGTTGCAGGAGAAGAAAGCCGAGGCGCAGGAGGAACTGAAGCAGGTGAAAGCGGAAATCCGTACCGACAAGCTCAAAAACGCAGCCACCGATACGGCAACCGCCCTTGCAAGCAGTGTGGGCTCTCTTTTCGGAAGTGGAAAGATGAAATCGTTGGAGCGCAGGAACGAGGATTTGCAAGACCGCATCCTTGAACTTGAAAACGAAGCCCGACAACGGGAACGGCAACAAGCCAAGCAGATACAGGAGATAAGAAACGCTTACGAGCAACAGCACCGCAAGCTGTCGGAGTTTGCGGATTTTGTCAGACGCTACTTTCCATATGTGGAGAAGCTGATGCCTATAATAAACTTCCTGCGTGACCGATTGAAGTTCAATGACGGAATAATCAGAAGACTGTGCGAGTTCAAGGAGGTCGGGATAAAAGGCGAACTCTATTCTTCCGAATTTAACCGAAGTTTTGATACCCGACACTCCGTCTGCTCTATCAAACAGGATGAAAACGGTAAATTCGATTTCAAGATAGACGGGGTTTCTCACGTGAACTGGTTCAGAAAGAAGATGAATGAGTTTAGAGAAGCCATCGGAATACCGAAGCCAAGACAGAATAGAAGTATGAAACTGTAAATCAAAAAAATCCGTGATAGTAGAATGGTATATCACGGATTTTTCATACTTTTGTATTGGATTGAGGCTACTCTTTCCAAAACATATTAGAATTAAGAAGAAGCGTTATGCTTATCTTGTACTTGAAAACGTAGGAAATTTTCAATTAGATGCAAGGATAGCATAGTGGTTCTCACGCATATAGCGTGGGCTACTATTGTTACATCTGCATCTATGGTTTCCTACGACCTTCAAGTAAGAGTGTGGCTTTGTAGTTCACGCTTTTTCGTAGGTTGGACTAAAATGTTTATTAAATATAATACAACAAATTATGAAGAAGTTGATTGTATCATTCGCATTTGTTTTAATTGCTTTGACATCGTATGCTCAAAGTAGTTCCGAACACCTTACCTTTAAGGGAATTCCCATTGAGGGAAGTATGACTGAATTTTGTCAGAAGTTAAAAGCTAAAGGATTCACTTCTATTGGCAGTGAAAACAATCTTGCATTGTTTATGGGAGACTTTACAGGTCGTAATGCAACTATAGGTGTAACAGCTACAGATGATGGGAAAAGTGTATTTGCCGTAGCTGTGTTGTTTGACCCAAGTGGTGAATGGAATACGCTTGTTAATACTTATAACTATTATAAAGATTTATACACCCGAAAATATGGCAATCCGACTATTTCAAAAGAGAAGAACCCTGCCCATTCGGATTCCAATACAGCTTTAATGGCAGAAGTTCATCAAGGAACTGTTGTTTGGGGTAGTGCTTGGGAGGTAACAGGAGGAAACATTGAATTATCGATAGAAAAAACTTCTGGTATTTATGAGGGTATGGTAATGATTCGTTATCGTGATTCTCAAAATGTAGAAACTAAAATTCAAAAAGATTTAGAGGATATTTAGTATCCAATGTATGCGACTTATTCAAAATGTATCTGGTACATGAATAAGAAATACAATCCGTTAATTGTCAAATAATAACATAACAGAATTATGAAAAAGCTTTTCGTATTATTCGCTTTAATGGTTATAGCTTTTACATCATATGCTCAAGTCTATAAAATGTATAAGACTCGGAACTATCATAATCAACTTCGCTTAAATACAATGACAGGCGAAATACAACAAATTCAAGATGATGGTCAGTCTTGGGAAATTTGTAGTGCGAGAGAAATTTTAGGAGATAAAGAAGGACGATTTCGCCTTTATGAAACACAGAATATGTGGACATTCATAATGCTTGATACATATACAGGTAAGAATTGGCAAGTCCAGTTTAGTGTCAAGGGTGAGGATTACATGTTTGCTGCACCAATCAACATATTTTCTCTTGCATATCCTGAGAAGTCGTCAAATTGGACTAATAGATTTCAGATGTTTGCCACTGACAACATGTGGACATTTATATTGTTGGACTCATATAATGGACGACTATGGCAAGTTCAATATAGTACACAAGATTTAGACAACCTATTTTGTATTCCTATAAATAAATACGAATTAGTAGAAAATAACGAAAGGTGTATATTCTCTATTCAGCCACTGACAAGTATGTATCAATACTATCTTATAAACGATAATACAGGTGATATGTGGAAATTTCAGTGGAGTACTAAGGGGGATGATTATAGATGGATTGAAAGATTCAGATAAATATTACTTCCAATATGCAGCCATTGTTCATTTGGGTAATTTGTATAATTGCTATTTCGGTTATTGTAATAGCGATGGTACGAACACGCCTAAAAAACAAATCCAAAGAGCTTGCAGAAAAGCTAAACCATATATCTGCATATAGCGAGAAATCAAATTATGAGCAAGCAAAAGAGAGATTATCGGCTCTTAAGGAGGGGGCGTTTATAGATATTCCCTCAGACTTAAATAATGGCTTTTATGGCAGGGTAATCTCCGCAACGCAAGAAAAAGATTTCATCAATCATTATAAGGTACATTTCCAAGAGGCATATTCACTTCTGAAGAAACTTAAAGCCTTTAACATCACTCCATCAGAAACCATATCCAAATTCATTAACGACTTTGGAAGAATCAACAAACTTGTAAAACAACATAATGATGGTGTTATAACCTTTCTACTTGACACGCACAGGGACTTTTTCGACCATTGCCTAAAATACCCATTAGACAAGCAACAAAGACGCTCAATTGTTTCAGAAGAGGATAATTGTTTAGTAGTCAGCAGTGCAGGTAGTGGTAAAACCTCTTCAATTGTCGGTAAGGTTAAATATCTCACCGAAATCAAGGGTATAGCACCTGAAAGAATTTTACTTATCAGTTATACCAACAAAGCAGCAGCCGAACTAACCGAAAGAATGGCGACCAATGGATTGAAAGGTTACACATTCCATAAGTTAGCCATTGATATTATAGGCAAAACGACAGGTACAAAACCATCTATTTGCGACAATACAGATTCATTGTTTGTAGATATATATCACAAATTGTTAGATAAATCGTCTTTCAAGAAAAGTATAGTGGAATACTTTATTGATTACCAAACGAATGAAGCTGATTGGGAACAACGCAAGAATGAAAGACGGGAGCAATTATCAGGACTAAAGAATGTGCAGCTAAAGGCGATGTTCCCCGATATGGACGGCAGAGCCATATATGTGAGAAGTGAACAAGAACAAAAAATATGTTTTGCTTTGTCCTCGCTGGGAGTGAAATTCAGATATGAAGAACCATACGAACATCAATTAGCAGATGAGATGCACTCACAATATCGTCCCGACTTCTCAATATATTTTAAGCAAGGAGGAGTAACCAAACGCATCTATCTTGAACATTTCGGAGTTGATGAACACGGGCTTGTTCCTGCTTGGTTCGCAAAAGATAAGGGTATAACCTACGAAGAAGCCAATCAGAAATACAATGATGGTATAACTTGGAAGAAAACTGCTCACGAGAAATTTGGCACACAACTTTTAGTAACATCAAGTGCAGATTTCCATTATTCTGATATTAGGGATAAACTCCGTAAACTATTAGCTGAAGCAGGTGTACCAATTCAAGAAAAGACCGATGAGGAGTTATACGATTTAGTACTACCCAAAGGCAGCAAGCAGGAAAAGGCGTTTATACGACTTGTTGTTACTTTCGTTACATTGGTAAAATCAAGTTGTAAATCAGTTAAAGAGGTTTTGAAACAAGCCAAAAATGCAGATGATGAACGAAGTGTGTTTATCATCAAGAATATATTTCAACCTGTATATGAACGCTACATAAATGCGTTAAGCGATAGTAACCAAATTGATTTTACCGATGCTATTCTTCAAGCCACTGAGATATGTCGTACTTCACACCCTGTTGAATATGATTATATCATAGTGGATGAGTTTCAAGATATATCTGTTGACCGTTACAACTTCTTGAAAGTATTGCGAGAGGGTAATCCTCCTGCAAAGTTGTATTGTGTGGGTGATGATTGGCAGTCTATTTATCGTTTTTCGGGAAGTGATATGGCTCTATTCAATCAATTCCCCGAATATTTTGGAGCAACGGAGATAAACAAGATTGAAACTACATACAGGTTTGGAGAGCCTTTGGTTTCTTTATCGTCGAACTTTATACAACGCAATAAAGCCCAAATACAAAAGAATATCCATTCGTTCAGCTCAGAAATGAGAACCGAGTTGGAATTCTATGCTTATGATAGACGAGATTACTGCAATACGATAGGGCAACTTGTGGCTTCTATTCCATCGGATAAATCAATATTCCTATTGGGGCGTTACTCTTTTGATGATTACTACCTCTCTTTTATGTACCAATCAATTAAAGAGGGTAATAGATTCTACTATGTGATAGGAGGACGAAAAATAGAGTTTTTAACCGTACATAAGTCAAAAGGTCTTGAAGCGAATTATGTAATACTCTTACAATGCAATAAAGATACATACGGTTTCCCATCACAGGTGAGTGACGACCCTGTGCTTAACTATGTGCTCACTAAGAGCGACCAATTCCCATACGGAGAAGAAAGAAGATTATTCTATGTTGCAATAACAAGGGCTAAGATAAAAACGCTTGTATTATACGATAAGCGTTTCCCGTCTGTATTTGTGGATGAATTCTTGCACCCCGAAAAGGTGTCAGAAGAAAGCTATGTAAAGCACCCTAACGCCAATAAAAGATGGACAAGAAGTGCAGACCAATTTTTATTGAAACTGCACAATGAAGGTAAGAGTGTCAAATATATTGCAAACAAAATGGGTAGAAGTCAAACTTCGATTGTAATGCGATTAAACAAACTAAAAAAATAGTCGAACTTTTTCTTTGATGTACCTTGTGTGCATCGGACTATTCTATTATTTTTGTACACAGAAACGAGTTACTTGAAAGCAATTCAAGGTAGAACGCAGCAGATTGTACCGTTGCCAAGTCATTACCTCAAAAACGGGTAATTATCCCAAAGTCCTTTGTATAAGGTACTAACAGAAGTTTTCCAGAATTACAAAAAAAATTTGTAAAAACTATCTTTATAATCAAAACAAAATTATGGCGCATAATGAGTCTTATATGCGCCCTTGCCGCGATGACGGCAGTCTATTCCTGCTACAATGACGCGGACTTGAAGCAGTCCATCGACGAACTCGACGGCCGTGTGGAGGCCCTCGAGCAGTTCCGAGATCAGGTACAGTCGGAAATCGCATCCCTGAGCGAGATCCTCAACAAGCTCCAGTCATCGGCCACCATCAACAATGTGGTCGCGAATTCCGACGGCAGCTACACCATCAACTTCTCCGACGGTACGTCCGTCACCATCAAGGACGGTGAGGACGGCGAGGACGGCCTGACCCCTCCCTCACTCACTCTCGTACAGGGCGAGGACGGAGAGTACTACTGGGCCTGGGAGAATGAAGACGGCTCATTCGATTTCATCCAGGATGACCAGGGGAACAGGATTCCGGCTACAGGTCCGGACCTGATGGTACGCATCAACAGCCAGACAGGTTTCTGGGAGATTTCCTATGACGGAGGTCAGAGCTGGGTGGATACCGGCATGCCTTCCACAGGCGGTACAGGAGGAGACCTCATCACCGATATAACCGAGGATGAGAACAATGTTTACTTCCATCTGCGCGGCGGTACAGTAATTGCTGTTCCAAAGACCGCATCACTGCTCCCGTAGCCGACAACATCTACGCCGAGACTGAAGGTACAGTGAGCGTATTCGTCACGGCCGCCAACGGCCAGAGCCTCATCGCCAGCCTGAATGTCGCAATAGACGGCGGGGCCGGCGGCGACTATGACTACGACATAGAGCTGACAGTGTTCAACGGCACCTACTACGGCACCATGTTCGCAGTCACCCACAACTACTACACCACTCTTTCCGACATGCCGTTTGACGCGGACGGCTATTCCCAGAACGGCGGAACCTACTACATCCTGGACTTCTACGCAGGTGAACCCGCTGACGGCAACAATCCTATGCTTCCGGAGGGAACATACTCCGTCGACTATTCCGGCACATACCCTGCAATGACTTTCGACGGTTCTATCTCCAGCGGTCTGAGCACAACCCTGGATGGCGATGTCATTTTCAACGTCGACTTTACTGACGGCACGCTCGATGTATCCTATGAGGGCGACAACATCATCATTGAAGGTGTCCTTACCGACAATGCCGGCAAGACCCACCACATCTACTACAACGGTCCGGCCTCCTATGAGAACTACGGCTCCGGCGGTGGAGATGACGACGGCACAATCCAAGAGGACATCCATATCGACGCCATGACGGCCACCTCGACCTACTACAGCGGAGGCACCGACCAAATGTGCCTGATACTCCAGTTCAGCGACTTGACCGACGGAATGGCTCCCGGAACAGTGCTGACCGTAGAGACCTACATGAACAGGAATGCCGAGGGATACATCACTCCCGGTGAGTATACCGTAGACGGCTCAGGCGATCCTTTCACACTGTACCCCGGTGATAACTTCATGGGCTTCCTGCTGCTTGGTACTTACGCACAGCCTGCACATGATCATCCCGGTGGCCGGCAGGATGTCACTCAACCTGCTCTCCAACACCTCGTACAACTACCAG
>CALUSM010000015.1 GCA_944323445.1 uncultured Bacteroidales bacterium
GGCATGCCTGCAGAATACGGCCGCATCGAGACCACCATTGCGCCCGAAGTCCTGACAGACATCGCCGAGTGGATACTGTTGGTGACATCCACCTTGTAACCGTCTTTTTCAATTGTGCACTTCTCATATAAGCCACGATAACAAAATTGTTACACTTTAATTCTCCGGCACATTCAATGATACTGTCTACTTCACGTTTCTCAGTTTTTGGACTGCTCATATTATAAACACATATTGCATAAAAAAGTACGTATTTTATGCAATATGAAAATTTTATTGAGTAAAATATGACATTAGCGGAGTCCCCGGGCAGGATTAAGGGTCGCGGCCCGCCAGCTCTGCAGCGAGACGGACAGCAGGGAGATGATCAGGACAACAGCCCCGGAGGCGGCGAAAATCCACCAGTCGAGGGTCGTCCTGTAGGCGAAGCGCTGGAGCCAGCCGTGGAGGACGAGCCAGGAGACCGGGACGGCCACAGCGAACGCAATGGCGATGTAGCAGATGAAGTTGATGTTGAGCATACGGACGATGAGGCCGGCTGTGGCTCCGTTAACCTTCCTGATGGCAATCTCCTTGGTGCGGCGGCGGATGATGAAGGCCATGAAGATGATCAGGCCGAGGTCAGCAATAATCAGGCACAGGAGGGTAAATACCAGTACGAGGCTACGGGCATTGAACTCGTTGCGGTACAGCGACCTGTAGATGCTGCTAAGAGGCACGAAGTCGCTCTGGCGGTCGGGAAAAACCTCCGCCCACGCCGCGCTGAGGGCCTGCATGGCCCCGTCCGGGTCAGATGTGTCTATACGCACCATCAGGCAGAACTGGAAAAGGTTGCGGTGCAGCATGATCAGCGGCAGACTCTCCTCGAACACACCGGTGTAGCTGTAGTCCTCCGAGACACCGGCTATCACCCCGCTGTTGATATAGTCGAGCGTGCCCTGCCTTATCTCCAGCGGCTGTCCGACCGCCTCCTCCGGCGTACTGAATCCCAATGCCGTTATGGCCTTGCGGTTGATAATGTACTCCTCGCTGCGGTCGGAGGGCCTGCCGGTCGCCCAGAAACTCCGCAGCATCTCCTGCTCCTGCGCCACACCATATCCCAGCGGCGAGAAGTCTCCGCCCGCCACCATCGGTATGTCGTAAAATGACAGGAATCCGTCCCCGGCCACCATCACCGGCACCTGCACCCACTCCATCGAGCCTCCCCTGCGCACACTTACATGGTCCCGTATCGCATTGCCCGGCAACTGGAACGACGTGGTGACCTCCTTGATCAGGGGACTGCGGCCCAGTCGCTCCCGCAGCAGGGGAAATTTTCCCATGGCGTTCTCCGGCAGCCCGCTCATCACCAGCACCCCGCTCCCGTCGCCTCCGGTCTGCACGCTCCCGATGACCTTCATCTGCCGGCTGATACCCACCGACAGAATCAGGACGGTAATCACCACCGAGTACTGCACGGCCAGCATCCAGCGGACATTGCCGTAGGAAAAATGCACAGGACGGCTGTCATGTCCGGTATTCAGGAAGCGGGTCAGGGCCATGTTCCTGACAGCCGGCACAAGGGCCACCGATACAGTCACCGCTGCGAATATCAAGGATGTGAGAGCGGTCGGCAGAAACTCCATCCTGCCCGGAACCACTCCGTATCCAAACACCACAGCGGCCAGAGCCAGGCCGATGACTATTGCACTCACCGCCAGCACCAGGGCCTGCAGCGCCTCATCCTTCAGTATCTCCGAGGCCGGAGCCCCGTGCAGGCGCAGGAGCTGGTAGAATCGCCTATTAGCAGAAAAAATGAGGCTGCCGTTGAGCCAGAGGTTGAAGAGCACGACCACCAGCAGCAGGGCATTGGCCCCGACGGTCAGCCAGATATAGGCGATGTTGCCGTTTACGCTCAGTTCCCGGAGGTTGTGACTGTGCAGGTGAATGTCCGTCAGGGGCATGAGGCCGGCCCGGAGGGGAGCCGCATTCTCGGGTGTCATCCCGCGGACCAGTTCCGTTATCATTCCCTCCACCTCCGCTATGTCACTCCCCCCATCAAGCAACAGGTAGGTATAGCAGAACGTATTCATGTCCTCGGGCAGAAGCATCAGCGCGTCCCCTCTCCAGTGCGAGGTCTCCGGGACATCCTTATAAATACCGGTAATCTGCATCGGGACACCTTCGATTTCCAGGTCAGTCCCCAAGACACCTCCCGCCATATCCTTCATCCCCGCCAGCTTCCGGGCCAGGCTCTCGCTGATTATCACCTGACCGGCAGCCTCCAGCGCACCCGCGGCCGTTCCGCCCTCCACCATCTCCAGGTCGAATGTCCAGAGAAAATCCCTATTGACACGGAATACCTTTTCCTCAGCTGTCAGGTACGTGCCCTGATATTTCAGGTCCGGCTGATACACCTCGTGCAATTTGGCGATGGCCCTGACCTCCGGTATCTGCCGGATTGGATCGTCCGTCATATTGCCCCATACCCTTCCGTCCACCTGTTCCCCCTCCGAGGCCAGAGTCAGCCGGACGATACGGTCAGCATTTCCGTTGTACCTGTCCCAGCTCAATTCCCGCCGGATGTAGTTCACCGAGACAAGCAGCGAGGCGAGCACCACCGACAGCCCCGCCAGATTGACCATCCGCAGCGACACGTGCCGCCGCAACAGTCTCATTGCAATTTCCAAATTCTTCATACCGCAAACATAACACGGAAAATGCCTCTCTCCAAATATCGGGCAGTTAGCAAGGCTCGCGCAACTCACTGATTTCCAACTGATGCTGACTTACATTTTGTCAGCATCAATGCCAACACCGCTTACAGCCGGACGAACAGCAGAAATGAAGTATGAGAAAACTGCATTGCTGACCTGAAAATATTTACTTTCTAGGAAAATTCTGCGCGATGAAATCGGAAAGGCGCAGCCCCGGAGCTATCTTCCGTGCAGTACGGGTCTTCTGGACATTGAGCGAATGCACGTTGAGACGGCGGACGGCGCAGATGGCTCCGGTAGGGAAACCGCAGGCCATCAGAGCAATGAGCAGGAGGTCGTTGCGGGTAAGGGACGGATGTTCGCGCTCTATCTCGGAAAGTACCCCGGGATACAGCAGGTCGCATATCCTCCGGATGCGGTCATGCACCTCTTCTTCGGGAAAATAGCGGTCGAGCATCTTCCGGATGTCAACGGTAGAGGTGCTTCCGTCACCGTCCCGGCCGCAGGCCTCGTTCATCTCGCCGATGAGTGCCACCATATCGCGCAGAACCGACTGGATTCCCTCACCAGCTTCCGCTCCCTCGAATTCCGGAGACACTTCAAAGGTCTCGATAGACGCTTTCAGAGCACAATTCTCCAATCTGAGCCTCCGCACCCTGAGCCACAGAATCCCGGCCCCGGCCAGCACCACGGCAAGCACTGCCGCCAGCACAAGCACAAGGGCCATCACCCGCAGACGGGCCTCCACCGACTGCAAGCGCAGCGTCTCATTCTCGAGCATCAGCCCGGCGAGCCGAAGAGCCTCCGCATCTGCACGGTTCCCGACATACGTCCCGCCCATAATGACGGACTGCTTCCCAAGCAATTCCTCCCCGATAGTCAGAGTCCTTCCGTCTCCCTCCTCCCGTGCGAGCCTCATACCGAGAGCAATATCGTCAGCAGCCTGTCCCGCAGCATAGCTGAATAGTCCGCGGGCCAATGACAGATATACCTCAGCCGCCTCCTCCACACCGGTTCTCCGCTCAAGGCTGTCCAGCGCAACGGCATATTGCTCCGCACCGCAATCCGGCATCAGAGTGTACATACTGCCCACGACTGAGCGCAGCAGCCGCATCGACTCACCGTCGCCCGCCCTTTCAGAAGCCGGAAGTGCATTCCACCAGCTCCCGAGCCCCGCCAGCGTATCCGCCATCTCCTGCCGGACCGCAGCCCGCATCAGCAGAGCACGGGCGCAAAGCCTTTTCTGAGCTCCGCTCCGGAAGAACTCCACCGCCCCATGCACAGCCGTATCCCTGATCATCGGCTCACCGCAGAGATAATCGGCCTCAGCCACAAGCAGCAGGTAATAAGCCCTCTCGGCACGGCTCATCCGGATATCCTTCCCGTCTGCGACAGAGGAAAGCACCTGCCTGGCAGCCTGAGGATCCGAGGCCATCAGCGAGTCCGCAGTCTCAAGCAGCGGCGTGGCCTTTCCGTTGCCGGAAGAGCAGGAAAGTCCATAGATGATAACGGCAGCCGCAAGAGCGGCCACTGCCAGCCGGAATATGTCGATTCTTATTTTCACGCCCCGAATTTAGCAATAATTTCTCATTCACTCAACAGCCAGGAAAGCTTCTCCGAGACAGTCGGCGATGTCGCGGCTGTTCATGCCGTTCTGCCCGTAGCGGGAGGCGGCAATGTCCCCCGCCCTGCCGTGCAGCCATACTCCCATGCGGGCCGCCTCGAACGCCCCGTAGCCAGAGGCCAGCAACCCGGTCAGCAGGCCGGTCAGCACATCTCCGCTGCCGCCGGTGGCCATCCCGGGATTGCCGGTGGTGTTGAATGCCGCCTGTCCGTCCGGAGAGATTACAGCCGAATGCGGCCCCTTGACCACCACACAGCTGCGCGTCCGTACGGCTAAGTCAGCAGCTTTCGCCAGCCTTTCCCCCGCAGTGGTCCATTCGCCCACCAGACGGCGGAGCTCTCCGAGATGGGGTGTGAGAATTGAGCCTTCAGGCACTAATCCAAGCAAATCAGGCCCGGCGGCAATGATGTTCAGGGCATCCGCATCCAGGACCATCGGCCGGTGCCATGCACGCAGCAGGCTTCTTAGAGTCGCCTCCGTCTCAGGATGCCGTCCGAGGCCGCACCCGCATCCTACCGCGGTATACCGCTCCATATTTGAGGGCAATGCGGAAAAATGCCCCTGTGGGTCGCAGTCCACCATAGCTGAAGGGCAGGTGCAGTGAATCACCGTCCGCTCGGACTCCGGCAGATGCACCGTCACTAAGCCGCAGCCGGAGCGCAGCGCCCCCATGGCGGCCAGAACAGCCGCCCCGGCCATCCCACGCGAACCGCACACTAAAAGCGCATGCCCGAAGTCCCCCTTGTGCGCATCCTCCCGCCTCGGCCTCAGCATCCGACGCACATCCTCCATTTCGGTGTTAATTCTTTGTAATTGTATCATTTTTATCACTTTTTATCTTCTTCTCATCTGATTTAAGCCTTTTCTCCACCTTTCTCACATCCTCTCCTGCCGGAAGACTTTCCGGAACTATCCCACGTCTCAACAGCATCTTCCTCACAGCTGTATTATTGTCCACATGTTCATCACAGATATCTTTCTGGCCGTAAAGTTCTTTCTGCTGCACATTCACAGAAGTCATCTCCGCCGCAAGATCCTTGGCCTTGATGCTCACTGTCGGTAAAAAATCGGCCAATGGACGATTTGCCGGGGCTCCTAATTTACGCTTAAGCAATGCCGTATCCAGCTTAAACAGAGCTTTATCTCCTTTGGAACGGATGATGGAAAAACCACGGGAATCAACACCTCTTTCGTATAAAATACCGGACATACGCTTCTCTGTTTCAGCGAGTTTGTTCCGGGCCTGCACGCGTTCGTACTCAAGTATGCGTTTCTGAATGAGCTCGGCACGCCTGGTCTGAACTGCGAAATAGCTCTGAGCGAAAGCGACTTGCGGCTTCCTGGCATCTCCGTTCTGTGCGATAAGATAACATGCATAGCGCGTAAGCATCAAATCGTAAAGTTCTCTTTCTGAGCCAGATCCTAGGGAGACCATTTTGCTGACGTCAGCAAAATGGTATGAGACATCCTGACCGGCATTCATGCACGCCGCCTTGGCCTTCTCAACAATGTTTTCAAAATTCCGCCACTGTGTGTAACCCAGCAACTTAGACAATTCCCTGGCACTCCAGCACTCCACGCCCTCATAGTCATTGGCGATTGACTCGAACTGTCTGAACAGTTCCATAATCTCATCAGTTTTCATTGTATCACGTATCATTTAAGTTAAACGCATAACTACAGCAGGGACGGCTGTGGGATAAAAGATGACACAAATATAAGTATTTAATGCCTGAAAGCAAACAGGGCGTGACATAAAAGCGCCACGCCCTGAATGGATGATATCTGCGGAAGGCTATTTGAAGGCCTGCTCACTGAGGCCTTTGCCGCTGAGGGCCAGGTCCTTGAAGTACTCTGGCACGGGACGGCCGAGGAGGGCATCCACGTAGAGCTTGCCGATGTACTGCGAGAGCATGAAGCCGTGGCCGCGCATGCCGATGAAGAGGCCGAGGGCCGGGTCGACGATATAGCGCGGCTCCACATAGTAGCCTGCCCAGGTGGCCTGGATACCGACTTCCTTGAGAGCGGGGATCCACTCGGAGAAGACTTCGGAGGCTATCTCGAGGAAGGCCTGGGTATTGATTCTGAGATCCTTGCCGGCCTCTGCAGGATCGGTAGCCGGAGAGGCGCAGCCGATAATCTGGCCGGTGTCGGCGAGCTGCTGCCCGTAGACAGCCGAGAAGCCCTTGTAATGACGGCGGTCGATGAGCATGTCCAGAGGAGCACCCTCCTTGCCCAAAAGCGGCAGACGCTTGGTGATGAAGGCCTGGTGCTTGACAGGATACAGGCCGGTCTCGATGCCGAGCATGTGGGCGAATTTCTCCGCGCCGTATCCGAGGGCATTGACAAATATCTCCGTGCGGAACCTAGTGTAGCGGCGGGCACTGTCGCGTACCAGCACCTCGTATTCTCCGCCTACCTTGCGTACATCCACCAGCTCAGTCTCCTCGAGGATCCGGCCGCCGTGGCTGCGCCCTATCAGGCGGACGGCGTTGATGGTCTTGCCCGGAGTCGCCTGCCAGCAGTCCTCCGTCACCTGAGCGGCCACGTACATGTCCAGACCCGGACGCATGTAGAGCGATATCTCTTTCTGGAAATCCTTGGGATCCACCATGTAGGCCTTGGACCAGGCGCGGGCGGCGTCGAGAGAGCGGTAGGTCGCCTCATCGTGGGCGAAGTTGACATAGCGGATCAGGCGGAAGTCTATGTTCGCATGCTGCTGCAGATCCCGGAATATCTCGAGGTTGTGGTTGGCGATGTCGGCCAGCGCGGGCAGGGAGAATGCCGGACGTCCGCCGGCGATATTTCTCCACGAGCTGCCGCGGTCCTTATTGACCAGCACGGGAGCGAAACCGGCCTCGGCCAGATAGCGGAATACCGCCGAGCCCGCCATACCGCCTCCTGCAACGAGAGCCCCTACCTTGCCGCCGTCGGCAACAGCCCCGGACGGCAGGACTATCTTCTCAGCCCCGGCCTTGTTGATGACATTGCCCAGCTCCACGAGACTAGCCATGGGCGCACGGGGGGTGAAGTCGCCGGTCACCTCTATGCCGTAGGGGCGCAGGGCGGACTTGGCCCTCGGGAGGCAGCGCTTGCCGCGGCAGGGTCCCATGCCCAGACGGGAGATGTGCTTGAGCTCGTCGGCCGAGATAGTCTTGCGGTCGCCTATCAATTCCAGTATCCTCTCCAATGTAAGGTCCTCGCAGTGGCAGATATAGGTCTTGCCGTCCACCGAAGGAGCCGGTTTCATCTCCACGGGAGCAGGATAGCGTTCCTTGACGATGAAGCCGCGGGCATCGGTCAGCACGCCGCCGTCATAGAGCTGAGCCACCTTGACGCGGGCCACATTGGTCTTGTTGGGCTTGAGCATGATTTTCTCGATGACACCCTCTCCGACCTTCCTGCCGTTGTCGTCCACCAGGAATACCCCGGAGCCTTCCTGTACCTCATACTCGATAGGCAGGAAGAGCTTGCCGGCACGGGTATCATAGCCGAAAATGGCCAGGCCGGGGCACTGGTACACACACTGCATACAACCGATACACTTGTTGTAGTCTATCTTGGGAGTAGTGGATGTGGAACTCTTGGTAATGGCTCCGCTCTTGCAGGCAAATGAACATGGGTTGCAGGCAAATCCGTAGAGACAGTCCATGATTACAAATGGAGCGGCAGCGGCTCTCTTTGCGGAGGGCATCGCGGGCTCCTGGAGAATCCTCACGGGATGCTGCTGGGAGTCAATGTATTCCTTTGAAACCTGAAGGTAGCTGTCATAATTGAAGCGGCGGCCGAGGTTCTGGAGGATCTCATACGCGCACTGCCTTCCTCGGAGTACGGCTGAGGTACCCTCGCCGATACGGACGGAGTCGCCGACTCCGTGGCAGCTGCGGCCGAAGACGGCATTGCCCTTGACAAAGAGCTGGTTGTCAGGCATCAGACCGGTACAGATGTTGATGCAGTCGATACCGTCGATGAGCCTTTCGGTACCGGGGATGGGCTTGAAGTTCTCGCACTCGGCGATGATGGCTCCGGTAATGCCGGTATGGTCGGCATTGGGCACAGCCTCCACCAGCACGTGGGAGGTCAGAATCGGGATGCCGAGACGGCGCACCCTGTTGGCCTGCACGGGGAAGCCTCCCTCGCGGGGCATACCCTCGATGATCATCCTGACGTTGGCCCCGGCCTGCATGGCCTGATAGGATGTCAGGTAGCCGATGTTGCCGGCTCCGACCGTAAGGATGTTCTTGCCCAGCAGAGTAAACTGGGTGTTCATCATCCTCTGGACCACAGCGGCGGTGTAGACTCCGGGCACATCGTCGTTCTTGAAGGCCGGCATGAAGGGCACGGCACCGGTGGCGATGACCAGCTCGTCGGTATCCACATAGAAGACCTTGTCGGTAGCGATATTCTTGACCGCCAGCCTTTTGCCCT
The DNA here is from genome assembly GCA_944323445.1 of uncultured Bacteroidales bacterium. GTDB lineage: Bacteria > Bacteroidota > Bacteroidia > Bacteroidales > UBA932 > Coprenecus. The sequence continues at coordinate 8,749 of CALUSM010000015.1, forward strand.
CGAGGATATCCCAGACCACAGAGTCCAGCATGATACCCTCGTGAGAGTCCCCGGCCAGGGTCCTGGCTATATCGAATCCCCTCATCCCTCCGAAACGCTTTTCCTTCTCAAAGAAGAAGAACTGGTGGGTCTGCATCAGGAACTGACCTCCAATCTCGCTGTTGCTGTCAATTACCAGACAGTCCACGCCCTCTTTCAGCAGTTCCTCGCGGACTGCCAGACCGGCAGGACCGGCACCGATAATGGCCACTGTTGTCTTGTATACTTCCCTTTCCTCCACCCGGCCGTCCTTCTCAGTGACCAGAACACCCTTAAAGCCGCTGTCGGCGCTTAGCCTGGCGACCTCCCGAACTCCGTCCACCTTTGTAACGCAGATACGGCGGATCTTGCCGTCCACGAGCATCTCGCAGGCTCCGCACTTGCCGATACCGCACTCCATGGTTCTCTTGCGGTGCTCAAGACTGAGGCTGTGTACCGGATAACCGGCCTGATGCAGGGCCGCCGCAACGGTCTGCCCTTTCTGTCCTATGATTGTTTTTCCCTCAAAAAGAAATGACACTTGTTCTTCCGCAGGCACGGGAAGAATGGGATGAGTTGTTATGCGATACATATTTAATGCAGGTTAGTGTTGTCGTTACAAATTTAATATTTTTTAAAAACAAATAAATTCTCACACGTTTTTTTTCATTCCCAATATGCCTTTTTGATTTGCCTACTTTTGCATCCAGATTCAAACCTTAAAAGAAATTGTATGAAACAGAGATTGTTGAAAAGGGTTGTCCTCCTGATGGCCGGAGCAGCGGTGCTCTCCGCCTGTATGGACAAAATGAAGGGAGATGCGTATATTTCTTTTACTCTGTCTTCCGACTACAGTTCCTATTCCATGAACCGGATGACGGGCAGACTCAAGTCCGGAGGAAACGGCCTGGTCCTGCCGGATACAAGCGAGTTCATCCTGACAGTGACTGCCGAAAACGGAGAGACCATATATAAAGGTCCGTACGGAGAACGGCCGGATCCGATGCAGGTAAGTTCCGGCACATACGATGTCTCTCTTCATTCCATCGAGTTCAATGAACCGGCATTCGAGTCTCCCCTGTTCGGAGATTTCCGGACCGTAGTCCTGGCCAGCGGACAGACTATGTCCGTAGCTTTCGGCTGCACGCAGCTCAACTGCGGTATGAGGCTGGAGTTCAACGATTCATTCAGGGACCGTTTCTTCTCGTCCGATGTCTTCATAAGGTCCGACGGATACTCGCTTGGCTATCCTTATACTGAGAGCCGCATCGCGTATTTCCAGCCCGGAATACTGAATGTGGTATGCGTCGAGGGAGATAAAGAGACCCCTATCGTCTCACGTCAGCTGAATGCGGCGGACATCCTTACGATAAGACTGTCCGCCTCTTCCGAGACCGGCGGATCTTTCTCCGTCAAGATAGACACAACCAGAAACTGGATATTCGAGGACTTCACCCTAGGCAGCGGCAACGACGGCTCGTCAATGGAAAAAGCCCTCAAGGTCGCTGACCTGACCATGTTCCTCGGCGCAGAGGACGTCTGGGTATGCGGATACATCGTCGGAGGCGATGTCACGACAGCCAACGTAAAACTGGAGCCTCCGTTCTCCAAGGAAACACACCTGGCCATAGCCGATAATGCCGGAGCATCCACCAGGGAAGAATGCGCAGGAGCCGAACTGCCGGAAGGGAGTGTCAGGGAGACGCTCAACCTGATCGACAATCCGGAAATTCTAGGTAAGAAAATATATGTCAAGGGCGACATCGAAAATTATTACGGCTATCCTGGCGTGAAAAATATCAAGGAATTCCAGCTTGAGTGACAGATTGACATAAAAAGGTCTATCTTTGCGGAGCATTAAAGAATGTCAAGATGAAAGAACAGCTGCTTGAGAAAATAGAGAAAAGGCAGATAATTGCCGGAGTCGTGGGACTCGGCTATGTCGGACTGCCACTGGCGGTGGAGATTGCGCGTGCAGGCTTCCATACTGTAGGTTTCGATCTGCTGCAGGACAAGGTAAAGAAAATAAACAGCGGGGAGAACTACATAGCGGACGTGGATCCTGAAACGCTCAAGGCTCTGACCGGAAGCGGTATGCTGGAAGCCACAACAGATTTCAGCCGCATCACGGAAACAGACTTCATCGCCATCTGCGTTCCGACCCCGCTTGACACCCACCAGCAGCCTGACCTTTCATACATAGAACACTCCTCAATCCAGATAGCCGGATATCTTAAAAAAGATACGATGGTGGTGCTCGAGTCCACAACTTTTCCGGGCACCACCACCGGTATCGTCAGGCCACTGCTTGAGAAAGGCTCCGAACTCACCTGCGGTAAGGACTTCTACCTGGCTTTTTCTCCCGAGAGGGTGGACCCCGGCAACATCAGCTACAAGACAGGCAATACGCCCAAGATTGTCGGAGCGCTCGGCAAAGATGCGGAAGAGGTCATCTGCACGATGTACAGGTCCTTCCTGAAAGGCGGAGTCCATCCGGTGTCGTCTCCGGAGATAGCCGAGATGGAGAAGATACTTGAGAACACATACCGCAATATCAATATAGGCCTGATCAACGAAATGGCCATGCTGTGCGAGCGGATGGGCATCAACATCTGGGAAGTAATCGACGCAGCCGGCACCAAACCATACGGTTTCCAGGCATTCTACCCCGGTCCCGGACTCGGCGGCCACTGCATTCCCCTGGACCCGTACTATCTCAGCTGGAAAGTGCGGGAATACGCTTTCCACACATCCATGATAGAGACATCAATGATGATTAACGACAGGATGCCGGAATACTGTGTACAGAGAGTCTCAAATATCCTGAATGATTTCTCGAAATCCCTGAAAGGCTCAAAGGTGCTTGTGCTGGGAGTGGCATACAAGGCAGATATAGATGACTGCCGTGAAAGTCCGGCCATAAGAGTCATCAACGTACTGCGCAAGAAAGGAGCGGAAGTCCTGTTCTACGACCCCTTCGTCAAAGAATACAGAGATAAAAAAGACGGGGAAATATATTCAGGAGAGCCGTTCCTGACAGAGACACTGCTCGGCAGCGCCGATATCGTGGTGATAACCACAGCCCACAGCTGCGTCGACTATGAGCTTGTCCAGCGCAGCTCCCGCATAGTGTTCGATACCAGGAACGCGATGAGGAATGTCGCCGACAGAGACAATATCGTGCTGCTGTAACCGTCCGTCTACACCAGTATCATAGCCACCACACATATCGATATTATCGACAGTACGCTGATTATTGTCATCATGTAGCCTTTCTTTTCTGATTTGAAATCTTTTGCCATAAGCCTGCTTTCCATTTTATCCATAGTTGTTCGTTTTATTGGTGACAGGTTCAATGTTCAGACTCCGCATTTGTGACACGTTTCTATAAAAATTCACCGGGCCGCAATCCTTCAGATCGGACGCGGCCCGGCTACTTAACCTAAACTTAAACTATGAAAAACTTCGATTAATTTACTTACAACATCCGTGCCAAACTTATATTTTCTGAAGTCTGGCATACTTTAAAAGTAAAGTTTTTTCACCTCCGGCATCAAAACGGACCACCGCCTTGGTGTCACTGCCTGATCCGGACAATGAAATGACAGTTCCTGAACCGAAACGGTCATGTCGGACCCGGTCCCCTCCCGCCACACTCATATCTCCGACTGTGACCTGCTGGACAGCTGGAGATTCGACCGCATGCGCAGTCCTGCCGGTTTCCGAGGAGGAGAGCTTACGCAGCCGGGACATATCCGGCACAGTACTCACCTGCTCCCGCGCGGAATACTGTCTTATTCCGGGCACACTGCGGCCGGCCACTGGAAAATCCACGTCGTCATCCCAATCGCCGGAGCCTGCCGCCGCCGAGTAGTCCTCCACCGTTCCGTCCAGATACTGCGGGCTGATCTCCTTGAGGAAACGGCTCGGACGACAGGCCGATGTCTTTCCGTTGAGGAAACGGCTTCCGGCATAGGATACCGTAACGGCCTTCTCAGCCCTGGTCAGGGCCACATAGAACAGCCTGCGCTCCTCCTCCACCGAATCCTCGCTCCCGCCGGACATTGACGACGGAAAGAGATTCTCTTCCATTCCTGAAATATAGACATACGGAAACTCCAGTCCCTTAGATGCATGGACGGTCATCAGCCTGACTCGGTTGTTCTCATCCTCCTCGTCAGCATTGTCAGCATCCGTAAGGAGGGCCACATTTTCCATATACGACTCAAGAGACGGCTTCTTTCCATACTCTCCCGACTGCTCTGCAGCCTCGGTCTCCTGTTCTACAAATTCCTTGACACCTCCCAGCAGCTCCGTAACATTGCCCAGGGCGGAGACACCCTCCACGGAAAGATCGGCACGGAGAGACGGCAGATATCCCGATGTCTCCGCAACCGCGACCGCCAGAGTATATGCGTCATCACTGTCCAGGCGGGCAGCAAATCCGTCTATCATGCTGACAAAAGCCCTTAGACGTCCGGCCGCCGCATCCTTGATATCATAGCGTTCCAGATTGCCTTGACAGCACATATCCCAGAGAGACAGTCCCGTAGCAGCCGCCCCGTCAGAAAGACGGGTCAGTGACGTCTGCCCTATTCCCCGTGCCGGCACATTGACTATCCTGCGGAATGCCTCATTGTCATTGTGATTGAGGACCAGCCTGAGATAAGCCAGCATATTCTTGACCTCCTTGCGCTCATAGAAAGAGTGTCCGGCATATATTACATAAGGTATGTTCCTGCGCCGCAGAGCCTCTTCCAGGGCCCTGGACTGTGAGTTGGTGCGGTAAAGGACGGCGAACGAATCGTATGAGGCCTTGGACGAATAAATACGGCGCATGATGGAGGAGACTATTGACGACGCCTCGTCCTGCTCATTGTAGGCCTTCAGCAGCTCAATCTTCTCGCCGCGTTCGCCTTCCGAGAAGCACTCCTTCTTGAGACGGTTGCGGTTATGAGCTATTACCGAGTTGGCAGCGTTGACTATTGTCTGGGTGGAACGGTAATTCTGCTCCAGGCGGAATTCCTTCGCCTCCGGATAATCCCGCTTGAAATTGAGGATGTTCTGAATCCTTGCCCCACGGAAAGCGTATATGCTCTGGGAATCGTCGCCCACTACCGTGAGATTGCGGCTTTCCTTAGCAAGGAGATTTACTATCCGGTACTGGGCCAGGTTGGTGTCCTGGTACTCGTCCACCAGAATATGTGAGACGGCCCTCCTGAGACTGTCGGCCACCTCGGGATACCGGTTCAGCAGGATATTGGTATACAGCAGGATATCATCAAAATCCATCACTCCCTCCCGGTGGCATTTCTCCGAATACAGCTTGTATACATCGCATATCCGTCCCTTGCGCATCTGCATGTCCCTTCGTATGGCCTCGTGATGATTCATATAGGCTTCTGCGGTAACAAGATAGTTTTTCGCGGCGGATATGCGCGAGAGGACCTCCCCCGGCTTGTAAACCTTGTCATCCAGCTGGAGTTCCTTTATGCACATCTTCACCGCGTTTTTCGCGTCCGAGGCGTCATATATCGTGAAAGCTTTCGGAAATCCCAGCAAGTCGGCATACTCCCGGAGAATCCGGGCAAATATGGAATGGAACGTGCCCATCCACAGACGGCGCGAGCGGTCCCGGCCGACTATAACGGCGATACGCTCCTTCATCTCCCTGGCCGCCTTGTTGGTGAAAGTGAGGGCCATAATGGAGGAAGGCTCGATACCCGACTCAATCAGGGACGCAATCTTCCACGTAAGCACGCGGGTTTTCCCGGAACCGGCTCCGGCGATGATTATAGAAGCTCCGTCAGCACATCTAACTGCCTCTTGCTGAACGCTGTTCAATCCCGACAAATTCATATTGCATTCTTTTTAATTTTCAGCGCAAATCTACAAAAGTTTTATCTATATTTGCAGCCAAATTTACTTTATATAATAGGTTATGGTTGACTATATAAAATTGAAACAAGGGCTCGATATACCTGTCGAGGGTGTACCGTCTGCCCAGATCCTCAAGAGTATAGTTTCTGAGACAGTCGCTGTCAAACCTACCGATTTCAAAGGCCTTATCCCGAAGCTCACAGTCAAGGAAGGAGATGCCGTAAAGGCAGGCTCGCCTCTTTTCGTGGACAAAAAGAGACCTGAGGTGAAATTCACCTCTCCGGTAAGCGGCACTGTAACAGAAATTGTCAGAGGAGAGAAGAGAAAACTTCTCGAAGTCAGAGTAAAGGCTGACCCGAAGACGGAATACGCCGAGTTCAATCTTCCCAAGCCCGAGGCTATCACTGCTGAGCAGGCGACATCCGCCCTTCTTGAAAGCGGACTGTGGCCCTGCATCAAGCAGCGTCCCTACGGTATTGTTCCCAATCCGGAAGTACGTCCTAAAGCCGTTTACATCTCCGGATTCGACACAGCTCCGCTGGCCGCTGATTATGATTTCATACTCAAGGACGAGGTAGAGAATATCCAGACAGCCATCAACGTGCTTGCCAGGATAACGCCTAAAATCCACTTCGGCTTATGCGCAAGAACCCACGCCAGCTCTCCTTTCCACAAGCTCTCCGGAGTAGAGTTCCACATCTTCGACGGACCTCACCCCGCAGGTAACGTGGGCGTGCAGATCAACCACGTCTGCCCCATCAACAAGGGTGACCTCGTCTGGACAGTCAATCTCCAGCTGCTGGCCATCATGGGCCGTTTCTTCAACACCGGCAAGGTAGACATGCGCAAGACAGTGGCCGTCGGAGGCCCCCGCGTAAGCAACCCCGGATACATCAAGTGCATCAGCGGCATGTGCCTTAGCAACATCTCCGACATGGTCAACGACAACGTGGAGAAGCTCCAGCAGGGCTGCCCCGTCCGCTACATCAGCGGCAACATCCTCACCGGCACCAACGTCGGCAAGGACGGATACCTCGGCTTCTACGATGACTGCATCTCTCTGATAACCGAAGGCACCTACTACGAGACATTCGGATGGGCCAAGCCTTTCAGGACCAAGAAGTACAGTTTCGCATCCACCTATTTCTCCTGGCTCACCCCCAAGAAGAGATACAAGATGGACTCCAACCTCAACGGAGGCGTGAGAGCTTTCGTAATGACCAACAAGTACGCCCAGGTGTTCCCCATGAACATCTATCCCGTGTACCTGCTCAAGGCCATCCTCGCCGAGGACATCGACAAGATGGAGCAGCTCGGCATCTACGAGGTGGTCGAGGAGGACTTCGCCCTCTGCGAATACATTGACCCTTCGAAGATAGACATCCAGGCTATCGTATCCAAGGGTATTGACCTCATGATTAAAGAAATGGCATAAGCAATATGGAAAAGAAAGAGAAAAAAGGCTCAATATTCGACTCCACCATCGAGGCCTTCCAGTCGTTCCTCCGGGTGCCCAATACCGTCACTAAGAGAGGCTCGCACGTAAGGGACTGCAACGACCTCAAGAGAGTCATGATCATCGTGGTGGTCGCCCTGATCCCCACTTTCCTCTTCGGTATCTATAACATCGGCGACCAGCACAATCTCGCCGCAGGAGGTGACATGACCTTCTGGGCAAAAGTGTGGTACGGATTCCTCAAGATACTTCCCCTCTACCTCGTATCCTACATCGTAGGTCTGGGCATCGAGTTCGCATCGGCTCAGATCCGCGGACATGAGGTCAATGAGGGATACCTCGTTACCGGTATGATCATCCCCCTGATCGTGCCCATCACCACCCCCCTCTGGATCCTCGCCCTCGCAGTGGCCTTTGCCGTCATCATCGGCAAGGAGGTATTCGGAGGCACAGGCATGAACATCTGGAACCCCGCCCTCATCGCCAGGGCATTCCTTTTCTTCGCCTACCCTGCCAGCATGTCGGGTGACAAGGTATGGGTCGCCGGCGTGGACGGATATTCCGGAGCGACACCCCTCGCGGACGCGGCTCTCGGCAATTTCTCCAATATGCCCTCGGCCCTGGACATGTTCCTCGGATTCATCCCCGGATGTCCCGGTGAGACCTCTACGGTAGCTATCCTCATCGGCGCCGCCATCCTGCTGTTCTTCGGAGTGGCAAGCTGGAAAATCATGCTGTCCACAGTTGTCGGAGCACTGGCCGTAGGCTACCTCTGCAACGCCCTTGCTCCTGACGCATCGTCCTATCTCGCACTTCCCGCATGGGAGCACCTGATCATGGGCGGATTCGCTTTCGGAGCAGTCTTCATGGCCACCGACCCCGTGACCTCGGCCCAGACCGAGACCGGCAAGTGGATCTACGGTTTCCTGATCGGAGCCTTCACCATCATCCTCAGAGTGTTCAACCCCGGTTACCCCGAGGGAATGATGCTGGCCATCCTGCTCATGAACACCTTTGCTCCTCTGATTGACTACTGTGTAGTTCAGAGGAACATCAAGAACCGTCTCAAGAGAGCTCAAATCAATCAATAAGGGAGAATCACACTATGAATACCAACAGTAACACATATACTATCATCTACTCCACCGTCATGGTGGTGATCGTGGCTGCTGTTCTCGCGTACGTGTCCGTATCCCTGAGCGGCAAGCAGCAGGCCAACGTGAATACCGAGACCCGCCAGAGCATCCTGTCCTCCGTAAACCTCGGACAGGGCGCCGATGAGGCCTCCGACAAGAACGCCTACGTAGAGCAGGAGTTCAACAAGTACATCACCGACTCCTATCTGGTCGACGCACAGGGCAACAAGGTGGAAGGAGACGCATTCTCCCTCGCCCTGACAGCAGGTCTGAAATCCCAGTACGACATCATGAAGCAGGCCAATCCCGATGTCTCGAAGCTCACCCTCCCTGTCTTCGTCTGCACCCTGGACGACGGCAGCAAGGTCGAGATCTTCCCCGTCTACGGAGCCGGTCTGTGGGGTCCTATCTGGGGCTATGTATCCCTCAAGGATGACTACAACACCATCTACGGAGCCACCTTCCTCCACAAGGGCGAGACTCCCGGTCTGGGCGCCGAGATAGCCACACCTACGTTCAGCGGCCAGTTCATCGGCAAGTCCATCTTCGACGGAAGCAGCCTGGTATCCGTGACAGTAGTCAAGGGTGGCGCTCCCGAAGGCTCCGCTCATGAGATCGACGCCATCTCCGGCGGCACCATCACCAGCCGTGCCCTGGAGAACGCCATCCGTCAGTGGCTCGAATATTATGAACCTTATCTTGAAAAACAGAAAGCTGAAAGATAATCATGAAAAAGGAAATATATCAAAACCCGTTTTTCAAGGCCAACCCGGTAACGGTCTTAGTCTTGGGTATCTGCTCCTCACTGGCAGTTACCGTAAAGCTTGAGCCTGCCTGCGTGATGGCTCTCTCGGTTACCTTCGTGACCGGATTCTCAAGCTTGTTCGCATCCCTCCTCAGAAATACGATTCCCAACCGTATACGTATCATCGTGCAGCTGGTGCTCGTATCCCTGTTCGTGATTCTCATCGACCAGTTCCTCAAGGCATACGCCTACGATGTCAGCAAGCAGCTCTCCGTGTACGTCGGTCTGATCATCACCAACTGTATCATCATGGGCCGCATCGAGGCCTTCGCCCTCGGCAACAAGCCCTGGCCCTCATTCGTTGACGGTATCGCCAACGGTCTCGGCTACGGTATGATTCTCGTGGCTCTGGCCTTCATCCGCGAGCTCCTGGGCTCCGGTACTCTGTTCGGACATCAGATCATTCCTGACGGCTGGTATGAAGCCGGATACATGAACAACGGCCTGATCATCCTGCCTCCCATGGCCCTGATCCTGGTAGGTCTGTTCATCTGGCTGCAGAGAGGCATTCAGAAAGAGCTTATCGAAAAATAATAAAAGCACATCACTATGGAATATTTAAGTCTATTTGTCAAGTCGATATTCGTCGACAATATGATTTTCGCATACTTCTTGGGGATGTGCTCATTCCTGGCTGTATCGAAGAATGTCAAGACGGCCTTCGGCCTGGGTATCGCAGTGATCTTCGTAATCCTCGTCACCCTGCCTATCAACTACTTGCTCAACAAGTTCTTCCTCACCCCCGGAGCCATGTCCTGGATCAGCCCCGCTCTCGCTGACCTCGACCTGAGCTTCCTGAGCTTCATCATCTTCATCGCCGTCATCGCGGCCATCACTCAGCTCGTGGAGATGATCGTGGAGAAATTCTCCCCCGCCCTGTACTCGTCACTGGGTATCTTCCTGCCCCTTATCGCAGTGAACTGCGCCGTGATGGGTGCCTCCCTCTTCATGCAGGAAAGGGACTTCGCCAACCTCGGCTACGCCACAGTCTATGCCCTCGGTTCCGGTATCGGCTGGTTCCTCGCCATCGTGGCTATCGCTGCCATCCGCGAGAAACTCGCCTACTCCAACGTTCCCAAGCCTCTCAAGGGCCTCGGAATCTCATTCATCATCACCGGCCTCATGGGTATCGCGTTCATGAGCTTCATGGGTATTCAATTATAGGAGGACTGAAGTATGACTACATTACTTATAGTATCAATCATCACATTCCTGGTAGTAACCCTGATCCTGGTCGCCCTCCTGCTGGTGGCCAAGGCCAAGCTGACTCCCCAGGGCAATGTCAAAATCGACATCAACAACGGCGAGAGAGTCCTCGATGTCAATCCCGGCTCCTCCCTGCTGACCACCCTCTCCAATGAGAAGATCTTCCTTCCCTCTGCCTGCGGCGGCGGCGGAAGCTGCGGCATGTGCAAATGCCAGGTGCTCTCCGGCGGCGGCAGCATCCTGCCCACCGAGGTAGGATTCTTCACCCGCAAGCAGCAGCAGAACAACTGGAGGCTCGGATGCCAGGTCAAGGTGCGTGAGGACCTCAAGATCCTCGTACCCCAGAGCATCCTCGGCATCAAGAAGCTCGAGTGCGAGGTGGTAAGCAACAAGAACGTGGCCACCTTCATCAAGGAGTTCGTAGTGAAGCTCCCCGCAGGCGAGCACCTCAACTTCCGCTCCGGCGGCTACATCCAGATCGATATCCCCAAATACGATATTGACTACAAGGATATGGACATCGAGGAGCCCTACAGGGCCGACTGGGAGAAGATGGGAGTGTTCAAGCTGCACGCCCACAACTCCGAGCCTACCTTCAAGGCCTACTCCATGGCCAACCACCCTGCAGAGGGCGACATCATCATGCTCAACGTCCGTATCGCCACCCCTCCCTTCGACAGGGCTAAGAACGGCTTCATGAACGTGCCTCCCGGAATCAGCTCGTCCTACATCTTCTCCCGCAAGCCGGGTGACAAGGTGATCATCTCGGGCCCTTACGGAGAGTTCTTCATCCCGGACAACGCACCTGCTGACCAGGAGTTCATCTTCATCGGCGGCGGTGCCGGTATGGCTCCCATGAGAAGCCACATCATGCACCTGTTCAAGACCGAGAAGACAGCCCGCAAGGTCAACTTCTTCTACGGTGCCCGCAGCCTGAAGGAGGCCTTCTACCTCGAGGACTTCCACGAGATAGAGCGCGAGTTCCCCAACTTCAAGTTCCACCTGGCCCTCGACCGTCAGGATCCCGAGGCCGACGCAGCCGGAGTGGCATACAAGGTCGGATTCGTGCACAACGTCCTCTACGAGACCTACCTCAAGAACCACGAGGCTCCCGAAGACTGCCTCTACCTGATGTGCGGACCTCCGATGATGACCCAGTCCGTCCTCAAGATGCTGGACAGCCTCGGAGTACCTCCCGAGAACATCCTCTTCGACAACTTCGGTTCATAGTCCTTCCCGGACCCACAACCGACAGCTTAACCAAACAAAGCCCGGACAGGATCAATCCCGCCCGGGCTTTTCATTTCAGAAAATTTCAGAAAGGCAACGCCCATTTCTACAAAAAGGCCGCCGAAGCGACCTTTTTGTGGAGATGGGCGGACTCGAACCGCCGTCCAAACACAGCACCCGAGTGCTTTCTACATACTTAGTCTTCCTTTGATTTTCGGGAAACGGCTGCGGGAAGACGCGCCACCGGATCCTTATCCCTTGAAACTTAGGTCATCTTAAGGGAGTCAATGACCGCATCCTGCTTGAATGATACCCCGTGTGCCGGACATAGCAGGCGGAAAGTCCGGCGGGATACTCGTCGCTATCGCCCTGGGCGACCGCGATTAAGGTAGTAAACCTGGTTTACTTACGCAGCGAGTGCATAGTTGTTGTTGCCAGTTATGGCTTCGTAACCTTGATGACGGGGTGGGTCACCTGCCCCGGTATGCTTACAGTCAGACGTCTTGTGCTGTCAAAACCAAAACATCCCCATAATTCTGACTGCAAAGATACACAAAAAACGTACCGGGTCAAGATTTTTTTATCGTGGGATATGCAATCCTCTCATGATACACCTGCTCCAGTCGCTCCTTGAACATCCTCTTGACCGTTTCAATCTCCTTTATGGAGATGTCCGCCTCCACCAGCTGTGAATCTGACAGACGCTTGCTGATGATGGAATCGACGAGTGTCGATATGCTCTCCGTTGTATAGTCCTTCAAAGAGCGGGAAGCGGCCTCGACGGCATCCGCCATAAGCACGATCACCTGCTCCTTGGTCATAGGCAGCTGGCCGTGATACATGAACGGGTCCTTGTTCCCTGGATCTCCACCGGCATTGCAGTACTGTGCATAGAAATAGAAAGTCAGGGATCTGGCATGATGAGTCCTGATAAAGTCTATCACAACCTCTGGCAGCTTATGCCTGCGGGCTATCTCCACCCCGTCATCCACATGACGGATAATCTGCTGCGCGCTCTCCTCTGGCGAAAGCCCCTCGTGATAGTTGAAACCTGCAGGAGCGTTCTCTACAAAACACTGAGGATTCTTCATCTTTCCAATATCATGATACAAAGCACCTACCCTAGTCAATATCATGTCTGCTCCTATCTCGCGGGCAGCTTCCGATGCCAGATTTGACACCTGCAGCGAATGCTGGAATGTCCCTGGCGCCTTCTGCGAAAGTTCCCTCAGAAGCCTGTTGTTGGTGTCCGACAAGTCCACCAGGCGGAAATGTGAGACGAGCGAGAAGACTCTCTCGAAGATAAACGCCACTGGATAGGCCGCCACTACAAGCAGGGAATTGACTGCGATACGGAAGATATCCCTGGGATCGAAGAGCGTGAGGGTACCGTCCTGCGAGAGCAGAAATCCGATATACGCCAACGACATTCCTATGAATATGAAGAGCGAGTTGAGGAACTGCACCCATCCGCTGTTGAAATACTTGAATGACACTATGGCGATAATGCCTCCTGTCAGGTTCATCATGTAAAGTTCCACACCGCTGTCGCTCTGAAACAGCAATGGAAGGAGCATGACCGTATATATCGGGAAAACATATCTGCGCTTGAAGAAAATCATCAGGTATATGGCAAATACCGCGTAGGGAATGAAGTAGAGAAAGTCCGCACTCAGATTCCTTATGACGACAGTGAGCACGAACAGCAGGACATACAGAGTCAGAATGAAATAGAATGCCTTGCGGTGACTGATTATCTCCTTGCGCGTAAAATAGATTACCGCGAACAGCGAGGCCACAATCAGCAGGCACAGGATAAAATGACCTGAACCCAGCCCCAGGGAGGACTCCGCATAACCGTAAGTCATCTCATACTCACGCTTGAAAGAGTCCAGCAGCTGCTCTATCTCCGTTGTCACAATCTCCCCCTCGGACACTATAAGCTGCCCGGCATACACCATACCTTTGGTCGGAGAGATATAATCCACGGCCTCCTTGTGGAAAAGTTCTGTCCTGGCCTGGTCATACACGAGGTTCGGAACGATGAAGTCTCCTATCCTGTATGCGGTATACACGGAATCCGGATCGTAGACAGGGAAACTCATCGACAGATAGTACTTTATGTAGCCCTCAGCCTTCTTGAAGGTATACACCTCGGACACCGGCACTTCCTGGGCACGCTTGTCCCTCTGCACCACTATCGTGCCTCCCGCAGGCGTCTCCTCTATGTCCGGAAGTATGCCCACTGAATATATCTTGTAGAGGGACTCCACTATAAAATAAAGGAGATGGTTATTGACGCTGTCCCTTCCCTGGAGGGAACGCAGGCGCTGCACCTGGACGTTTGCCACGGCATTGTCAAATTCGAAATAGGGAATGACCTGCGAAGCCTTCTCCTCTTTTTCCAGCAACAGCTCATGCTCCGTCTTGAGAATAGGGAAATCTATCGGAGAGAGCAGGGTCTCATAGACCCACGGACGTCCGGCCTGATAAATGTACTTGAACTTGCCCTCCTCCGGGAAGAGCAGCACTGTTATCACCAGCGTCACAAGCAATGATATGTATATCTTAGGATCCTTAAGAAAATTGTTCTGTTCCATCTGATTGTTTTTTCTCATTAATAAAGGAAGCTCCCCGCCCGGGACGGAGAGCTTCTCAGTGCATTGAGCCGCCGGATCTCCGGTATGCTGAACTGTGTCCTAACCGATGGCCTTGTCCTGGATGTCGCTGCCGTCGTATTCTCCCGCGTCAAGTTTTTTCTTGGCCTCCGAGAACGCATCGAGAGTGTACTGCACGTCCTCAAGGGTATGCGCCGCGGTGGGAATGATCCTGAACATGATGACTCCCTTGGGCACGACAGGGTATACGACCACAGAGCAGAACAGGTTGTAGTTCTCCCTGAGATCCACGAGCATGTTGGTGGCCTGAGGCACGGTGCCGTGGATAAAGACAGGGGTAACGCAGGCCTGGGCCAGTCCGATATCGAATCCTCTCTCCCTGAAACCGTCCTGCAGGGCACGGGTGACTGTCCACAGCTTCTCGCGCAGACGGTCTCCCTCGGGTCCGCGGATGATCTCAAGTCTCTTCAGACAACCTTCGACGATGGGCATGGGCAGTGACTTGGCGTAGATCTGGGAGCGGAGGTTGTAGCGGAGATAGTTGATGATGGACTTGGGACCGGCAACGAAACCGCCGATGATCGCCATGGACTTGGCATAGGCGCCGATATACAGGTCGATGCCGTCCATCACTCCGAAATGCTCGGATGTTCCGCGTCCGTGAGGACCCATCACGCCGAAACCGTGGGCATCGTCTATCAGGATACGGAACTGATATTTCTTCTTGAGAGCCACGATCTGGTCCAGAATGCCGAGAGCTCCGGTCATGCCGTAGACGCCCTCGGTGATGAGCAGCACTCCTCCGCCGGTCTCCTCGCAGACCTTGAGAGCACGCTGAATCGTCTTCTCGCATTTCTCTATGTCATTATGAGGATATACCATCCTCTTGCCCATGTGCAGACGGCAGCCGTCGATGAGGCAGGCATGGGCTTCGGAGTCATAGACGATGACATCGTGACGGTTGACGAGAGCGTCGATAGTGGAGACAATGCCCTGATAGCCGAAGTTGAACAGGAATGCGTCCTCCTTCTGCTCGAACTCGGCCAGCTCCCTCTCAAGTCTCTCATGCAGGGATGTCTGACCAGACATCATCCTGGAACCCATGGGATAGGCCAGTCCCCAGCGGGCCGCGGCCTCGGCGTCCACCTTGCGGATCTCCGGATGGTTGGCCAGTCCGAGATAGTTGTTGAGGCTCCAGCAGAGAACCTCGTGGCCGTTGAACATCATCCTCGGAGCTATCTCACCCTCGAGCTTGGGAAAAGTGAAATATCCGTGGCCTCTTGCGCGGTACTGTCCCAGGGGACCTCCCTCGTCTTTGTTTATTCTCTCAAAAATATCCATAATCTGGTAAATTAAATGATTTATGCGTCGATCTTAGCGTATTTGGCGTTCGTCTCTATGAACTCACGCCGAGGGGGCACCTCATCGCCCATGAGCATGGAAAAGATACGGTCGGCCTCGGCAGCGTTGTCAATGGTCACCTGACGCAGCAGCCTTGTGGCGGGATCCATGGTGGTCTCCTTGAGCTGCTCGGCATTCATCTCTCCCAGACCTTTGTAGCGCTGGACGTAGATACTGCCCTCGTTGCCCTTGCCTATCTCCGCGATGGCGGCGATACGCTCGTCCTCGGTCCAGCAGTACTTCTCTTCCTTTCCCTTCTTGCTTTTCACCTTATAAAGGGGAGGCGCGGCGATGTAGACATAACCGTTCTTGATCATGTCCGGCATATAGCGGAAGAAAAATGTCAGGATAAGGGTGGCGATGTGGGCTCCGTCGACATCGGCATCGGTCATGATTATGACCTTGTGATAGCGGAGCTTGTCGAGATTGGCGGCCTTGGAGTCTTCCTCAGTGCCTATGGTCACGCCCAGTGCCGTATAGATATTGCGGATGGTCTCGCTCTCGAGGACCTTGTGTTCCATGGCTTTCTCTACGTTCAGGATCTTGCCGCGGAGAGGCAGGATAGCCTGATAGGTACGGTCGCGGCCTGTCTTGGCCGTTCCTCCCGCGGAGTCTCCCTCGACGAGGAAGAGCTCGCATTTCTCGGGATCACGGTTCGAGCAGTCGGCCAGCTTGCCGGGCAGTCCGGCTCCGGACATCACGGTCTTGCGCTGCACCAGCTCACGGGCCTTGCGGGCCGCATGACGGGCGGTGGCGGCGAGTATCACCTTGTCGATGATGTTCTTGGCATCCTTGGGATTCTCCTCCAGATATGTCTCCAGGGCAGCCTTAGTGGCCTGGGACACAGCTGCGTCCACCTCGCTGTTGCCAAGCTTGGTCTTGGTCTGGCCCTCGAACTGGGGCTCGGCCACTTTCACGGATATTACGGCTGTCAGACCTTCGCGGAAGTCAGAGGCGTCCAGGTCAAACTTGAGTTTGGCCAGGTAACCGTTCTTCTCTGCATAGGCCTTGAGAGTGGATGTCAGACCGCGGCGGAAACCGGTAAGGTGGGTTCCGCCCTCTATCGTATTGATATTGTTGACATAAGAATGGATATTCTCGGAGAATCCTGTATTGTACTGCATGGCGATCTCGATGGGTATGCCAGTCTTGTCGGTCTCCAGGGAGATAGGTTTCTCGGTGAGTTTCTCACGGGTGCCGTCAAGATATTGCACGAACTCGACCAGACCGTGCTCGGAGTAGAACTCCTGACGTACCGGCTCATGCTCGGGCTCGTCCATAGTCTCCACCCCGTCCTGGGACTGAGGCGCCCTCTCGTCCGTGAGCGAAAGGTGAATGCCCTTGTTCAGATAGGCCAGCTCACGCAGCCTGGTGGCCAGCACCGAGGCATCGTAGACTGTAGTCATCTTGAATATCTCGCTGTCAGGCGTAAATGTGATGGTCGTACCAGTATCGTCGCACTCTCCGACCACTTTCACCGGATACTGCGGCACTCCCCTGCTGTATTCCTGGACAAAGATCTTGCCCTCGCGGTGCACCTCGGCCTTTAGATATGAGGACAGCGCATTGACGCAGGAGACTCCGACACCGTGGAGACCTCCGGAGACCTTATAGCTGTCCTTGCTGAACTTTCCTCCGGCATGCAGCACGGTCAGCACGACCTCCAGGGCCGAGCGGCCTTCCTTCTCGTGCATGCCCGTGGGAATGCCGCGCCCGTCATCCCTTACACGTATGGAGTTGTCGGGAAGAACAGTGACTTCTATATTCTTACAGAAACCGGCAAGAGCCTCATCGATAGAATTGTCCACCACCTCGTACACCAGATGATGCAGGCCTCTCGGACCTATGTCTCCGATATACATCGAAGGACGTTTACGGACTGCCTCCAGTCCCTCCAGCACTTGAATACTGTCCGCAGAATACTCCCTTTCCGCTTCAATCATTTCTTTATCTGTCATCGTGGTTCTATTTATTAAACGGACAAAGATAATAAAAATTCCTATAACTTGAGACACAAGCCCGCACCGACATTGATTCCGGGCTCGACATAATTGAGAAAATACTGTATCTTACTGTTTGCCAGATTATTGCCCTCAACAAAAACCAGAAACCTGGTATTTACGGCATAAGATATCCTCAGTCCTACATCCACGAAAGCAGGCACACGTAGCACCATGGACGGTACATCGGGAAGGACACAGCCTCCGGTAACGGAGGTGCGGAAATAACAGTCGGCCCGGATGAAAAGCCTGTGCCTGAGATTGTACTCCAGTACAGCATCCACGTCAAAAGCCGGAATCATCCATGCTGCGTCCGGATTGGAGAAATTACGGTAATTGAGCTCAGCCTGGGCAAGAAAAGACGGAGACTGCCACTTCAGCATTCCCGTAACCCCAAACACACGCGAATCCCGCGCATCCACCGTATGGTACCAATGGTTGTTGTATGGCATAGCGATGAAGGACAGATGATTGCGGACCAAAGAATAATTTACCCCGAGGCTGTAGGAGAAACGGTCCAGCACCAGTCCGTTCAGTCCAAGTTCGGCAGAGACAGGGACTGCCGATTGGACGGGTCTACCGACGCTGTTCAGCATCCACGGGTTGAGGGCATACAGGTCATACCTGGTATACAGCCTGTTGTCCCCGGATGCCTTGAGATAGAACCATAGCGCACTGCGGACCGCCTCGAGACTCACCGAAGCATCCGGATATATGATAAAGCGGCCTCCGCTCTTGACAGAGCAGTCCCCGTAGACAGAGGAGACAGTCAGTCCTGCACGCACCCGCCACCTGTTCCTCTCCCAGGTATACACGGGAGAGACCTTCCACACCCCGCTGGAGAGGGTCGTGCTGCCTGACGGCATCTGCGAGAACATGCCGCCGAATGTCACATAAAGCCTGTGATCACCCTTGATTGTCGCTCCCAAAGAGACATCCACGTCGGCCAGATGCTCCTGCACTCCCCGCCTGTTGTTGAAATAACGGTATCCTAGAGCGGCTCTGTAGTAGAAAGAATTGTAGTCCGGATTCGTGGAGCGCAGGCTCAGCGATGCATTGAAGTGGTCTGACTCATTGTAGACCGTTGAACCGACAGGTCCGTCCGCAGGAGCAACGGCATACCTGCTCCCTGAATAAGAAGCGTCCAGACCGAGCTCTCCTTTTGTCCAGCGGTAGTCCATGAATACACCGCCTCTGTTCTTCATCCTGTCACCGGCTATCTCCCGTCCGGGATAAGTCACCACACTGCCGGAATACACGGCCTGAGGCACTTTCCCCCAATAAGAGTCATGGTTGACATATATCCCCGCAGAGAAACGCTCTCCCAGGCGCGGTGTAACATACACGTCCGCGGACGGAGTCCAGGGATAGGCCGCCGCAATCCTGGCATACAGCCACGGATACGTGACCCTGCCCTCGGAAGCGGGCCCCGGAGTCATCATCGGCGAGAACTCATATAGGTCCTTGTATGGATTGTAGAACGTGGTGTAGTCGAAGTTCAGCTTGAAATTGAACAGCGAGTCATCCACCGGAACATCCAGAGGAGACTTGACCGTCCTGACTATACGTCCCTCATAATCACGCTCCACCTCCACAGTGGAATTGATTCCGGTCTGGGCACGGGCGGAAATCACCGCACCTGCGGCCAGAGCCGCGGCTGACAGAGCCGCCAATATTGTCCTGTGCATTTTCATCATTGTCCGTTCATTTTATCCAGCCTTTCCAGCCTCACACCCACCTGCTCGAGCACATCGTCCTTGGGGCCCTGGGACTCATAGCCGTCCCTGATGCTCTCGAAAGTAGCCTTGGCCTGGTTCCACTCTCCCCGCTCGGCGAATGAGTCCCCGAGGACAATGAAACTCTTGGCCAGCCAGTATGTCTGATTGGTCTGTGTATCGGAGAAAGCGTAGACAAGGTTCTCCACCTCCTCGAAATTGCCCGCGTCATAAGTGTCCTGAATCACCAGATAAGCGGCTTCTGCCCCGTATGGAGTGAAACTGTCTTTCGACAGGGCCCGCAGCACAGGAAGGGCATCACTGCGGCGTCCCAGTGCCAGGCAGGACTTCGCGATGATGTATTCCGCCTCTATCATGTCCTCGGCACTCACTCCCTCCGATGCCTCCACTCTTGAGGCCGCGTCCAGGGCCAGGGGATATTTCCCGTCCATAAAATAAGACCGCATGGCACCGCTCAAGGCGGCGAAACGGTTGTTCTCCAGCTTCGCGATACCATAGAGCGACTCATAGGCCTCGGCGGCCCGGCCGTACCTCTCAAGGTCATAGCATATCCCGGCATAATGCAGGGTGGACAGCTCCACGAAAGACCCCTCTCCTTTGTCCATCACTTCCGCATAGGCCTCGGCTGCGGCTTCCTTGCGTCCGGTTGCCTCGAGAGACTCGCCCAGATAAAAATAAGCAAGGGGAGTCTTCTGACCGTCCGGATACTGTCCGATAAAAGCTTCCAGGGATTTTTCAGCGGCGGAGTAATTGCCCGAGAGGTATATCTGCTCAGCCGCATTGAATATCATCAGCTCCTTCTCGTCCGGGGTCTTGGTCCCGGACATGCCGACCCTGTCCAGATATGCAAAATATTCCTCGGGACGGTTCAATGTGGTGTATATGCTCTCTATCGCGGCCAGGGCATTGTCCGTATCCGCTGACAGGGGCATCTCCTCCACGATCCGCGTAAGGTAGGACAGAGCCTGGGAATAGTCCCCGGCATTGGAGCAGAGCATGCCCAGTTCCAGAAGAGCCTTCCCGTTGTAGACCGGGTCCGCCACATCATTGAGCAGATAGGAGAAAGTCCGCCTGGCCTTGTCGGACAGACCTGCCTGGACATAAGTACGGCCCAGCTCGTACACCGCCATGGAATATACCGGCGAGCTGACACGCCGCTCCGTCACCTTCTCGAGAATGGAGATCTTCCTGTCCAGGTCCGACAGCAGGCCGCTGGCCACCGCACTCTGGTATGCGGCGTAGAGCACCTGGTCGTCCTGATAGTCTATCATCGCCACTTCCCCGTACACAGAGGCCGCCTTGTCATAGTCCTTGAGCATGAAGAACGAATCCCCCACCCTGAGCTTGGCCTCCACTATCAGGTCCATGTCCGAGGAATGCTTTTCCAGGAAACGGCTGAACCATTCTACAGCCTGCGCATAGTCCTCCTTCGCAAAATAATTGTACCCCTGGCCATACAGCATCAGAGGGTATTCCCTGAATGAACGGAAAGTACTGTTCTGATACAGTCCGCTGTCAATCTCTATGGCCCCGTCCACATTCCCAGAGCGGTAATATGTCTCTGCCAGCCAGAAACGGGTGAGGAGGGACAGTCTCGTATTGTACGCCGAATGCTCCAGGGACTTGCCGAACTCAGCGGCCGCCTCCCCGTAGGCTCCCCTTCCGAAAAGCTCCAGTCCTCTGAAAAAAGACGCCTTCTGCAGATTCATCTCCATCTCGGGCGTGAGACGGCGGATACGGCTCAGGGCATTGACCGCCTCCTTGTATTTCTTCGAAAGAAGGCATGAAGCCGCTATATAGGAATAAATCTCGTCCGACCGTCCTGACTGCGGATATGTCTCCAGATAATCCTGGAAGGGTACTATGTCGGAGTTGACATCGAACGCCAGCTTGGCATAGTTGAAATACGCCTCTTCCCGGATATCAGCGTCGAAAGCCATCACCGCGGCCTTCCTGTAATATGTCATGGCGTCATGCTTGTTCCTGAGTTCCAGGTAGGAATTGGCAATATGCAGACAGGCGCTCTGGGAGAGGGAGTCATCAGCCCCGGACGATACCACCTTCATCAGGGCGTCTACCGCCGCGTGATAGGATTCCAGGGAATAGGATACGATTCCAAGGTAGTAGTTGTCCTTGCGGGACATGTCCGCGCCCGAGGCTGTATAGCTCTCGAACCACTTGCGGGCATCCTCCGGACTGTCCAGCCGGTAATAGGCCTGCGAGACCATCCTGGCCACCTTCGCCTTCATGCCGCTGTCCGGCATCATCGAGGACACCCGGCTGCCGTTGTCGGCCACATAGCGGTAGTCTTCCAGCATCAGCTCGGATTCCAGGATATAATACTCGCAGTACGCACCGAAATGACCGTCGTGCCGTATGGACGAGAGCAGGCTGACCGCCTTCTCAAAATCATTGCAGGCATATGCAATGTAGCCTCGGTAATAAGTGGATGCGACAGTATATCGGTTATGATCACCGTCCAGCAGGCTGTCAAATCCGTTGCATGCGTCAGCAAGACGTCCGGTCCTGAGCTGACAGAAAGAACGCTGGAAGAGAAACACATCCTTGTCTTCATCCGTAAGCAGGGGATACTCGACGGTCTCCAGAATCTCCAGCGCCCGCACATAATCTTTCCTGTCAAAATAATATCCCGCATACAGGAGGCACACCCCCATGTAATACGGAGCATTGCGGTACTTGTCCCTGTACCCGTCCATCAGGGCATCCACATTGGGACTGCCGAGCCGGATACTGCTGACAATGCTGTACGTGGCGAGCTCCGGTTCCACCGCGTCCGACAGCGGGTACAGCTTCAGCATGCGGTCCGCCTCATCCCTGGCTGCCTGGAACATATCATTGGCATAAAGCGCCCTCACCCTTTCCAGCAGGGCTGATTCCTGCGCTGAGGCACTCAGGCTCATCAAGGTGATTACGGACAATACTGTGAAGAATCTTTTCCAGACCATTTTACTTTATTTGGGGCAAATGTAAGAATTATTTGCCTATCTTTGTATGTTAATGCATCGTTTCATGGAAGAAAACACAGACCGTCCCATCATACTTTTCGAGCATACGGACATCCTCAACAACGGCACGCTGGTGATATCCGACCTCAACATGAGCATCAGCAAGGGTGAGTTCGTATACATCACAGGAAAAGTCGGCAGCGGCAAGACATCCATCATCCGCACCATCATAGGAGAGATACCCGTATCCAAAGGTTCCGCCAGAGTCGGGGATTTCGACCTGCGGAAACTGAAAAACAGGCAGATTCCGTACCTCAGAAGGAAAATAGGAGTCGTCTTCCAGGACTTCCAGCTTCTGATGGACCGGTCCGTATACGACAACCTGCGCTTTGTGCTGCGGGCCACCGGATGGAAGGACCGCAGCACCATCGACAGCCGCATCCGTAAAGTACTGTCCGCAGTGGGCATGGAACACAAGGCCAACAACATGCCCCACCAGCTCTCAGGCGGCGAGCAGCAGAGAATCGCCATCGCCAGGGCACTCCTCAACAGTCCGGAGATCATCCTGGCGGACGAGCCCACCGGCAACCTTGACGGAGACACCGCCCGCGAGATCATGGAACTGCTGATGAGAATCAACCGCGAACGGGGCCAGGTCGTAATCATGGTCACGCACAACCGCTCGATATTCGAGCAGTACCCTGCCCGCACCTTCCTGTGCGAGAAACTCTCCTGCAAGGAAATGCCCCAGGAGTCCGGCATGCAGCTGGACCTTTCCGAATTTATCTGACACACCGCACAATGTCCGGAAACATGAATATCAACCAGAGATACGCTGCCATCCTCGGATGGTTTGCCTCCAACCGCCCCGCCGTGCAGTCCGAACTGCACTTCAGAAACGGTTACGAGCTGATAGTCTCCGTCATCCTCTCAGCCCAGTGCACCGACAGACGGGTCAACATGGTCACCCCCGCCCTCTTCGGACAGTATCCGGACCCCGGGAGCCTGGCCGCAGCCTCCTTCGAGGATGTGCTGGCCCTCATCCGCTCTGTGTCATATCCCAACAGCAAGGCCCGCCATCTGATAGAGATGGCCCGCATGCTGGTGACTGAGTTCCATTCGGTCATACCCTCCGACATCGACAGCCTCATGTCCCTGCCCGGAGTGGGACGCAAGACCGCAAATGTGGTCGCCTCCATCCTCTATGACAAGCCCGTCATAGCCGTAGACACCCACGTCCTCCGCGTATCGAACCGTCTGGGCCTCTCCCGCGGAAAGACCCCGGAGAAAGTCGAGGCCGACCTCGAGAGCCATATCCCGGTGGAACAGCGGGCCATCTCCCACCACTGGCTCATCCTCCACGGCCGCTACACATGCACCGCCAGAAAGCCGAAATGCGGAGAATGCCCTCTGACACAGTGGTGCGAATACTATTCCGCCTCAGACAGATGACTGACTGGACAGACATACTGTCAGACTACCGCTCGTATCTGCGCATAGAGAGGTCCCTCTCCCCCAACACGGTAACTTCCTACCTGAGCGACATAGCCAAGCTGCGGGACATGTATCCGGACCGGAGTCCCCAGGAGCTGGACGGAGACGACCTGAGCGCATTCCTCTCCTCGGAAGCCGGGCACGGCATATCCAAACGGAGCCAGTCCAGGACGGTAAGCTCCCTGAAGAGCTTCTACGGATTTCTGGAGATTGAGGGCCGCCTGCGGCGCAACCCCGCAGAGACCATCGGCTCTCCGAAAATATCCCGCCACATACCGGCCGTACTCTCGATAGAAGAAGTGGACCGCATAATATCATCCGTGGACCTCTCCGCGCCGGAAGGACACCGGAACCGGGCCATCCTGGAAGTACTGTATTCCTGCGGACTTAGAGTCAGCGAGCTGGTATCCCTGCGGATTTCAGACCTGTTCTTTGAAGACTCGTTTATCAGAGTCACAGGCAAGGGTGACAAGCAGAGACTGGTCCCCATAGGAGAGCCCGCCGTCCGCGCCGTGCAGTTCTATCTATCCCAGACCCGCCGTAGCTTAGCATCGAAGAAAGCCGAGGATATCCTCTTCCTCAACCGGCGCGGAGGACAGATGAGCCGCCAGATGGTATTCCTGATCATCAAGCGCCAGTGCAGTGCCGCCGGCATCACAAAGGATATCTCCCCTCATACTTTCCGCCACTCCTTCGCCACCCATCTCATAGAGAACGGAGCCGACCTGCGCGCAGTCCAGCAGATGCTGGGCCACGAAAGTATCCTAACGACCGAGATTTACACCCACCTCGACTCCCGCAAGTGGCAGAACACCATACTGGACCATCATCCGCGCGGATAACCGGAAATGAAAAAAGCCGCATCGGGACTCATCCCAATGCAGCTCCAGAACCTAGAGGTACCAAGCAGAATCGAACTGCTGTACACGGTTTTGCAGACCGTTGCCTAACCACTCGGCCATGGTACCATGACTTTTTAAAGGGATGCAAAGATAGGCATTATTTCCCGAATTCGCAAATTATCGCACACAACATTTCCAAATACTTTCTGTCAACCTCATCAAACGTGCCTGTTTCAGTGCTGTCTATATCCAGGACTCCCAGCACATTGTCTCCGTCCTTGAGCGGAACGACCACTTCCGACCTGGAGAGGGAGCTGCACGCGATATGTCCGGGAAATTCCTCTACATCCTCGACAACTATACTCCTTCCCGACTTCCACGCGGAGCCGCACACTCCTCTGCCAAAGCCTATTCTCGTGCAGGCGACCGGTCCCTGAAAAGGTCCGAGCACAAGCTCCTCGCCGGCCCCGGGTTCCAGGGCAGGCCGGACCATGTAGAATCCGACCCAGAAAAATCCGAAAGTTTCCTTGACTGCGGCGGCCACATTGGCCAGATTGGCGGTCATGTCAGTCTCACCCGCTATCAGGGAGCGGATCTGGGGCAGCAGGGCCTCGTAACGGGCTGCCTTGCCGCCCTGAATATCAGTTATGCTATTCCACATACAGCAGCAGTCCTTTCAGATAATCTCCCTCCGGATGGTATATGCTCACAGGATGATCCGCCGGCTGTGTAAGCCTGCGGAGAATACGCACGGGCCTGCCTGTAGCGGCAGCAGCCGTGAATACCGTAAGTTCGAAAGCACGCCTGTCCACCGCCTGGGAACAGCTGTAGGTGAACAGCAGGCCTCCGGGAGCAATCTTTCCGATAGCAGCGGCATTGAGACGGCGGTACGCCCTCAGAGCATTGTCCAGAGCATCGCGGTGCTTGGCGAAAGCAGGAGGGTCAACCACCATGAGGTCGAACTCACCGGCAACCGTCTCTTTCAGATAGTCCATAGCGTCGGCACACACCTCCGAATGACGGACATTATGAGCCCTGCTCCCCGCATTCAGCTCCACATTGCGCCGGAGCATGTCCACCGCCACTGCGGACGAATCCACCGAGACCACAGACGAGGCTCCCGCATTGAGGGCATAGACGGAGAAACCTCCGGTATAACAGAAGAGATTCAAGACCCTGCGTCCTGCGGCATACTGACCGACAAGCGCACGGTTGTCCCTCTGGTCGAGGAAAAAGCCGGTCTTCTGACCCACTGCCCAATTGACATGAAAACGGCAACCGTTCTCAAGGACCACAGTCTCGTCCTCGGGACAGGGTCCGGTGAGGTATCCGTCACTGAGCGTGAGTCCGGCACGGTGCGGCGCAGTAGCTCCGCTCTTGTTGTAGACTGTCGTTATCAGCCCCGAAGAGCACCGCGTCAGAGCCGACGCTATCCTGTCTGCCGAGAGGTACATGCCGGCGGAATGAGCCTGCATGACTGCCACCCGGCCGTAAATATCCACTACGAGACCCGGCAGGGAGTCTCCCTCGCCGTGGACCAGACGGCAGCAGGTAGTGGCCTGCGGCCCGCCGTCACGGCCCGAAAGAAAACCAAGGGCACGGCGCATCCGCAGAGCCAGCTCAATCCTCAAATCCCAGAAATCCTGCGGCATCAGACCGTTCCCGTCCGGCAACCAGTCCTTTCCGAAACTAAGCACCCGGACAGCGATCGAGCCTTTCTGCCAATGTCCCACGGCAAGAAAACTTCCGTCATGGGCGTACACCTCCACTGCCTCCCCCTCATAGGGAGAGCCTTCGACGGAAGCGACTGCCCCAGAAAATATCCACGGATGAAAACGGTGCAGGGAATCCTCCCGCCCCTTCCTGAGAATCACACGGCCCATATCAGCAGCCGGACTTAAGTTTGAGATACATCTCCCGGCACACCCATGCATCTATCGCCGCATACTTGAGTTGCGCTCCGGAAAGCTGAGGAGCCTCCCAGTTGGACAGTTGCTGGGCCTTGGAGACCTTCTTGCCCAGGATGATGGCGGACATCTTCCTGACACTCCGGTCAGCTATGCCGTAGTCCGCCACCATGCTCTGCAGGTCCACGAAACCGCGCGGGGTGAACTTCCGGTAATACATAAGCCCGCGTACATCGTCCTTGACGGCAGCACCGACTTTAAGAATACTGCCGTCTGAAAGAACCGAAGCCAGAGCGGCCGGCAGACCTAGAGTGGTAAGACGGAAAATATACGCCTTGTCCTCTCCCGACAGCTGCAGCAGGGCCACATGATGACGGGGAGAGCTGGAAGTGAAGCTGGGCTTGGTCTCAGTATCAAAGCCTATGACCTGCTGCCGCCTGAGATAGTCCATCGCCTCGGCAAAATCCTCGTCCACGTCCGACACCACTATGATGGGGCCTGTGAAGTCTACATGTTCCAGTTGGGTAAGTTCTTCTGATGAAATGCTTTCAGGATACTGCATACTGTCTAATAAAGCGAATTTCTTATCAATGTGAATGTTTTGGAATAACTCTCTATCTCCCTCATTTCTCCTTCCTCTATATAACGCCTCGCGAAAGGAACCACCTTGGTAGTGATGTCCTCCGTTCCTGCCGCCCTGCCGTACAGATAACTGTCCTTGAAACCTCCCTGCGCATTCAGGGAATCGGGCGGAACGGAGGCCGACGGCAGGGATATGAACGGGGTAAGGATGGACTTCGTTCCGCGCAGGGCAAGATTGCCGTCTTCCCGGAGAATTCGGTAAGCCTCCCTCACCGCACACTCCTCGGGATTGATAAATCGGAAATCTGGAGAGATACTGTTCCGGTACAGATAGATGCCGCCCCGCTTGTGATTGTACAGCTCGACCATCACCTTGTCCATGACATCCCGCACACTGTCATAACTGCAGTCTGCCAGTATTATGGAAGACAGAGGTATACGGCTGCCGCTGCGGCGGTGCCTCTCCACCAGCGAGACAAGATGATAACGGACATAGTTCTCTACAGAATTAAGCTGGACATCCGAGATTGCCCTGGAGCCGGAGGGAAACAGCATGGCATTGTCATGCGTATTGAATCCGTAACGGTCGAAAAGAGACGCGTCTATGTTGTTGTAGCTGATGCCTGTCACGGGACCTGCATATCCAGCCCTGGCCACCGACGCGGAAGTGTCTATATAGGCAGGATCACCCTTGAGAGCCCCGTCGATGCCTATTCCCTCCTGATTGAATATCTGAATTCTTCCCGAGACACCCCGCTCCGAAGCCATCCTGCGGATGACCGTCTCATACTCGCGGGAAGTGACTCCTCCCGGAGAATAGAGCACTCCGACGCAGAAATTACCATCTTCATCGACATCCTTCAGAGCCTCCGTGACGGCGGACTCAATCACACCCACGGCCTTGACCCCCGTTCCGCTCCCGTCCAGCATCGCCTGGATATCAGAAAGTCCGTAGTAATCCGCCACAGGAGAGGACACAAGTACTATCTTCACGGGTTCCTTGTAGCCGGACTGGTATTCGTCCTCTGCCAGATTGTAGTAACTCTCACCCATGAGGAAGAGTGCATTGCGTACCGCCTGCTCCTTGAGGAAATCCTCATTGCCGGCAGTATATCCGGCATAGGGTCCGTTGGCCCTGTCAAAGAGTATCTGAAAATACTCGCCTCCGAAATCCGCGATTCCGTCCGCCCCCCTTTTCCCCGTTATATTGTCGTAGAAATCCGCGGTCAACAGCTTCTCCACGATGGAGAATCCGTCCGGACAGCAGTCGAACACTCCGAGCGGAAGAGAAGGAAGCTCCGGATATTCCTGGAAATTTCCATAATATATGGAAGAGCTGTCCCCTATCGCCTTTCTGGAAATGGGAAGCAGGCCTGCCTCCCTCCCCCTGTTGCCGCAGGAAGAGAGGACAGCAATTGCTACTGACAGCAGGAAGAGCACCGCCTTATGTCCAAATCCGGCCGGCATCACCTATTTATTATATACAAATGTTCCGTTGTCTCCGCTGATGACAACCTCTGCCTCAGGTGCGGACTCCACATGACCGATGACACGGGCATCCACTCCAAGCGAGCGGGAGATATCTATCATCTCCGAAGCCGACTCCTTGTCGGTATAAATCTCCATGCGGTGTCCCATGTTGAAGACCTTGTACATCTCCTGCCAGTCGGTGCCTGATTCGACCTGAATGGCCTTGAAGAGCGGAGGGATGGGGAAAAGACTGTCCTTGACCACTCTGAGAGAGTCTATGAAATGCAGGACCTTGGTCTGGGCTCCGCCGGAGCAGTGCACCATGCCGTGGATCCTGGCCTTGAGACCTGCGTCGAATATTCTCTTCATGACAGGAGCGTACGTCCTGGTCGGAGAGAGCAGCAGCTTGCCGTATGTCAGGCCTGTCTCAGGTTCCTTCTCCGTCAGCATCCTGCTTCCCGAATACACCAGCGATGCGGGCATGGCATGGTCGTAGCTTTCAGGATACTTGTCGGCCAGATAGTGGGCGAAGAGATCGTGACGGGCAGAAGTAAGGCCGTTGCTGCCTATGCCGCCGTTGTACTCGTCCTCATACTCGGCCTGCCCGAAAGAAGCCAGACCGACGATGACGTCGCCTGCAGCTATTCTGGAATTGTCAATGACCTCGCTGCGGCGGACCCTGGCACAGACGGTGCTGTCAACGATGACGGTCCTCACCAGGTCCCCCACATCGGCCGTCTCTCCGCCGGTGAGGGTCATCCTGATGCCGTATTTCTCCATCGAGCGGATGAACTCGTCGGTACCGGAGATGATAGCCGATATGACTTCTCCGGGAATCAGATTCTTGTCCCTGCCTATGGTAGAGGAAACCAGCATGCCGCTGGTGATGCCCACGCAGAGCAGGTCATCGGTGTTCATGACCATGGCGTCCCGGGCAATGCCTTTCCATACACTGATGTCCCCTGTCTCCCTCCAGTAGGTATAGGCCAGGGATGACTTGGTACCGGCTCCGTCGGCATGCATCACCAGACACCAGTCCGGGTCACCGGTGAAGAGGTCCGGTATAATCTTACAGAAAGCCTTGGGGTAAAGGCCCTTGTCTATGTTCTTGATGGCATTGTGTACATCTTCTTTCGCAGAGGAGACTCCTCTGAGCATGTATCTGCTTTCAGTGTTGTTCATAATCTCTTTTCGCAAGATTTTCAATATTTCGTTTTGGAACGACAAATTTAAGAAGAATTTGCGGAAAAGTTCATAACTTTGTTGCCTCAGACAACATTTTTTAACACAACACTTAAAATAAACACATGCTGACTCTTTCTAAAAAAGCCCAGGTTCTGCCGGCATCGCCCATACGCAAGCTCGTTCCTTACGCCGACGCAGCCAAAAAAAGAGGCATAAAGGTCTATCATCTCAACATCGGCCAGCCCGACATCGAATCGCCTGAAGTGGCGCTCAAAGCAGTAAAGGACAACAACCTAAAGCTAGTAGCCTACCCCAACTCGGCCGGCAACGAATCCTACCGCAAAGGCCTTGCCCGCTACTACCAGGGCCTCGGCATCGATGTGGACTACACCGACATCAACGTCACCACCGGCGGCTCAGAAGCCCTGCAGATCGCACTCACGGTCACCTGCGACCCTGACGACGAGGTCATCGTCCTCGAGCCGTTCTACACCAACTACAACTCCTTCGCCATCGTCAACGATGTGAAGTTCGTACCCATCACCACCTCCATCGACAACGGCTTCGCAATCCCCTCCATCGAAGAGTTCGAGCGCCACATCACCCCCAGGACCAAGGGCATCATCATCTGCAACCCCTGCAACCCCACCGGAGTCCTCTACACCAAGGACGAAATAGAGAAGCTCGGCGACATCGCCCGCAAGCACAATCTCTACATCTACTCCGACGAGGTATACCGCGAGTTCTGCTACACCGATGAGCCCCACTACTCCTGCATGCATATCAAGGGACTGGAGAACAACGTCATCCTCTGCGACTCCGTATCCAAGCGCTACTCCCTCTGCGGCGTGCGCATAGGAGCCATCGTATCGAAGAACAAGGAAGTAATGAACGCTGTCCTGCGCTACTCACAGGCCCGTCTCTGCTCTCCCGCCTACGGACAGATCGCAGCCGAGGCCGCCCTCAACGCCCCCGAATCCTATTTCAAGGCAGTAAGGGAAGAATATATCAAGAGAAGGGATTTCCTCGTTGAGACCCTCAGGACCATACCCGGAGTCCTCTGCCCCACCCCTATGGGCGCGTTCTACGCGGCAGTCCGCCTCCCCGTAGATGACAGCGACAAGTTCGCACAGTGGCTCCTCGAGGAATTCTCCTACAACGGCAAGACCGTGATGGTGGCACCTATGGCCGGCTTCTACGCCACTCCCGGCAAGGGACGTGACGAGGTGCGCATCGCCTACGTCCTGAAGACAGAAGACCTGCGCGAGGCACTGACCTGCCTCAAGGAAGCCCTCAAGGTATATCCCGGCAGGACCAACTAGAACACAGTCCGCGCAGCAGCCGCCAGCACCAGGAGGATGAGCCAGATATATGTCTCGGTTCTTCTGCCGTTGGTAAAGAGGTCAAAGGACATGAATGACACCGGGACTGCGGCCGTCATGACCACCAGAGGCTCCCGCATCCCGCCGCAGAAGACTGCTGACAGAATGAGCACCAGTGACAAGGCCACAGAAAGACCGAATGCGTTTTTCTGGGCCTTGTTTCTTTCCCTGCCCCTGAGCAGGACGAAAACCGCGGACCTGAGAGCCAGCAGAAGTATCAGCGCCATTCCGACCGCATCGGCCGTTTCCATACCTCCGAAAGAAGGCACGGTAAGAGCCGCATTCTGACGGAAATCATGCAGGAAATTTCCTAAAGACACCGGTACCGGAAAAATAAAACCGGCAGCCGCCAGGTACACCCACGGAACGGCTGCTCCGGCAAGAGAGGCCAGCACGTAGCGCATAAGGCTCTGTGCCCCTCTGGTATACAGACAGTACAGAAAGATAAAAACCTCGGCATACACCAGGCACGGCATCAGGACAGAAGCCGTGCCGGCTGTCAGGACAGCTCCGAAAGCATAGTCCGTCCGTATTCTCTCTTCATTGATATATCCCGCCGCGAAAAAAATGGACCAGACCATGAGAAAAGCCGCTATATGGCTCAGGCTAAGCCCCATCACTCCCGGCAGCGGAATAATCATGAGCAGGTAAGGCAGATAAAGCCTTCCGGCGTCCGAGGTAAAGAGGAAACTGCTGTAGTTGAGCAGGCCCATGGACACAACCGTACCAGTAATGCACACAAGCGCCAGAAGGTCCGAGAGCCAGGGAATGTGGACTATGCCGCTCCCGGTCCTGTCCCCGGCTTCTGGAAGGACAAAGCACAGGACGGCCAGTACCAGCACCGCCACCGCAAGCAGGACATTAAGCAGAGGGGATTTACGGCTGTCTCTCATCTGCGCCCGGGCCAGTTGATCATGTCTAGTGCGATATCGCTGCGGTGGAAAGCGCCCTCAAAGGACACTCCTCCTATCCTGGAATAGACTGCCTCCCGGGCCTCCTCCAGACTGTCACCAAGCGCTGTCAGAGCAAGTACACGGCCTCCGGAAGTCACCAGCTGTCCGTCCTTAAGGGCTGTACCCGCATTGAACACCATCAGCTGGTCCACCGGCTCCATAGTGATGGGATATCCCTTGCCGTACTTGTCGGGATAACCGCCGGATACCACTATGCAGGTAACGGCCGGACGGGGCAGGATTTCCATCTGCTCTCCGGAAAGGTCTCCCCTGGCTGCGGCGACCAGATGCTGAAGCAGGTCACTGCCGATACGGGGCATCACGGACTCCGTCTCAGGGTCACCCATCCGCACATTGTACTCTATTACATAAGGGTCTCCGCCGCAGTTCATCAGACCGAAAAAGATAAAGCCGCGGTAGTCCATGCCTTCGGTCTCCAGTCCTCTGACAGTAGGTTCTATGATACGGCTCACCACTTTGTCCGTGAATGCGGCATCGCAGAACGGCACTGGCGACACAGAGCCCATCCCGCCCGTATTCGGGCCCTTGTCTCCGTCCCATATCCGCTTGTAGTCCTTGGCCTCGGGCAGAAGCAGCCACCGCCGTCCGTCTGTCAATATAAAATACGACACCTCGACTCCGTCCAGATACTCTTCTATCACCACCTTCGCCCCGGCACTGCCGAAACGGCCGCCGAAGATACTGTCCAGAGCCTCGCCGGCCTCTGAAAGGGAGGAGGATATTATGACACCCTTGCCTGCAGCAAGACCGTCGGCCTTCACCACATACGGAGGCCTGAGACTGCGCAGGAACTCCATCGCCTCTTCTTTCTGTCCGGTACTGAACGTCCTGTACGCAGCTGTCGGGATACCGTGCCTGGCCATGAACTCCTTCGCAAAATCCTTGCTGCCCTCCAGCCTCGCGCCGTCCCGCCCCGGACCGATGAACAGCAGGTCCTTCTTCACCTGCGGCGATACCGTCAGGAAATCCCTCAGACCGTTTACCAGAGGATCCTCCGGCCCGCAGACCACCAGATCTATGTCTTTTTCCACCACCGTTTTGAGAATCAGGTCGAAATCACTTACACTGCCCTCCACGCCCTCTGCGATGGAATTGATGCCCGGATTTCCGGGAAGAGCATAGAATTTTCCAAGCATGGGACTCTTGGCTATCTTGTAGGCGAGAGCATGTTCCCTTCCGCCTGAACCGAGCAGCAACACATTGTACTTCATATCGTCTTATAATAAAATAGGTTTACATTTCAATCCGAGTCTGTCCACCGCCTCCAGTGTCTTCGGCAGGGCATACCAGAGATTCTTGGAAGCCTTCATGGAATCGTGGAAGACGATGATAGAACCGGCGCGCAGGTACGGAACTACATTGCGTGCACAGGCCTTGTGGCCGAGCTTGCGGTTGTAGTCACGGCTGAGGATGTTCCACATCACTATATTGTAGCGCACACTGAGGGTATCGGCCTGACGGCGGGTAATCTTGGCATAAGGAGGACGGTAGAGGTTGGTCCGTATAAGCTCGGCGGCCAGGTCCACATCCTGCACGTAATCGTCCAGCGGGACACCCCATCCCGGCACATGGCTGTACGAGTGGCAGCCCACGGAATGACCGCGGCGCACTATCTCCGCGAACAGGTCCGGATACAGCTCCACATTCTTGCCTATGCAGAAAAACGTGGCTTTTGCACCGCAACTGTCCAGCTCGTCCAGAACCCAGGGGGTCACCTGAGGACACGGACCGTCGTCGAATGTCAGGAACAGCCCCTCCTTCTCCTTCGGAAAGGACCAGATAAAAGACGGATAAATCTTCCTCAGCAGTCTGGGCGGACGTATAAGCATAGCGTGGCAATGAGGATGCAAAGATAAAGAATAAAAGTTATATTTGCGCATTGAAACCAGACACTGAAAAGATATGCGTAGAAATATCCGCCGTGTTCTCCTGTACCTGATCATCGCGACCGCGCTGGCCCAGTCCTGCCGGCACAGGGATGCCATACCCGACAGCGTCATGTCCGAAATCTACTACGACATCTACATGACGGACCAGGCTGTGAGGAATGACGCCCGTTTCCGCAGGATGACGGACACGCTAAGAATTTACGAACCGGTATTCAACAAGTACGGCTACACCACCGAAGACTACACGAGGACCGTCAATGAGCTTCTGCTCAAGCCGGAAAAACTGGAAAAAATATTCGAGGAGACCAAAATGATGCTCGAGAAAAGGGAAGCCCAGCTCAAGCTCATTCTTGAGGCAGAGGGCAAGAGGAGCAAAAAATGGACAGCGATGGACTCACTCGAGATACTGACGGCCGACGGAGTGCATTCCGAACGCATATACATGAACCTCAGAATGATGTTCTTTCAGGCCGACAGCACCGTCCCCTCATCCCCCGTGCCGGATACGGCATTCATGCAGCGTCCGCGCAATCCCTTCCTGATTTTCAGCGACTCAGCGCTGACAGCGGACAACAGTTTCGAATTCTACCGGACTCTCGGACTGCGGGATGACCTCCGTATTCTCAATCTGAAGAAAAGGGAGGAAGCAGAAGATACCGTAACTGTGGAGAAAGAGCTTGTTGTTCCTGCGACCCAGATAATCAAGGGAAAAAGCAGCATGAGCCTGAGCAGAAGCGGAAAAAGAGAATTTATCAGATAACACAGCCATATGAGAAGAATTGCAGCCAACTACATATTCCCCGTCACCTCGGACCCCATAAGGAACGGCTACGTTGACTTCGGGGACGACGGGACAGTCATAGGAACGGGCAGACTCACGCAAGAGACCGGAAGCACTGAATTCTACAACGGGATAATTGTTCCCGGATTCACCAACGCGCACTGCCACATAGAGCTGTCGCACCTGGAAGGGAAGTTCAAGGAAGCCACGGGCATGTCCGGTTTCATAGACCAGATCAACGCCCTGCGCGAGTCAGCTCCGGAAGAAGAGCGCCAGGCTGCCATGAGATACCAGTTCGAGAAGATGTACGCTGAGGGCGTGAGCGCCATGGCCGACATATCCAACTGCAGCGAGAGCTTTGCCATGAAGAGCGGCAGCCCTATGTACACCCGAACCTTTGTGGAAGTATTCGGTACGGAACCGGAGGATGCCCCCGCAGTGATTGAGGAAGCCGGCATGCTGGTCCGGAAAGCCGCTGCCTGCGGTCTGGACGCCGCCGTCACCCCTCACTCCCCCTACACCATGAGTCCCGAGCTGCTGCGCATGGCTTCCGAAGAAGGTCTCAAGGCCGGGTTCATTTCCTATCACAACCAGGAATCCCAGGAAGAGGACGACATGATAGGCTTCCACCGCGGACCGCTCTACGAAAACTACCGCAACCGCCGTCTGAGCATTGCTCCGGCTACTGGAAAACCGGCCGTATTCCACTTCCTGGACCAGCTTCTGAAGATACATCCCGCCCCGTTCGATGAGCACATCCTCCTGATACACAATACCGTATCGAAAGAAGACAGCATTCGGGCAGCAGAGAGCATCCTAAGACACTGCACTTGGGTCACCTGCCCTCTATCCAATATCTTCATACACAGAGCAA
This sequence comes from uncultured Bacteroidales bacterium, assembly GCA_944323445.1. Lineage (GTDB taxonomy): Bacteria > Bacteroidota > Bacteroidia > Bacteroidales > UBA932 > Coprenecus. Next base: position 44,581 of record CALUSM010000015.1, read on the forward strand.
TGGCCGACCTGCCCATGCTTATGGGCATGGGAGTCCGCATTGCCGTCGGCACCGACAGCCTCTCGTCCAACCATGTCCTCTCAATGGTAGAGGAACTCAAATGCATCCACAGGCATTACCCTCAGATTCCGCTGCAGACCATGCTCCAGTGGGCATGCCTGAACGGTGCCGCGGCTCTCGGCAAAGATGATGCGCTGGGCTCTTTCGAACCGGGCAAGAAACCAGGTGCCGTCCTGATAGACGCTGTGGATTTTGACTCCATGCAGCTCAGTGAGGAAAGCACATCCAGAAGACTTATTTAACATCCATCGACCATGTCAACGATATTGTTTCATCAGATAGTATTCGGCCCCATAAAGAGCCGTAGGCTAGGAAACTCATTGGGTATCAACCTCCTGCCAGCAAACGGAAAAATCTGTTCCTTCGACTGCGTCTACTGCGAGTGCGGCTGGAACAAGGACGGACGGGCTGACCGGGCCATCCCGTCCAAAGAGGCGGTATTCGAGCAGATAAGCACCCGCTTCGCAGAGCTGTACGCTGAGGGGACTCCCGTCGACACCATCACTTTCTCCGGCAACGGAGAACCGACCCTGCATCCGGACTTTCCGGCAATCATAGACTACACCCTGGAGATGCGCGACAGATATTTCCCCGCCGCGGCAGTCTCCGTCCTGTCCAACGCCACCATGACCGGCAAGAAAGAAGTCCGCGAGGCCCTGATGAAAGTCACCAATCCGATTCTCAAGATCGACAGCGGGCTTGAGGAATACATACACGTGATAGACAACCCTGTAGGCCATTATTCACTGGAAGAGACGGTCGGGCACCTGAAGCTGTTCAACGGCAATTTTATCCTCCAGACCATGTTTCTGAAAGGAACAGTCGGCGGCCGCCGCATAGACCTGACAAGTCCCGAGAGCGTGGGGCCGTGGAGAGACATCGTACTGAGTCTGAGACCCCGCGAGGTGATGATGTATACCCTGGACCGGGAGACTCCGGCCAAGGATCTTGAGAAAGTGACCGTCGGGGAGATGGAGACTATAGCAGCTCCGCTCAGAGCCGCCGGCATCATGGTTCAGATAAGAGGCTGATGAGGGCTGTAATACAAAGGACTGTCAGTTCCTCCGTCGTAATCGGAGGAGTCTGCCATGGTGAGATCGGCCGCGGAATGACCGTTCTGCTCGGCATCACCTACGGAGACACCGAGGAGGACATCGAATGGCTCTGTCGTAAAATCGTAAATCTCCGCATTTTTGACGACCGGGAAGGGGTGATGAACCTGCCGATACGGGAGGTGGACGGGGATATACTGGTAATAAGCCAGTTCACCCTATATGCCTCTACTAAGAAAGGCAACAGGCCGTCCTACGTCAAGGCCGCCGTCCCTGATATTTCCGTCCCGCTATACGGGAAATTTCTGGAAAGACTGGAAAATATTTTGGGAAAGCAGGTCAAAAAAGGTATATTTGGGGCAGATATGAAGGTGATCATCGTCAACGACGGTCCCGTGACTATCGTTATAGACACTAAAAACCGAGAATAATGGACGCTATCGAAAACAGGATAAAGGCCATCCACGACAATCTCAACCACTGGATGACTCCGGAAATCCTCAAATCATGCCTTGGCATGACAGACCTCACTTCCCTGAAATCCACCGACACCTGCGCCAGTATCAGAAAGCTGACAGAGAAAGTCAACGACTTTCAGAAACGTTTTCCAGACTATCCGCTGCCGGCATCCATCTGCGTTTATCCCAACTTCGCAAAGACTGTCAGGCAGACCCTGACCGTCCCCGGTGTACACACAACTGTCGTAGCAGGCTGTTTCCCGGCCTCTCAGAGTTTTCTGGAGGTAAAGGTCCTGGAGAGCCGCATGGCAGTGGCCGATGGAGCTGACGAAGTCGACATAGTACTGGCTCTCAACAGCTTCCTGGACCACAACCTTACCAGCTGTGAAGAAGAGATCAAGGCCGTGCGCAAAGCCGTGGGAGACGCCGTACTGAAAGTGATACTGGAGACCGGAGCCCTGGCTGACGAAAGCATGATACGTGAGGCTTCTTTCCTGGCCATGGAGTCCGGCGCCGACTTTATCAAGACATCCACCGGCAAGATGGAGCCTGCCGCGACACCGTTCGCTGCGATTGTCATGTGCGACTGCATCAGGGAATATCATGCCAGGACAGGACGCAGGGTCGGATTCAAGCCTGCAGGCGGCATATCCACGGCAAAGGATGCCGCAGCCTACTATGCCATAGCCGAGACCGTACTCGGTCAAGACTGGCTTACTCCCTCACTGCTGCGTTTCGGAGCCAGCCGCGTGGCCAATTCCATAATATCCGAAATAGAAAAGTCATCAGTAACATATTTCTAATACATATTACTAACATCTAAATCATTGCAACATGAAGAAGTTTATTGTTATCGCAGTCGCCCTGTTCACGGCGGCAGCAGTCTACGCTCAGCCAAGAGCCATCGGAGGCAGACTCGGATGGGGAGCTGAGGTCAGCTACCAGCATTTTGTAAAGAACGCTGATTTTGTAGAAATTGATTTAGGCCTCTTCACCTGGGACCTGAACCTGACAGCACTCTATGACTTTACATTCGCCCAGCCTCAGTGGACGGACAAAGGCTCGTGGGCCTGGTATGCAGGACCCGGTGCGGCAATAGGCCTCGGAGTCATGGGGCATGAGCGGTTCAATATTGCGGCGGCAGGCAATGTAGGACTCTCCTACTCTTTCTGGTTCCCGCTGGAGCTGTCGTTCGACATCAGGGCCCAGATGGGCGTCGCAATCCATGACGGTGCCGGCTTCTACTGGGGTATCGGACCTGCAATAGGTGTGCGATATCGCTTTTAACCAACTGTCAACAAGCATTATATGAAAAAGCTTATTGTTACGCTATCGCTACTCTTCCTGTTCTCTGCGGCACTTTCCGCACAAGGAGGCTGGGCCATCGGAGGACGCACCGGCGCTACTGTACAGTTTGACGCACAGTATCATTGGAACAAAGGTTATCTGGAAGGCCGTTTCGGAGCAGGATTCTGCAACCACGGCGGCACTGTCACTGCTGACTTCTCTTTGATGTACAACTGGAAAGCCTGCAGATGGAGCTACTGGACTCCCAGCGCGGGAGACTGGTTCCTCGATGCAGGTGTGGGTCTCAATGTAGGCGGCAGAGAACACTATGCGTATGTCGGTCCCGCCGGTATAATCAAGTTCGGAATACAGTTCACACGCGGAGCCAAACCGGTGTCCCTGTCCCTGGACTGGAATCCGGCCTTCGGAGGCGGCATAGCCTACAACCGCTATTCCTCCCATGCTGATTTCAACGAGATGGGGCTGGCCAATATCGGCATCACCTGCGTAGTACACCTGTAGCAGTCATCATCCCGACATAAAAAGACATCCGGGCACGTACCCGGATGTTTTTTTATACGTTATGGCATGACGCCCGACTATCGCAGGACAGCTCCGCACTGACGGGAAAGAAGCTCCATAATGCGGGCCACCATCTGCTCTACATATTTGTCAGTAAGTGTCTTGCTGTAATCCTGAAAAGTGAGGCCCACCGCATACTGTTTCTTGCCCGCAGGTATCTTGTCGCCGCGGTACACATCGAAGAGCACCACCTTGCGCAGCAGTTTCTTCTCCGCTGTAAAAGCAGCCTTGCGGATGTCCGCAAACTCGACATTCTCGTCCAGCAGCAACGCCAGGTCGCGACGCACTTCAGGATACTGGGGCAGTTCCCTGTACAGGACCTTTGTCTTCAGATAGTGCTTTACCAGCAGATTCCAGTTTATCTCGGCCGCAAATACAGGCTGTTTGATGTCGAACTGACGCAGACGGGCACGGGCCACAGTTCCCAGCATCACCAGAGGCCTGCCAGAGGAAGGAACTGTGTACATCAGGCCTTCCGAGAATATGTCAGAGGGAGCGGGGACACAATCAAGATGATACAGACTGACACCCAGACGGCGAAGCAACAGCTCCACATACCCCTTGAGCATGAAGAAATGACCTGCCCCCACAGCATTTCTCCAGTACTGTGTACCCTTGCCTGCAATGAACATCGACAGATGGGTCTGCTCACTGTATGATTCCAGATTGTTGACCGGATCACCGTCTCCCTTGGGTTCGTAACGGTACACATTGCCCATCTCGAACAGCCTGAGGTCTCCGGCCTGGCGGTTGAGATTGTAGGCTATCACCTCAAGGCCGCTGAAAAGCAGGGTCTGCCGCATTGCGTTGAGATCCGAACTGAGAGGATTGATCACCATAGGCAGTGAGGACTTGGGCCAGGTAGTCAGGCCGTTGTAATAGTCAGCCCTGGTAAGCGAATTGTTCATGCACTCCATAAAACCATTGGCCGCCAGCAGATCGCACACCTTGACACGCACCGTCTCAGGGTCGGGATTGGGAGTATTGTCGTATGAGGAGAGTATCCTGTCCGGCATTTCCACACTGTCATAACCATAGATGCGCAGCACCTCCTCCACCACATCACACTCGCGGTAGACATCCACCTTATAAGCAGGCACCATCACCTCCGCACCGTTTCCGTCAGAAGACAGGATACCGAAATCCATGTACTCGAGTATACGCAGAATGGTCTCCGCCCCCAGCTTCTTGCCCATCAGCGCCTCCATCCTGGCAAAATCCAGACTGACACGCCTGCGCTCAATCCTCTCAGGATAATCCTCCCTCACACATCCCACAACCCTGGCTCCCGCCAGCTCCTGCATCAGCAGCGCAGCCCTGCGGGCCGCATACGGTACTGCCTCGGGGTCAGTGCCGCGCTCATAGCGGAAGGAAGCATCCGTCTTTATTCCCAAGCGCTTGGATGTCTTACGGATAGATGTCGGATTGAAGTACGCGCTCTCAAGAAATACCGATGTCGTAGCCTCCGAGATACCGGACTCCAGGCCACCGAATACACCGGCGATACACATCGGCTTCTCCGCATTGCAGATCATCAGGTCCTGGGCCGTGAGGGTATGCTCCATTCCGTCCAGAGTCACGAAACGGTCTCCCTCTTCAGCCCTGCGCACCACCACCTTGCCTCCGGAAATCCTGGAGGCGTCGAAGGCGTGCAGCGGCTGACCGATCTCCATCAGGACATAATTGGTGATGTCCACCACATTATTGATAGGTCTCAGCCCCACAGCCAGCAGCTTCTTCTGCATCCATTCCGGAGACGGTGCAATCTTTATATCAGTCAGCGTTATGCCCATGTAGCGCGGTGCACCGTCATGACTGAGCACCTCCACCGGGATTGACTCACCCTCTCCCTCCCGGAACGATGATACGTCCGGAAGGGTCAGTTCTCCGCCCAGACCGTTGAGTCTGAGCCAAGCAGAGAAATCCCTGGCCACTCCGAAATGCGATGCTCCGTCCACCCTGTTGGGAGTAAGACCTATAGAGAACACAGTATCGTGCTTGAGGTGCAGATACTCCCTGGCCGGTGTGCCCACCTCCGCATCGGGAGAAAGCACCATGATACCGTCGTGAGACTGACCGACTCCGAGCTCGTCCTCGGCGCATATCATGCCGAAAGACTCCACCCCGCGTATCTTGGATTTCTTAATTTTGATCCTGGAGCCGTCAGGCGCAGGAAGTCCTGTACCGACTGTAGCCAGCAGCACTTTCTGACCGGCAGCCACATTGGGTGCTCCGCAGACAACCTGGAGCAGTTCCCCGTCTTTTGAGGCCCGTACTTTTGTAACCTTGAGGTGGTCCGAGTCAGGGTGAGGCGCACATTCCACGACCTCCGCCACGACAACACCCTCCAGACCGCCCGGTATATCCTCCACCGTGCTTGTTTCCTCTACTTCCAGACCTATGAAGGTCAGAATCTGAGCCACCCTTTCAGGAGGAAGATCGAAAGAGACGTACTCTTTCAGCCAATTATAAGAAATATTCATATCCTAAAACTAAAACTAGTCAAATAAAGAATCCACGAACGCCCTCTTGTCGAAAATCTGCAGATCGCCTATCCCCTCTCCAACTCCGATGAACTTCACCGGTATGTTGAACTGATCGGCTATTCCAAGGACTACCCCGCCCTTGGCCGTGCCGTCGAGCTTGGTGACAGCCAGCGCCGTCACATCAGTAGCTTTGGTAAACTCACGGGCCTGTAGAAACGCATTCTGCCCTGTCGAGCCGTCGAGCACCAGAAGCACCTCATGAGGCGCGTCAGGAACTACCTTGCGCATGACATTGCGTATCTTCGTCAGCTCGTTCATCAGATTTATCTTGTTGTGGAGACGGCCGGCAGTATCTATGAGCACCACGTCGATATCCTGCGCCACCGCCGACTTCACCGTGTCAAACGCCACCGAAGCCGGATCCGCCCCCATGTTCTGCTTGACAATCGGCACACCGGCCCTTTCGCTCCATATCACCAGCTGATCCACTGCAGCCGCACGGAAAGTATCCGCGGCACCGAGCATCACTTTCTTCCCGGAGGCCTTGAGATTGGCGGCAAGCTTGCCTATTGTGGTAGTCTTGCCTACACCGTTCACTCCCACGACCATTATCACATAAGGTTTCTTGGAAAAATCGAAGACAGGAGCATCCTCCTTCCCGTCCACTTCCAGCAGGGACATCATCTCCTCCTTGAGGATACTGCGGAGTTCAGCGGAGTTCATATACTTGTCCCTGGCAACCCGCTCCTCCAGCATGTCGATAATCTTCAGAGTGGTGTCAACACCCACATCAGAGGCTATCAGAGCGTCCTCTATACCGTCGAGGACATCGTCATCCACTTTGGATTTTCCGGCAATCGCCCTTGAGAGCCTGTCGAAAAGCCCCCGCTTCGTCTTCTCCAGTCCTCTGTCCAGAGACTCTTTCTCGCGAAGGACCTCGTCCTTGTCGCGGTTTTTCCTGCTGAACCAAGACATTACGCAACAACCTCCTTATCTGCTTCCTCTTCCTCCTCTGTCTTCCATCCACGGGGCCATGACGAGCCCTGATGTTTGAGGAAATCCAGACCGAAGACACCCGCACAACCCAGGCATCCTCCAAGGAATGTAAAGGCGATCAGTATAATCGCCCTCTTTGGCTTGGACCTCTCTATGGGCACAACTACCGGCTGGACCACTGAAAGCACAGGAGTATCCTCCTTAACCTGAAGCTCAACCTGAGTCTTCTGCCTTGCAAGCTCGGTATATATCGTATTCGAGAGATCATACTCCTTCCTGAGCTTCTCCTCCATAATCATGGCCGTCGCTGTAGAGAGGGAGCGGTTGGCGTCACGGTACTGCGCATACTCCAGCTGCTTGGCCTCGAAATCTGCCTTTGCCTCGGCCAGACGGTCATTGACATAGTCCAGAGTCGCTTTAGCCTTCTCTATCTTGAAACCCGTGATATACTTCTCGAGCAGGTTGAACGCCACTGTAGCCACCTGAGCGGATACATACGCCTCCGGCATCCTGGCCGCAAGCTCTATGTAGCCGTCCTTGTCGTTAATGGTTATGGACACGAGCTCTGAGAGTATTTTCGCACAGTCATACTCATCCTGTGTATACACAGGAATCGTATTCTGTCCCATCATCGTGCTGTCTACCTCCTTATCTCCTTTTATGGCCTTGATCAGCAGACCGGGAAGTCCTATCGTATACTTGGCTATCGCCCCGAAAAACGAGGGCTTGTTGTATTCAGGATTGGTATAGTAGTCGATGAGAGTCACATGCTCAGGCCATTCCTCGAATTTCATGGGAGTATACATCAGCTCTTTCATAAATTCCGCGTTGGACAGCAGCTTAGGATACACCATAGGCGAGAGCTGGTCGCTGCCGCCCATCTCTGACAGAGAGATACCGGCCATCGATGCCAGCTGGGAGACCGAGGATTTCGCCATATTTTCTGAGGAGGTCTGGGGCACGAACACCGTATTGGATGTAAACTCCTTCTTAGAGAACAGTGCGACCAGCAGTCCAAGCACCATAAAGCCTGCGGTCACATATATTACAAATTTTCTCTTTTTCCACAACCGCTTTATCAGCGCGATGAGGTCAATCTCCTGTTCCTGTGCTGCGGCCTGGTGTATTTCTGGCTGCTGAATGTTCTGCTGTTCTGACATAGTTTCCTTAATTTTTCGTTTTACTGATAATTTGCAAAAATATGAAATCAGTTACTATTATCCAAAAATAGAATTAGTACATTTGTCTCCGAACAGACAATACAGTATGAACACAAAGACCAAAGGCTATATCCTGGGTGCAATAGCAGCCGCAACATACGGAATGAATCCCCTTTTCGCCCTTCCGCTCTACAGCGACGGCATGAATCCGGAATCCGTACTGTTTTTCAGATATCTTCTCGCCATTCCCATCCTGGCCGTCATGATCCGGGCCCGGGGACGCTCATTCAAAGTCACCCGGAAAGAATCCCTGACACTCATCGTCATGGGTCTGCTCGTAGCCGTATCGTCACTGACACTGTTTCAGAGCTACAACTTCATGGAAGCAGGCATAGCATCGACCATCCTGTTTGTCTACCCCATCATGGTTGCCGTCATCATGTCCCTGGCATTCAAGGAAAAGCTCACACTCCAGACCGCACTCTGCATGATTATGGCAATCGGAGGCATAGCCATGCTGTACAAAGGACCCGAAGGAGCCACTCTCAGCCTTACCGGCACCGTACTTGCCCTGGCGTCAGCCCTCACATACGCCATATATATTGTAGGTATCAACCAGACAGTCCTGAAAAACACGGCAACACTGACCGTAACATTCTATGTCCTGCTGTTCGGCTTATCGCTATTCATCGTCAGGCTGCTCACAGGAGTCGAGATCACCGTACCGTCACGCTGGTACATGTGGCTAAATGTACTGGCGCTGTCAATTTTCCCTACGGCCATCTCGTTCCTCTGCACCACCAGCGCCATCCAGTACATCAGCTCCACACCCACTGCCATTCTCGGAGCACTGGAACCGGTAACCGCCATCATTTTCGGCATCACCGTATTCGGAGAACGGATGACTGCCCGTGAAGGACTCGGCATAGCGCTCATCCTCATCGCCGTCACCTTTGTCATTTCCGGCGGCAGCATCTCCCTGCATATGACCCGCTTCCGCAAGATGTTCCCCAAGCTCCCCCGCCACCATAAAAGACAAATCCCCTAACCTCCTCCTCACCATGAAATACTCATCCTATATCATCTCCTTCAAAACTGCCGCGGTCCTACTGTCAGCCGTAACCTTGACCGCCGCCCTCTCTGCTTCCGACAGGCGCCGGGACTCCCTCTCAGATCCTGTTTATTCCCTGATAGAACGCATATGTCCAGGAGGAGCACAGCATTTTTCAATCCAAGTTGACACCTCCTCGTCAGAATCATTCTTCGAGCTGAGCCAATGCCCGGACGGCCGCATATCGATTAGGGCTGACTGTTCCATCAGCGCAGCAACAGGACTGAACTGGTACCTTAAATATTATGCCGGCATCCACCTGAGCTGGAACTGCATGCGGGCGGAACTTCCGGCAGAACTGCCCCCTGTACCCGCTCCGGAGCGCCGTACTACCCGCTCGCAATACCGCTATTATCTCAATTACTGCACATTCTCCTACTCCATGGCCTTCTGGGACTGGGCCCGGTGGGAGCAGGAACTGGACTGGATGGCCCTCCACGGCATCAATCTGTGTCTGGCGGCGGTAGGCTCCGACACACTGTGGCTCAACGTCCTGCACCGCCTCGGATACTCCGGTACCGATGCCGCGGACTTCATAGCCGGACCCGCATTCCAGGCCTGGTGGCTGATGAACAATCTCGAAGGCTGGGGCGGTCCCAATCCCTCCTCATGGTACGTCCGCAATACTGAACTGCAGAAGAAAATCCTCTCCCGCATGGCTGAGTTGGGAATCGAGCCGGTCCTGCCCGGATACTCCGGAATGCTGCCGCACGACGCAGCTGAGCGCCTGGGGCTGAATGTCGCGGACCCGGGACTGTGGCAGGGATATCACCGTCCCGCATTCCTGCAGCCCGAAGACGGGAATTTCCAGAAAATAGCCGATATCTACTACGAGGAGCTGGAAAAACTCTTCGGCAAGGCCCGCTTCTACAGCATGGATCCATTCCACGAGGGAGGCAGGACGGCCGGGGTCAATCTCGAGGCAGCAGGCAAGGCCATCCACTCCGCCATGCAGCGCAACAGCCCGGGAGCCAAGTGGGTAGTGCAGGCCTGGGGTGCCAATCCCCGCCCTGAGATGATCCGCTCCGTACCCCGCGGGGACATGCTCGTCCTCGACCTCTACTCCGAAAGCCGGCCGCAGTGGGGAGATCCCGCCTCATCGTGGTACCGCCCGGAAGGTTTCGACGGACACGACTGGCTCTACTGCATGCTGCTCAACTTCGGAGGCAATGTAGGCCTTCACGGTAAAATGCAGCACGTCATAGACGAATACTACAAAGCGGACTCCAGCCGTTTCTCAGGAACAATGCTGGGTGTAGGCCTGACAATGGAGGGAATAGAGAACAATCCGGTGATGTACGAACTGCTCTGCGAACTGCCCTGGCGCCCGGAGCATTTTTCCAAGGACGAATGGCTGCAGGGATATCTCCGCGCCCGTTACGGCCGCATCGCTCCGGAGGTCCTGCAGGCCTGGAGGCTGCTGGCACGCTCCATCTACGAATGTCCCGCCGCTTCCACCCAGCAGGGCACCCACGAGTCCATCTTCTGCGTACGTCCGTCACTGGACACCTATCAGGCTTCTTCCTGGTCTGAGATGTCGGACTACTACGATCCGCAGGATGTAATCGAGGCTGCGGACCTCATGGTTCAGGCTGCTCCTGATTTTGCCGGACGTAACAACTTCGAATACGATCTGGTGGATATCGTACGTCAGGCTATAGCTGAAAAAGGCAGGCTTACTTACAAGGCTATCCAACAGGCATATAACAGCCGCGACACAGCAGCACTGCGCTCCCATGGGGAAAACTTCCTGACACTGATCATGCTCCAGGACAGCCTGCTGGCCTCGCGGACTGAGTTTATGGTAGGCAACTGGATAGCACAGGCCAGGGCATTGGGCGATGATGAAGCCATGAAAGCCTGGCTCGAATGGAACGCCCGTGTCCAGATAACCACATGGGGCAACCGCACCGCCTCCGACACCGGCGGCCTGCATGACTACGCTCACAAGGAATGGTCCGGCCTCCTTGCCGACTTCTACCACCTGCGCTGGAAAACCTGGCTCGACATGCTTCTGGCCGCCCCCTCTGGTCCCGACCCCGCCCTCTCCATCGACTACTACTCACTCGAAGAGCCCTGGACCCTGCGTAAGAACACCTATCCTTCAAAACCCATCTCTTCTCCCATCCCGACCGCCATACGTATCTGGTCCGGCATCCCGAAGTAAAGCAGATACAACAGCACAAGCCGCCAGCAGACTGCCTCCAACCCGTCAGCAGACCCACAACCGAGAAGGTGACGGTGAAAAGCCACATTTGTCGGCACCTCCCATGCAGGGAAGTGAAGCAGGGTCACCATAAACCTACTCAGACGCGGGTTGACACATAACGAAATCAAGAAGGTGGTGGAGAAAGGCCGTTTCGCCCGGCACCTTCCAGCACGAAAAGGACCGCCGGCAGGGGAATGGAGGAGCAGCATGCCACAACAGCACCGGATTTCGGGATTCACTGACGTTACGGTTTTACTCCATGCCCGACTGCGTCTTAACTAAAATGTAAAGTGAAAAATAAGATATCCTTGGCGACAACGACTCTGCCTTAACCGAGTATAGTGACAGCTCCAGGGGTAATTTTGCGGATAATCATTTCAAAAAACGCGTGAAAAAATTTATATGATTATCCGCAAAGACACCCCGCATCCTTCACGTTGCTTTTTAGTTGAGTTGCATGTGCTTGAATATAAATGCTTTGTCAATCTGATGATATTTTAAGAGGGGCGGATTATGCTCAGAAAGAGCCTTTTTGCCGTCACTTAACTTTTTGCGTAAAATACAAGACCCAGTCCATCAGGAGATTGCATTATAACTAGAAAGTAACGTGAACTGCGGGGTTGGACCGGATGAATGGCGGCTGAGCGGCAACTATAAGCGTCTGCGCTGACACTTCGGTTTTTTCGTTCACCCTATCAGTATGTTGTCCTGTGATGCCGTGACGCTCTGATGTTCTGATGCGGCAGACCGAAAGCCACTAAGCCGATTCGTTGAAAAGACGCCCTTGACATTCTGGAAGTTATGAGCGGGTGTGATATTATGTCATCTTAAAATGGCAGTCAAAAGCGGATTCCTGTTCCACTAAACACAGTAGTTACATAGAACATGCTGCGCAGCAAGCAGTTTAAAACAACTATTCGGTTTAGTGAGGGACGGTGGGGTGAGTCGTGTCTGTTGCACAGGGCTACTGCAAGGGCCTTCTCTCAACGAATTTACTTCGGTGTGCGCATGGAGGAAAACAGCCTTGCAAATCAGACTGTTATGAGGCATGCTGCACATTTGCTGGTTTTTAAAAGAGGGCAAATGTGCAGCTGCTTTTGCAGACTACTGATTTTCAGTGGGTTGAAAAGCAGGGTGCACACCGAGGTAAATTCGTTGAAAATGATTGAAGGATACCTGTCAACGCAATGAAGCGTAAGGGGTAAGTTTGCGGATAACCATAAAAAAAGCCCCCGGTGGATTTACCTCCGAGGGCTCTAAGGGGCGGCGGCTACCTACTCTCCCACCCCTGTTAGGGCAGTACCATCGGCACGAGTGCGTTTAACTTCTCTGTTCGGAATGGGAAGAGGTTGGTCCACACCGTTATAACCACCATCATATTTCTGCCCGGCAAGCCTTTCTGCGGCGTTGTTCGGTCGTCTGCGGCTCGGTCATTTACCGAAGTAAACTCCCTCGCCTCGCTCCCTCACCCTTGCATAAAGGCTCCCCGGACAGAAATCTGTACACGCGAACCTTTCGCCACGGTGACGGAACACGACCGTCTCCGGACGTATTCTATAAGAAATGAGAGAGACAACGATGTATTTGATTGCTTGTTCTGCGTCATATCAGAAGTGTCGGGCTATTAGTACTGCTCGGCTTTGACGTTGCCGCCTT
>CALUSM010000016.1 GCA_944323445.1 uncultured Bacteroidales bacterium
AAGAAGAAATAACCGTTTTGTAACGTTTTTAATAGTTTAACTAAATTTATTGTAACAATGCCCAAAATGAAGACCAACTCCGGTGCCAAAAAGCGCTTCGTGCTTACCGGAACTGGAAAAGTGAAGAGAAGACACGCTTACCACAGCCACATTCTCACCAAGAAGACGACAAAGCAGAAAAGGAACCTCAACAAGGTCGTTATAGCCGACGCTTGCGACACTAGGAGGATCAAAGAGATGATTGTCGCCTAAGTTTAAGTTCATTTAATTTATTGTTTAACTGAATGTCCCAGCAGAAGAAGTCTCCCGAAAGGGGGGAGCGCTGACATTCTTAAAATCAAAAAGTGCAGTATGCCTAGATCAGTGAATTCGGTGGCCTCAAGAGCCCGCCGCAAGAAAATTCTCAAACAGACCCGCGGTAACTTCCTCGCCAGGAAGAACGTCTGGACCGTAGCCAAGAACACCTATGAGAAAGGTTTGGGTTACGCGTACCGCGACCGTAAAGCAAAGAAACGCAACTTCCGTTCGCTTTGGATTCAGCGTATCAACGCCGCCGCCCGCGAGCACGGTATGAACTATTCCCAGTTCATCGGCGCTCTCGCAAAGCAGAACGTAGGTCTCAACCGCAAGGTGCTTGCCGACCTGGCCCTGAACAACCCTCAGGCTTTCGAGGCAGTGATCAACTCTGTGAAGAAGTAATCACACCTTAGCAGCACGTGAAAGAGCTCCTGCATAATAAGTGGTTCCGGTTCGGAGTCTGGGCCGTCCTCTATCTCCTCTGGGTGATATGGCTCGGAAATTACTGGTGGCTCCTCGGCCTCCTGGTGATTTTCGACATCTTCATCACCAAGAAGGTGAAGTGGGCTTTCTGGAAGAAGAACTACAAGGAGGGGGAGAAGCACAATGTATGGCTGGACTGGCTCGACGCCATCATCTTCGCCGTCATCGTGGTCGTACCTCTCAACATCTTCATCCTCCAGGCTTTCCGCATACCTTCCTCGTCCATGGAGAGCACTCTGATGACGGGAGACTACTTGTTTGTAGGCAAGCTGGCCTATGGCCCCAAGCTGCCCGAGAGACCTCTTTCCATACCCTTCGTCCACAACACGATCTTCGGTAAGAAATCCTATTCGGACCTTATCAAGCGCGACTACAGGCGTCTGGCCGGTTTCGGTGACGTCAGGCGCGGAGACATCGTGGTGTTCAACTTCCCTCACGGGGACACGGTCCTCGCCAAGCTGCCCGCCGACGATTACTACACCCACGTGCGGTTCAACGGCAGGGAGTACACCGAGAGGACTTACGGCCCCCTGATCGTAAGGCCCGTGGACAAGGAGGACAACTATGTGAAGAGATGTGTGGCAGTCGCCGGAGACACCCTCGAGGTGCGTGACGGAGAGGTCTTCGTCAACGGAGAACTCCAGGACACCTATCCCGGCGTGCAGAACACCTATAGAGTAGTCACCAGCGGCTCCCCGATCAATCCCAGGATACTCGAGGACGCCGGTGTCCAGACCGCGGACGCATGGTTCGACGCTTCCCTTCCCGGGTATCCGTCGATGGCCATGACAGCGGAGGCAGCGGACAGGATAGCTGCAGTCGCCAATGTCCAGGAATGCCGCCGCAACGTGGACGCCTATCCTCCCGACTACCCGGATTCCTACCTGATGCTCTTCCCCTTTACGGAGGACTTCCGGTGGACGAGGGACAACTACGGTCCCCTCTACATTCCGGCCAAGGGAGACAGTGTGGCCCTGACCCTGGAGAACCTTCCCCTCTACAGCCGCATCATCGACGTATATGAGGGACATGACCTTGAGGTTCAGGACAGTACCATAGTGATTGACGGCCGCCCCGCAACCCATTATACCTTCGCCATGGACTACTACTTCATGATGGGTGACAACAGGCACAACTCTCTCGACTCCCGCTACTGGGGCTTCGTACCCGAGAACCACGTCGTCGGCAAACCCCGCGTGGTATGGTTCTCGAAGGATGTCAACAAACCTTTCCCTCGGAATATCAGATGGAACCGATTGTTGAAGTTTGTGTAAAAAATTTGGAATTTAAAGAAAAAAAGGGGATATTTGCAGCCCTTTGAAATTTAGAAATAAAATAGGAAAAATATTATATGGCACGTGTTTGTCAAGTAACAGGAAAGAAGAGGGTGATCGGAAACAATGTTTCCCACTCCAAGCGTCGTACGAAACGCGAGTTCGCTCCCAACCTGAAGGTTAAGCGCTTCTGGCTCGAGGAGGAGAACAGATTTGTCACTCTGAAGGTCTCTGCTGCCGGCATGAGGACCATCAACAAGAACGGTCTCGCAGCCACTCTGAAGGCCGCTCAGGAAAAAGGTTTAATCGACATTTATTAACGGAGGGTACTAATCATGGCAAAGAAAGCAAAAGGCAACAGAGTGCAGGTGATCCTCGAGTGCACAGAGCAGAAGGACAGCGGAGTTCCCGGAATCTCCCGTTACATCACCACCAAGAACAAAAAGAATACAACAGAGCGTCTGGAGCGCAGGAAATACAATCCCTACCTCCGCAGAGTAACTGTTCACAAGGAAATTAAATAAGTTTAGCATATGGCAAAGAAAGCGGTTGCAACCTTCAGCGGCGACAAGGCCTCCAAGAGGACATTTGTCAAATGTATCAGGATGGAAAAATCCGACCGTACCGGTGCCTACATCTTCAAGGAGGATTTCGTAGCCACCGACCGTACAAAAGAGTTCTTCGAGAAAAAGTAACAATTTACTGAATAATTGGATAGGGTGCCTTTACCGAGACACCCTATTTTTATTTATGAATCATGGCAAGATGGAATTACAGGAAATAATTGACAGGACGGTGGCGGCTTACGCACCGCTGGTGAAGGCATCCTCCGAGGCTTACTGGGAGGGGACGACGACAGGAAGTGCCGCTGCATTTGAAAGGTATGCGGAGATAAACAGGAAAATAGCGGAGCTGTTCTCCGACAGCAGGACTTTCGGTGAGCTGCGCCGGATCAGGGAGTCCGGGAGCGTGACGGAACCTCTCATGCGCCGTCAGCTTGAGGAACTCTACAATGCCTTCCTCTCGAGGCAGTCGGACAAGTCTCTGCTGAATGCGATAATCGACAAGGAAACCGAGCTGGAGCGTAAGTACGCTGCTTTCCGGGCGGATTTCCGGGGCAGCAGGATCAATGACAATGAGGTGGAGCGGCTGCTGCGGACTTCTTCCGACTCTGCGGAGCTGCGGGACGTCTGGGAGGCGCATAAGGCGGTGGGCCGGGAGGTGGCCCGGGATGTGCTGGATGTAGTGCGGCTGCGCAATCGGCTTGCGGATATGCTAGGGTTTACCAACTATCACTCCATGAGCCTGATGCTCAGCGGGGAGAAGCCCCGGGAGGTGGAACTGCTGATGAATGAGGTGGATGAGCTTTCGCGGGACAGTTTTGCCGCCGTCAAGGCGGAACTGGACGAGGCGATGGCCCGGCGTTGCGGTATCACCCGGGAGGAGCTGAGGCCCTGGCACTATCAGGGACGATTTTTCCAGGAGGCTCCGGACCTCTATCCGGTGGACTTCGACAAGTACTACAAAGGCAGGGACCTGGAGCGGCTGACCATAGACTACTACCGCAGCATCGGTCTGGACGTGGAGCCCATGATGCGCCGCAGTGACCTCTACCCGCGTGAGGGCAAGAACCAGCACGCCTTCTGCATCGATATGGACTGCATGGGAGACGTGCGGGTGCTGTGCAACCTCACCGACAACGAGAGGTGGATGGAGACCATGCTGCACGAGTTCGGACATGCGGCTTACAGTGTGGGCCATGATTCCAATCCGGAACTGCCCTTCCTGCTGAGGGAGGCTGCGGGAATCTTCACTACCGAGGGTGTGGCCATGATGTTCGGCCGCCTTTCGCGCAACCCGGAGTGGATGCGGCTCAACCTTGGAATATCCGCAGAGGAAGCTGCCCGTATCGCACCCGACTGCCGCCGTGCCGCCCGCCTGAGCCAGCTGGTGCAGGCCCGTTTCATGCAGGTGGTCTACCGTTTCGAGAAGGCCATGTATGCCGACCCGGAGCAGGACCTCAATGCCCTGTGGCGTGACCTCGTGGAGAAATACCAGTTGCTGACCTATCCCGAGGGCCGCAATGAGCCGGACTGGGCCGCGAAGATCCACATTGCCCTCTATCCCTGCTACTACCACAACTACCAGATGGGCGAGCTCTTTGCCTCGCAGATGCACCGTTATATCGTAGAGAACATCACCCGCAGCGGAAACCTGGCCTCCGACTCCTACACCGGCTGCCCTGAAGTGGGACGCTGGCTCTCAGAAAAAATTTTCGCCCCCGGCAAGCTGTATCCCTGGAATGAGATGATCAGCCGTGCCACGGGCGAAAAACTTACTGCCGCCTATTGGGCCGCAGAGGTCAGGTAAGCATTAGAGAGTCGTGTATTATTGCAGCGAATCGAAAGGAAGTCCGTAGAATTCGAAAATACAGCAGTTCTCAAGTTGCGATCCGAATGTGTTTCCACCATTGAGGATGTGTGTGACGAATTCCTTGGCTTTCTCGGATAGGGCTGTGACGCTGGAGGTGCTCATGTCGGAAGGGGCGATTTCGGTGTCGGCCCAGACCTTGATGGCGCCTCGGTTGTCTTTTCCTCCGAGTCCCCATGACGCAAATTTATTATTTTTGATGGAGTATTTCCCAATAGTTGTTTTTGCAGAACCGTCACCGCCTCCCTGGATGGTGAATCCATGGCTATTTACATTCTGTATAGTGTTGTCCTCGACAGTAAGCTTATAGCCGGTCACATTCGGTACTATGTAGATGCCGTATTCCTGAGGGGCTGTTCCCAAGGTGCCGTCAATCGTGTTTCCGGACAATGATATGTCGGAAGAGTAGGACGGGTCGTCGGTCAGACCAAATGTCTTGACGGTCAGCTGTGCGGCCCGGTTGTTTTTCGCAACTGAGGTTCCGCAGGCACTCATGAATAGCTCTCCCTTGACTTCAAATCCTTCTATAGTATTGTTCACAGGTATATGTCTGTCCCGATTTGAGTGTGTACCGAATGTTGCCATTCCGTTTATGGTGACATTGTTATCCTGGGCAATCATGGTTATTGCTCTTGTATTTAGGTTGAATACCTATAAGCAGACAGGATAAGGCAAAAGGTGTTAGATGGTATTTGCCAGCGAAAAGAGAATAGAATTAGCATACTCCTATCGTTGGGGAGTATCGGGCATCAGATTTCACCAAGAGGGCTATGCTAATAAAGAATGAGACCTGCTATTCTCACGAACGGCAGGTCTCAACTAACTCTTATATCTAAATATCTATCAAGAGAATGATAGAGTATCATTTATAAAGCTAAACCCGAATGAAGGGTGTAGTAATCAATGATTTACTTTTAATAAACTTTATTACCGTCAACAGTAACAGAGAGTTTCTCCTTTGGCATTGAGTTTTTATTAGCCCAAAGAGTAGTGCCAGTATTGATACCCTCGTTATTGATTTCATAACCATTGACAACTGTTTTGTTTACAACAAGTGTATAAGACTTATCATAGTCGTTGCCAATTTCAATAGCAGCTTTTAGGTCTGTCAAACCTCCCTTATCATTAAATACGCTATTTTCAATTGTCAAATTCGTATTTTCTGTACCATAGAGAAGCATAGCCTTACCATCTGAATTGAATGTACATCCATCAAATGTAGCATTTGGAGCACCCCAAGTCCAAATATTGTAAACATCACCAGACACATTAAAAGTACAGTTCTTAAACTTGCTGTCACCATAAAGTGTGTATGTACCATTGATTACACAATTCTTGTAAGTACCCTTGCAACGTGCATAGCCAGTATATGTGTGTGAATCTGTATTAATAGTGATATTCTCAAAAGTAACAGTTGCTCCATCTAAAGAATAATCAACACCTTCATAGCTTCCATCATCCTGAGTAGCTATTTTTGTATCCTCAGGATTACCTGTACCAATGAAAGTCAAAGTTTTACCTTGAGCATCATCAGGGATAATGTAAGTACCTGGAGTCAGGTAGATTGTTGCAATATCTGCAATGGCGGCAGAGGTCAAGGCGGCAGCCAGCTGGGAAGCATTGGATACATTGTAGACGACCTTCTTGGTGACTGCCGAAGCGAACTCTCCGTCGTAGGGCTGATCCCCTTTGGTGACATCGCGGCCGCCGAGGGCTCCGACGGTGGTGATGGCTTCAGAATCGTAGCCGTTGGTGTTGTCCTGGACGAGGGTGATGTTCTCAACCGAGCAGCCTGTCATGCCGGACTCGGGGCCGCAGCCGACAATGCCGCCTAAGTCGCGGTAGGCGGTGATGGTGAGGTTCTTGGCGGAGCAGTTCATTACCTTGTCACCTGTAACATAGTATCCGATGATACCTCCGGCCTTGTCACCGTTGTCGTATGCCGAGCCGGTTTTTTCAGGAACGGATGTAATCGTTCCGCCGTCCACATGGCAGTTATCGATAGTTGCGCCGTTCATAGAGGAGTAAGCGACAACAGCTCCGGCATAGTGCGTGCTGCGGATGTTCACATCCTTGAGTGTCACGTTCTTGACAGTACCGAGGATGGAGCCGAAAAGTCCGGCTGCGGCATATCCTGCAGCGTCGTCCGATGCGGTCAGGTTGCTGATGATGTGGTTCTGTCCGTCGAATGTGCCCTTGAATGTGACTGTGGGATAAGCAGTCACATTGCCGACAGGTGTCCAGTATGAACCGGAAAGGTCGATGTCGTTCATCAGCAGAATGGTCTTGCCTTCGAAGTATTCCGTCTTGCTGTTGACCTGTTCGGCTACCCAGGCGAGCTCTGCGGGAGTGGTGATAAGGTATGTATTCGCATTGTCAGGGTCTGTATCGGGTTTTTCGGCAGAACCGTCCCATATGTCTATCACTACCTCGCCACTTCCGAAATCGTCCTCCACGATGACGTCGATGTTGCCTTCGTTGGAGTAGAAGTTGCCGACCACGGTGGTGAGCTTGTTGGCGGAGACAGGGATGTTGGTGAGTTCACGGTAGCCTATCTGGCTGGTGGCGTCGGCATCACTGTACACGGTGACGTCGATAGGATATGCTGCCTGCGGTGTGGATGCGAAGGCGTAGATATACCCGAGGAGGTAGGCACCCTCATACTTAGTTGTACCATCCACAGACTGGGCATCTTCCTTCACCGAGGATGTTGTCACAGCATTTACGACAAATTCGCCTGTGACATCCCCAGTGAGAGCATTGAAACTGCTCGGGAACTTCGCACTTCCGAAATCCAGCTTGACGGATACGGGTGTTTCGGGGACCTTGTTTGCAATGCCCTTGTCCGTGGCCAGCAGTCGGATCTTGCCGAAAGGACGGTTGAGTGTGACCTGCACGGACTGGCTGGACTGGGTCAGGTCGACCTCCTTCATGGCGTAGTACGCATCCACGAGGTCGGTAGTGAGGACCTCTGCGGAGACCTCGTCCATATAGCTGATGGAAGTAAGACCGTTGGTGGTGTTGTAGTAAAGATCAGCAGGAGTTGCGCCGTCAGAAGGTTTTTCCACGAAATCCGCCCAGAATACGAAATCATATTCCTTTGCAAGGAGGCGGGGGTTGAATGTGACATTGGGATTTGAGAAGTCATCCAGGTATTTAATCTCTTCATATGCGACAGCATCTCCGTCATATACTTCAAGGATGAAGCGCAGTACGTAGTTACCTGTAACGTTGTTGATACCGCCCAAGTGGGAAAAAGCCTTCCCGTCATCAGGGCTGTAGGTAGTGATACCGGCGGGTATGCCGGCTGTGATGCTGAAGTCCACTTCGCCCGTCAGGGTGCCTGCGTCGGGCTCGTCCATCTGGCATGAAGAGGCGAACATGAGGCCGCCGAGAGCCAGAATAGGTAATAAAATCTTTTTCATCGTTTTAAGGTATTATGTAATTAAGTTTTTCGGGGTACAATAAGTGATGCAAAGATACTTATAGCCTTTCGATATAACTTTATGGTTATACGACTGAGTTTTACGATTTCGGAAAAGAATTAGTGAGTACAGCTAGGTATTAACGAAAGATGAGCCCACTGCAAAGTTTTCAGTGGACTCATCCGTATTGGAATTGACTGCCGGATGTGCAGGCATATGTTAGTCTATATCAGGAATAATCACACCATTTTGCCCTGTAGCAAGCGGCTGTGTAGGGTCTACCTGCGAATACTCATTGCCTGAAATACTACCTGTGAACGCGCTCCAGAAGTAGAAGGCATGCCCGGAAGTCCCGTTGGCTCCCAGTTCAAGGAATTTGTTCCCAGTAATGGTAGCGTTGCCACCCAATACCATGTGACGGTTGTAGATGGTATTACCCTCTATTGTCAGATTATTCATGTCAGCCCAGTTGAGCCATACGGTTCTGCTGGTGTAGCCGTCCAGATTCTTGAAAGTGTTTCCCTTAATTATGCCTCCAGGGAGACCTCCTCCGAAGATACCCATTGCGTTGGTCTGGATGGTATTGTTGAGCAACAGCAAGTTGTAATTTACAGGACGTATGAAGCCGAACTCACCGGAACGGTCCCTGTCACTGTTCGGAGCCACACTATGATTCATGTCATACTCTGCAAAAAGCACAGAGTTCTTAATTACCACATCGTCGCTGCCTATCCATATGTTTCCATAAGTAGTATTATGGCCTTTGTAGTAATAGTTCACATGGTCCAGCGTCATGGATGCATTCAGTTCCACAATTCCTGACAAGGTAGCGTCATCCTCGCAGGTCAAGGTAATCGTGCTGCCGATTTTCAGAGCATTGGTATAATATGGATCTCCGTTTACTACAGGGCCTTTGATATCTCCGTGCAGTATGACAGTAGAACCGTCAGGAATGGCATTGAAAATGTCCTGCATATTAGCCTCGGAATCGTAGATGTGCAGCTTTAGCTCGCCATTGTATGTGTTGTCCTCGACTGTGATATCGGCATCGAACTGTCCGTGATCCTGTACCCGGCCTTGTGTTGCATCATCGTTGACATATTCAGGTGAGATGAAAATCGGGACATTGTTCCTTAAAGGATTCTCTATTGATGTAAGGCCGACATTGTTGAATGTATTTCCGGTTATCTCTATGGTTCCGGTAAAGAGATCTTCGGACCATGGTGTTTCGCCGACTTTCCAGGATGTGATTGTAACTCCGGCAGGACCATTTGTAAAGGTGTTGTTATTCACAATGATGGATGCGTCTTCGGAACCGCTCAGGTCCGAGATGTTGATATGCTGGAGGCCTGCGAATCCAGGATCCACCTCAAAAACGTTGCCTATGACTTCGACATTTTTCACTGCCCAAAGACGTACCGGATAGTAGGAATTTATGATTTACTGCCTATATTTTACAATTCTATGGCATTTCGCTGTCATCCCCGCCATGAATGCCGCCACAACGCCCACAAAACGCAGAGATGTGGGCGGTGTGGAATAGTTACTTTACAAAATAAATAATAATAAAGGAGAAGAAAACCGGGATTCGGACAATGTCTGTTCCGAGTCCCGGTCTAAGGTGTGTTTTATGGTAGTCTTTGTTTACTGTGCACTGCCGCCTGATACGACAACTCAGTCAATAATAAGCTGCCCTGTTCCTGTAGTGCTGTAGGCCCTGCCTGTAATTTTATTGGTGTCGGCAATTTCATCTGAATAGTCCACTCCATTGAGGCTAGTGGTCAAAGTTCCGGTAAAAGAGCAATCGGTAAAAGTCACAGTTGTCCCATCCTCATTATGCCATACCCCTGCAATACCGCCTATCTCGAACTGGTCTCCGGAGTCTTGTGCATTCCCCAATGTGACGTTACCTGTGCAAATGCAGTTTATGAACTTATTATTGTAATGGGCAATTCCTGTTATTCCTCCCACATCACAGGTGGAACCATACACCTCGATGTTTGAAACAACATTTGATACCGAATGGCCGCCTTCACCCATGAAACCGACAACTCCTCCTACATAAGTTCGATAATTTTCACTTTCTGCCCTTACATAGCTTCCTTCATCTGCATCTATTGTCAGGTCCGTCAGGTCTGCATATACATTCTTTCCGAACATTCCTCCGACATATGCATATCCATCAACTTTGATAAGACCTGTCACCTTGATATTGGAGTATTTGGTGGTATATGGAGTCCCGGCAACTACACCGACATTCTGATAACCTTTTATTTGGGCATTGTGGATATGGATATCCTTTATGGTTCCATTAGTCGTATAACCGAAAAGGCCGACATTACTCTGAGACTTTGTTCCTGCCTTCAGGTTACTTATCGTGTGTCCGTTACCGTCAAAGTTGCCTTGGAAAGCCTTGCCTGACGTTCCGATAGGAGTCCAATTCATGTTGTTGAGGTCGATGTCTGTGTTGAGGGTTACCGTATATCCGGAAAGGGATTTGTTGCCGGTATTTACAAGATTCGCCAGGCCGGCAAGCTGGTCAGCAGAATTGACAATGACAGTTTGTGCAACATCATCTATAACAGGAGTCGCTGACGTTCCCGTCCAGACGCTGCCTCCGTTGACAGTGATGTTCGCACTTGCACATTCAGGGCTCTTGTCAAACTGGCAATCTTCGTCATAAGTCAGTGTCACTCCGAGTCCTGGTTCCTGGTTTGCATATGCATACAAGGCAGGGAATGCTTCTCCATGGGCTCCCGCCAAAATGAGATCAGTATTTTTAAGAGTTACGTCCGTCGAATAACGGTAAGAGGACTCTGACCTGTTTCCAATGGTCATCGCCGCAAGAGGAAGGTGGTTCCCCTCCCCCCAATTTTCATTTTTGAACATTGCAGAGGCAGTTTGGTAGTCCGTATCATCATAAGTCAGCGTGATGTTGCTGTTGCTGATCAATGCATCTCCGCCACGAACTATTACGCCGTGCATGGTCCCCGTAATGGTGCTGTTGTTTATTGTCAGCTGTCCTGGAACATTCTTTAGAATCGTACTTTTACCCGTCAATGTAGAGCTTTCTATGGTTATGTCTACTGTCGGTGAAGATGCAGCGTTGGTGGAAATCGCCGAGTAGTATGTTGTTATATTGCAGTCGGTGAGGGAGATGCTGCATGGATTAAAGACCGCCAACACATCTGTATCTGAAGTGATGTCCACACTGTTCAAATCAATGTCGGCATCAGTTCCTTTGATCTGGAATACAGAAAAAGACTTGTCAGAATTGGAATAGTTGATAGATCCGTTGTACATGGTGAGATCTTTTTCCACATATAGATAAGGTTTTACGTCTGGGTCTGTACCTATCTTAATGGTGATTGTGTGACCGTTGAGGTCAATATCACCGGCAAGATACGCCTCTCGCACATATGTCAAGTCCTTCCCCAGACATATCTTCTCACATTTTCCCTCGTTTGCCAAAAAGCCATAGGAACTAAGTTCCGCTCCTGTATCTATAAGGACATTTTTAATAACTCCGCTACCGTTAAATTCTATGTAGTCATGTGGAGCAGTCGATATGGCACCAAGATTCGCATAGATTTCTGCATCCCCGTCAAAAAGCGTCAATTTGGTTATGTATCCCATTGTCTTGACAAGAGACGTCGCCTGGCGGTTTATTATTTCAGCATATCTGCCTTCAAGCGTATATGTGGAATTTGCCGTGTTGATATCCAGAATCAGATCACGATCTTTGGTCTGGCTTATGATGGTGATCTCACGCTGCGTGTCGTCCCCGTCCGTGCTTTCCAGCTTGAGGGTCGGATAATATCCGCTGACGTTACTGCCGAGGTCGATGCTGAACTCTGCAGGGGCATTCGCAGGAATGGTAATTAAGTTATCTTTACCGCTTATAGTCCCCTCAAAAACTATCTTCCTTGTTCCGGCTGCAAGAGCCTGTATTATTTCGTCAAATGATGACGTGTATGCAGTTTCTGCATCATACTCGCTTTCACCTCCGAATTTGTCTTCCACAATCACCTCGATGTTTCCCTCGTTGGTGTAGAAGTTGCCGATGACGGTGGTGAGCTTGTTGGCGGATACGGGGATGTTGGTGAGTTCACGGTAGCCGATCTGGGCGTTGAGGGCATCATCGCTGTATGTAGTCACTGTCATGTCGTATGCGGTATGCGACGATGAACCGAAGATGTAGGCCTCACCGAGGAGGTATGCATATTTACCAGCTTCCGCAAGGTCTTCTCGTCCTGTCACAACCGGCTGTATCTCCTTTTGGGCATCGAATGAATAGCCATCGATTTTCTTTGTCACTTGGTTCACCTCCCCAGATAGGGCATTGAAAGATGAGGGAACCTCTGTCCCTTCCTTGAAGCTCACCTTGACTTTCTTCGGCAGTTGTTCATCGGCATCGCTGTTCTCGGGACTGTCCGTGGCCAGCAGGCGGATCTTTCCGAAGGGACGCTGGAGGGTAATGCTCTCGTTCTTGCTGCTCTCGCTCAGGTTGATCGCCTTCTTGGCGGTATATGCATCTATGAGATCCGTCGTGAGGACTGCTCCGTCCACGGCGTCAGTATATGAAATCTCCTTCAGGTCACCGGCAGAGTAGTACAGGTCCGCGTATGCACCGTCCGATGGGGGAGCCTCCACGAAGTCCGCCCACAGAACGAAAGTATAGGACTTGGCAAGAAGACGAGCACTGAAGCTTGCGGTGGTGGACACGAAGTCATTGTCAACGTACTTCACGTCCCTGTATGCCAATGTTTCTCCGTCGTACACCTCGAGGATGTAGCGGAGGTCGTATTCATCAGAGTCCACATTGTTCGCTCCGCCAAGGTGGGAGAAGGCGTTTCCGTCAGTCGGGCTATAAGTTGTGATTCCGCTGGGGATGCCGGCGGTGATGGTGAAGTCGACTTCGCCCGTCAGGGTACCTGCGTCGGGCTCGTCCATCTGGCATGAGGAGGCGAACAGCAGGCCGCCGAGAGCCAGAATTGTCAGTAAGTTATTTTTCATGTTTTTTAGTTATTTGGTTTTATATATCTATTCTGATACGATTTCATAAGGGTAGGTGGCATCTCCTGTCTCTACATATTTGAAGCCGGATTCGGGCTGCCATATACTTCCGTCATCGTTATTAGGATATGAACTGAACCTTCCTCCTTTAAGGATAAATCCTCCGAGAGGAGCTCCTTCCTGATCGTCATCGGATGCCAAGGCACACGGAGTCCTGTCAGAATAGAAATCACCACTTATAACCTCTATTACACCTAGAGATGCCGCATATATGGCATAAAATGCATCACTTCTGTCTGGCTCGGAGTTACGGGCAGAGACTTTGACATTTTCAAGTGTAATGTGGGATGATTCTATACTTGCTATGCATCCTTGAACGCCTTCAATTGTAGCATTTTTAATTACCATTGTTCCCCCTTCCTGTGCCCTTATACAATAGGCCCAAGAACCATATTTATTCGAAGAAATGGAACTGATGTTGCCTCCATTTATTTCTATTTTACCTTTCCCGGCGACAGCAAAGAAAGATGCATCTACATTAACATCGTTCAGTGTCATTGTCGCACCATCAGCATTGTTCCAGAAAGCGGTTCCTCCTGTAGTGTTTTTGGTGCTGTAGTTACCACCTTCGACTATGAGTGTTCCATGATTTTCCACGACTCTTCTCTGAAGATTGACAGAGCCTTCTCCCTTAAGTACAAGTGTACTGTTGTTCAAAAGCATAAAGTTTTCTTCAGAAGAGTTGATACTGCCGTTGACAGTGATTGTCGTAGGCTTCTCTATAGAAAGTGTTCCCAATCTGCTGACATCTATTTCGGCTGATTCGTCTATAGTAATTGCGCCACCATTAGCGGCGATATCAGATATGGCAGACAAGAGATCATCACCCGTCTCAACCATGTGTGCCTTTACTACTTCATATACATCCGGATTGTCAGAGATTTTTACTGATGAGTAACCGTCAGCGAGGAAATTGTCGCTCACATTTGCAGGCTCGGTACCGGTATTGGAAGGATCACAGTTCTCGAACTGACCACCTTTTACTACTATTGTATTGGGTTGGTTGTCCTGGAGATTGATTACAAAATACACCCCATTGTAAGGATTGCCTACTTTATAGTAGCCTCCGTTGATTTCAACCTGAGCATTGTTCTTTGCCTGGATGCAGGATCCATTGCCGAAATAGTTGCCTCCGTTCAGTATGACCTTGGAATCACCGGTTGCCCATACGGCATAATATCCATTTTCTCCCCCTACATTGCCCTCTCCATTGATGATGAGAGTTCCGCTTTGTACCCAAATGGCGTCATTTTTGGAATTGATACTTTCTATGGTATGTCCGTTGAGATTGATTTCAACAGACTTGCCCGCTCCAGGATTCACTATAAAGGCTTCTTCTGAGAAAATACAATCGTCATTAAGCGTTATCTCCCCTCCGTTTAAAGCTATGTTTTTAAGCATCTCCATTTCTGTCATCTCTATTTCCGGCTCCTCGAACGAATCTTCCACGATGACTTCGAGGGTGCTTTCGTTGGAATAGAAATTACCTATTACTGTGGTGAGTTTGTTTTCCTGCACTGGGATGGAGGAGAGGGAGCGGGTAACAGGAGATACTCCATCAATGCTTACTGTCACATCCATGGCGTATGAAGGCTGGCTTTCGCTGCAGAATATGTAATCGTATCCGAGTAAGTATGCATTTTCGTTAACTTTGCCGTTTACGGATGCTTTCTCTGCAACAGGGGTGGCAGTGAAATCGGATATCCTGGCCTGTTTTGCTTGATTTACTGTAGCCTTTCCTGTCTGTGCATCGAATACGTTAGGCAGTACTGTACGTTCTTTGTAGGCAATACTCACCTTTCCGTTATCCACAGCACCTTTCTGCTGTTCGCTGAGTTCATCAGTAGCAACGAAGCGGATCTTGCCGAAAGGTCTTTTGAGGGTGACATTGTTGATTTTCTGTCCTGACTGTCTAAGATCTACAACTTCCGTTTTGTAGTATGCATCCAGAGCGTCGGAAGGAATGTTGTCATCAGTTACAGATAATGTGTAGGAGATTTCCCTCAAGTCATCTGTAATGTAGTAGAGATCCGACTCCTTGTCAGAAGCTGATACGAAGTCAGCCCAGAATACGAAGTCATATACTTTGGCCAGCAGTCGTGCTTCGAAGGTAACGCCGCCGAAGTCAGTCGCATATTGTACCCCTTCATACGAGAGTTTGTTATCCTCGTCATAGACCTGCAGGGTGTATCTGAGAATGTAATCGTCCGTACTAAGGTTGCTTGCTCCTCCCTGATGAGAGAAGGCCTCTGCTCCCTCTGCATAGGTGGTGATTCCGCTGGGTATGCCGGCGGTGATTGAGAAGTCGACTTCGCCCGTCAGAGTGCCTGCATCGGGCTCGTCCATCTGGCAGGATGCGGTGAAAAAGAGGCCGCCTAGCGTCAGGAGCGGTAATAAAATCTTTTTCATATAGTTTAAATATTAAAATGTTTCATTGTTTTCTACCTGTAGTTTTCCCATCCTGAACCGTTGAAGGTACCGCCGTTGAGGACGATATTGGGATTCGCCTCATCGTAGTAGCCTTCTGTAACTATCAGATTGCCGTTGAAGGTTCCTCCGTTGACGATGAGTCTGCCGTTCATCTTATTGTTGTCGCCGCCGAATTCCACCCTTCCGTTGATTACACTTTCTCCATCTACTGTTACGGTGACTCCTTCGTAGGACGAGAAGGAGAATACATCGAATGCGCAGTTGCCTTCGGTTGCGGTAATGGTGGAGTTGATGATATTGCAGCTGCCGTTGTTGTTGGAAACCACATACTCACATGTGGCGCCTCCGGTAATGGTCACGCCGTCAAGCGTCAGGTTGGAGTAGTTTTGAATCAGCATCTTGCCGGAAGCACTGTTTTCAGGTACAAGGGTGCCGTTCCTGAATACGACAGTTGCGTCTTTTTCCAAGTGGAAATACTGGCTGACGGTTCCGGTGGAGCCGAAAAGCGGATTGTCATTGAGACTCCACTGATTGCCTCCAAGATCTATTTCTACGGATGCTGCATCGCCGTTGCCGTTCTTGAAGATTCCAAGACCGGGGCCTGAATAGTCTTTTTCAAGCACAACCTTTACATTGGCTTCTTTCTTGAGGAATGCCAGGGGAGTGGGGTCCGAGAAGGTGCCGGCGGATACCTGTACGGCGCTTTCAGATGCGTGAGCGGCTTTCTGGTTGAATATTATAGCGTCCTGGGCCGTGCTCACGGTGCCGCCGCTGATGTTCACCGTGCATGCACCGTAAGCGGGATCGACCATGATGCCGCAGTTGGGCTGGTTGCCGGTGCCGTCGCCCCAGTCTCCGGTGTAGCCTTTCCCGTCGCTGAGGAGCATGGCGTCACCGGAAATGTTGAGAGTGCCCCTCCGGATGGATACCGCTCCGGCTGCTCCGTTGACTGTTCCTCCGGTTATATTTGTTGTGCCAGACTGAGGCAGATATATGGCGTAGTCGGAGGTGGAGACGAGTTCCCCGCCCTCAATTGTTATTACGCTGTTCTGAGTGGAGTTGTTTCCGTGGCCCGCTATTGCGTACCAGCCGGCTTCTATCTTTCCGCCGGTCATAGTGAAGTCGGCTCCGTCATACAAGGCGACTCCGAACTGTCCGTTGTTGACGGCATCGTCGCGGACTGCGTAGATGTATCCGCCTTCCATGGTCAGGCTGGCGTCTTCGCCGGAGACATAGATTATACCGGTGCTATATGCATTCGAGTAATCATTTTCCGCTACGATTCTGCCGCCCTTGCTGTCTTTGAGGGTAAGCGAGCCATAGACATTTATGTTTCCTGGTGTGCCGTTGGCGGCCTTGATGGTATATCCGTTGAGGTCGATAGTGGATGTGATTCCTTCAGGGACAATAATGTCAGAGGATGCCGTGATGTCTATGTCGCAGTATAGGGTGAACAGACCGCCTTCGGCGAGGGCTTCTTTCATATTATTCACCGGATCAGGATCCTCTATGTTCTCCGGCTGCTCGAAAGGATCCTCAACTATGACTTCGAGGGTACTGGAATTGGAGTAGAAATTGCCGATGACGGTGGTGAGCTTGTTCTTGACGATGGGTATCTGCGAGAGACTGCGGACTCCGGTGGGCTTGCCGGCCTCGTCCTTTACAGTAACGTCCATCGCATAGCCGGTATTCGCGTCTGCCGCAAAGATGTAGTTGGCAATCAGGAAGTAGGCTTCGGGATATGTGGTGCCGCCTACGACTGCGTCCTCCTGCATGGAGACTGAAGTGATGGATGAGATGGTTCTTGTATTGCCGCTGGCGATACCTGTAAGGGCATTGAATTCGTCGGGAACAGTGGTCCCGTCAGCGTACTTGATTTCCGTAGTCTCCGGAAGCTCGTCGTCCTGCAGGTCTCCTGAGAGCTGGTCGGTGGCTATCAGGCGCAGCTTGCCGAAGGGACGCTGGAGCTTTATGTCCGTGATGTTCTGGTTCTGTGCAGAGAGATTCACTTCTACAACTTTGGTGTATGCATCCATGGCGTCGTCTGTAAAGACTGGATCCTTGGCATAAGTGATGTCGCGGAGGTCGATATTGCCCTCTGCGTCTGTGGTCTTGTAGTAGTAGTCTGCCGTTTGTCCTTCAGGAACGAAGTCTGCCCAGAACACGAAGTTGTACTTTTTGGCGATGAGGCGGGCTTCGAAGACTACCTGCTGGGTGGTGAAGTCGTCGGAGACGTATTGGGTGGCATTGTAAGCCAGTTTGCCAGTCTCGTCGTAGGCCTGCATTATGTAGCGCAGATCGTAATTGTCGGGGTCAAGAAGCATTGCTCCGCCATTGTGGGAACCGCTGCCGGCGGGAGCGTATGTGGAGATACCGCCCGGGATGCCGGCGGTGATGGCGAAGTCTACCTCTCCTGTCAGGGTGCCTGACCCGGACTCGTCCATCTGGCAGGAAGCAGCGAAAAGGAGGCCGCCTATTGCCAGAGCTGAAAGTATGATTTTTTTCATGTTTTAGATATTTAGATTGTTACTTATTTATTTTTATTCTGTCGCGTCTGCCTTCACTTCGTATACAGCATCCTCGAAGGGATCTTCGACTATGATCTCGAGGGAGCCTTCACTGGTATAGAAGTTACCTATGACGGTGGTCAGTTTATTTTTCTGCAGGGGGATTGATGAGAGGTTGCGTGTTCCTATCCCGTTGTTGTTCTGGTCATAGCAGGTAACATCCATGGAGTAGGAGGTGCTTTGGTCGGCTGCGAAGATGTAATAGTACCCGAGCAGATAGGAGTCAGGGTATTCGTCGCCGTTTACCAGCGCGTTTTCCTTGGTGCTTGCAGCGGTGAGCTGGCCTATGGTGATGGTCTGCTCAAGCGGAAGTCCGGTGAGGGCATTGAATGAGGCGGGGATAGTTGCATTCCCAAAGTCTACGGAGGCCTGTGCCGGATATTCGCTCTGTACGGCTCCATCGGAGATCCTGTCGGTAGCCAGAAGTCTTATCTTGCCGAAGGGACGGTGCAGCTTTATGCCGGAAATGTTCTGGTTTGTGGACAGGTCCACTTCCTCTACATGGCAGTATGCGTCGATGGCTTCGGAGGCCAGATCATCGAGAGCTGTTCCTTCCTTGTATGAGACTGATGTCAGCGGATCCGTATCGTAGTGGAGACCTTCTGTGTCTTCACCGCTGTCTTCAGGTACGAAGTCGGCCCAGAACACGAAGTCGTATGTCTTGGCGACGAGGCGGGCAGTGATAGTTACGTCCGTAGTGGTAAATTTGTCAGGGACTATTACGGTCTTGCGGTATACACGGACAGGGGTCTGGTCCTTAGTATACACTTCGAGGATATATCTCAGATCGTATTCCGTGGGATCTACATTGACTGCTCCTCCGTTGTGGGAGAAAGCAGCAACAGGATCTGCGTAGGTGGATATGCCGCCGGGGATTCCGGCAGTGACGGTAAATTCCACTTCTCCGGTCAATGCCCCGGAGTCAATCGTTTCTCTCTGGCAGGATATCATCGTGACGGCGGTGATGGCCAGAATAACTGCTGAGATTTTTTTCATGGTTGGAAAGTATTTAATTTTTATATGTTTTCAGGATTGTCGAAGGTGTCGCTGATGATGATTTCCACATCGCCTTCGTTGCTGTAGAAGTTTCCGACGAGTGTGGTGAGTTTGTTTTTCTCCAGAGGTATCTGCGAGAGCTGCTTTTCGCCTATTTTCCTGTTCTGGTCCAGGGAACTGAATACCTGTACGCCGAAAGCATAGGAGGTGGAGGCATCCGATGCAAAAATGTAGTCGGAGCCTATGATGTAGGCATCTTCAAGGGGGTCGTAGCCTTGGACAGTGGCGGTTTCCTGATACACGGTAAATGTGTACTGTCCGGCAGCTACGGAGCCGGAAGCTTTGCCGGTGAGGGCGTTGAATGTGCCTGGCAGTGTCAGGTCGGAACCGTATGTGACGGTGGCTGTGCCGGGCCTGTCCCCGAGCTGGCCGTCCACTGCGTCAGTGGCGATGAGGCGTATCTTGCCGAATGGGCGGGTGAGCTCCACTTTTCCGATGGACTGTCCCGAGAGGGTAAGGTCTACGGGCTTGCTGGCATAGTAGGCATCTGCGTATTCGTTGCCTGCCTGGCGGCCATCGGAGGATATCGTTATCTCCTGCAGTCCGTTGGTGGAAGACGTGTTGTAGACATGGTCTTCGGATGTACCCTGAGGCACGAAGTCGGCCCAGAATATGAAGTTGTATTCCATGGCCACGAGACGGGCGGTGAACTTGACTGAAGTGTTGATGAAATCATCGTCTACAGTCACTGTCTGGCGGTAGGCGAGGCGGCTTGGGGTCTCGTCGGTCCAGGCTTCCATGATGTATCTCAGGTCGTACTGGGCCGGATCTACGTTGTATGCCCCGCCCAGATTTGAGAATCCTCCTTCCGGGAGCTGTCCGCCGGCATAGGATGAGATGCCCTGCGGAAGTCCTACGGTCACTTCAACGGTCTTGGTTTCGCCCGTGTCAACGGACGTCTCTTGCTGGCATGCCGTAGCGGAAAGTGCGGCGGCTGCTATGATGAGTGTGCGTGTCAATGAGTTTTTCATGGTTTGATCTAATTTTCAGGGTCTGACAGATTTTCAGGGGAGTCGAAGTTGTCGTCGACTATTATGGTTATGGTGCCTTCGCTGGAGTAGAAATTGCCGACAACGGTTGTGAGCTTGTTGGTGGATACAGGTATGGACGAGAGGCTTACTGTATTGAGTTTCACAGTCTTGCCTGCATCTCCATATACCGTGACGTCCATTTCGTGTGAAGGTGTCTCGTCGTTTGCCAGGAAGTAGTTGAAACCGAGCAGGTAGGAGCCTGTGTAGGTGGTGCCGCTTACGACGGCGTCTTCAGGTACTACATTGAAGTCGAAGACATTTGTCCCTGAGGCTTTCGTGCCGTCGTTGCTTACGGTAGCCTTTTGCGTCAGGGCGTTGTATGTGTCAGGGAACTGGGAATCCTTGAAGTCTATGGTGGCTACTACAGGATGGATGTCCACGAATCCGTCGCTGTCGACGTTGTCGGTGGCGATGAGGCGTATCTTGCCGAACGGTCTCTTGAGGGTTATGCTTTTGGTCATGCCTTCCGTGATGAAATCAACCTGCTCTACGGCGCAGTAGGCATCCATCTCGTCCGATGCCATGTCACCGGGGCCTGCGATGTCTTCTGAGTAGGTTATGTTCTGGAGGTTTGCGTCGGTAGAGTAGTGAAGGTCTTCACTGGTGTCTTCTGTGACGAAGTCGGCCCACAGCACGAAATAGTATGAGAGGGACTGTAGTCTCATCTTGAAGGTGACAGGAGTCTTGTCGAAGTCCTTGTCAATGGTCTGGACGTCACGGAATGCGAGTCTTGGAGTCTGCTCGTTGGTCCATACTTCTATGATGTATCTCAGGTCCAGCTGCTCGTGGTCCACGTTCAATGCACCTCCCTGGTGGGAGAAGGCGTCCGATGACGAAGCGTCGCCGTCTGCATACGTTCCTATCGCTCCGGGTATTCCTGCGGTGAGGGATATGTCTACAAATTCCCCTTCGGAAGGCGTTTCGGCCTTCTGCTGGCAGGACACTGCCGCAAGTGCCGCTGCGAGAATCAGTAATGATCTTGTTAATTTCATGTTGCCTGTGTTTTTCATGTTATGCTTCTATAATATTTTTCCTTTGACTGTTGTGAGGGCATTGCGTCTGACGGTGACGTCTGAAACTTGAACCTTC
This sequence comes from uncultured Bacteroidales bacterium, assembly GCA_944323445.1. Lineage (GTDB taxonomy): Bacteria > Bacteroidota > Bacteroidia > Bacteroidales > UBA932 > Coprenecus. The sequence continues at coordinate 21,159 of CALUSM010000016.1, forward strand.
TCCTTGTCACCGACTACTATTGTAAAGCTGTATTTATTGCTTTGCTGGTCAACACCGGTTTCAGGAACGAAAATGTAGCCGGTGAAAAGGCAGAGTCTGTCGGTCTCGAACACGGACTGACAGGTGTAAGTATTGTAGTTTTCAGTATCCGAATAAGTGATACCGCCTGTGAGGGCATTGTATGTCTTCGGAATTGGTACAGTGGAGGGAAATTCCAAATGGGTTGAATAGTGTTGAGCAGGAGCTTGGTTGATCCTGTCATCAATGACCCTGATCTTGGCGAAGGGGCGTTTGAGGGTTGCTCCTATGACCTTGCTTCCGCCTGTGAGGTCTACGTCCGCAACAGCGGTGAAGGCATCGTACTCGTCAGATCCGAATGCTGATCCTTTAGGAAATCCGATGGCAGTGAGTCCATTGGATACATCATATGCAGCATTGCCGTCAATATCTACTATATCAGCCCAAAGCACCATTTTGTATTTTTTTGCCAGCAGGTTCAGATTGTACTCTACGGTTAATGAAGAGAAATCGGTAATGACTGGTTTGGCCCTGTATTCAAGTGTTTCTACATTGTCATTTTCAGACCACAGCTCCATCATGTATCTGAGCTGGTAGCCCTGATCCGCGAGGTTTGTGAGGGCTCCGTCATCGGAGGCTTTGGTCCCGTCGTCCATGGCGGCATCGAGCGATGCTGTGACTGTGAGGGTGGCTTCTTCCCCGTCAGGTGCCTGAATCTCCCTCGTGCAGGAGACAGCAGCTGCTGCCAGGAGGGATACCATTATTATATATATAGCTTTTCTTTTCATGGCTGTCGTTTTATCCTATTGGCACTACTATTTCTTCGTCGAATCCGGGGTCGATGCCGATCTCTCCGTCATCGATGTCTCTGGTCAGGAATTCGCCCCTGACGATGGTGAGTCTGTTGCGTTCCAGGTTGATCCTGATGTCTCTGGAGGTATTGATGAGCTTGTCTTCTGCAGAGTAGACGCTGAAGTTGAGGTAGTAGAATGTCTCCTTGTCGTCTACGAACACGTAGTCGGAGGCGAGGATGGCTTCTTTCTGTTCTACTGTCTCCACTACATCGAAGGTGTATCCGACTCCGGCTTCGAATGCGTCAGGTACACTGTAGTAGACATTGTATCCCATGGGGAAGTACAGTCCGTAGGCTGCTTCGGTGTGGGCCGGCCTGATGGAAGAGTAGGAGCTTGTGGCGTTGTTTTCGATGTATTTGTTGATGTCGGTCGTGACTACCTGGTATACGGCGAAGGGCCTCTCTACGGGTATAGTCATTTCTATCTCGGCAAAGCGCTCGTTGGCATAGGGTAGGAGGTCCAGGTTCTCCTGCGCGGAGAATGCATCCTTGGTGACGTCGTAGCCGGGATATGCTCCGTCTATGCGGTTGATCCTGATTTCGTGCAGGTTGGCAGTATTGTAGTAGTAATCGGTGTCGGTCCCTTTGATTACGAAGTCGATCCATACCATGACGCTGTAGACGCCGGCATGGAGCTGTATCTGCTCGTCAATACTGTACACACCGTCTTCGATGATGGTCTCTTCTGTCTTGACAATCCTCTTTTGCAGACTTCCGACTGTCTCGGCATAGGAGTCCGATACCTTGTAGATCTCGACGATGTACCTGATGTCGTAGGCGGAGCCGAGCATGTCCATGTAGGTCTGTATGATCGGGTCCCCGTCGTTGAGCTCCATGTCTATATCCAGCGAGAGCTTGACATCTATGAGGGAAGGGTCTACTCCGGGTTCTCCGGGGTATTCGTGGATGGTCTTGCAGGCAGTCAGTGACAGGACGGCAGACAATAGTATGAAGATGATCTTTCTCATGGCTTACCTCCCCTGTTTGTTTATGTTGATGATATATACTACGCTTATTCCGGCTTTGGTGAGTCCCCAGTAGTTCTTGACTCCCGAGTTGTACTGTATGCCGTTTTCGACGTTGTAGAATACGTCGTAGTGGATGTTGGCGTATCCGGCTCCTATGGTGAATTCAAGGCTGAGGGACGGGAGTATCTTCCAGGAATAGCCGTAGCTGATGCCTGCTCCCATGAGCGGGCGGTCGGCGCTGTCCTGGTATCGGTTGTTGTTGCTGAGTGCTATGTTGAACCAGGCGAAGTTTCCTGTCAGACCCAGAAAATGCCCTTCGGTGTATCCCTTGAACCAGAATCGGAATTCGGGCTGGAAGGCGAGGGCGCGGAGTCTGTAGTTGTTTTTGATGGTGTAAGGGCTGTAGACTACCGGGAAGTCAATGGAGAAATGCTTTCCGATTCTGGCTTCTACTCCGGCATTTGCCACCCCGGCAAATAAGAAAATGGCGTTGGTTTTCACGCCCAGTATAGGCAGTTTTTCCATAGGACGGTCAGTTCCCGCGGTTTTGACGGCCTTGGCGGTATCCGGTAACGCTATTGTGTCCTGTAAAGCTATTGTGTCTGCCGGCTGCAGTGCTGCCGCTGTATCCTTTTTGATAGTGCTGTCCTGAGGCTCCTGCACACTTACCGTGTCTTGCTCGATTTCTACATACAGGCCATCCCCGTAGTCGCCTGCTCTGTCTGTCATGACGGTGTTCTCCTCTATTCCGGACAGGGTCTTTTCATCCAGATTGCCAGTGTAGATTATTCTGATTCTGGAATACCTGAAGTGGGGGAAGAATCTGGCCCTCAGATACCTGTATGGATCTCCGCCTTGAAAATCCATGAGGCGTTTCCTTCGGCTGTCCACCAGAGTGCCGTCCTGCCATGTCTCTTCGGGATAATTGTCGATGATATACAGTATTTCTTCCCTGTACTGCATGTCGGATCTGTCGACAGAGTCTCTGAGTTGCTCCCAGGCGACGCCTCCCTCAGTGCAGATTATCAGTGAGTCGGGCAGTCCACTGAGGTTCTTGACCAGATTGCGGGCGGTAGTGTTTCTTTCGGAGACGAATCTCTTGTTGCTTATCACATCTCCTTCCATGGACGCGAAAGAGGTGATGACGACCTTTTTGACGGAGACATCCGGTGTTTGTCTGACACCATCAAAGAAACTTTGAAGTTTGCGGATCGAGTAACTGTTGCGCATAATGGCAGTATCGAGGCCCGTCTCTCTGAATCCGTAACTGAGCCTGGTCCTGTCCGATCTTTCATGCACATCCTGTGCCTGCACCGGTTTGGCGAATGCAAGCAACGCCATTATTGTCAAAACTTTAGCGAGTGTCTTCATAGTGTGGCTTATATCTGTATACTGTACAGAAATTTTCTGTAAAATTAGATATAAGTCGCGTTCCGCATTTTACACTTTCCGAACAATCGTTATAGTTGTAATTTGTGTTAATTGCTCAGTATTTCAGAATAATAGGATGTGCGTTCGTAGTCTCTGTTCAACTTGGGGAGTTCGGGCTGCATAATGTATGTTGTCAGTCCGCAACTGGTATCTATATTAAAGGAGTACGGATAGCCTGGCATAAAGGAATCTGTCGCGTTGCTGTACAGGATAGTCCTGGCCAGAATGTTGCGGTATCTTTCCATATATTGATCCTTGTTCTCCCCCAGTACTGCTTCAAGATACTCTGTAAGGTCGAAAAACAGATGGTGGTGATTGCGGTTGAAATGCTGTATGCCGGAGGGGTCAGATATCAGGTATGTGCCCTCGTCGATAATACGGCCCGTTTCTTCCGCGAGTTGTCCTATCTGGCTCAGGTCAATGGCGGAAATGGTGGCGGAGCGCATGGCGCCCTGCATAGAGTTCCAGTGGTCGAAATATGCCTTGGCGAAGCCGGCAATGTCCGGATCTGTTCTGTAAAGCATGTACAGATATTCTTCGTAGCAGCTTTCGAATCCTGGGGAGAGGATTTCTGCCGATGAGGCAATCAGGCTGTAGGCCGCGTCCTTAAGTTCGTATGCTACTTCTATTCCAGCCATGTAGCATGCCTCTAAAGCGATGAAGTCATATTTCAGCCCTCCGGGGAGTTGTATGGCATCCGCAAAGTCTTCAAGAGCCATCTCCTCACTGCCGTCCTGCAGTATACTTGTCGGCTCCTGTACAACAGATGAGCCGGAACTATATCCGGTAGGGTCGGATAGTGCGCCTTGCGGAAGCCATCCTGAGGCATGCGAAAAGCATATAAGACCGTATGATTCTGCTGGATACTTCCCGATTATATCTGCAATGACGGATTTAAGGTTCTCCGGGTCTGCCGAGTTGAGTGATGGATAGGTTTCAATGGTTGCTGGCCCTTCGGCGGTTATTTCGATGAGTTTAGGCATTTCTGTGCGGTAGTCTGCAAATACGATCAGTCTGTTCCTTATGGCGTCTACATGTTTGAAACCTTCCGATAAAGCTGATATTTTAGAATTTACTTCTCCTGACAGGTTGTTGTCTCCAGCGATGTAGACAATGATGGTTCTCTCTGTCTCTGCCGGTACCGGATCAGGGGTCTTTTCGCAAGATTGGATGGCGGCTAAGGCCATGATTGCCGCTAGTGCTGTGTAGAACAGTTCGATGGAGGCATTGTGCCCTGCTCTTTTCGATGCGTTCATTTTTTATTTGCCGTCAATGCGCAGTTGGGTAGGAGTCTTGCCCCAGTTCTTTCTGCAGTATTCTGTAAGGTACGCCGATGAAGAGAAGCCTATCTTGAAGGCAATCTCAGTGAAGCTCAGGTCAGATGAGACGATCATTTTCAGCAGTTCATTGCTTCTCATGTTTCGCAGCCATTTGGATGCGGTAGTCCCAAATGATGCCATGAAGCGCCTGTTGAAAGTTATCCTGGACATCTTGAGTCTAGTGGCAAGTTCGTCCGCGGACTTACATGTCTGGTAGTTGCTTGCTACATCGTTGATAAAGTCTATGTCCGTGCCGAGCAAAGGGGAGAAAACCGCACTCAGTTCATCCTTCTCGTAGTAAGTTTCGAGGTAGATAAAGAGTTCTTCGAGTTTGAGCTGGTAGTAGTTGACACAGAACTCCTTCTCTGAAAGCATGTCCGTCAGGTCGGTCAGGAATGCGGACGTGTGCTTTTCATTCTCCAGGTAGTGGAAGTTTCCTCTCTCCTCAGTGGTATTGGTGTTTTTCCAACAGATGATGCGTTTGAGGAAGTATTTGAGGAATTTGTGTGAATAGATGTGGAAACTGCACACAATCAGCCTCACCTCCTCCTGACTTATGCAATCGATGTCGAAACCCGCATCCATGGGCTTGAGGAAGAAATAATCTTTCTCAATTATATAGGTGTTGCCATGAGAGTGGGTTAAGGCTATTTTGCCGGATAGGGTGAAAAACAGCATAATATTCTTCCCTGGGCCGAACGATATTCTTTTGTTGGCAGGGATGTTGTACCACGCCCAGATTCTTTCCAGTGTGTCGTTTGTATGGTTTGTGCGGCTGTCTGGCCCCGTGTTTTGCATTTCCATAAACATGTGTATGAAATGCAAAAATACCAATATTTTTAACTTTTTAGTTATAAAAATCAACTATTAGTTGTGATTTATAATTTTTTGATGGTAGTGGGTGGATTCACGGGGTCTCAGTCGCAGCTATTTACCGGAGCTCGATGGCGACACCGCCGCTGCGGGCTAAGGGTATCTCCAGAAGCGAGTTGCCGGTTACGATGGTCTCGGTGATCCTGTAGCTCTGGGGATTCTCGTCCCAGGATGCGTCCTCCCCGTCGGCGTAGATGGTGGCGGTGTATTTCTTTCCCTTTGTCAGGGGCAGTTTGGAGAAGTCGATGGTCGCAGTGCGCTCATTCTCGTCGGTTATGGCACCGATGTACCATTTGTCCTCACCCTTGGCCTTGCGGGCTGTGGTGATGTAGTCGCCCGGCTCGGCCTCCAGCACCTTGGTGTAGTCCCAGTCGGTGGGTACGTTGCGGATGAAGGTGAAGGCGTCGGGGAAGCGCTCGTAGTTCTCGGGCAGGTCGGCTACCATCTGCAGGGGGGAGTAGAGCACGACGTAGAGGGCCAGCTGCTTGACGAGGGTCGTGTGGATGTGGCCCTTGGCGTTCTCGTCGTAGTATTTCATGTCCTGCTGGAAGATGCCGGGGGTGTAGTCCATCGGGCCGCCCATGATGCGGGTGAATGGCAGGATGGTGGTGTGCTCGGGAGGGTTGCCTATCGCGTCGGAGGACTCGAATTCGGTGCCGCGGGCGGACTCGGCGGCAAGGTAGTTGGGCCAGGTGCGGTGCAGCCCGGTGGGCCTTACGGGCTCATGGGCGTCGATCATGATCTCATAATCGGCAGCACGCCTGATGCAGTGCAGGAAGTGGTTGACCGTGGACTGGTCGTAGTGGTGGGAGCCGCGGGGGATGATAGGGCCTACGTAGCCGCTCTTCACGACGGAGTAATTGTTGTCCTTCATGAACTGGTAGGCGCGGTCGAGGTAGCGCTCGTAGTTGAGGGTAGAGCCGGAGGTCTCGTGGTGCATGACGAGCTGGACGCCCTTGCTCTTGGCGTATTCTCTCAGCTCCACTACGTCGAAGTCAGGGTAGGGGGTGAGGAAGTCGAATACGAACTCCTTGAACTGGCCGAACCAGTCTTCCCAGCCCTGATTCCAGCCCTCGACGAGGACTCCCTGAATGTTGTTGGCGGCTGCGAAGTCGATGTATTTCTTGACGTTCTCGGTGTTGGCGGCGTGGGTGCCGTTAGGGGTGGTCCTGGTGTAGTCGGTGATGCCGAGCTGGACGTTGGGCTCGTTGGTGTAGCTCCAGGTGCCGCGTCCGGGGGCGAACATCTGCCACCATACTCCTGCGAATTTCTGGGGACGGATCCAGTCGGTATCCTCGATGGCGCATGGCTCGTTGAGGTTGAGGATCAGTCGGCTCTCGAGGATGGCGGGAGCGTTGTCAGTGACGATGATGGTTCTCCAGGGTGTGGTCTGGGGTGTCTGGACATGGCCTCTGTTGCCGAGGGCGTCGGGCACGAGGTGGGAGACGAACTTGGTGCGGCCCTCTCCTGCGTCCTGCACCTCGAGCTGCATGGCGGGGAAGTTGACCAGGGCTGCCTCATGAATGTTGACATAGAGTCCGCCGCCGTCGCGCTTGAACATCACCGGGGTCTGTACTCCGGGTACGGGCATGGGGCAGATGCAGGCGTTGCCGCTTCGGTCGAAGTCGGGGTAGAGGTCGGCTATCCGGCTCATGGGCGAGGTCTCGTGGATGAACTCGTTGGAGTCGTAGTCACCGGCTATCCAGAAGGTGGTGAGGTCTTCATGGAAGGTGAATTCGGTGAGTTCGTTACGGACAATGAAGTAGCCGAGTGTCTTCTGCTTGGGGAACTCGTAGCGGAAGCCGAGGCCGTCGTTGAAGAGGCGGAAGCGGATGACTATCGTGCGGTCTCCGTCTGTCTCTGTGCCGAATGCCGCGCTCATGGGCTGGCGGAGGTAGACGGCCAGTTCGTTGTGGTGGTCGCGGATGTGACTCTCCTCGCCCCAGACAGTCTCCCAGGTGTAGTCTACAGTTGTGCGGGCGGTGCTGTCGAGGATGAAGCCCTCGCGCATCTGGGAGGGACGGAGGACTGTGTTGGTCTCCTTGGTCTCCCAGCCGTTCATGAAGGGCTGGATGTCGCTGACTCCGCCCTCGTGGCGGATCTCGAAGCCCAGGCGGCTGTCATCGATGACGCTCTGGCCGTCGAATGTCAGGGAGTAGAAGGGCTCGCCCTTGTCGGTCAGGTAGAAGTTGAGTTCCATTCTCTTGTCGGGTGACAGCAGGCTCAGGCTGTCGCTCCTGGCGGGTGTCCCGGCTTCGGGGGCCGCCATCGCAGTGGCTGCCATCATCGCAGCCGCGCTCATTGCAAGCAGTCGTTTCATTTCAGTATGTGTTTGTCTATCAGTTTTGTTGTCTTTGGTTTCGGCCGTTCGGCAAATATTCTCCCGGCGGCTGTGCAGCAGTTCAAATAACGTTAATTGCTAACAAAGATATTACAAATAGAAGACAAATCCGGTGTAAGAAGGATATTTTCGGATGAAATGACGATAATCGCGGATGAATTTTAGTCAGTAGTTTGTTTCTGATTGGTCTCGACAGGCCGGCATGCATCTTTTCCGTAGCATCGGCATCCTTCAGATGACATAACATGACATATATCGTGGCTCTCTTGTCCCTGTCACTCACAGTCTGTAAAAAAGAAATGTTGTCAAATCCTTGAATGTAATTTACCGATATCACATCATTACAGATAGGGGGCAATTAAGGGCAAATCTGGGAAAATCACCGCCAGTCTGTAATTCTGTTTTTTTACGTATAGTGATGTCCGACAGCGAAATGCGTGAATCATCCGACTACAGACTCTTTCAAGAGAAGATACAGTAACCGCAAACGACCCCAGCCACAGCACTTTCTAGTGCGGTTTAAGGAAACAGATGCCCCGGAGTATTGTCCAGTCTGTTATGCATACAATTCAATAATCGATTGTAATGCAGCTGTATGTTTAAAACACTTAATTACAGACTTGGGGGGGAGATTTTTCAAGCTTACTGCGACAGATAGACTGAGAAGACGCAATATGTCAGTGACTTAGAGAAGCTGCTGCTCCCCGATGCTATTTCGTTACAAAGAACCCAACGGATTAATTCACTGTATATTTTAGTTAAAACAGAAGTTACTGAAAATCATGCAGTTGAAATAAATTGAAAGTGAAAGAAGCTCTGAAAATAGCGGTTCTTTTTGTGAAATTCGTCTCTTCTTAAATGACGAAAATGTATAGTGGAAATTTGTGTTATCTTTGCATCCCACAAACAGATCACAAACAGATTATGTCTATGTTCAGGAAAATAGTAGCAATAGAGGACGTGCTGCTCAGCCCAGAGGCAGATGAGCGGCTGCATGATTTTGCCGCGGAGGTGGTGATGTACAGGGACATGCCCGGCAGTGACGAAGAGGTCATACGGCGTATCGGGGATGCGGACTGCGTCCTGGTATCTTTCAAGACGAAAATCAGCCGGAGGGTCATGGAGGCCTGCCAGGGAATACGGTATATCGGGATGTGCTGCACCCTGTACGGCGGAAGCAGCTGCAATGTGGACCTTACGGCGGCGCGGGAGAGGAATATCACAGTCACAGGGGTCAGGGACTACGGGGATGAAGGTGTGGTGGAGTACGTGATAAGCGAGGCGGTCCGGCTGCTGCACGGATTCGGAGAAAGGCAGTGGAGGGCGCAGAAGTATGAGCTCGGAGACATGAATGTGGGAATTATAGGTCTGGGAACTACGGGCCGGATGTGTGCTGATGCCTTCCGCTTCTTCGGGTGCAATGTCCACTACTTCAGCCGCACCAGGAAGCCGGAGGCGGAGCAGGCCGGAATCGCCTGTCTCGACCTGCACGGACTCCTGCGCAGGTGTGATATCATCCTTACGACCCTGCCGCGCAACACATATCTGCTGCAGGAAGAGGAATTCCGGATCATGGGCGGGGGCAAAATCCTCATGAACACCTCCATCGGAGCGACATTCGATGTGAAAGCCCTCAAACGCTGGCTGTCAGCCCATCCCGACAGTTACTATCTCTGCGACGGCACCGGTATGGGTACCCTGGCTGAAGAGCTTTCTCCGCTGTCCAATGTCATCTGGACGCCCGCGGTCGCCGGAAGATCTGCCCAGAGTACGGAAAGACTTTCCCGTAAGGTCCTTGACAATATAAAAAATTACTTAACTTTACAGTTTGAAAATTAAATTCTAAAAACAGAGTTATGAAAATCAGATTTGCTGTTCCCGTAATCGCCGCCCTGGCCATGATGACGGCCGTCAGCTGCGGCAACAACAAGAACTCTTCGTCCAAGTCGGAGGACAGCTCTGCCGGGACCGCTGCGACAGAGGCCGTACAGGCCGACGAGAGAGGCTATATCGTGAAAGTCGGTGACCAGGTTCCTGACTTCGACCTGATGATGATGGACGGTACTACCTTGAACATCAAGGAACTCCAGGGCAAGGTCGTAATGCTCCAGTTTACTGCAAGCTGGTGCGGAGTCTGCCGCAAGGAGATGCCCCACATCGAGAGTGAAATCTGGCAGAAGCTGAAGGACAACCCGGAGTTTGCCCTCTACGGCATCGACCTCAAGGAGACCGCCGAGGTGACGGCCGGCTTTGCCGAATCCATCCCCGTGACCTATCCCCTGACCCTCGACCCGGAAGGTGAGCGCTTCGCCCTCTTCTGCGACAAGGGCGCCGGTGTGACCCGCAACATCATCCTTGACCGCACCGGCAGGATCATCATGCTGACTCGCCTCTACGACGAGGCCGAGTTCGCCTCCATGGTCAAGCTCATCAACGAAGAGCTTGCCAAATGACGGAATAGGAATAACATCAGTAAATAAATTATTAAGTATGAGATTTTTTCGTAACATTTTGATGCTGGCTTCCGCGGCAGTGATGCTGGCAGCAGTCTCTTCCTGTGAGGAAGCAACGGAGGAAACAACCATTGTGACTTATTCCGCCTCAGGCAATCTGAGCAGTTCCACGGATTTAGGAACTCCGGAACCCAGTATTGCGGATTATACCGAAGCAATAAAAAGTGTTCTAGGAGGGGGCTATGCTACAGAGGAAATGGATGCGGATGTGATAGCCGCCTGCGATGCCGTGTACCGTGAGCATCAGGAAGCGATATCTGCAGGAGATGTTGTGGCACATGGTACCGTGGAGATCCGAAAGGCTCTGGGTTCTACGACGTCTTCCTCGGAATCATATGATTATACAGTAATCAAGACTTACGACTACAATAAGTAGACGGGTTTTTGTCCGGCTTAGGATGAAGGGAGGAGCCAGGCAGCGGTAAAGTGCCTGACTCCTCCCGTTTTTTTTCGGTATCAGTACACCGGAGGAGCTATTCCTTGATGCAGCGTACGGGCTGTGCGAAAGCGCGGTTGCCCAGTCCGTTGGTTTGTATTACGTAGGGATTGGCGACAACCCTGAGCGAGAAGTTATACGTTTTGGAGGGGTCTAAGGGGTCTTCCCTCGTCATCTCGGTGGATGTCCAGCACATCATGGAATTGAAGAGCACCAGTATGCCGGAGATGTCCTCGCGGCAGCCCTGGGCCGGATACCATGTGGAGAATCCGTCGCCGGAGAAGGTGATGCCGTTGTTGGCATTGTCGAAGACTCCTGCCGATAAGTCGGAGAAATCCTCTGAGCTGGGAACGCGCCATCCTGCGGGACATGGATCGGTATCAGTTTTCTGCTCCGCCCACACGGATGTTGAGGATGAAGCGTCTGTTGCCCAGTTGTTGTCGGCGGCGCAGAACATAGTCATGGGCTCGCGGATACTTCTAGTATCGTCAGCACCTTCGTGAGTGAACATCCATGACCTGCCCAGCTCTTCGTTGACAATAGTCTCGGCTTCGGCTGTGGTGTATGCGATGTTGTCAATGGATTCGTCGACAGTACCGCCGTAGAACGGGTCTTTTCTTCCCCATTGATACATCATGCCGTAAGTGTCTGTCGAGCCGGCTTCTGTTCCGAAGGCACCGACAAAGCGGTCCATAATCTCGGCTCCGTTGGGATAGACGTGGCTTCCGGGAGTCTCGGCAGCCCAGATGTGCCAGGACCATACGATGTCACCGGAGCCGTTGAGGGCGGCGAGCACGAGGTTGCCCTGCTGTCCGGTGGCTGTAAAGTATACAGCTCCGTCCCTGTATTCTATGTCGGTCAGGATATCCTGTGAGTCTCCGCCTGATGCAGGCTTAGTGGCCCACAGCCAGTCAACCGACTCGATTCCGTCTATCTGGCCTCCTGTGACTTTTCCGGTGTTGAAAAAGTAGTTGCCCTCTGAGGAAACGATGTAGCAGTTGGCGTATGCTCCGAGGTCGGTGTACGTTATCTCCGTCGGATTCTGTTTCACGTAGACAGTGTCGTCCAGGGAGTCATAGGACAGCAGTATGCCGGCAGTCCTCCCGCTTGTCTCTGTGTTCCCGCTGACATTGAATGTCACCGTGTTCTCCCCGACCGTAACATCGGAGATCCATTCGGCCTGGGGCTCAGCTTTGAGTGCGGCTCCTTCCACGGGATTCTCTATTGAATAGGAGAACTGGGCCTCGCCGCCTTCCGGCGATACGTATACGGTGTCGGACTGGAGTGTGAGTGCAGGCAGCTGCGGCTCCGGCTGCCGGTCGTCCTTGTTGCATGACGGCAGCAGTGCCGCAGCTGCAAGGCAGAAAATAAGACTTAATTTCTTCATGGCTTTTGTATTTGAGATTTGTTTGATGCAAATATAAAAAACACCTTTAACATTAAAAGCCGATTTGTTCTATACATAATATATATGCTGCGGCAATTGATATATACATTTTATATACGGCGAATCTAATGATTGTATTTTGAGAGGAATGTCTGTATCGAGACACTGCGGTCAGTTATGCCGAGTTTGTTTCTCAGTCTGCTGCGGGCGATGTCTATGCTGTGCGGGGTCTGCTTGGTGATTTCGGCGATCTGCTTTGTCGTAAGGTTCATGTTGAGCAGCACGCACAGTCTCCTCTCGTTGAGCGAGAGGTCCGGAAAGTCCTTCAGGAGTCTTACGAAAAACGCGCTGTTGAATTCGGGTACGAACTGGTCTATCTCCTTCCAGTTCTCAGTGCTGCCGGCTTCCCTCAGGTCCGAGCATACTGACGCAATCTCCTTGCGGAGCGCCTCGTCGTTGAAATCGTAGCTCATCCGTGTTAACCGTGATATGATCTCCTTAGTCATGGAGTCCATCCTTGACTGTTGCAGTTCCTTGAGTTTTATGATGTCGTTGCGGTTGTTGAGGGATGCCTCCTTGGCCTGCATCCTTATGGCTCTCCGGTAAAAATAGATTATGGCCAGAATTGTCAGGACAAGCAGGATCAGTATAGCGGACAGCATCATTATTTTCTGCCGGTTTTTTTTCTGTGCCAGCAGCTCCAGCTGGTGGGAGAGCATCAGCTCGTTCTCGTATTTGAAAAGTGAGATGTACATGTTCTTCTGCTCCATGGACGAGTTGATACGGTTGGCGTTGAGCAGGGAGGAGTAGGCGTTGCTGAGGTCTCCCAGGGCCGCGTAGAGGTAGTGCAGGTGCATGTAGCAGTCGTAGAGGTAGAGCTCGAATTCTCCTTTTGAGAAGTATTCTACTGCTTTGTTGTACTCCTCCAGGGCCTTGAGGCTATCGCCCATCATGAAATGGCACAGGCCCATCGTCGAGAAATACCGGCCCGAGATATTGATGTCGTCCAGTTTTTCGACAATTCCCTCCGAATCTTCCAGACTGCCGTACAGGGAGGCCGGAAGCGGATCGGAGATGTTGTGGACATACAATGTGATGGGGAGAAGATTCATCAGTACGGTGACATAGACCTCCTCGTCGCCGGAAGCGCGGGTCAGATTGAGACATTCTCTGATGTATCTGTCGGTCATGACTGTGTCCGCTTTGGCTCCAGCCAGGACGGCATTGTTGTTCAGCATCTTGATAATCAGAGAAGTGTCGGACAGCATGACGGCTCCCTCCCCGAAAAGTTCGAGATAGCGGGCGGAACTCTCGAGTTCCTCGCAGATATAGTAGATCTGCGCGAGGCTGTTGTAGCATTTGAGGATATTCAGGGTGTCTTTTTCCTGTTCATAGATCTTGAGAGCCTCGACGGTGTTGCTCAGGGTGAGGTGGTACTGTCCTTTCATGCAGTACATGTCTCCCAGCCTGTATCTTGCGTCCGCGAGCCTTGCGAGGCAGGAGTGCTCCTCGTATATCGGGACAGCTGTTTCGAGGCATTCTATGGATTTTGAGAACTGGTAGTTGTCGGAATAGTACCTTGACAGGGAGTCGGCCTTCAGGGCCTCCTCAATCGTCTGGCCAAGACAAGAGCTGCCGAGGCTGCAGACGAGTGCCGGAATCAGGATGAGTGTATTTCTTATGCTTGTCATTATACTTGATTGGTGGTGTTATTGCAATCCGTCGCGGGGATTGGCAGTGGCGCGGCGGTAGAATACGGCAGTGACTATCAGGACGGTGACGGTCAGTACGGCCACGAGGGCGAGGGCGAAGACCCAGACGTACACGGGCACGCGGTCGGTGAAGTTCTGCAGCCAGCGCGATACGATGACGGCGGCCATCGGGCAGGACAGGGCGAAGCAGATCAGGACCACGGTGCTGTAGCTGATGTTTGCCCGCTCGAGGATGGAGGCGACGCTGGCCCCGAATATCTTGCGCACGGCAGTCTCCTTACGGCGGTACTCGGTGTCGAAGAGCACCAGGCCGATGACTCCGCACAGGGCCAGGATGGCCGCGATGACGCTGAAGGCCACCACGAGGCGGGAGGTGCGTATCTCATTCTGGTAGAGATTGCCCTGCAGGGTGTCGTAGAATTCCACCTGAGAGGGCCAGTAGGGGTCGGCCACCCTGATGAGCTCCTCGATGTCCCGGGCGGCCTGAGCCTTGTCTGCCCCCGGACTGAGGCGGAAGTACAGCACACCATACAGGTCGAAGATGTCCATCGGGACGAAGGCAATGGGGGTGCTGGGCTCGCGGGCCGAGTTGAACCGGACATTGTCACAGATGCCTATGACCTCTCCGGTGCCTTGAGGCAGGATGTCTCCGGGGTTGACTCCATACAGGTCCATGAAGTACCGGCTCACGACAGTCGTTCCGGTCGAGTCGTACTGGTTGAACCCGCGGCCCTCCACTATTCTGATGCCCATCACGTTGAAGAACTCCTGGTCCACTCCGATTACGAACGTCTGAACTTCCTGCCCGTCGAAGTCCATTCCCGCCGTGCTGTAGGAGTCCTGTGCGCCGACCTTTTCGGAAGCCACGGCGATGCCGGCTATCGAAGGATATTTCCGCGCCTCGTTCCGCAGCATCTCTATGCTTGCGCCGTCTACCGCAGGAGCATTGGCCACGGCTATCATGTCCTTGTCGAAGCCGAGCATGGAGTTGCGCATCCGGTGGTTCTGCAGCAGCACGAAGGTCATGAACACCAGGGTGACGAAGGCCACGACGTACTGGATGCCGCTCATCACGCTGCGGAAGGTCCGTCCGCCCCTGGACAGGCCGAAGTCCCCCTTGAGCACGAGGGCTGGGGCAAATGAGGTGGCGTACCAGCTCGGGTAGAGTCCTGCCAGCAGGCCCGCGGCCACGGTGATGATGCTGACAGTCACAATGATGCCGGTGCTGTGGACGGTGAACAGACCGCTGAGCACGTGTGCGCTGACCAGTGCCGGGGATATCCAGCCCGCCAGGAAGAAAGAGATGACCAGGCCGATGACGGCGATGACGACGGTCTCCATGGCCAGCATCCACCGCAGGGCGCGGGTGGGGGCACCCACGACTTTCTGGGTGTTGATGCTGCGGATGCGCACCGGAGCTAAGGAGGTGAAGAAGTTGGCGAAATTGATCACTCCCGATATCAGCACGAGGATGCCGATGGCCAGCAGCAGGAAGGTGGTGCCCCGGCTGCCGCTGCGGAAGGTGCGTCCGTCCCCGCTCTGTCCCATGAAGTAGATGTCCTCCACCGGCACGAGCTCTATCGGACTCATCCAGCTGAGGGAGAAATCGAAGTTGGAGTTGAACTCATCCTCGACCAGAGGGGCGGATTCCCGTGAGTCCAGCAGGAGGTAGCAGATGAAGTTGGCCCCGCCGTAGGTATAGGGCGTGCTCCGTTCGTCCGTGGCGAAATAGATACTGTTGTGCAGCTGGCTGTTTGCGGGAAAATCCTCGTAGACGGCCCCCACGGTAATCTCTCCGTCTGGGAAGAACCAGCTCTCCTCTATCCTCATGGTCTTGCCTACCGCATCGCCCCTAAAGATATCCTCCGCCATGCTCTGCGGGATGATTGCAGTGCGGGGAATGGTCAGGGCGTCCGGGTTGCCGCTGAGGATGTTCATTCCGAAGACCTTGGTGAAATCCGGCTGCACCATGTCTGCCCTCAGCTCATATCCGTGGATATCTCCCGCCTCATCCTCGATGTAGAACGCCATCTCTCCGAGGTACGGCATCAGCATCGACCCGGCCTCGATGTGGGTGGAGGAGTTGATGACGTCGCGGGCAAATGCGTTGGGCAGGATGCTCCGGAACGTAGCGTCATTGCCAGGGCAGTCCACGCGGAAAATCCTCCCCGAAGTGGGGTAGGACGTGTCGTAGGACGTCTCGAACTCCACGTGCGAGAGGATGATGATGAATGCGGTGAGGGCTACTACCAGCCCCGCGAGGTTGATGGCCGAGGGCAGGGGATACCGCCTGAGGGTGTGGGCCAGATTCCGGAGGATAAGTCTGAACATGGTGCGTTGTTTAAATTTTTCCTGTTGCTGTCAGAATGAATCCAAAATCATGCCATTGTGTATAATTGACTTGTAATCAGTAATGTGGTGTGTTTTGGAAATGGTTTATTGTAAAATAATTTTACATAAAGTGTCTAATTTTTTGAAAATTGTCCAATTTCTTTACAGTATCCGGGCGACCCTTATGCCGTTACGGGCATATTCCGCGAGGGTCTTCCGCTCCAGAACCACCTTCCCTTCTTTCATGGAGGCGTGGATGAAATGCAGGCTACCGTCCTTCCCGCGGCAGGCGATGCCGGTGTGGGTGATGTCCAGTCCCGGGGTGGTGCTCAGGAAGCAGATGATGTCTCCGTCCTCGATATTGTCCTCTATCTCAGGTATTTTCTTTGAAGGGACGGAAAAATATGCTGCGGCGGTGTCCAGCCGTTCCTCGGCCCTGCGGATGAGCTTTAGGGCCCCGTCGTCCTTCCGCAGCCGGGGATAATTGTCCCGGTGGGAGGACATGAAGGAGAATTCCTGATGAAAGGGTGTTCCGCCGAATTCCGCCGTGACCTCCCGCAGGAAGCCATTGTCCTGAGCCTGCAGGAGCCATTCGGAGGTGTAGTGCAGGCGGGAGGGGTAGCCGGCCGTGATGCCGTCCCGGTAGCGCAGGGTGCGGAGCATGGAGCAAAAGTCCTCGAAGGGGGGGATGCCCTTGCCGTCATTGTCCTTGAGCAGCAGGGTCATGGCGGTGCAGGCCTCGACGAGGAGGATGCAGTCGGTCTCCCGGAGATTGACCGTGAGGACTTCGGGGTCGCCCTCGAGGGTGCCGCTCGCATACGGAGTGCCGTACAATGCCTCTGCGGCCGCTTTCATGATGTCACCGGCGGGACGGTCCGACAGGGGCAGGAGCTTCTCCATGGTTCTGCGGTAGATGAGCGTGTCCTCGGGCGATGTGCGGATGGCGGCGGTGGTATTGGCCCGGAAGAGGGGATAGGCGGCCTGGAGGATCTTGTTGCGCAGGAGGGCGGGATAGTCGGGATGGTCCTCGAGGAACTGCCGGACTTCGTGCATGGCCTCGGGGCTGCGGTGGCTGCCGAGGAGGGCGCCGGTCCAGTTGCGGGGGAAGAAGATGTCCCCGGTGCGCTGGACTTCCTCGAGGATGTCGAGGCCGGGGCGGATGTAGCGGATGGAGGAGGACTCGCGCAGGGGGTGGTTGAGGTAGCTGAGGACGGAGGCGGTCCAGGGCTCGATGCGGCGGTTCTCAGCCTTCATGAGGCTCTGGAAGAGGGTGTCGCGGGCGCTTTCATCCGGGGACAATGCGCGGGAGATGTAGTCGAAGCGGCGGAGACGGTCGGGGTCGGTCAGGCGGGCTCTCTGGGTCGTCAGGATGTCCTCGGCGCGGTCGGGGAAGCGGAGGGCGAGTTCCCAGGCCAGGGAGGTGTAGTTGCTCTCGCTGTAGAGGGGCTCGCTCTGTCCGGCCCAGATGCTGTATAGGCTGTCGCACAGGTCGTCGGAGTATATCCGGCCCGGCAGGGAGCGCATGAGAATGGTGCGTACCGCCTTCTCGGGATGGGTGTGGGCGAGGGTCCATATCTCCTGCTCGACGGCTTCGCGGTCAGTGCCGCTGAGGTCGTCTATGGCCCAGCCGAGGAAGCCGGAGAGGGACGAGGCGGTAAGCTGGTCGGTCTCCGTCTCAAGTCCGGCCAGTATGGAGCGGCTCCAGTCGCGGGCGGAGATGAGGCCGGCGAGGTAGTTTTCCTGGAGGTTCATCAGGGTGGCGAAGCGGGCGGTGCCGTCCTGTATTTCAGGCCAATGGGTGAGCAGCCAGTCAGCTGTGGCCTTCGGCAGGATGAAGCGGCCGTAGCCCCGGCCGTCGGTGTTGGGGAGGATGTAGAGGGGGGCGGTGTTTGCCGTTGCAGGCATGCTGATAGGTACGGTGACTTCCGCGGCATACATGCGTACCTCTATCTGTGCGGACTGTGTGCCGTCACTTACGGTCACTCCGAAGCTCTGGGGCCAGACGATGCCGCGGCCGAGGGGATCGGTCTGGGTGACGGTCAGGCTGTCTTTCCGGCTGCCGGAGATGCGGAACGTGATGTCCGGCATGCCTTTCTCGTAGACCCAGGCCCGGCTGAACTCGCGCAGATCGGAGGTGGTGAGGCTGTCGAGGATGCCCACGAGGTCGTCCCAGGTGGCATTGCTGTAGGCATATCTTTTCAGGTACGTCCGGATGCCTTCCCGGAAGGCGTCGCGGCCCATGATCTCAATGAGTTTTTCCATCATCACCGGGGCTTTGTTGTAGATGATCTGGCCGTAGACCAGGCCGGCGTAGCGCAGGTTGGGCAGCTCCTGGGAGATGGAGACGGTGCCCTCGGTGCGGTCCTCGCTGAGGGCGGCGGTGTTGAACGAGCGCAGGCGGTTCAGCCGGTGGTTGACCTCAGGGTAGAGGGGCTCGGATATCCATGCGGCGAAGTGGTTGGCGAAGACCTCCTTGGTCCACACCTCGTCGAACCACTTCATCGTCACCAGGTCGCCGAACCACATGTGGGCGGTCTCGTGGGCTATGAGTTCCGTGCGGGACAGCTCGTCGCTGAGGGTGGGATTGGGCCCGAGGAACATCCGTCCGTCGTTGTAGAGGGTGGCTCCGGTATGCTCCATGCCGCCGTACTGGAATCCGGGCAGGATGATGAAGTCGTACTTGGCGAAGGGGTAGGGCACTCCGGTGTACTCCTCAAGCCACTCGAGGGACGCGGCCACCTGGGCGAAGATGTCGTCGAGCTGGGCCGTCTTGGCCGTATCGGTCTCGCGGTAGTAGGCGCTGAAACGGTGGCGGCCGTCATCGTAGTCCCTCTGGAAGAACTCACCGGCCACGAATGAGAAGAGGTAGGTGCTCAGGGGCTCGGTCTCGGAGAAGGTGATCAGTTTGCGGGAGGAGGGCTGTCTGCCTTTAGTGCCGTCTGTTTTGCTGCCAGCTCGGTTACCGGTTTGGCCGTTGATTGTCTGGTTGTTGCCGTCCTGGTCATTGCCGTCCGGTTTATTGCCTGCCTGATCGTTTATCAAGTTTCCTTGATGTATGTGTGTCTGTACATTTGTCCAGCCTGTGTATATCAGGTGCTCTTTTGCGATGTGTGTGTTGGATACGGCTTTCCATGTCATCGGAACTTCGAGCGACAGGGTGTACAGAGCCTTCATGTCCGGCTGGTCGAAGCAGGGGAAGAGGGTGCGGGCCCGGTCCGGTACCAGGAGCGTGTACAGGAACTCGTCGTTGCGGTTCAGGGACTGGTCTCCGGCAGTGAATACGATGTCCACCGTATTTTCCCCGGCCCTGGTCAGCGCCGCCGGTATGACGATGTGCTCGTTCTGAATGAAGCAGCACGGCTGCGGCTGTCCGCCGGACTCTCTCCTTGTCCCGTCTGTCTGCATCCCGGATTTTCCATTGTAAGTCATGAACGTTCTTATTCCATTGATGCTGACCTCATGTACGCTCGATGCCGGCTCCCTGAAATCCAACACGATATCTGCCGGAGCGTCCAGTCTAAGCCTTACGGTAATCCACCCGTCGACCCTCTCCGTGCGTTCTTCCGGTATGTCGAAATGCAACCGGTACCGTACATCCGCGTAAGTGGCTTTCCGCCACTGCGCCAGCTCCTGCGGCACACCGACCTCGGGAATGTTTGCTGTATCTCCGGAACTTAATATGTCTGCAGACATGCCTGTGTGAGTGGCAAAGACAACCATTATTAGGCAGAGTAAGAGTACATTTCGTATTTTCATAACCTATTTCATATTTCGATATGTAAATATACGCAGAAGCCGAGTGCATAGCAAATTTATTTGCTCTGCCGAGGCCTCCCTCGCCGACCCTGCCCGGAAGCCCCATCCGGAAGGTGCCGGGTCAAACGGCCTTTCTCCACCACCTTCTCGATTTCGTTATAACCCGACCTGCGCCAGAGGTGCTTCCCGGAGGCCCTGCTCCGTTTTTCCTTCCGGAAGGAGCCGACCAAAGAGCTGTTCTTCCGTCACCTTCTCGATTTCGTTATGAACGGACCTGCCTCAGAGGCCTCTCTCGCCAGCCCTGTTCTTTTTTTCTGCCGAGAAGGTGCCGACCGAAGCGGTCTTTCTCCGTCATCTTCTCGTTTTGGTCTCGTCCAGCCGTTTGCATCTCCCTCATTCCAAAGCCTTCCCACTTACCTCTTCACTCCTTCCGAAGGAGCCGTGCTTTCCCGCAATTCGTCCACTCCTTCTGAAGGAGTCGGCTCAGAGTTTCTTCTCGCCGGACTCGCTCCGATTTCTTATCCGTAATGTGGGTATTTTTATCGCATTTTCGTCTCACCTTCCGAAGGTGTGCAGTTTCCCCCGTTTTTATCTCACCTTCCAAAGGTGGGATTTCTGCAAATGTGTCCCACAGGCTATGTAAAGCCGTTTTCCCCAAACGTGCCGCATATCCACCTTCCGAAGGCGGGCCATATCCGGCAGTTTCCGTATCACCTTCGGAAGGTGAGCACGTCTATCTTTACCACGATGGCAGAGAAATGCGGGAATCGGTGCCGTTGTGGAAAAGGGCCGGAGAGGCAATGCCGTCCAGAAGGTCTGTAGAAAGGGTGCAGCGGAAAATAACGTACCGCAACGGCAGTGAATCGCGGGAATCGGTGCCGTTGTGGAAAGGGACCGGAAAGGCAACGCCGTCCAGAAGGTCTATAGAAGGGTGCAGCGGAAAATAACGTACCGCAACGGCAGTGAATCGCGGGAAATGCTGCCGTTGTGGAAAGGGACCGGAAAGGCAACGCCGTCCAGAAGGTCTGTAGAAAGGGTGCGACGGAAAATGATGTACCGCAACGGCAGGAAAATGCGGGAATCGGTGCCGTTGTGGAAGGAGGCCGGAGAGACAACGCCTCCAGAAGGCCTGCAGCAAGGATTCGGCGGAAAAAGCTATTCCGCGGCGGCAGAGAAATGTGGAATTTGCTACCGTTGTGGACGGGGCAAGGGTGTAACTAGTCCCACCCGAAATTAAACGAGAGGCCGAGGACGTGAATGTACTGCCGCTCTTTGTTGAGGTAGATGTCGTAGATGCCTGAGGAGCCGGTGGTGTAGCTGACATCGCGGGAGTTGCGGATGTCGAAGTAGTAGTAAAGCTCCATGTTGCAGAAGTCGGAGAAGTCCCACTTCACGCCCAGGCAGAACCGCAGGCGGTCTACGAATGGACCTCCGCCGTAGTCCACGGTATTGAGGGTGTTGGAGAGCTCGAAGAATGCGTAGGGAGTGAGCTCGGTCTTGGGAATGTCGTAGTCGACCTTGAGTTTGGAGCGGATGAGCCACTCGTCCAGCGGGTCGTGTATGCCGTCAGCCCAGGGGCGGAGGTTGACCAGCGGACGTTCGGTCAGGGAGAGTTTCCAGTCGTCAAGCTCGATTTCGGCCTTCAGGTCCAGGAATACCCTGTGCCTGTACTGCCACTCCCGCTCGTATTCCACGTCTCCGATGTTGAGCACAGACTGGAAGATGTAGCCGGCGTCCAGGGAAAAATAGTCGCAGGTCTCCCAGGAGAATGACCCCTGGAGGTAGTTGCGGTCGATTCTAGTCATATTGTCGCGGAAACGCAGCTCGTTGTTGAGCGTGAAGGTAAAATCGTCCGCCAGCGGGAACTCAAATCCGACGTCCATCCTCGGCTGGAAGTCGGAGGGTATGGTGCTCTCGAACACATCGTATCTCGGGGAATCCTGGGCTCCGGCGCACAGGACCGCACCTGCAAGGGCCGCGGCGGCTGATATAAGTCGAAGTCTGCTCATATAGACAAAGGTGTAAATTTCAGTAGCGCAAATATGAGCAATAATTCTGAAAAGAATCTGAAATGGCTGTTAAATAAATGTTACAAAATCAAAAATAAAAAAAGGCGGGACTGTAAGCCGGGTTCTGTACTCCGGAGCGGACCCCGGAGCCTCTATCATTTATCTGAGCAGCCTACCCCCCGGCAAAGGACGAGCAGCCCTTGACTGCCGGTATATTTGGCCTTGCAGGCCGCAGGCGGATACTCCGATGATGTCGCCATCGAACGGACGCAGGCTCTTACCCTGCATTTTCACCCTTACCTCTCCCGAGGGAGGGGCGGTTGTTTTCTGTTACCCGTGACGTAAGCTTTCGCCTACCTGTGCTTTCCACAGTGCGGTGCTCTGTCCTGCCCGGACTTTCCTCTCCCGGACCTCGCGGCCCGACAGCGATAGAGCGCCCCGCCTATTTTTATTTATTGTATTTCTTAATATTGCGCTCCACCTCGCGTTTCATGCGGGGTGCGAGCTTGCAGTTCTCGTGGCACTGCATGTCGAGGTTGTAGATGCGGGCCACGCAGTAGTTGGCGTGACGGCAGCCGCTCTCGGTGCAGACTCCGTCGCGGAGCTTGTTGACGAACTCTGTGTCGTAGATGAGCGGACGGGCCATCTCCACGAACTCGAAACCGGCGTCGAGGACCCTGTTGATGGTGGCCATCGAGTTGACGCCTCCTACGAAGGCCAGAGGCATTTTCAGTTCCCTGCGGAACCGGATTGCATCATCGAAGAAGTAGGCCTCCTTGAAGGGCTCGTCCTGTATCATCAGCTTGCCGAAGAGGTTGACTCCCAGCTTGAGCCACCACTGCCTCCAGGGCATGTATCCGGTGAGCACGCTGATGGGCATGGCGCCGCGCATCACATACATCGGGGCCCTGCTGACGAAGCCGCCGCTGAGTACGAGGCAGTGCGCTCCGTCCTGCTCCAGGCGCTTGGCTACAGTGATGCAGTCATCCACCTCCAGACCGCCCTTGAACCCGTCGCGCGTATTGGTCTTGACCAGCACCGCCACATCGTCCCCCGCAGCCTTCATCACTTCCTCCATCACCATGTCCATGAACTTCATGCGGTTTTCCAGCGGGCCGCCGAACTCGTCGCGGCGGTGGTTGGTGTAGGGCGAGAGGAACTGCGAGATGAGGTAGCCGTGGCCGGCGTGGATCTCCACTGCGTCGAAGCCTCCGTCGCGGGCTATGCGCACAGCATTGCCGTAGTCCTTGACAGTCTGGAGTATCTCGTCCTTACGCAGGCCGTGTACGAAGGTAGGAGAGTAGAGGTTGAAGCCTCCGGAGGCTCCCACAGGCCTTTGTCCGCAGTACCGGCGGTGCGACATGTTGCCGCAATGGCCGAGCTGGATGCAGGCCTTGGCTCCTGCCTCATGTATCGAGTCGGTCAGGTCCCTCAGGCCGGGGATGATCTCCGGACGCATCCACATCTGGCGATGGAATGACAGTCCGCTCTTGTTTACAGCCGCGTAGGCTACGGAGGTCATGCCGACTCCGCCGCGGGCCACTGCCGTGTGGTAGTCCTTGAGCTGCTGTGTGGGTACGTGTCCGTCGCACATGCCCTCGTAGGCCGAGGCGCGTATGACGCGGTTCTTGATTTCTATCGGGCCTATCTTGGCCGGAGTGAAGAGCAGTGATTCCATGTCTAATATATAAAAGGTATGAGTCGTTTGCGTTTGAGTGAGGTGAATTCCTCACCGAATTCCCTGGCGTATTTTTCGTACAGGGAGTTGGCCCTCGGAGCGAGGTTGGCGAAAGTCCACATGCAGAAGATGGCTCCCGGCAGGGACCAGGTCAGTATCGCGAAGCCGAACCACTCGGTAATCTCACCATAGTAGTTGGCCGAAGATACGTAGCGGAACATGCCTCCCCGGGGAATGTAGTGTCTGGTGTCACCGGGCTTGCGCAGGTGGCGTATGATGTAGTCGGAATGCAGGTTGACCACCATGCCGAAGATGAATATCAGGGCTCCGATGATGAACTGCGGTGACAGAAGCCACTCGGGGGTGTAGCGTCCCTCGGGGGCAATGACGAAGAGCCAGCCGCAGATCAGGTAGGCGTTCACCACGTTGAAGACGGCTCCCATGAGCACGACGGAGACCGGTATCCGGCTCTTGCCCCTCATCAGGAAGGGGTAGATGAGGGAACGCTGTATGTAGTGCACAAGCAGGAAGGACACTAGGATGAAGGCCGTGATGTTCTCCCAGCCGCGTGCGGGTATGATGATCAGCAGAGACGCTATCAGCACGGGAATCTCCATGATAATCCAGCCCAGCTTGTTGTCTATCATCGGTCCCCAGCCCTTGGAACGGAGGTATCCGTAGCCTGCCTTGAAGTACTGCAGGGCCACGAAGACCACTACGGCCAGGACGATCATCACTCGCTCTACGATGTGGAAGAAGTGTGGGGTGAATATTGTCAGTTCGTTCAGATTCACGGTTGCAGGTTTTAATACGGTTAATAATTCTGGATAATATCAATTAAGGTTTAAGACGTACGGCAGTCTGGAATACAGGCTTGTCTCCGCAGCGTCCCTCCACGAAGAATTCTCCGGTAGCGGTGGAGGCGCGGTAGAGGTCAACCCGGTCGCCCAGGCGGGTCTCGTGGTTGAAGTTGATCTGATAGGAGTCAATGCCGCCTCTCTTCTGCAGCTCGTCGGAGGGAATGGTGTCGAAAGCCCATTCAATGTATTTTGCATTGTTGGTATGGGCATTGACGTCAATGTCGGAGTACAGGACCTCGTGCGTCCGGACGAGCTCCATCCCTTTGGAGGGAGTTGTCAGCTTGCCGCAGGCCTCGGCTATGGCGTTGCGGTCGAGGGCTGTGGTGAGGCTCTTTTCACCCAGAATGTGGTCGGGGCGCAGCATTCTCCTGGTATTTACGTCGATGAGCAGCCAGGAACTGGTAGCCTGAATCAACGGTCCGCCGCCATCTGTGCCGGATACCTCGAAGTCCCTGAGGGAGAATACGCCTTCGCGGCCCTTGTGCCAGGTGGTCAGCTCCACCTCGTCCTCCCACTTGGGAGACCGGAGGCAGACGACCTTCATTCTGGAGAGTACCCAGACGATATTGTCCTTTATGAGGTCGGAGTAGCCGAAACCGATGCTGGAGGCGTGGTAATTGGCTATTTCCTGTGCCTGCGTCATGAAAGAAAATGCCTTGTAGCTCTTACGGATGTCCACGTCACAGGTCTGGATTCTGTATCTTACTGTATGACTTTTCATTCAGTGATGAGGTTGAAAAAATATCTTGCAAAGATAGTTTTTTTGCATTAACTTTGTACCCCCGTAAGTAAATAATATCGTATGTCTGCAAAATATGTTTTCGTTACGGGAGGTGTCGTATCCTCACTTGGAAAAGGCATCATTTCCTCTTCATTAGCCAAGCTGCTTCAGTCCAGGGGACTGCGGGTCACTATCCAGAAGTTTGACCCGTATCTCAACGTCGACCCCGGCACGCTGAACCCTTATGAGCACGGAGAGTGCTTTGTCACCGAGGACGGGGCCGAGACCGACCTGGATCTTGGTCATTATGAGAGATTTCTCAATATCTATACGTCCCGTGCGAATAACGTCACTACAGGCAAGATATACCGCACGGTCATCGACAAGGAGCGTCAGGGCGCGTATCTGGGCAAGACTGTCCAGATCATTCCCCATATCACGGATGAGATCAAGCGCCGTATGCTGCTGCTGGGTAAGAGCGGACAGTATGACGTGATAGTCACCGAGATAGGCGGTACTGTCGGAGACATAGAGTCCTTGCCCTTCATCGAGGCGATGAGGCAGCTGCAGTGGGAACTTCCGGATGAGGACTGCCTGGTGATCCATCTGACTCTGGTACCCTACCTGAGCGCGGCAAAGGAACTCAAGTCCAAACCTACCCAGCACTCCGTCAAACTCCTGCAGCAGGACGGAGTCCAGCCGGACATCCTCATCTGCCGTACCGAGCACAAGCTCTCCCAGGAGCTGCGCAAGAAGCTGGCTCTCTTCTGCAACGTGCGCCCCAATGCCGTAATCGAGTCCATCGACGCCGATACCATATATAGAGTGCCCATGATGATGAGGGACGAGAAGCTGGACGAGATCGTCCTCGAGAAGTTCGGACTGACTACCGCCGAGCCGGATCTGGAGGCGTGGAAGGGTTTCCTGGACAGGCTTGGAGCTCCTAAGTCTCATGTGACTGTTGCCCTTGTCGGCAAATATGTGGAGCTTCAGGACGCCTACAAGTCCATCCTCGAGGCATTCATCCACGCCGGAGCCGCCAACCGCTGCAAGGTCAAGGTGGTGCCCGTCCACAGCGAGTATCTCACGGATGACAATGTGGAGGAGAAACTTTCCGGTATGGACGGCGTGCTCATCGCACCGGGTTTCGGCGAGAGAGGGCTGGAGGGCAAGATCAAGGCCGTCCGCTATGCCCGCGAGAGGGGCGTGCCTTTCTTCGGCATCTGCCTCGGAATGCAGATGGCGGTAGTGGAGTTTGCCCGCAATGTACTTGGGCTGCAGGACGCCATATCCACTGAGGTGGAGGCCAACGCCGCCAATCCTGTCATAGATCTGATGGCCGATCAGAAGACCACCACTGTCAAGGGCGGCACCATGCGTCTGGGCGCCTACAAGTGTCAGCTGGATGAGGACTCGCTGGCCTACCGCATCTACGGCAGGCCGCTGATCAGCGAGCGTCACCGCCACCGCTATGAGCTCAACAACGACTACGTGGAGCGTCTCAATGCCGCCGGCATGCGCACCTCGGGCCGCAATCCGGAGACGGGACTCGTCGAGATAGTCGAGATTCCCTCGCATCCGTTCTTCATCGGAGTGCAGTTCCATCCGGAATACAAGAGTACCCCTGAGAATCCCCAGCCGATTTTCGTGGCATTCGTCAAGGCTGCCATGGAATATCACGATAAGAAATGAACCGTAAGTTTCTAGTTCCGGCCGTCGCGCTGACAGCTGCCGCTGTGTTCACTGGATTTGCCTCCAGGCTGCATTCCCCTTCTGCTCCGCAGGGGGAGGTGGAGGAGTATGAGGTGGTCTCGAAGGAGGAGATCCGCCATGACCTGTCTGCGTATACCCAGGGGCTGTTCTTCCATGACGGCAGTCTCTACGAGAGCACGGGACAGTATGGAGAGTCGTCTTTCAGGCAGGTGGACCCTGCCACAGGCAAGGTGCTGCGGCGGGAGGTGTTCGGCCCGGAGTATTTCGGCGAGGGCTCTTGCGTGTTTGACGGCAGGGCCTACATCCTCACGTGGTACGAGGGCACGTGTTTTGTCTATGACATAGGAACTTTTACCAAGTTGGCGGAATTTGCCTACAACGGGCAGGGCTGGGGACTGACAACCGACGGCCGCTCGCTGATCATGAGTGACGGCAGTTCCACCCTGTCGTTCCGAGACCCGCTCACGTTCCTCGAACAGAGGACCCTCACTGTCCGGGAAGGAGGTGTGGAGGTGCAGTATCTCAACGAGCTGGAGTATATCGGTGGGAAGATATGGGCCAATGTCTACGGTCTCGACGTGATAGTCATGATAGACCCTGTCTCCGGGCAGGTGACCGGCCGTCTGGACTGCCGCGGTCTGCTGGACTCCAAATACCGGACCTCTGCGGTGGACGTGCTCAACGGCATAGCCTGGAATCCTGCGGACAGTTCGTTGTATCTTACTGGAAAGTATTGGCCTCGAATGTATAAAGTAACAATAAAGCGTAAGTAATATGAGCAATTTCAGGATACGTGCCCTGCAGGAGTTCTCCACGCGCAGGGCGGAGCGGTTCTATGAAGAGAACAGGCCGGTGTCCGGGTATTTCGGACAGAATGTGTTTACCCTCGAGCGCATGCGCAAGTACCTTTCTCCTGACGCATATGCCCATGTGGTCTCCTCGATAAGGGAGGGCGGCAGCATAGACCGCCGCTTTGCGGACCAGATAGCGGCCGGAATGAAGGCGTGGGCCGTGGAGATGGGTGCCACCCATTATACCCACTGGTTCCATCCCATGACCGACTCTACGGCCGAGAAGCACGAGGCCTTTGTGGATCGTGATTCCGAGGGCCATATCTTTGAGAATTTCAAGGGCAACACCCTCGTGCAGCAGGAGTCCGACGGCTCCAGCTTCCCCAACGGCGGTCTCCGCAACACCTTCGAAGCCAGGGGATACACCGCATGGGATCCCAGCTCTCCCGCATTTATCCTGGACAACACTCTCTGTATCCCGACGGTCTTCGTGGCCTATACCGGCGAGTCGCTGGACATGAAGCTGCCTCTGCTCAAGTCCCTGAGGGCGCTGGACAGGGCGGCGGTGGAGGTGGTCCGTCTCTTCGACCGCAACGTGCGGAAGGTCAATGTGATGCTGGGACCGGAGCAGGAGTATTTCCTGGTGGACGACGCGTTTTACCGCGCAAGGCCCGATCTGCAGATATGCAACCGTACCCTCCTGGGGCACACGGCCGCCAAGGACCAGCAGCTGGAGGACCATTATTTCGGCACCATTCCTTCGAGGACCATGGCGTTCATGAAGGACTTCGAGGTCAATGCCTACAAGCTAGGCATCCTCTTGAAGACCAGGCACAATGAGGTAGCGCCCAACCAGTTTGAGTGCGCTCCTCTCTACTGTGAGGCCAATCTGGCCATCGACCAGAATCTCATCCTCATGCTCCTGATGCGCAAGGTTGCCAAGAAGCACCACTTCAAGGTGCTCTTCCACGAGAAGCCCTTCGACGGGGTCAACGGCTCGGGCAAGCACTGCAACTGGTCCCTGGTCACCGACACCGGCGTCAACCTTCTCTCACCGGGACGCACTCCCAGGACCAACCTGCAGTTCCTGAGTATCTTTGTTTCGGTCATCAGGGCTGTCTACGAGCACAATTACCTGCTGATGTCCAGTGTCGCCTCCCTCAACAACTCCTACCGTCTGGGTGGTCACGAGGCACCTCCCGCGGTGATGTCCGTGTTTGTGGGCACTACCCTCGACAAGGTGCTGCGCAGTATCGAGGACATGAGCGAGTACGGAGGCGAGGAGGGAGAGAGGGCAAGGCTCAAGGTTGTGGGCGACATCCCCGAGATCCTGCCGGACAATACGGACCGCAACCGTACCTCGCCGTTTGCATTCACGGGCAACCGCTTCGAGTTCAGGGCGGTAGGTTCGTCGGTCAATGTGTCGGCCCCGATGTACGTGCTCAACACTGCTGTCACCCAGCAGCTTCTGCGTTTCCGTTCCCTGGTGGACGGGCGTATCGCCGCAGGCGAGAAGCATGACGATGCGGTATTCAATGTGATACGGCAGTATGTCCTGGAGTCCAAGGCAGTGCGTTTTGAGGGCAACGGCTACAGCCGGGAATGGCAGGAAGAGGCGGCGCGGCGCGGTCTGAAGGCTCTCGGTTCCGTGCCCGAGGCCAACAAGGCCCTCATCGAACCCGCTACGGTGGAGCTTTTCTCCTCTATGGGAATCCTCTCTGACCGTGAGCTTTACGCTAGGTACGAGGTGCAGCAGGAGACATTCACCAAGAAACTGCAGATCGAGGCAAGAGTACTTGGAGACCTCATTATCAACCATGTCGTCCCGACGGCCATCAAGTTCCAGAATACCCTGATTGAGAACTGCAGGGGGCAGATGGACCTATTTGGACCTGAGAGAATGAGGCAGATGTGCTCCACTCAGCTTAGGATGATAGAGAAGATTTCTAGATACGTGGACTCGCTGCGCAAGGATGTGCACGATATGATAGACGAACGGCGCAGGGCCAATCAGATACAGGATGTTACAGCCCGCGCAGAGGCTTACTGCGAGCGTGTCCAGCCCTACATGCAGAAGATACGCGATGTCTCCGACAAGCTGGAGATGCTGGTGGATGACGAGCTCTGGCCTCTTCCCAAGTACCGGGAGATGCTTCTGAGCAGGTAGATTTTTTGTCTGACTTTGACAAAAGTTATTATCTTTGCATTTCGAAGTATAGCCTCCTGAATTTATGAAGAACGAAAAAATAGAGAAAATTATATCATATTTCGCCAAGCATTACATCAATAGATATTGGGTACTGCTCATTGACACAGTTACATCCGTAGTATCATCGCTGCTCGTGCTCGCGGTGTTCGACTACTTTACGACTCAGGAGATATTCACATTCCGTTGGTATCTGGCAGGCGCCGGCTGCTCTGCGTTAATCTCTCTGATGGCATTCCTGATGACGAGGAGCTATGTGGGTGTCGTCCGCCATACCACGATGCGTGAGATGTGGCGCATATCCTTCGCCTCCATTGTCAAGGCCCTGGCCGTGATGCTGGTGCTGTTCTTCTATTTCAAGGGTTCCGAATATTATGTCAACGGCGGGTGGATACTGCTGTTCTCGGTGCTGGACATGATACTCACCCTCTTCCTTCTTATCATGGTGAGAGTGCTTGTGACCAATATCTACAACGTCATGTCCCTCTCCGGAGTTCCCGATTACTATGTCAAGAACACCCTGGTCTACGGTACTGACGATGATTCTGTCAACACCCTCAATTTCCTGGAGAAGACCCTGCACGCCTCATACCGCTGCGTAGGTTTCATCACCCACGACACCCATGACAAGAGCAAGATGCTGTGCGGCTACAAGATCTACCATGTGGACAACAAGCGTGACTTTGCCCGTCTTGTGACCTCCCGCATGATATCCGCGATAGTGTTCCCCAGCAACGTGGCTGCCCGCAACGAGCAGGACAATCTGGTCAAGTTCTGTTCCGAGCGCCGCATCCAGATACTGGTGCGCCCTTCCCTGACAACTTTTGACGACAGCATATTCCGCAACAAGATCCGCGAGATCAAGATCGAGGACCTGCTTGGCCGCGACGAGATCAAGATAAGCATCCTTGAGATCCGCGAGTTCCTCACCGACAAGGTTGTCGTGGTGACTGGAGGAGCCGGCTCGATAGGCGGAGAGCTGTGCCGCCAGCTGGTGAACATGCCGATCCGCAAGCTGATACTGGTGGACTTCGCCGAGACCCCGATGCACAACATGCAGCTGGAGCTGCGTTCCCAGGCCCCGAGGGTGGAGAAGAAGTTCGTCATCGCCGACGTGCGCAACAAGGACCGCATAGACGCCCTGTTCGACAAGTACCGTCCCAACGTGGTTTTCCATGCCGCAGCCTACAAGCATGTGCCCCTGATGGAGTCCAATCCCGTGGAGGCCGTTCAGGCCAACGTCTTCGGCACCAAGAACGTCGTGGACGCCTCCATCCGCTACAACATCGAGAAGTTCGTGATGATATCCACCGACAAGGCCGTCAACCCGACCAACGTCATGGGCGCCTCGAAGCGCATCGCCGAGATATACGTTCAGACTGTGGGCAAGGAGATATCCTCAGGCAGGATGCCCGGCAAGACTAAGTTCGTGACCACCCGTTTCGGCAACGTCCTTGGCTCCAACGGTTCCGTCATCCCTCTCTTCAAGGAGCAGATAGCCAAGGGAGGTCCCGTCACCGTCACGGATCCCCGTATCATCCGTTATTTCATGACCATCTCCGAGGCCTGTTCTCTGGTGCTTGAGGCCGCGACTATGGGCGA
Organism: uncultured Bacteroidales bacterium; assembly: GCA_944323445.1. Lineage (GTDB taxonomy): Bacteria > Bacteroidota > Bacteroidia > Bacteroidales > UBA932 > Coprenecus. The sequence goes on from CALUSM010000016.1 coordinate 52,677, forward strand.
GGGCAACGATATCTTCGTCTTCGACATGGGCGCACCCGTCAAGATAGACGACCTTGCCAGGAAGATGATATCCCTTGCCGGCCTGCAGCTTGGCAAGGACATAGATATAAAGTATGTCGGGCTGCGTCCCGGCGAGAAGCTCTACGAGGAGCTGCTCAAGGACGAGGAGAACACCCTTCCGACAGTTCACAAGAAGATTTTCCGGGCGAAAGTCCGCGAATACGATATGGCGGCGGTGGACCACGAGCTGGAGAACCTCCGCATCGCCGCTCTGGGAATGAAGAAAGACGACACCGTGCTGGCAATGAAGAATATCGTTCCCGAATACAAGAGTGCCAACTCCCGTTACGAGAGGCTGGACTCTTAAGCATCCCGAGTGTCCGGACGGTTGTTTCCGCCTGATGCTTTCACCTGCTGGGACTCATTCACAGTAACCCTTCCGGGACTGCTGTAGTGGGACTCAGGAGGCGAAGCTGTAAGTAGAGATGAGGAATTGCCCTATATATAATTTTCTCGTAGTCACGGCTTTGGCTTTATCCCTGGCTATCGGCTGCTCGCCTCTTTCCAAGGCTCAGCTGGAGGCCGTAGGAGAGCTGACATTCCGCAGCGATACCGTTTCCCGCTCTCCCGCCGTGCTCTTCGGCCGGATTTCTGAGCTGCGTTTGGAGCGCGGACTGTTCTATGCCGCATCGCTGTCCTCCGGTCAGGCCAGATACGAGGAAGTGACGGCCCTTGCGGAGGCTTCGATGGACGGTGAGTCGCTGGTGCGAAAGGCAGAGGGCTATGTAGATGCTTTTAACAGTTATGTCAGGGCGCTGCACAGTGTAAGCGCTGAGGCAAGGTGGAAAGGCATCGGGACGGAGTTCAGGGGGATAGGGACCCGCGTGGATTCGGTAATCTACAGGTACAACAGGCTGGACACAGGATATGAGGACATACCTGAAGGATATGCCAGGATGGCCGGGCGGGTGCTCGGATACGTGGCCGAGGAAGTGATGCAGGCAGTGCAGGGCGTTGCGGTCAGAAATATAGTGATAGCCGGAGACACTCTGGTGGCTGCCAGCTGCGACTCCCTGATGGACATCCTCCGCAGCGATGAGATGGACGAGCTGATCCGGCACGAGAAAGAGAGCCTCCGGGACAATTACTCCGCCTATCTGCGGGCCCTGGAGCAGCGGGGCGAACCTGTACCGCTGGAGAGCGACCGCCTGTATGTGGAGCTGCTGCACCGTGCCGATGAACTTTCGTCTGTCCGCAACAGCTGCGTCTCGGCCCTGCGTTCGATGAAGAACGCCCACGCCAAGCTGGCCGCTGACTTTGCCGCCGGCGAGAAGAAAGTCCCGGCAGAGCTTTGGGGCGAACTGGTCAGATTCAGGACCCTTGCCTCGCAGGTGTCAAGAATGTTGGAAAACTGATAAGTAAAATATAAGAAAGAGTGCAAATGGAGAAAGACGGAACAGGCAACCCCATCCCGAAGTCCCTCGCCGACATCCGCGAGGCCATCGCTGAATGCGATGCACTTCGGCTGGACCCCGACCTCCCCGCTGCCGACCGCCGCAGCCTGGAGGAAACTGCCCTCTCCCTCCGCAATCTCGAGCGCGAGCTCATCGACGAGACCTCCGACACCCTCATCGACCGCCTGGAGGCCGCCTCCAGACCCCTCGAGGACCTCGCCCGCGACATCCGCGACCGCGTCACCTCCATGAACACCCCCGCCAAAGCCCTCGAGCACGTCAAGAAGTTTGCCTCACTCGTTACCCGCATCCTCACTGAGGTAGGGCGGTGGTAAAAGTTTCATGCATTTCTCGAAAATTTGATTTAGCTTGGCGGATAGAAAGTGTTATCAGTCCTTTCCTCTCTAGGTCTCTAAAAAGTCAGAACAAAAGGAGTACACGAAGCCTGGATGAAGTCCGGAATGTTGCGGCTGGTTATATTCCAGACACATAAGGACTCGATGTCCGAATTCAAATAGCCGGGGTGGTGTGCAGCACTTCGTGGACAGTAAGGCAGCGGTGGTGAATTGTATTCGTATAATAATATCTTAATAAAATGAAAGGAATCGTTCTTGCCGGCGGCTCCGGCACCCGTCTTTACCCGATTACGAAAGGCATCAGCAAGCAGCTGATACCGATCTATGACAAACCGATGGTGTATTATCCGATATCCGTGCTGATGCTGGCCGGTAT
>CALUSM010000017.1 GCA_944323445.1 uncultured Bacteroidales bacterium
CAACTTTTTGGAACTCAGATAGATGCGCGGAATGCGCCGCCGGTTATGGGGTGCCGTCTCTTGCACAGAAACGGCACATCTGCAATTAATCATTGACGCAAAGCTAGTTAAAAATCGCGTACTGTCAAAATAATCTGACAAAATTGACAGAATCCATAATGGTCCGCGGCGGAAGTCACTGACCGGCAGCCTCTTTGCCCTGGGGTGCCGTTTCTGTGCAAGAGACGGCACATTTTATATACACATAATGCACGAGCGCTACGGCACCGAAACGACTTTTAGAGTTTAAAGATGACCAAACTTGGATAATTCATCGTATATTTGTCTGCTCAAAGATGAAAAACAGGACTATGAAGCAGATTATAACCCATTTCACCGACGATGACCTTTACAAATTTACGATGTGCTGCGCGGTGATTGACAACTTCCCAAGAGCTCAGGTAAAATACTCATTTACAGACCGTGACAACACTGTCTATCCGGATGGTTTCGCCGACGAGCTGTCCAGGCAGATTGCTGCTCTGGACGATGTGGTCATCACTCAGGACGAGATAGACTTCATGCAGCGCAGGTGCAGCTATATTCCGGGATGGTTCTACAACTATCTGAAAGGCTACCGCTTCGACCACCGCTGGGTGCAGGTGCGGCAGGACGCGGAAGGACATCTGGAGATAGACATCGAGGGCAGTTGGGCGGACACAATCCTGCTGGAGGTGAAGATTCTGGCCATAATCTCGGAGCTTTACTACATGTTTACCGGCGAGTACCGTAAATTTGACTACAGCGCCTATTATGACAAAACCTACCGCAAGGCGGAGCGTCTGCTCGAGGCCGGCTGCATCTACAGCGATTTCGGAACCCGCCGCAGGGCTTCCTTTGAGGCTGAGGATACGGTAGTCAGGGCTATGAAAGACTGTGCTGGAAGCCGCAGATGGCCCGGCAAGTTCGTCGGCACGAGCAATGTCTATCTGGCGATGAAGTATGACCTGATTCCGGTCGGGACGATGGCCCACGAGTTCATCTGCGCCATCGGAGGCATGTACGGTCCGCAGATGGCCAACCACATAGCCATGGACTGCTGGCGCAACACCTTCCGCGGCGCCCTGGGCACCTTCCTCTACGACAGCTTCGGCTGGGATATTTTCAGCCTGAACTTTTCGGAGGACTTCGCCAACCTGTTCAAAGGGCTGAGAGTGGACAGCGGGGACAACCGCGAACAGCTCATGCGCATAGTGGACAAGTACCGCTCCCTAGGCATCGACCCGCGCACCAAGCAGGTGATATTCAGCAACGCCCTGGACGTAGACCATGCCCTCGAGATCCAGAGTTACGCCACGGACTACTGCCAGCCGTCGTTCGGCATCGGCACCCACTTCACCAACGACTTCGACGGTGTCCATCCCATGAACATCGTCATCAAGCTCATCGCCGCCAAGATCACCGAGTCCTGGTCTTTCTACAACGACACCTGCAAGCTCAGCGAGGACACCGGCAAGCACACCGGCCGCCCCGAAGTCGTGAAGCGCTTCATGCAGGCCCTGAACATCCAGGAATAAATTATATCAGCGAGACTAGGAATTGCTGCAGGATATAGACCGCTATGCCGGCAAAGTAACCGAGCAGGGCGAGCAGGCTGACGTGCTTGAAATACCAGATGATATTGATGTTCTCGAGGCCCATCGCCACGACACCTGCGGAGGAGCCGATGATGATGATGCTTCCGCCGGTACCTGCGCAGTATGCAAGCATGTGCCAGAATGTTCCGTCCACAAGGAAGTTGGAAAGATAGGCCGGGTCAGCGGATGCAGCCAGGGCAGCGGCGTCGGGAATGGGGAACATACCCATGCTGGCCGCCACGAGAGCCGAGTTGTCGACCACGGATGAGAGCAAGCCGATGATGGTGCTGATGGCGTAGGCGTTGTGGACACCCTCATTGAGCCCCTCGGCCATGGTGCTGAGCACACCGGCAGTACCGAGAGCAGATACGGACATCAGGATACCGAGGAGGAAGAGCACCGTAGGCATATCGAGCTGCTTGATGATTTTGGAAACCCTGTTCTTCAGCGACTCGGCGACCTCTTTCTTCTTCTTGTACATCATATCGGTGTATATCCACATAATGGCCAACGCGAACATTACTCCTATATAAGGAGGAAGTCCCACGACACTCTTGAAGACAGGGACTAAAATCAGAAGTACCACACCCAATATCAAGATAGTGCGGCTCTCGCGTCCGGAGATGAAAGCAGGTCTGAAAGCCGCCTCCTCGTTGGTCTGCTGTTCCACTATCACACCTTTCAGGAACCTGGCGGCGATGGCCACCGGGATATACAGACAGATGAGACAGGGGACAATAAGGGACTTCATAAGATCGAGCGAGGTCACATTACCCTTCATCCACAACAGGATAGTCGAAACGTCTCCGATAGGCGACCACGCACCGCCGCAGTTGGCGGCTATAACGATGATAGAGGCGAAAAGCCAGCGTTCCTTATAGTTTGTAATCATCCTCCGCAGGAGCATCACCATGACGATAGTCGTGGTCATGTTGTCCAGCACGGAGGACATCAGGAAAGTGATGGTGGCCAGCAGCCACAGCAGACGGGTCTTCTTCCGGGTAGTAATATGCTTTGTGATGACCTCGAAACCTCCGTGGGTATCGATGATGTCCACGATAGTCATGGCACCGATAAGAAAGACCAGTATCTCACAAGTACTGCCTAAGGCACCGAGCAGGTCCGAGGATATCCTGGCATGGTCCAGGGACGGGTCGATGGATGTCGAAAAGAGGCTGAGAAGGCTCCACATCAGGCAGCAGAGGAGGAGCGCAACGGATGATTTATTGATGTTGATCCTGTTCTCCATGGCTATAAGCACGTAAGCCAGGATAAAGACCACAACCAATATAACTGCAAGATTCATATCGTTTTTAACTTTTTAGTTTTATACTTGTAACTATTTTGTTTCAATGCTATTCTGCAGCGGAACGTCCGATTTCTGCAAAAAACGCGCCATTGCCTCCGCCACCACATAACTGCTTCCCCCTATGAACACTATGTCAGAAGTGCCCGCCTCGCTCATTGCCATATCCACAGCCTCCTCCACGCTCTCTACCGCAACGGAATCCACAGCACCTGCATCCGCCTTGCCCCTCTCCCTGCGGGAAGAGTCCACCAGATCCTTCAGCTTACCGGCCGGCATGGCCCTGCTGCCCTGAGCCTGAGTGAAGATGTACTTAGCCTCGAGAGGCAGAAGTCCGCGGACCGCCTCCACATCCTTGTCCCCGGCCATACCGTACACCATTATTATATGTCTGCCGGCGGCCTCGGCCTCCAGCTGCCGCATTGTCTCCGACAGAGCCTGAACATTGTGCCCTATGTCGCATATAACCTCCGGAGCCGTGCGGAGCCTCTCCCACCTGCCACGGAGACCGCTGACTGCCGCCGCATGCTCCAGAGCGTAGAGCACAGCTTCAGTGAAAGCGGCGTCCCAGGCTCCCAATACATGAAGGGCGGTCATCACTGTCCGGATATTCCGCACCTGGCAGGAAGAGCGCAGGTCTGCCCGGGAAGCAATGTACTGCGGATCCGCGTCTTTCCCGCACAACTCACCGGAGCGGTACAGCCTGGAGCCGCACGATGAAGCGGTTTCCGCGGCCACTGCCTCCGCCTCAAGGGGCAGATCTCCGATGACCACCGGCACTCCGGGCTTTATGATTCCGGCCTTCTCGCGGGCGATCTTTTCTATTGTATCTCCGAGGATATCCTTGTGGTCCAGACCGATGGAGGTGATGATGCAGAGCTCCGGCACGATGATGTTGGTCGAGTCCAGCCTTCCCCCCAGCCCCGTCTCGATAACTGCAATATCCACCCTTTCGCGGGCAAAATAGTCGAAGGCCATGGCTGTGGTAATCTCGAAGAACGAGGGCCTGCGCTCCTCGATAAAGCTCATGCTGCGGGACATGAAATCCACCACATCCTCCTGCCCTATCTCCCTGTAGTGACGTCCGTCAGGCCCCTTTCCGGAGCTGACGACCCGTATTCTTTCCCTGAAATCCACCAGATGCGGCGAAGTGTACAGTCCCACCCTGCTTCCTGGATACCTGAAAGCCAGGGCAGAAGCCAGCATGTGGGCCACGGAACCCTTGCCGTTGGTACCGGCTATATGTATGGTACGCAGTGAATTGTGTGGATCTCCCAGGAACCGGGCGAAATCAGTCATACTTTCCAGACCGGGGTGATATCCCGAAACCCCTACCCGCTGAAACGAGGGGGCTATGCTGTAGAGCATCCGGACACATTCCCGGTACCGGTTCTGTAGACTTGGGTCGGTCATCGGTATTTTTTAAAATTTTGAGCGCAAAAATGGGAAATATTCTCAAGAATTAGCAAAATAATCTCTATTTTTGAACCCCAAATTCTAGAATATCATGGTATACTTTTTCCGCTCCCCCGAGGGGCAAATCATAGCAGTCGATTCTCAGACAGCATTTTCTGCTGAAACAGCGGACACCCTCACATGGCTTTTCTCCGGTGCGGAGCTCCTTCAGGGCTCCACAGTGACCGGCACATTCATCGGTCCCAGGCGCGAGATGATTACGCCCTGGAGCACCGCAGCAGTGGAAATCACTCAGAACATGAACATTACCGGCATCGCCAGAATCGAGGAGTTCTTCCCTGTGCCCGAGGGCCGCTACGCCTCCGACACCGAGATACCCCACGACAAGATGCTACAGAGGATATACCACGGACTGGACGGCGACATTTTTGTCATCGACCGTCAGCCTGAACCCATCCGCTACATCACTGATTTCGAAGCATATAACAAGGAAGAGGGCCTGGCTCTCTCCGAGGACGAGATCCAGTATCTCAAGGACCTCTCCGCCAAGCTCGGCAGACCTCTGACCGACAGCGAGGTATTCGGCTTCTCCCAGGTCAATTCGGAACACTGCCGCCACAAGATATTCAACGGCACCTTCGTCATCGACGGAGTGGAGATGGAAAGTTCACTCTTCAAGCTGATAAAGAAGACCTCTGCGGTCAATCCCGGCCGCATCGTCTCCGCATACAAGGACAACTGCGCCTTCATCGAGGGTCCCAAGCTCAGGCTCTTCCACCCCGCTGCGGCCGCCAAGCCCAGCTTCTTCAAGGAAGAGGAGGTCAAGACCGTCATCTCGCTGAAGGCCGAGACCCACAATTTCCCCACCACCGTAGAGCCGTTCAACGGAGCGGCCACCGGCAGCGGAGGAGAGATACGCGACCGTATCGGAGGCGGCAAGGGTTCCTTCCCCATAGCCGGTACCGCCGTCTACATGACCTCCTACCCACGCATCGACAGCGGCCGCGAATGGGAGGCCCGTCCTCCCCGCAAGTGGCTGTACCAGACCCCTGCGGAGATTCTTATCAAGGCATCCAACGGTGCCTCCGACTTCGGCAACAAGTTCGGCCAGCCCCTCATCTGCGGCTCCCTCCAGACCCTTGAGCACACTGAACAGGATCCCGACGGCTCCGAGCGCAAGTACGGCTATGACAAGGTCGTGATGCTCGCCGGAGGTGTTGGCTACGCCAAGAAGGCCGACGCCGCCAAGGACCGCCCCTCGAAGGGAGACGACATCATCCTCATGGGAGGCGACAACTACCGTATCGGCATGGGCGGAGGAGCAGTATCCTCCGTCGCCACAGGAGAATATGCCAATTCCATAGAACTCAACGCCATTCAGAGGGCCAACCCCGAAATGCAGAAGAGGGTCTACAACGCCATCCGCGCGGTGGCCGAGAAGGACCACAACTCCATCATCTCCATCCACGACCACGGCGCCGGCGGACACCTGAACTGCCTCTCGGAGCTGGTAGAGGAAGTTGGCGGCGACATCGACATCTCCAGGCTGCCCGTAGGCGACCCCACCCTCTCGGACAAGGAAATCATCGGCAACGAGAGCCAGGAGCGCATGGGACTGGTAATGAAGAAATCCGACACCGAGGAGCTGCGCAGGATAGCCGAAAGGGAAAGGGCACCGTTCTACGTCATAGGCGAGGTCAGCGGCAAGGGCAATTTCACCCTCCGCGACAGCAAGACCGGCAACGCCCCCATCGACCTGGAGCTCAGCGATATGTTCGGCTCTACTCCCAAGACCGTGATGCACGGTTCCTCTCCCAAAGGAGGCGCCGACGGTCACGGAGGCTTCGCCCCGCTCAGGCAGACTCCCGCAGGAATGTCTCCGGAAGCCCTTACCGAGGCCATACGCAAGGTGCTGATGCTCGAGTCAGTGGCCTGCAAGGACTGGCTGACCAACAAGGTGGACCGCTCGGTGACCGGCCTGATCGCCTGCCAGCAGTGCTGCGGTGAACTTCAGCTGCCGCTCAATGACCTGGGAGTCACCGCCATCGGCTACGACGACCCCGAGGGCATAGCCGTGTCCATCGGACATGCTCCCGCCGCCGCCATGATAGACCCGGCCGCAGGTTCCCGCCTGGCCATAGCCGAGGCCCTGACCAACATCATCTGGACTCCCATCCGCGACAACATCTACGGCATCTCCCTCAGCGCCAACTGGATGTGGCCCTGCCGCAACGAGGGCGAGGACGCCCGCCTCTACCGAGCCGTCAAGGGAGCCAGCGATTTTGCCATTGCCCTGGGCATCAACATCCCCACCGGCAAGGACTCCATGTCCATGACCCAGAAATATCCAGACGGGGAGAAGGTCCTCTCGCCCGGTACCCTGATTATCTCGGCCACCGGACAGAGCAAGGACGTGGGAACGACCCTCCATCCCGTGATGTCCCGCGACGAGGGCACCACCCTGCTCTACATTCCGTTCGTACCTATTATTAAAGGTGACGCCGCCTTCCCTCTGGGAGGCTCCGCCTACGCCTCCACACTCGGCAAGGTGGGCGCCAAGGCTCCCGACATCACCGACCCCGAATATTTCAAAACCTGCTTCAACCGCCTCCAGGATGCCATGTTCAACTCCATGAGCAACCCCGTCCTGGCCGGACACGACATCTCCGCCGGAGGCCTGATCACCACCCTGCTGGAGATGTGCTTCTCCAACACGGAGGGAGGCGCCGACATCGACCTCAGCGCCCTGGAATCCTCCGACATCCTCCTCTCCGAGGTGCCGGGAGTCGTACTTCAGGTGAAGAATGCCGGCATGGACGAATTCCTCCGCAACCTCGGCCCCGTCAAGGCCTGGACCATCGGCCGTCCCGTTCAGAAGGGACGTACCCTGAAAGTGGTCTACGGTTCCGACAGCAGGACATTGTCCCTGGACATCGATGCCATGCGCGAGAGCTGGTACCGCACCTCCTGGCTCCTGGACAGCCTCCAGACTCCCAAGGAGCTGGCCGCCGAGCGCTACGCCAACTACAAACGGCAGCCTCTGGAGTTCTCCTTCCCCAAGCATTTCGACGGTCGCTACTCCATTCCAAAGGAGCATAAGGTCAAGGCCGCCATCATCCGTGAGACCGGCTCCAACGGCGACCGCGAGATGGCATGGGCCCTGTACATGGCCGGATTTGCCGTCAAGGACGTACACGTGACCGACCTTGTATCTGGCCGCGAAACCCTCGAGGACGTACAGATGATAGTCTTCGTAGGCGGTTTCTCCAACGCCGACACCCTCGGCTCGGCCAAGGGATGGGCCGGAGCCCTGCTCTACAACGAGAAGGCCCGCACCGCCATCGAGCGCTTCTACGCCCGCAAGGACACCCTCAGCCTCGGAGTCTGCAACGGCTGCCAGCTGATGGCCGAGATGGGCCTGATCACTCCCGAGCACAAGGAACTCTCGCCCAAAATGAAGCACAACGCCTCGCACAAGTACGAATCCGCATTCGTAGGCGTACACATCGAGAACTCGCCTTCCATCCTCCTGTCCTCCCTGCAGGGCTCCAGGCTTGGCATCTGGGTGGCTCACGGAGAGGGCCGTTTTTCCTTCCCCAGACCTCTGGAAGAATACAGTATCGCCTTGAGATACAACTACGATGCCTACCCCGCCAACCCCAACGGATCTCCCGCCGCGATAGCCGGAGTATGCTCCCCTGACGGCCGCCACCTGGCCATGATGCCCCATCCAGAGCGCTGCCTCAGGCCCTGGAACTGGGCGCATTATCCCGACAGGAAGAGCGATACGGTCACTCCTTGGATTGAAATGTTCATAAACGGAAGAATATGGCTCGAAAGACTCTGAAAAAAGCAGAGGTGCAGTTCCGCAGTCTTGACAACCGCCCGCTGCGCCCCCCGAAAATCTTCGTGCTGGATACCAACGTCATCCTGCACGACAACCGTTGCATCTTCAACTTTCAGGACAATGACATCTTCATCCCGGTGAGCGTCATTGAGGAACTGGACAAGTTCAAGAAAGGGGACGACAACCTCGGCTACAACGCAAGGGCCTTTGTCCGCGCCCTCGACAAGATATCGGACAACACTCTCTTCGACAGAGGTATAAGTCTAGGCAAGGGCCGCGGCCATATCAAGATAGAGATGGGTCATGGATACACCGGTGAGATTCGGGACTCGCTCATAGACGATATCCCGGACCACAGGATTATAGCCACCGCCATCTGGCTCCGGGACAACAATCCGGACCGAAAGGTCATCCTGGTGACCAAGGACATGAACATGAGACTGAAGGCCAAGGCCCTCGGTCTCATGGCCCAGGACTATCTGTCCGACAAGGTGCAGGAGGAGCGTATCGTCAAGACCGAGAAGGAGGTGCTCACGGTCCGCAACATGAAGGACGATTTCATCCGGAAGATAAATGAATCACCGGAAGGAGTACCCTTCGCCCAGGTCGGTATCCGCCGCAGACCGGCACCCAACCAGTACTACAAGATATACGACAGCACCAAAAACCTTACCCTGGCCCGCTACGACGACCGGGACAAGACCATCGTCAGAGTCAGGCCGCAGACCGCCTACGGCATCTCGCCCCGCAACGACGAACAGACCCTGGCCATGGACGCAGTCATGAATCCGGACATCAAGCTGATAGCACTGACGGGCAGGGCCGGTACCGGCAAGACACTCATAGCCCTGGCCGGAGCCCTTGCGCAGTCCGGCAAATACGAGCAGATACTGCTCTCCCGCCCCGTCATTCCGCTCAAGAATCAGGAGCTCGGCTTCCTGCCCGGCTCGGTGAACGAAAAGATCGGTCCCTACATGCTGCCCCTGTTCGACAATCTGGCCGTCATCAAGAGCTGCTTCTCGTCCACCAGTAAGGAAGTCATCAAGATCGAGGATATGCTCCGGCGCGAGAAGCTTATCATCAACCCTCTGGCCTACATCAGGGGACGCAGCCTGAGCAACGTCTTCTTCATCGTCGACGAGTCCCAGAACCTCACCCCGCACGAGGTCAAGACCATCATCACCCGTGCCGGAGAAGGCACCAAGATAGTCTTCACCGGAGACATCTACCAGATAGACCAGCCCTACCTGGACTTCAACTCCAACGGACTGACCCACCTCTGCGACAAGTTTTTCGGACAAAGTGTCTTCGCCCACATCAACATGGTGCACGGAGAGCGCAGCCACCTTTCCGAGCTTGCCGGCAAACTCTTATGATTTGCTAAATATTTTTAAGTGACTGGTAGGGGATTTGTGAAAAATCGTTATTTTTGTACCCTAATAGTTTACGGTCTTTGACTCAAACCAATATTTTATTATTTTATATTCTATGTCAAACAAAAGAGTTTATTTCTTTGGAGGAAAAGAGGCCGAAGGAAACGGTTCTATGAGAAACCTCTTGGGCGGTAAAGGCGCGAACCTCGCCGAAATGTGCACGCTCGGAATGCCCGTACCCGCGGGATTCACCATCACCACCGAATGCTGCACTGAGTATTACAATCTGGGATGCAAGTATCCCGCAGAACTCGAAAAGGAAGTCAATGACGCTCTCTCACGCGCAGAAAGCATGATGGGCCGCAAGTTCGGGGACAAGGACAACCCTCTCCTCGTATCCTGCCGCTCCGGCGCACGCTCATCCATGCCCGGCATGATGGAGACCGTACTCAACATAGGTCTTTGCTCCGCGACCATACCCGGTATGATCGCCAAGACCGGCAATCCCCGCTTCGTCTACGACGCATACCGCCGTCTGATCATGATGTACTCGGACGTGGTAATGGAGAAGGCCGAGGGCATCGAGCCCGCAGAGGGCCAGGGCATCAGGGTACAGCTCGACAGGATGCTGGGCGACCTGAAGGCCAAAAAAGGCTACAAGAGCGACACAGACCTCACCGAGGAAGACCTCAAGCAGCTCTGCGCCGACTTCAAGGTACGTGTAAAACAGGTACTTGGAAAAGAGTTCCCCGACAACGCATACGAGCAGCTCTGGGGCGGTATCGGAGCCGTATTCAAATCCTGGAACGGCAAGCGTGCCATCGCCTACCGCCGCATCGAGGGCATTCCCGATGACTGGGGAACAGCCGTGAACGTGCAGGCCATGGTATTCGGCAACATGGGAGACAACTCCGCAACAGGCGTGGCCTTCTCCCGCAACCCCGCCACGGGTGAGAACAAGTTCTACGGAGAGTGGCTCATCAACGCCCAGGGCGAGGATGTAGTAGCCGGTATCCGCACCCCCAACCCCCTGAACGAGGCCACCAAGAACGAGCACAACCGCCATCTGGCCTCCCTCGAGACAGCCATGCCCGAGGTTTACAAGGAACTGGACGAGATACAGAATCATCTCGAGAACCACTTCCACGACATGCAGGACATCGAGTTCACCATCCAGGACGGCAAGCTCTGGATGCTCCAGTGCCGCGTCGGCAAGAGAACAGGTCTGGCAGCTCTCAATATGGCCATGGACATGCTCCATGAGGGTCTTATCGATGAGAAGACAGCCGTCATGAGAGTGGCCCCCGCCCAGCTCGACGAGCTCCTCCATCCTATTCTGAATCCCGCAGCGGAGAAAAAGGCCACCGTCATCGCACAGGGCCTGCCAGCAGGTCCCGGCGGCTCTGTCGGCAAGATCGTCTTCACAGCCGAGGATGCCGTAGCCGCTGCAGAACGCAAGGAGAAAGTGATTCTCGTCCGCGAGGAGACCAATCCAGAGGACGTGGAAGGCATGCGTGCCGCAGACGGTCTGCTCACAGCCCGCGGAGGTATGACCTCGCATGCGGCTCTGGTAGCCCGCGGATGGGGCAAGTGCTGCATCGTAGGCTGCGACGCCCTGCATATTGACCTTGAGGCCAAGACACTCACCATCAACGGAAAGACATACCACGAAGGAGATGTATTCTCGCTCAACGGCTCCAAGGGCTTCGTTTACGACGTCGCAGTAGAGACCATGGACGCATCGGAGAATCCCCGTTTCGTAGAATACATGACCCTCGTCGACAAATATCGCAGACTGGGTGTGCGCACCAACGCCGACACTCCCGAGGACGCAGCCCGCGCCCTGTCCTTCGGAGCCGAGGGCATCGGCCTCTTCAGGATCGAGCACATGTTCTATGGCGCACATTCCGAAGAGCCTCTCTCAAAGCTGCGCAAAATGATTCTTTCCACTACCGAAGAAGAGAGAATAGCCGCGCTGGCAGAGCTCGAGCCTTACATCAAGCAGGCCGTCAAGGCCACCATGAAGGTGATGGACGGCAAGCCGGTAACTTTCCGTCTTCTCGACCCCCCTCTCCATGAATTCGTTCCCCAGACTCCCGACAAGGAGGCCGAGCTGGCCAAGGAGCTTGGAGTATCCATCAGCGACATACAGAAGCGCGGAGAGAGCCTGCACGAGGTCAATCCCATGATGGGACACCGCGGAGTGCGTCTCGGCATCACCTACCCCGAGATCAGCGAGACCCAGTTCCGTGCCATCTTCGAGGCCACTGCCGAGCTCATCAAGGAGGGCCTCAATCCCAGACCCGAGATCATGATTCCCGTAACCATCATCGTCCGCGAGCTCGACTTCGAGAAGAAGATCTGCGACCGCGTGCACGATGAGGTGGAGAAAGCTACAGGCGTGACCATCAACTATCTCTACGGTACCATGATTGAGATTCCGAGGGCTGCCCTCCTGGCCAACTTCATGGCTAAGACCGCCCAGTTCTTCTCCTTCGGAACCAACGACCTGACCCAGATGACCTTCGGATTCTCCCGCGATGACATCGGAGCCTTCATGGGCGACTATCTCGAGAACAAGCTCCTCGACGCGGATCCGTTCCAGACCATCGATGTGGAGTCTGTCGGCAAACTGCTCGAAATAGGTGTACATGGCGGCCGCAGTACCAACCCCAACCTCAAGGTGGGCATCTGCGGAGAACACGGCGGAGACCCCGCTTCAGTGGAGTTCTGCCACAAGATAGGCATGAACTACGTGTCCTGCTCGCCTTTCAGAGTACCCATCGCACGCCTTGCTGCGGCGCAGGCTGCAATCAGGAACGAATAAGCAGAACCATACTGACTACAGGACAGAGACTGTGCCGGGTTTTCCGACACGGTCTCTTTTTTTACAACAATTACCGTCACATCGGGGCCCCTTGTTCATATTTTTCGTATATTTGTAATCGAATGATAATGACTAATCCTAAATTTTAATTAGCATGAAACGATTTCTGTTACTCTCTCTCCTCTGCCTCTTCACTGTCTCGGTATACGGACAGGGCAGACTTCTCGAAAGCAGCGTGGACAAACGTCCAGCCTGGGTAAAAAAAAGTGTAGACCGCTATGACCTCATGAAAGTAAGCCAGCAAAGCACCGTCAGCCTTGAGGACGCACGCAACAAGGCATTCGAGGAACTGCACAACTTCGCATCCAACTCCATCACCGCCTATCTCATGCGCACGCATGTAGAAGGAGCTGATGCGGAAGAGGTCCGTGCCAGGGTCGAGAATTCCCAGTACATCAGGAACATATCCGAAGCCACCTCGCTCATGACATACTGGGAGCACCGTCTCGTCAAGAAACAGGACGTGTACATCTACTACATCCTCTACGATTTCAACGACACCGAAAAGAAAAAGGCTGCCCTGGACATCAACATGGATGACTTCAGGGACAGGAATAAAGATAATTTCTAACACACGCTGATCATGAAGAAACTGATATTTATCACCGCATTCCTGACAATCTTCGTTCCGGCTCTCTTCTCCCAGGCCAGGAAACCTGTCATAATGGTAATTCCCAGTGACGCGTACTGCGCCAGAGAAGGCTATATGACCACATATCAGGACGGTAACGGGAATACCCTCAGCACACCTGACTACAGCAGGGCATTCGTCTCCGACGAGAACCTCAGACTGGCCATCTCCGAGCTCTCTTCCATCATGGCCGGCAGGGAGTTTCCCCTCAAGGACCTTGAGCAGACCCTGAAAAGCCTGCAGAACCAGCAGACTGAAGCCGCCCTCTTCTCCGGTTCCGGCGGAGGAGTCATCACCGAATCGCCGCTGGACCGCATCAAGCGCACGGCAAAGGCTGACATTATCATGGACCTGGACTTCTCCATCAAGAGCAGAGGTCCTCAGAAATACATTACATTCAACCTCAGGGGCGTAGACGCCTACACCAACAAAGTGATCACCGCTGTCTCCGGTGACGGCAGTCCGTCATCCGCAGCGACTGTGGGACTACTGCTGGAGGAGGCTGTCCTCAACTACATGGACCAGTTCAACTCCGCCCTTCAGGCCCACTTCGACGACATGTTCGCCAATGGCCGTGAAGTCACCATATCTGTGAGAATGACAGAAAACTGTCCTCTTACCATGAACGATGAAGTGGAATTCCTCGGCGAGGTGGTGCTGCTCTCCGACGTGATTGACTACTGGATGGACGAGAATACAGTAAACCACCGGTTCTCAAGAGTCTCCGGCGGTGACTACTTCGTAGATTACGAGCAGGTGCGCATACCTCTTTACAAAACTGTTCTCGGCAAGGAAAGGGCAATTGACACCAGAGGCTTTGCGATGGACCTGGCCCGTTTCCTGAACAAGGAACCTTTCAATCTCCCTTACAAGATCAACGAGAGAGGACTTGGCAGTGTTTGGATTGTATTGGGAGACTGACAATTAATTTACAAACACACGGTATTATGAAAAAAATTCTGACCACCCTTGTACTGGCGCTCGGCGCCGCTCTCCTCCTCCAGGCGCAGGAGGAGAGACTGTCCGTAATGGTAGCTCCGCCGGAAGGTATGACTCACAGAAGCGCCGTCACTACCCTTACCTCCAACCTGAAGCAGGCTCTCGCTCTCAACGACGCAGCCGCTGACAGCAGCCGCTTCATCCTGCAGACCAAAGTCGCAGAGCTGTCCAAGGACGTAACAGCCACAGCCCCTCCGATGTTTGTTACGGAACTGGAGATTTCACTTTTCATAACTGACACAAAGTCCGGAGAGATTCTGAGCCAGTCCTCTTTCACTGTCAAGGGTATCGATGACAGTGACCAGGCCTCCTACATGGATGCCGTGAGAAAGGTGAAAGCCCGCGACCCCAGGCTCCGCGCCATGATAAAACAGGCAAACGAGTATTTCTTCGAACACATCTACTGAACTCAAACTGCATACTGATATGAAAGACATAAAAAGCATACTGACAGCCGTCCTGTTCACATTATTTACCCTTCTTCCCGCCTACGCACAGAAGCAGGACTACAAAGTCGAGGAAGCCAGCGCGAAAAGGACCCCGGAATGGATCAATGCGGCAGAGCGGAACTACCTCAACGTCACAGCCACAGCCGGAAACATCGAAGATGCGAAAGCAGCTGTGCTGGAGAATGTCAAGAAACAGATTGCCCAGAGCATAGCCACACGCATCGTATCCGAGTCCAGCCTCAGCACATCCGCTTTCCAGAGTGACGGAAGTTTCAGCAAAACCCAGAGTCTTGAGTCCTCAATCCTCTCCCGGACAGCGAAACTCCCTTTCATAGGAGAGATATCCCTGTCAAAAGCCGCGGATTATTACTGGGAAAAAAGATACTACCGGTCTTCCGGAAGATTTGAGTACTTCTACGCCGTCAGATATCCGTTCAGCGAACTGGAGATGAAGGAGCTCGTGGATGAATACCAGGCCTACGACCGGAGTCTCAACGAAAGACTCTCCAAGTTTCAGAACGACCTGGACTTCATCACATCCATAGAAGAGATCGGAGAAGCCCTGAACAACCTCAGGACATTTCTCAACGAGTTTGACACCCAGGATCCGCGGTACAACCAGGTCCAGAACCTGTCAAACCAGTACCGCCAGCTGTACGACCAGATTACCATAGACTGGTTCCAGGAAAAGAAAGGCATGGTGGTCGTCAACCTGTCCCTCGCAGGCCGCAGCATCTCCACCAGCCAGAGACCTCAGATCAAGTCCAACTGCGCATCTCAGATATCCTCCGCATACGAGGGCAACTCCCTAGTGATAAGATACAACGATGAATACTGCTACGAAGATGACCAGAACTCGATAGAAGTCCGCTTCAGAGCCGGCAACAAATATATCACCGGGCATATCTACTTTAAGAACAACGTGGATATCTCCCTGACCGGAATAGTTTCCGACGCTCAGACGGGACAGCCTGTACAATATGCCAGACTTACCCTGATTCCCGGTGGCAAAACCGTAACGACCGGACGCAACGGTCTCTACGTATTCAACGACCTTGCCTCAGGCAACTACTCCATACAGGCAGTCAAGAACGGATACAAGGCATCGGAGGTGCAGGCATCCGTCACATCCGGATCCACAGCCAGGACCGATATAAAGCTGCTTCCAGAGCCTCGGACTGCTGCTCCGGCTCCGGAACCGGAACCGGAACCTGTACCTGAACAGCCGCAGAATCCCGCCCCCGCCCCCGCTCCTGCCCAGACCGTCAGCACGGGCAAGGATCCGCTGAACACGGTACGCAACGGTCTTGCGGCATACTTCCGTTTCAACGGCACCACCCGCAGCGAGGTTTCCTCCGTTCAGGGCAATCCTGTCAACGGCCCCCAGTACACGACTGACAGCCCTGACGGGACCCAAGCCATTGCGGTAAGCTCCATTGACGGCAGCCAGCTGGCTTTCCCCAAGACTCTGATAGTTTATCCCTGCAGGAACTACAGCGTGACTTTCTGGATGAAAGGCTTTGCAGACGGACATGTATGGTCCATGGCAAGCGGTGACAGACGGTACAACCAGCCAAAACTGACAATCCAGGACGGAAAATTCTACCTCTACAACAGCTCCAACTACAACGGTTCAAGTTTCACCCACCCTCAGCTCGATTACAACTGGCATTTCATAGCAGTAGTAGTAAGGACAGAGGGCAATAACGTAATCGGCTCGCTGTATATCGACGGAGTACTGGTCGACTCGCTCAAGCTCTACGGTTACACCAACAATGCCTGCACCAAGTTCCTGCTTGGAGGTACCAGTGAGTCAGGAGACAATGCCATAGACACCAACTTCGACAACCTCAGGATATACAACTCCAGAGCCCTTTCCGACAATGAAGTGGCTCAGATCTATATGTCTGAGAAATAACTCATCTTTTACCGAAATGCGCGGAATCTCCCCATCGGCCCCAGCCGATGGGGATTTTCATTTCCCTAAGCCTCTGCTCCGTACGGGAGGATGAGATGGCGGCGTCCTCGTCCACTCCGGGCTTGCTCTCGTAGATCTGATATTCCTCCCTGACCTCTGAAAGAGTAAGATTGGGCATAAGGACGTTCGCCCCGGCCATTATGGCTTTCTCGCGTCCATAGGGGTCAATTGCCTGCATGGCGGTGGTGGCCGCTATATTGATGTCAGGCATCAGAAGCCGCAGCAGCGCAACCATCTTTATCGAGAGCTCCAGGCGCTCTGCCCGGGGAAGAAGCAGGTGGCGGTAGCGGTACAGCGGGGTCTGCGAGTGTTCCAGATAAGGTCCCATGCCGCACATGTCTATATCCATGTTCCGGAAGAACAGCAGGTCATCCGCCAGATGGGCCGCGTTCTGGAACGGAAGACCGATCATGACTCCTGTTCCCACCTGATAGCCGCATGCCCGCAGGTCCTTGAGAGCCTGCACCCTGGCATCGAAACTATGAACGGCGTCGACAGGATGTATTCTCCCGTACAGCTCTCTGGAAGAGCTCTCTATCCTGAGCAGATACCGGTGTGCTCCTGCCTCGAACCACTCCCGGTATACCTCAATCGGCTGTTCTCCAAGAGAGAGCGTGATACCCAGCGGCCAGCGGCGCTTGATCTCTATAAGCAGGGCTGTAATCCTGTCGATGAAAGCCCTGTCCGTCCTCTCCCCGCCCTGTATCACCATCGAAGCATAACCCTCCCTATAGGCAAATTCAGCGGACCTGAGCACCTCCTCGGAGGATATCCCGTACCGCCCTGTACTACGGTTGTCCCGACGTATACCACAGTAGAGACAGTTCTTCCGGCATATATTGGAAATCTCCACCAGTCCGCGTAGATAAACCTCCTCCCCCACCGTGGATACTTTCACCCTGTATGCCCTGTCATACAGTTCTTTCAGACGGTCAGGACTCTTCTCCTCAAGCCAGGAGACAAGCGATGTTCTGTCAAGTTCCATATCCCTAACACTGTTTCCCTATACCGTCAGTGGCCTCAGAGCCCTTCCGTAAATTCCTTTCATATAAGAGATAGCCATCCCGTAATTGGTCACTGGGACGCCGCTCTCAATAGCCGGCAGCAGTCTGGAATACAACTGTCTGCGGGTAATCATACAGCCTCCGCACTGCAGCACCAGGGCATAGTCCGTCATAGGGCGTCCTATGCTGTCCAGCCCCCCCACCACATCGAATGCCAATGACTTTCCTGTTCTTTTCCGCATCAGTGCCGGAATTTTCACCCTCCCGATATCCTCGCAGGAGGAATGGTGGGAACAAGATTCCAATATCAGGACCCTGTCCCCGTCCTGCAGCCTGTCTATCATCGGTGTTCCCTGAAGATACTGTTCGAAACAGCCTTTGCTCCGCGCCAGAAGCATGCTGAAACTGGTCAAGGGTATCTCTTCCGGAACAGCAGCAGCTACTTCCGAGAAAGCCTGGCTGTCAGTCACCACCAGGTCAAACGCCGCCGGTACAGCACTTTTTGGGAAAAGGGCAGGAAGAGAGTCCGGCTGGACGACAGTCACCACTGCCCCGATATCCAGCAGCGAGCGGATTGCGTTGACTTGCGGGAGAATCAGCCTTCCTGTCGGAGCCTCTCCGTCTACAGGACATACCAGCAGCACTTTCTGTCCCCTGGAGACCAAGCCCGCAAACATAGGCTGCTCGCTGAATACAGAGCCGGATACCAAGCTCCGTACCGCATCCACAACCCCTTTTACCACCTCTTCCAGGACAATGCCTTCCGCAGTCGCAGAGAATTCCAGACAGCTTACCCCGGGATAACGCTCAGACAGCCGTCGCCTCATCCCTGGACTGAGGACGGACAGGTCGGATTTTCCATGAATCAGAACAACAGGAATCGAATAACGGGAAAACTGCCCCATCAGTTCTTCCTCCTCCCGGCCGAAATCATCGCCCGTGAATACCAGCAGTGCGACATCTATCTGACTTATCACTCCGGCTGTCCTGGCAACTCTCATCTCTCCCAGGCTTCCCCCGTCATCTATTCCGGCCGTATCCACAAGGACACAGGGTCCTAGACCGAATATCTCCATCCGCTTGCGGACAGGGTCTGTAGTAGTGCCCGGTCTGTCTGAGACGATTGCGACATCCTGTCCCACAACAGCATTGATCAAAGAAGACTTTCCTACATTCCGTCTTCCGAATATTCCGATATTGACTGTACTCATACACAATTTTATTTTCCTGAAAGCAAAAATATATCATTTTAATCTTTATTGCTATCTTTGGCGGATGATTAATTGTTTTGTGACACGGATTATTCAGCGGCATATCCTGAAGAAGAACGCCTGCTCCCATCAGGGGAGATATGTGCCTCTGGCATCAGCCAGGAGCATGGGCTTTATAGTCAATGCCGCGGAGCCCGGCGCTGAACAAGCTGTCAAAGTTCTCAGAAAGGCCTTGACGGACCACAAAATCAGATACAAAGGCATCTGCCTGGACCTGCGCAAGGAATCTCCTGAAGAGCCGGAGCTACATTCCGGCCCTGAGATGCTCGTCATAGGACGCAGGAACATCAACTGGTACGGTCTCCCGGAAGAAGCCGTCTGCTCTGAATTCACAAAAGAACCTTTCGACATCCTGATAGACCTTACTACAGGATCAGACGGACTTTTCACAGTCGACTATATACTTAGGAAAGCCTCCGCACAGTTCCGCATCGGCACCTCGGGACGGCAGACATGCATCTATGACATGACTGTTTCGGGGAACAGCGGGGACAACGCACCCGACAGACTGGCAAAAAGCATCATCAATTATCTAATTTCAATACACACTGATTCAAAATGAGAAAATTTTCATCCTACGCAATGATCACCGTCAAGGGAATAGGCATGGGCGCGGCTGACGTCATTCCCGGTGTATCCGGCGGCACAATCGCCTTCCTGACCGGCATCTACGAGGAGCTGCTCGGATCCATCAAGTCCATCAATGCACAAGCCCTCAAACTGCTCTTCACAGGCAAGCTGAAACAGTTTTGGAAACACATCAACGGCACGTTCCTCTTCTCGCTGATTCTCGGCATCGCCATCAGCTTCTTCTCTCTGGCCAAGCTCATGCAGTATCTCATGGCCAACGAGCCCATCCCTCTGTGGTCCTTCTTCTTCGGACTTATCATAGCCTCGGCCATACTTATTCTCAAGGATATAGACCTGACCAAAATAAAGAACGTCATCGCCCTCCTCCTCGGAATTGCCGCAGGAGCCGCCATCTGCCTGGTATCTCCTACCGAGACCCCCAACCACCTTTGGTTCATCTTCCTCTGCGGCGCCATAGCCATCTGCGCCATGATTCTGCCCGGAATATCCGGCAGTTTCATCCTGCTTCTGCTCGGCAAATACGAATATATGCTCAAGGCCCTGACCGACTTAAACATAGTCCTTATACTGGTCTTTGTAGCCGGAGCCGCCATAGGTATCGTCTCATTTTCCCATTTCCTGTCCTGGCTGCTCAAAAAATATCACGTAACCACCATATCCGCCCTGGCCGGCATCATGATCGGCTCGCTGGTCAAGGTATGGCCATGGCAGCATCAGATCGGAGATGTCTCCAGGCCTGTACTGCCATTCCATCCCGACCTCGAGCCGCTGTTCTCCGGACATATCGGCCTGGCAGTCACCTTCGCCCTCATCGGAGTCGCACTGGTACTGGTACTCGAGCTTACCGCTGCCCGCATGCAGAAGAAACGGGAGCAGGAAAAAGTCATTTCCGACTAGCCAGCCAGACCCCGGCCATGATACACAGAGCCCCTGTCACAGCGACGGGGGTTATTTTTTCTCCCAGGACAATAGCGGAGGTCACGCAGGTAATGACCGGATTGAGATAGAGGTAGTTCGAGGATTTCACCACTCCTATGTGCCTCAGTACCAGGTTCCAGGTCAGGAAGCACACCAGAGAGGCCATGACTGCCAGAAAGAGCAGGTTCATCCATACCCTGGCTCCGGAGTTGAAAAGGAGTCCCGGCTCGGGAGGATTGACAATGAAGGTAGGGAGAATAGTGATAAGTCCATAAAAGAACACCTTCCGGGTGATCAGCATATTGTCATACCTATTCTCCAGTTTGCGGATAAATATGCTGTAGAAGCCCCAGGACAGAGCCGCCGCCAGGGTCAGCAGGTCACCGGCCGGAGATATCCTAAGGCTCGTAGCACCGTCAAAAACCACCAGGGCCACGCCGGCCAGGGCTACAGCGGAGCCGATATATACCATGCGGCTTATCTTCTCGTTCTTGAAAAACAGCCGGCTTAGCAATGTGGTGAGAATAGGCGTACCGCAGAGCAGGAACGACACATTGGAGGCCTGGGTTATGCCGAGGGCCGTATTCTCCGTAAGGAAGTACAGGGAACCGCCGAACAGGCCTGCGCCGGCCAGCATCATCTCGTCCTTCCAGTTGTCGGCAAAAAGTTTTTTATGGGACACGATCCATATCCCCGCATAGGCTATGAGGAAACGGTAGAAAAATATCTCATTGGGAGAAAGTCCGTTATTGATCAGTATCTTCGTCGACACGAATGTAGCACCCCAGATTACCACCGTCATAATGGCCAGGAAATGATAAAAACCCTTATTCTGTCCCATAATTCAATTCAGAAAAAATATTAACTTTGTAAGTTAATGTGCAAAGTTAAAAGTAAAGTTAGAAAACCATAAGAACATTTAGAAAAATATTATCCGGCCTTCTGATTCTCATCTGCATAGCTCCCGTCGCAGCCTATGTGGCCCTGCAGTTCCCTCAGCTGCAGACCCGCATGGCAAAGCATGTCCTCTCCAGGATGGAAGGGCATCTGAACGGCTCCATGGATATAGACCGTATCGCCATAATCTTTGTCAACAAGGTTATGGCATACGGCATATCCGTCACCGGAGAGCAGGGCGACACCCTGGCGTCAGTAGAGAAACTGTCCGTCTCCATATCTCCGGCGGACCTTCTGATGGGCCGTCTCCGCATCAACCGCATCTTCCTGGAGGACGGTTGTTTCAACCTCATAAAAGAAGGCTCCGGCAACAACATCAACCGCATATTCAATATAATGCCCCTGCCCGACTCGCTCAAAAAGCCGTTCAGGATACCGGATATGTACATCGACGAGATCATGCTCCGCGACATGGCATTCTCGCTTCAGGATCCGGAATCCGGCGCCACACCTCCCGATCCGGCTTGCATAGACTTCAAGAATCTGAGGCTTAAGAGTATAGACGCGCGCATCAACCGCATAGAAATAGAAGACAACACCATCTCGTGCCGCATCAGGGACCTGAGCTGCACCGAGCGCAGCGGCTATGAGCTCAATTCGCTGAGCGGAAGGTTTTCCCTGAACTCCAGAGAGTCCAGGATAGACAACCTGCATCTGGTCGACTCCTGGTCGGAAATCAATGCAGGCTACCTGTCTTTCGGCTACAACAGCGGAAAAGACCTCGAGGACTTCGTCAACAGAATCGTCCTCGGAGCGTATTTCGACAACAGCATACTTGATTTCAGAAGCATCGGAGTATTCGCTGAAAGCCTGAAGGACAATGACCTCCGGATCAGGATGAGCGGAGAGATAAACGGGCCTGTCTCACGGCTCAGTACCTACGACCTGGATGTGACCGCATATGACAGCACTGAAATAAGGCTCAGCGCGGCAATTTCCGGACTGCCGGACATCCGCAACACCTATTTCAACACGACTGTCAAGCATATCTCCACCACTCCACGGGAACTATCCGGAATAATATCCAGGTTCAGCGGCAACGGGAACGGACTGGGAAACATCATCCCGGACAAGAGAATAACCCTGACAGGCATAGCATACGGTACGGTTTCCGACCTGTACAGCATAGGAAACATTTCCTCTGACATCGGCTCAGTCAGTTACGAGGCCGACCTAGACGGGAATGAAGACGGCAAGGGCAGCACCCTGGCCGCAGGCCTGTGGGTGGACAGCCTGGATGCCGGAACCTTACTAGGAAATGAGGTGCTCGGCGAAGTAAACCTGGACACAAGGCTGACCGCAGAGTTGTCCGCTCCCGGAGAAGGAGGACCGAGCGCCGTCCTACACCATCTGAATATAAAGAACATCACTGTAAACGGCCACGAATACAAGGACATAGGCATGACTGGAGAGTTCTATGACAGGACTGCTGACATCAGGCTCATCAGCCATGACAGCGCTTTCCCCGCCATGTTCCAGGGCATCGTGGACCTCAGCTCCGGGGATAATAAGAACGGCCTGGAACATATCCGGTTATTCCTGGATGTGCCCTACGCGGACCTGCTGGCGATGAACATTGTTGACAAAGGCACGATGTCCACGGCAGGAGTTACGGCAAGCGCGGACCTGCGGTTCACCGAACGCAGCATACTCGGCAGCATACTGCTGAAAAACATCAGCTACGCAAATGACAACGGAGAGTACGCCATTGACTCCATCAACATCCGGTCCGCACTCTCTGAAGACCGGCATATCGTAACACTGCGCTCTCCCATCCTCCAGGCGGGCTACACCAGCACGGACGCGCCCGGAAGACTGGTAGAGAGGATAAAACTGGCGCTGAGCAATCCCTCTCTCGACCGTCTGCTGACCATTGACTCGGCGAAGACCGCAGGAGAGAACGGATACTACAATTTCCATCTGCGCACCTTCGACATGTCCCGCATCTGTGACATCATCATGCCTGGTCTCAACATCGCAGACAGCACGACTATAGACATGAGTCTGAACGAGAGCAATATGCTCAATCTGGAAATGCAGTCCTCCGGAATTGCGTTCAGGAACAGAAAAGGCAGTGGCTACACTCTCAGAGACATCGCGCTGATTGCAGGCAACACAGGACAGGGAGTCAGGGG
The DNA here is from genome assembly GCA_944323445.1 of uncultured Bacteroidales bacterium. Taxonomy (GTDB): domain Bacteria; phylum Bacteroidota; class Bacteroidia; order Bacteroidales; family UBA932; genus Coprenecus. The sequence continues at coordinate 23,379 of CALUSM010000017.1, forward strand.
GGCACTTGCCGTAGACCGTATCACCGCCGGAGCCGTCACTCTGGACCACACCGGCATATCCCTGTCTGAGGACGGAGACCGGCTGCTTCTGAGACTGGGCTACAACAACGCTGACACCAGCTCTCTGGACCTCACGGCCGGCATACGGGCCTGGAAGGACCAGAGGGACATGCTGATGGCCGACATTAAGATTGACAGTTCCGAGCTGAACCTGCGCAACCACAGATGGACTCTCACCCCAACATCATTGAAAATAAGACCGAAAGACTATTCGATAACAGGATTCGGACTGTACAGCGACAACGACACTCTCCGGATTGCCGGCTCTGTGTCGGATAATCCGGAAAGCACGCTCTCCCTCTACCTTGCCAATCTCGACCTGGACCTTCTCAACTCATTCTCCGGAAGCACCCTGGACATCCAAGGCAGGCTTTCAGGAGAAGTGGACCTGTACAATTTCTTCTCCAGCATGGGGGCCACGATGGACATAACCGGAACTGACATCAGCCTCAGAGGTGAGAGACTGGGTGAAATCTCTGTGCTGAGCCGCAGGGATCTGGCCCGTAACCGTTTCAACATTCTGGTCAACAACTATATCGACGGACAGAATCCAATCAACATCATAGGCTCCTTCACTCCGGGACGCAACTACCTTGACCTGGACATAAGCCTCTCCCGCCTGCACATGACAGCCGCAGCGCCTTTTCTGTCCGGTATCGCCGACATAAAGGACGGCTACATAAGCGGGAATATAGGCATAACCGGACAGCCAGACATGCTCATCCTCAACAGCGGCAATACCAGGGTGGACTCGCTGGCCGTCACACCGGCCTTCACCCAGGTTCCTTATATCCTCAACGGTCCCGTCACTCTCAGCCGCCAGCGCATCGACCTGGACAGTCTGAGAATCACCGACCCTCACGGCTCAACCGCCACACTCACAGGAAGCCTCTCCCACGACTTCTTCAGGAACCTGTATCTCGACGCCAATCTGGGATTCAACAATTTCATGGTCCTCAACACCACCGAGAGGGACAACGGGAAGTTCTACGGCACCGCGTACGCTTCCGGAATGATCGGCATATCCGGATTTACCGATGACCTCGTCATAGACGCCCAGGTGACTACCGGAGACAATTCCTCCCTCCATGTACCCCTGTCCTCATCCTCATCAGCGTCAACGACCGACTTGATATCATTCACGGATTTCCGGTTGCCTGCAGACAGCACCATGACTTCCGATACAGGTACGGAGGAGTCCGAAAGCAAGCAGCACCGGGGCAACATCGAAATCAGGGCCACTGCAGGCATAACCCAGGGCACGGAACTGCTCATAGAGATGAACAAGCAGCTCGGAGAAGTGCTGCGCTGTACCGGAAACGGCAATGTCAACGTAACGTTCAATCCAATGCGCAACATGTTCGACGTACGCGGTGACTACACCATATCCGAGGGCAGCTACCACTTCGTCCTGTCCATCCAGTCCAGGGACTTCATCATCAATGAGGGAGGAACTATAGCCTTCAACGGAGACTTCCGCAACACCAACCTCAATGTCGGGGCCACATACCGCACCAAAGCCTCCATCTCCACCCTGATAGCCGACACCACATCCGTCGGAAACCGGCGCAACGTCAACTGCGGCATACAGCTCCAGGGCCCCCTCTCCAATCCGGAACTCTCATTCTCAATCGACATCCCCGACCTGGACCCCATCACCAAAGGACGGGTCGAGAGCGCCCTCAGCACCCCTGACAAGGTGCAGAAGCAGTTCATGGCCCTGCTGATATCGGGCAGCTTCGTTCCCGACGAGCAGTCAGGCATCATCAACAACTCCACCATCCTGTACTCCAACGCCAGCGAGATACTCTCCAACCAGTTCAACAACATCTTCCGCCAGCTGGACATTCCCCTCGACCTGGGACTCAACTACCAGCCTGGAGGCACAAACGGCAGCTGGGGCATGTTCGATGTGGCCGTATCCTATCAGGCGTTCAACAACAGACTGATAATAAACGGAAACGTCGGCAATGACGAGACATCGTCCAACTGGGCCGGAGACTTCGACGCGGAGATAAAGGTTGACCGGCAGGGCAAACTGCGCATAACGCTGTTCACCCGTTCCGCCGACTCCTACTCCAACTACCTGGACAACACACAGCGCAGCGGATTCGGTATCACCTATCAGGACGAGTTCGACACCTTCGGTGACTTCTGGCGCAATATATTCCTCTCCCGCAAGCGGAGGGAGCAGTACGAGCTGCAGCTGCTGGAAGAAGCTGAGGAAGAGCTGGAAAGGGAGGCCGCAGAGGCGAACATCGTAAAGGAGGAAGTGCTCAGGCCCAGGGAAAATCCCATGAACTTTCTGGAAGAGACCGGCTCTGTGGAATATCAGGAGACAGAGTATCAGGCAGAGGAATACAGCGGGAACAGCGTCAAGGCAGAGTGACCCGGACTACTTTGCCTATGAGATTCCTGTCATAGGGCCGCTCCACCTTTATATAATTGCGCGTATATCCGGTCATTTTCCCGTCTCTGGACCTGCTCTCGAACAGTACCTCCTCCTCCCTGCCGCTGTTCATGGCACAGAACTCCCCGTGCAGGCGTCCGCACATCCGCTCAAGTACCTCCACCCTGGCCGTCTTCACGCTCTCCGGAACCTGGTCCGGCATCACCGCCGCAGGAGTACCCGCCCTGCGGGAATAAGGGAACACATGGATGAACGCAGGATGAATCTCCTCGAGAAAATCACAGGTTGCGCGGAAGTCCTCCTCCGTCTCCCCGGGAAATCCGACAATAACGTCTATTCCGAAAAAAACATTGTCAATCCTGCTGCGTATCAGCTCTATCTTCCTGCGGAAATCCTCCGTCCGGTACCTGCGCCCCATACGGCCGAGTATGCGGTCGCAGCCGGACTGCAGGGGTATGTGGAAATGCGGCAGGAATTTGGTTCCGGAGGCAATCCAATCTATAATCTCCGGAGTCAGCAGATTGGGTTCAATGGACGATATGCGGTAGCGCAGAATGCCGTCCACCCCGTTCAGTTCCTGGAGCAGGGACAGGAAACTCTCTCCTGTCTTACGGCCGTAGTCTCCTGTATTGACTCCGGTCAGGACTATCTCCACTATTCCAGAGGCTGCTATTTCCCCGGCCTGTTTTAAAAGAAGGGCCGAGGGGAGGCTCCTGCTGCCGCCACGGGCATAAGGCACGGTGCAGTAAGAGCATTTGTAGTCGCAGCCGTCCTGAATCTTGAGGAAGGCACGGGTCCTCTCCCCGGTCGAGTATGCGGGAAAGATGTTCTCTACCGAGTCGATATCACAGAGCTCCACTCTCTGCGGAGCTTTTCCGTGTCCTCCGGCAGCCAGCATACGCTCCACCTCATCCACCACAAGACCCTTGCTTCCGGCTCCCAGCACTATGTCCACCCCGTCAAGCCCTGCAATCTCGTTTCCCTTGAGCTGGGCATAGCATCCCACCACGGCTATCAGGGCTCCGGGCGAGCGGCGGTGCAGGCGGCGCATGAGATTGCGGTCCTTCTTGTCGCTGTGCTCGGTGACAGAGCATGTATTGACCACATAGATGTCCGCCTCGGAGTCAGAAGACACCACCTCATAGCCCCTGCGGGCAAATTCCCTGGCTATGGTCGAGCTCTCCGAATAGTTGAGCTTGCATCCCAGAGTATGTACCGCCACCCTCATAGTTCCTGCAGGTCTACGGTCACCCTGGATGCTCCCACCTCCCCGCCGAGAGGAGGACAGAGCTTGGAGATACTTACCCTGGCCCTCCCGACCAGAGGAAACTCCGCATGGAAGCGGCGAAGGATGCGTCCGGCCACATGCTCCAGCAGATGCGACGGCACGGCCATCTCCTCCTTTACTATATCGTATATCCTCTGATAGTTGAGCGTATCCTCCAGGTCATCGCTCACGGCGGCCTTCCGTATATCGGTCCAGGCCTCGAAATCTACTGTGAAATGATTCCCTATCACCTGCTCCTCGTGGAAGCAGCCGTGACGGGCATAAAAGCGCATTCCGCAAAGTTCTATTTTTCCCATGATGTTCTAAATTCCGGCATAGATTAAAAATACGGCAGGCCGTTTGGTAATGACCAGGCCCTCCTTGCGCCATCCGGCTACGGTCAGAGTCCTTATATACTGGCCCGGAAGCGTGATATCCGCCGCCACACATACCTTCGTAGACGGCTCACAGACAGAGAGTATATCCTGCAGCAGCGCATCACTCCGGTAAGGAGTCTCTATGAGTATCTGGGTCTCCGAATTACGGCGGGACCTGTTTTCCAACTCCTTGAGACGCCTGCGGCGGGCATCGGTCCTGGCGGGCACATAACCCGCAAAAGCGAAGCACTGTCCGTTCATGCCCGAAGCCATCAGGGCCATCATAAGGGATGACGGACCCGGAAAAGGGACTACCTCCACACCTGCCTTGTGGGCCAGCGCGACAAGAGCTGCTCCGGGATCCGCCACGGCAGGCATACCTGCCTCGGAGATAAGCGCCATATCCAGGCCTTCGGAGAAATGCTCCGCGATATGCTCTATGTCCTGCATGGAGGAATGCTCGCTGATCTCATAGAAAGTCAGAGTATCTATCTTTCCCCTGAATCCGATGCGGGAGAGATACCTGCGGGCGGTACGTATGTCCTCGACCGCAAAAGCGGTCACGTGGGCTATCTGTCCGAAAACATAAGGAGGAATGACCTCCTCGGGAGGGTTGTCCCCCAGAGGGGCCGGTACGAGAAAAAGTCTGCCGTTCATATTTTACAAAATTACACAATTTTTCCTATCTTTGAGGCCGATGAGCGCTAAAGTCCGCAACAAAATAGAATTTCTCGGCACAGGCACCTCCCAGGGCATGCCCATCATCGGCTGCTCCTGCCCTGTCTGCCGCTCGGATGATTTCCATGACAAAAGACTCAGAACCTCGGCCTACATCGAATATGACGGCCTGCGGCTGGTCGTGGATGCCGGTCCTGATTTCCGCCAGCAGATCCTGCGCAGCGGCATCAAGGAGCTGGATGCCGTGCTGCTGACCCACATGCACAAGGACCACACCGGAGGCCTGGACGATGTCAGAGCATTCAACTATTTCATGAACAAGGCATTTCCTATCTACGCCGAGCCCATAGTCCAAGAATCGCTCAAACGCGAGTACGCCTACGCCTTCGGGGACCACCGTTATCCAGGAGTACCTGACTTCATACTGCACACCATAGGCGAGGCCCCCTTCAGCATCAACGGAACGGAGATTATCCCGGTAAGGGCCATGCACTACAGACTCCCTATCCTGGGCTTCAGGTTCGGCAGGCTGGGATACCTGACAGACGCCAATTACATAAGTCCCGAGTCCATAGAGCTTTTCCACGGAGTGGACATCTTCGTCGTAAGCTGCATACGCAGGACTCCGCACATCTCCCACTTCTCCCTGGACGAGGCCTTGGAAGTCTGCCGCAAAGTCGGAGCACGACAGAGTTTCCTGACCCACCTCTCCCATCAGCTTGAGAAATATTCCGACCTCTGCAGGGCATTACCAGAAGGGGTGGAACCGGCTTATGACGGACTTTCCCTAACCTTTTGAGACAGTTTTATTTGCTTTTTAGGATTATTTGTCCTATCTTTATAGGGCTAATCTTAAATCCACATGTTATTATGATTAAGGAACACGACACCTATGACTACAACACCGTCTTCACAGAGAAAGACGCCGAAGTCTATGCAAAGCTGACGGACGACTACAATCCCGTCCACATAGACCGTGAATATGCCACCGGCACCGAATTCGGACGTCCGGTAGCTCAGGGAGTTCTCATTCTCTGCGCATTCGCCAAGGTATTCGGCACAATGTGGCCGGCCGACAGACTGGCTTACTTCATCTCACAGAACGTCACATACCTCAGACCGGTGTACATCGACGAGCCCTACCACATCCGCTTCGAGTGCACCAGCGTAGACCACAAAAGGATGATAGGCACCATTGTCGGCACAATGAGAGACAAGGACGGCAACAGCGTCGTGATTACAGAAGCGCGCATCTTCTCCAAAGAGCATTTCTCGGCACCGGCCATGTAGGACCGTCTGCTGACAGGAAAAAAAGAGGCTGCTCAGGAAAACAGAGCAGCCTCTTTTTTGCACTTGATCCGGTCGGAAAGAGTTAGTATCTCCTGTTCTTTCCGCCCAGGGATATGGTCAGGCCGAAATTGACATCGAGCATCACCTCCTTGGCCGGTACCGGAAGCTTGATTCCTTCTATATTGAGAGCGGTGTAGTTCAGAGGAGTGTAGTCGCTGCCAAGGAATATGCCGATACCCTTCTTGGGAACGAAGGTAATCAGCCATCCGATTGTGGAGTGTGTCTTGAGAAGAGAATAGCTCAGGGCTATGTCGAAACTGCGTACGGGCGCATAGTTCCAGGCAATAGTCAGCTCGTTCTCAGTCCTGAAACGTCCGAAACGGGCGGAATACAGCAGCCCCACGTTCATCTTGTCGTCCAGGAACGAATAATCCACGCCCGCATGCAGGGTAGCTGCCAGAGTCCCGTTCTGGGCCTTGTCCACCTTATCTTCCGTGAATGACGCAAGATTCATCAGCTCGTCCGCAATTCCCTCAAGCTGAGAATTGATGTCGCCTTCACCTCCGAGATGCTCGACACCTTCGAAACGCACAGTCCCGTCAGCAGTAAAAATACGGGACTTGTTCTGACTGTAGGTGATGAATCCGAGGTCGGTCACCGATACTGAGAACCGCAGGCCGTCCACAGGAGTACCCTGGGAAATGGTATACTCGGCGCCCAGGTCAAAAGCCAGGCCGAATCCGCCTACTCCGAGAGAGGAAGGATCAAAATTGACTCCGCTGATATATCCGTTGTCATCAAAGGCGGGAGAAAGACCGCCGCCGAGAAGACGCATCGTACCCAGGGATGACACCGCCCAGCTCTGTGAGCTGAGATTCAGGTCGAGGCGGTCGACATTCATCTGCATGTCAGCCATGCTGGCAAGAAACTTGACCTTACCGCCCACTCTCAGACCCTTCACAAACTCGTCCAGACCGCGGGAATAACCCAGTGCGAGACTGGCGTAGGCCTGCGCCCCTATAGCCAGATTCTGAATGCTGTATGACTGGGGATCCGTGGTCATTCCACACTTCAGGAAACGGAAAAGCTCAAGAGGGATGGAGCTGTCCATATTGACATCCAGTCCAAGGGACAAGGTCCAGAAAGAGTCCTTGCGGGTGAACCATCCGACATCGACCAGATTGTAGCCGAAACTGAAATCAGTATAAGAATCATTCTTCAGGCCCGAGAGAAAGAGTTCCGGACTGACCTCACTGTTCAGAAAGAGTCCGGTCTTTCCGTTCGAGAGAGGAAACAGGAATGTAGTGGGACCGTAGTTGGTTGCCAGCTGGATGTCGAACCCGTTGAGCAGCGGGACGCCTATGTATCCCTGGTCAGGAACAAATGCGGGATTGAGGTAATGGCTCTGGGTAGAGTTCCTTACAAAATAGCTGGTTCTGCTCTGCGCGCCAAGGACCGCTGCTGCCAGGACGAGCACCGATATGGTAAGAAGTATTTTTTTCATATTTCTGGCTTAGTAGTTAGATTCATTGTTGATATCGTTGATATCCAGGGTAATGCCGCCAGGAACCTCGAGAGAGAGGTTTGCCCTGATATAGGCGTCCGACGACAGTGGCTCGCCCGGCACTTCCCCGGCAAGAAGCTCGAACTGGAATACAAGAGCATAGATGTCCTCCTGTATGTCTGTCTTGGGCACAGTCAGCTCCAGCTCGGTAACCGCAGGGGCGGAACCGGCTCCTGCACTGTTTACCATCTGCTCAACATCCGGAATTTCCAGACGGCGCATACCGCTGTCCAGGAAATAGGCTGTCAGCTTGATACCCAAGGGGATGGTGCTGGTAAGCTCACCGCTGATGGTGACATTGGCCGAGCGGACCAAGTCAGAAAGCAGCACAGGCATCCCCGTCAGCGTATCCCTGACAGGCACCCGCAGGCTCTCTCCGAAAGAAAAAGGCAAGTTGAAAACGAACTCACCGTCTACACTGTACTCGCCTTCACAGACTATATATGCGTCCTCCCCGGGATCGGTATTCGAGACAATCCTTATGTCCACGGCATCGGGAATACGCTTGATAAAATTCCTCATATCCGCCTCAATCCATGTATATCCGGACTCCAGACCGGCCGGCCTTTCGGTAGAGATCCAATAGAAAGCACCGGCGGACTCCCCGGGGTCATCTGATACGGGGGTCTCCAGCTCCAGATGCAGGGCATCGCCCTCTCCTTCCGCAAACACAGGCACCAGGTCGGCATTGATGTTTACGGGCACTCCTGAGTTAGTGTTGAGCTCAGCCGTGATGTAGGGATTGTAGAAATCCAGCACCACGTCCTCGGCCTTGAACATATCAGGGATACCTTCCAGCGTTACAGACTCATTCACAGGATCCACGTCGACGTCCACCCTGCCCAGGAAAGCCTCAGGCACCAGGCTGCCGTCAGCAGACCCGCCGCGCACGGAAACAGTCATGTATGCGGCAAGTTCCTCTCCTGAAAGACTCTCAAGATCCTGAGGATCGAAGTAAAGATGGAAATTACGTACGGTAAACTCATCCGAGAAGACAAACGGCTGCTCACTGCCGTCCTCTGGTACTTCAAACTCAATGGCCGTGAGGGTAAGCGGCTCAAAATAGACATGACCGCTCCGGTCCACGGTGCCTGAGAAAGTCACGGTATTGCCTTCCAGCATCGCTGACTCCTCGAAGACATAACGGTCAGGCACCACCACCTGCACCTCCATCTCCAGGGACTCCGGAAGAGGGCTGCCGCAGACAAGCTCGACTACAGGCTGCAGGTAAGTGTCGGCCAGCTCTACCCGGCTTATGCTCACCAGTCCGTGCCCGCGTGCTTCCTCGAATCCGAACTCATAGGCGAACTGCTCGTCGAGTCCCAGGTCTATCATAATCAGGTTGCCGCCAAGTCCTGTCTCCGGTATATCTCCGGCGTCAGGCAGTATGGTAGACACCGGGGAAATCTCATGATCAAGTCCCTCCACGGTCAGCTGTTCGGTAAAATCGCTCAGCGACACCTTCTCGTTGAAATTCTGAAGAAACTGAATATAATAGTTACCGTTTTCGTCTATTCCGATAACATCTCCTTCCGAGAGCTCCAGGAAGTCACCGATGGACACAGTATCCGTGGAGCCCAGGGGCATTGCAAACGCCTCGCCGCCGACAGTTATGCCGGCATCGAAGTCATCCTCGCCCAGAGCTATCTCCGAAGAGCACGAGCACAGGGCCGCTACCGCCGCGGCCACAGCCGTAACGGTATACAAAATTCTAAAATACAGTCTCATAACTTAGGTTTTTTGTGAAATTCAGTTCTCAAGGGTGTAGTCTCCGGCTTTCTCTGTTATAACAGACTGAAGCTCGGACATTGTATATACCTTGTCCGTAAACTCAATCACTGCCTCCGCAGGATCGAGAGTCACGTTTGCCTTCACGCCCGGGATGGAATCCAGAGCCTTCTGTACATGCATGACGCAATGATTGCATGCCATGCCTTTCACTTTGTATACGACTTTTGACATATAGGTTAAATTTGTTTCTGGACGCAAAGATAATCAAAACGCGGCAATTTGTCCAACTTCCTCCACTCCGTCTTCTCCATACCACAGCCATCCCTCCACCTCCCGATAGCCCATCTGTCCCAGGAGGTCCATATAACCCCTCACCTGGCGGCGGTACTCCCCGTCCCTGCGGCGGCCGAACTTGTAATCCACCACCACGGCTTTCTGCCCGTCACGGCTGAACATCATCCGGTCCGGACGATAGCTGTCCCCTCCAGGCGAGAGTATGGGCGTCTCGTTCATAAGGGTATAGGTCCCGTCAAACCAATGCCGTCCGCTCACCGACAGCAGCATGGATGAGAGCTGCTCCAGCACCCGCGGTTCCTCCTTCCGGGAAAGATGCCCCGAGAGCACCGCATCCCGCACTGCCCCTTCGAGGTCGGAGTCAGTCTCCACCACGGACAATATCTCATGCAGGACTATCCCCCTCATCCTACGGCTGTCCCTCGAGAAAAACTCCTCCCCGGATAGGGAAAGCCGCAGCCTGTCCCTCAGCGGCACCGAGGGCACATGGTCCATCTCCTCCCCGGAGACACCTCCATCCTCCCCCTTTTTATAGAAGGGCACCGTCCATTCTCCCTCCTCATACACTCCGTCCGCCAGCCTTCCATACAGGTGGTTATATAGGATATTGGACACAGAGGACGGAGGGGTGCTCCCGTCCTTGGACGGACGGACCAGGGCAAATACCAGCAGCTCCTGGACAGCCCGGGTAAATGCAACATAAGCTACATTCACTGCATCCACGGCACTCAGGAGCATCTCACGCCGGTAATCCCCGGCAAATACAGTCTTTTCCAAAGCACTGCGGCACTCCAGGGGATAGACCGGCAGCATGTCGAAGGGTGGCACGGAGGAGCCGCACCAGATGTACTTGACGGAATTGCCCTTGGAGGCAAAGGGTATCTGGAGGTAGGGAATAATGACAGCCTTGAATTCCAGTCCCTTGGACTTATGAATCGTTATTACGCGCAGGGCGTCCCGGCCTTCGGGTGCCGAAACGGAACGGTTCGCGCCCTCGGAGTCCCACCAGCGCAGGAAGCCGGTGATGTCGGACCCCTCGGTCCCGATGTACTCCAGCACGCAGTCCAGAAAGGCATTGATGAAAGCCGAGCCGCCGTCCTCCTGTCCTTCCGGTCGGCTGCGCAAAAGTCTTTCGCAGATGTTGTACAGGGATTTGTCGGATGGCGTCTCCTTGCCGGAGGCCATCTCCCGCAGCCTGTCTACCGCCCTGCGCACAGCAACCGAGGAGGATATCCTCAGGGAGTCCTCCGTCATGATGCTGTAGCCCTCGGTTATCAGCAGGTCAGATATGGCAGCGCCCTCGGCCCTGGTCCGCACCAGGAAGGCTATGTCTCCTGGGCGGTACCCGTGTTCCAGCAGGGTGCGGACCGACTCGAGGATCCGGCCCAGGTAAGCCTCCTCGGTCATTACGGCATTGTTGCCCTCGGTAAATGTCACTTTTATGTGTCCGGCAGGACGGCTGCTTCCTTCGGGTATCTGCTGGACCGCATCGGAATAGATACGTCCGATGAGCTCATCCCCGGTCAGGTTGCCCAGGGCTCCGAAGAAGGAATTGTTGAAGGAGACGACCTCGGAGGAGCTGCGCCAGTTGTAGGCCAGGGTCCCGGAGAGGAGCTTGCGCGGGTCAAAGCGGGAGACTATCTCTGTGTCCAGCAGCCTCCAGTCGGATCCCCTCCAGCGATAGATGCTCTGCTTGACATCACCGACTATCAGGCAGGAATGACCTGCGTCCACGCTGTCGCGGAGCAGGGGTTCGAAATTGTCCCACTGCATCCGGGAAGTGTCCTGGAACTCGTCCAGCAGATAGTTGTCCAGATGCGAGCCCACACGCTCATATATAAAAGGTGTGTCGCTGCCGTCAATGATGTCCGAGAGGAAACGGGGTGTGTCGGAAAGCAGGACCAGGTTGTTGCGGCGGCAGTGGTCCCGGACCTGGGCCTCGATGTCGCTCAGGATGCCCGCGACAGAGAGGTTACGCTGAATCTCCAGGGCAGTGAAGTAGTTCCGCAGACGTTCCGGATCGGAAGCCTTGCACACCAGGTCCTTCAGTCCGGCGTGACAGGCCGAGGTGATGTCCGGAATCCGTTTTTTGGCCGATGAGGCGCACCATTTGTCCGGTTCCTTCTCAGCCATGCCGGCAAATGTAGCCGACGGGGCCTCGAAACGGCCGGAGCGGAGCTTGTCGAAATAGTTCATGAACGAGCGGGAGCCGCCCTTGAAGTCCGAGGGGGTCAGGTCATAACGGGCCATTATAGAAGAAGCATCATCCGCCATCCTTCGGCTCTCCTCACGGAAATCCTTGACAATCTTACGCATGGCCTCTGCGCACTCAGCGATGGACGCCCTCCCGGCCAGCTCCACCCCAGCCCCGCGCACTGCCAGCTTGAATGGTTCCTTGAAAAGCTCTGAACCCAGGCGCAGGAGCTGGGGAACGCTGTTCCAGTCCCGTCCGTTCTCCACAGCCTCAATGGACAGGTCAATGAGCCACTGCAACAGCTCCTCGTTGTCGTCGATGGAACTCATCAGTTCGTCCACAGCCAGGGCCAGGATGCTGTCGTCGTTGATCTCCACGTTGTAGGAGGAGAAATGCCCAGTCTCGATGGCAAAAGCTCTGAGCACTTGCTGGAAGAAACGGTCTATGGTACTGATATTGAAGAGGGAGTAATCGTTCAGAATCGCCGAGAGCAGGGCTGAGGCATGAGAGCGGACCGCTTTCTCCACCGCCTCTGGAGCGGTGCCGTCAGCCGCCATGTCCCTGAACCGGCCGGTCTTCATCAGGTCCCGGACAAACGGAGACTTCTCCCCCGAGGCAATCCGGTGCAGTTCCTCCAGGACCCTCTGCTTCATCTCCCCGGTGGCCTTGTTGGTGAAGGTCACCGCCAGAATCGACTTATAGCGGTCAATACCGCCGCCGAAAAGCATCCTCAGATACTCTCCCGTAAGCTTGTGGGTCTTGCCCGACCCGGCCGATGCCTTGCATATCTCCAGCATATTCTGTATAAATTTTATTTATCGGTTACATAAAGCGGTGAAGGGGCAGTACTCACAGGCCTCCCCGTCCTCACAGGCCCTGAAGGGCTCTTCTGGGTCCAGGATACGGTCCAGGAGGACACCGAGTTCCTGCGTGAACTCCCCGTATTCGGATTGCTGCACAGTACGCAATGACCGAAACTCGGTGTACAGACTGCGGGTGTAATATATCTCGAGCAGGACGTCCTCCACATCATTGACCCTGGGCTCTTCCTTGCGGCCAGAGAGAATCAGCAGGTACAGCAGCAGCTGGAAGAAATGGCTGCCGGCCGCGCGGGTGTCGCTCCGGAACAGGTCACCTATCTCCCTGCAGCGGAAATGGTCCCCGCCGGTCTTGTAGTCCACTATCCTCAGCTTCCCTCCCACCCGGTCGATACGGTCGAAAATGCCGCGGATCTGCACGCTGTGCCCCTGGGGAGTCAGGAACGAAGCAGTGTAATTTTTCTCCAGAGCCACTACAGTGTCAATCCTGTCTCCATCCGCCCTGGACGCATCCACCTCAAGAGTACGGGCAGCCAGCCTGACCACCAGCGCCCCGGCTATGCGGTTGCGCCCGTTTATCTCCTTCAGCCCCAGTTCTCCGCGAAAGCCCTCTTCCACCAGAGCGTCCAGCCTTTCCTGGTCCGCAGCCGCCCTTTTCAGAGCGCTGCGGTCCACCGGCCTGCCGATGAAGTGCTCGTAGAGACGGCGCATTACATAGTGGTAGAGCGTTCCGAAAGCGGCGTTGTCAACCCCCTCTGACAGGTCCTCCTCTTCCTCCAGTCCCAAAATGTACTGGTAGTAGAAACGCATGGGGCAGCCCAGCCAGGTCTGAAGGGAAGAATTGGAATAGGCCATCTCCCGCAGGCGTTTCAGATGCTCCTCCGTCTTGGGCACGGGAGCCACCTCCTGCAGGCTGCTGCCGGTGACGGTGAACGAAACGGTGCGGCGCTCCACGGGATAGTGGAAATGGTATTCTAGCTGCTTCACGTAGCGGCTCTCCTCCCCCGAGCGCAGACCGTCACCGCGGCTGTCGGTCAGCAGCCAGACCCGCCTGGCCCTGCAGATACTCCGGTAGAAATGATAGGCCGAAATCGAATCCTGGAACTCGTAGGTGGGCAGGCCGAATCCCCTGCGCAGGTTGTAGGGGATCATAGAAGCCGCTGTGTTCCTGGAGGGGAAAGTACCCTCGTTGACCGACAGGACAATCAGATTCTCGAAGTCCAGGGCCCTTATCTCCAGCGGCCCCATAATCTGCAGTCCGTCCAGGGGCTCGCCGCTGAAGGGGATGGACACCGAGGCCTCCAGACGGCGGAGCAAACGGAAACAGGTGTCCTTGCGCATGTCGATCCCCAAGGAATGCAGCAGGTTGAGACTGCGGCTGTAGCCCATCAGGAACTCCTTGTCGATACTGTCCGCTCCCTCGGCTACTGCGTCCAGAATGGCACTGAGGTATTCCGATACGGACTCTGAGGCCGGTATTCCTGGTTTCTCCGCGTCCTGGAAAATCAGCCCGAGAAGAGGCTCGCCCTCTCCGAGGGATTCCGCGTCGGGATAGATGGTATTTTCATTTACAATACTCTCCCTGAGTGCCTTTGCCCTGTCCTTGAGAGCTTCCGCGCCCCCGATAAAAGGATGGGCCAGCAGACTCAGCACGTCCCGCCAGTAGAAACGGATCCGGCCGTCGCGTAGGCGGAGGCGGTCCTGCAGGGCGGCTATGGCGGCGACGAAGGAGGAGACATTGCTGTGTGCCAGGGAGTAGCCCATGGTGACATTGACCGGAGTGACCTCCTCCGGCAGTGAGTTGAGCAGGGGGAACAGCAACTGCTCGTCCGGCAGTAGGACGGCGGTCGAGAAGAGGTCGGAGGTGCCTTCCTCCCGCACTATCCTTTTCAAAATATCATGGACATACTTGGTCTGTCCCGCCGCAGAGGGGATGGATACCGCCTCGATCAGCGGGGGAGCATCGCAGAGACCTCCGTCCTCTGGCAGCGGATAGCGGGAGGGATAGCGGGAGACATTGTCCTCCATGAAAAGGGACGACTTGTTGGCCGGATCGCGGACCGCCTTCCCGTAATAGTCCCAGTAGAAGTCCCCTCGGCCCATCTTCTGAAGGGTGTAGAAAAGGGTTTTCTCGCAGCGGTTGGGGGCGTTGAGCCCGACGAAGACGGTCTGCTCATAGCGTTCCAGCATGCGCAGCAGCTCCGGGTCGCCCTCCTTCAGGCGCCTGGCTACGGAGCGGTAGATCATGCCCTCGTAGGCCTCTCCCCTGCTTTCCAGCATAGTACGCAGACCTGTATAGACATCGTACATACTGTCCCACATACCCAGGAACTGCTGCTCCTTGCGGCCCTCGCGACAGGGAATCACTACTCCCCAGAATGAGACAATGGCCTCCCGCTGGGCAGGACTTAGATAGTCGTAGCGGTCCTCTATCTCCTTAAGATCCCGTATGTTCGTAAAGAGACCCTCGGCATCGGCCATGTATTTGTCGATATCGTCGAAATCGCCCAGTATCACCTCCCCGCGGTAGATAAAGTCATCAAAACTCCCGTCAAAGCCCTCCACCTTTTCACGATATACTGTGTAAAGCCGGTGCAGGAGGGTTATGCGGTCCAGGGAACGCAGTCCCGAAAGGCTTGCGAAAAGGTCGTTGATATTGGTGATTGCGGGAGAAAATATAGGTTTTTCGGCCGCCTCTCCCAGATAGCGGCGGAAGAAGAGGGACGAACGGCGGTTGGGAAACACAAAGCAGTAGCCGCGCAGCTCCCCGCCCGTAAGGCTGTAGAACTGCCCGGCCACGCTTCTGAGAAACTCCTTTCGCATGTGTCGGAGTCTTGTATCTGACTATTCGAGCCTCTTGCAGATGGCCTCGGCCTGTGCCTCATAGCCGGGCTTGCCGAGGAGGGCGAACATGTTCTTCTTGTAGGCCTCCACACCGGGCTGGTCGAAAGGATTGACGCCGAGAATGTAGGCTGAGATGCCGCAGGCCTCCTCGAAAAGCATGAAGAGCTCGCCGAGGTTGTATTCATCGATGCGGTCCACGATGACCCTGCCCTGAGGCACGCCGCCGTCGAGATGGGCCAGACCGGTACCGGCCTCGGCCATCTTGTTGCAATGCTCGAGATGCATGCCGGTGAGGAAGTTAAGACCGTCGAGATTCTGGGGATCGTTGGGGATGATCAGTTCACGGCCGGCGTTCTCCACGGAAATGACGGTCTCGAAGAGCATCCTCAGACCCTCCTGAATGTACTGGCCCATGGAATGCAGGTCTGTGGTGAAGTTCACGGATGCGGGGAATATGCCCTTGCCCTCCTTGCCCTCGGACTCTCCGAAGAGCTGCTTCCACCATTCGCCGAAGTACTGGAGCTTGGGGTTGAAATTGACCAAAATCTCCACTTTCTTGCCGGCATCGTAGTGCTCATTGCGGGCAGCGGCATATACCAGAGCCGGATTCTCATCGCTGCGCTGGGAGCAGCGGCGGGCCATGGCTGCGGCACCCTTCAGCATGGCGCGGATATCGTAACCGGCGATGGCGATGGGCAGCAGGCCTACCGGTGTGAGGACGGAGAAACGGCCGCCCACATTGTCAGGAATCACGAATGTACGGTAGCCCTCCTGATCCGAGAGGCTCTTCAAGGCGCCGCGGGCCTTGTCAGTGACAGCCACGATGCGGGAAGCAGCCTCAGTCTTGCCGTAACGCTCCTCCAGATGTCCCTTGATGACACGGAAGGCCACTGCAGGCTCTGTAGTGGTGCCGGATTTGGAGATGACCACTGCGGCCACCGATTTATCCTGAATGTAGTCGAAGAGCTCGGCGTGATATTCCTCCGAGAGGTTGAAGCCGGCGAACACTACGTGAATGCCTTTCTCATTGAGGTCGAAAGAGTGCGAGAGAGCCTCAAGGGCCGCCTTGGCTCCGAGATAGGAGCCGCCGATGCCGATGACCACGGCCACCTGTACGCCCTTGTCCTTCCATTCCCTTGCAATGTCCTCGCAGCCCTTGACGATGGACTCAGGAGTATCCATAGGCAGATCAAGCCAGCCAAGGAAATCATTGCCTCTCCCCTGTCTTCCCTGAAGGGTATCGAATGCGTTCATGGCCTTTTCGATGTAGGCCTCAGAAGGTTTGAAATTTACATTTACCATAATTATTATGTTTTAAGTTCATAGTTCTACATCAGGCTGTCCTGCAGGGCACGCATGGCCTCCACGGCATTTTCCTGCTCGTAGAGGATTGAATGGACCGTGTCGGCGATAGGCATGCGGACCTGGAACTTGCGGTTGATTTCGTGGATGGCCCTGGTGGCGTAGTAGCCCTCGGCAACCTGGTTCATCTCCAGGATTGCGGTCCGGACAGAGTAGCCTTTGCCCAGCATGTGGCCAAAGTTGCGGTTGCGGGAGAAGGGGGAGTTGCAGGTCACCAGCAGGTCCCCGAGGTAGGCCGACATGGAGGTGTTGCGGCGGGTATCGGGATTGGTGACGTTGATGAACTCTTTCATCTCTCGGAAGCAGCTGGCTATAAGCACGGCCATGAAGTTGTCCCCGTAACCGCAGCCGTAGCAGATACCGGCGGCGATGGCATAGACATTCTTCAGGGCGGCGGCATACTCCACTCCGTAGATATCGGTGCAGGCTATCGTGTTCACATAGTAGTTGCGGAAGAAACCGCAGAGATATTCGGCGACTTCTATATACTTGGACGATAGGGTTATGTATGAGAGACGCTGCATGCTCACCTCCTCGGCGTGACATGGGCCGCTGATTACCCCTATCCGGTCGAAGGGCACCCCGTGATCCTGATGAAAATACTCGGCTACAGTCAGAAAACGGTCTCCGATAAAACCCTTCACTGCCGATATCAGCAGCTTGCCCCCATAGGATGCGGTAATCTTTCCTACCTCTTTCAGAAAGTACGCTGACGGGATAGCGAATATCAGGATATCCGACTCCTCCACCACGTAATTGATGTCGTTGGTAATGGCAAAGCTGTCAGCGTCCAGCTCCACCGCAGGCAGATACTTGGAATGATGGTGATAGCGCTCAATATGCTCTATCGCATCGGTGTCGCGCATGTACCAGTTCAGCTGCCGCCCGTTATCCGTCAGCAGCTTCACTAATGCCGTTGCCCAGCTTCCGCCTCCTATCACTCCGAAGACGGGATCGTCCTTCATCTCCACGGCGGTATCCCCGCCCATCTTCTCGTATATCGTATTTTTCATGCCTTTCAGTTTGCAAACTCAATACTGCAAATATACGAAATTTTCCGATACCCGTCCATCCTTTCCGTCCACACTCATATCCACCATTCCTTCACGTTTACCGTCCATCTGCCGTCAACAAGCCGACAACCACACTATACAGTCAAGTTTGCCTTTCACTCCGATTTTATCACAACGATATTTTATCGGGGTTGGCACAAGGCGCACCGCAGGAAGCTGTCCGGCTCAAGAATACCGGGACATCGTGGCATGCTTTTCGATATATCCTGCTGTATCATGACAGACACAACACAGGCCATAATCAAGAAAGAGAAGATTGCGTCCGAGTCCGACGGACTGGAGATCAGCATCCTGCTGTGCGGACCCGCCGCCGGCACGCCCAAGGGCATCGTTCAGATAGTGCACGGAATGTGCGAGCACAAGGAAAGGTACATCCCGTTCATGGAATACCTGGCGGCCAACGGGTTCTTCAGTATCATACACGACCACCGCGGACACGGGGAGTCGGTGCGCTGCTCCGAAGACCTCGGGTATTTCTACGAGGGAGGCTGGACGGCCATGATAGACGACATCAAGGCTGTCACGGAGAGAGTACGGACCGAGCATCCGGACCTGCCGCTGATTCTTCTCGGGCACAGCATGGGCTCGATGGCAGTACGCTCATTCGCAAAACGTTACGACGACATGATCTCGGGCCTGATCGTCTGCGGCAGTCCCAGCCGCAACAGCGGAGCCGGTATCGGGAAACTGGTGGCCAGGCTCTATGCCGCGCGGGCCGGGGAGAAATGCCGCCCGAAGATCATCCAGACCCTCGCCTTCGGTTCGTTCAACCGCCGCTTCCGACACGAAGGCTCGCCCAACGCCTGGGTCTGCTCCGACCCCGAGATCGTACGCAACTACGATGCCGACCCTCTGTGCAACTTCCAGTTCACGGCCCACGGCTTCCTCAACCTCTTCTCCATCATGCAGGACGCCTACAGCATCTCCGGACGGAGGCCCCGCAACCCCTCCATGCCCGTACTCTTCATCTCCGGAGAAGACGACCCCTGCCTGCTGAGCCCCAGGAAATTCCACCAGGCAGTCCGCACCATGCAGCGGGCCGGATACACGGACGTGCGGTCCCGCCTCTACTCCTCCATGCGCCACGAGATACTCAACGAGAAGGGCAAGGAGGCAGTCTGGGAGGATGTCCTGACTTTCTGCAAAGGCCTCGTAGACTGAACCTGACACGTTCTAGTCAAAAATAACTTGCTAAAAACCCGACACCTTCCTAATTTTGCACGGATTTAGGAAAATGTTAGGAACTATCGTCAATACCTCGTGCATCATCGCCGGCAGCCTGCTCGGAAGCCTGGCCCGGAAGGCCATCAAGCCCGAGTACCGGGACGCCCTGTACAACGCGATGGGACTGGCCGCCCTCCTGCTCGGGACGGGCGCCTTCGTCTCCAACATTTCCAAGAGCGAATACCCTGTCCTGTTTATCGCCAGTCTGGCCATAGGCTCGCTGACAGGTACGGTACTGAAGATTTCAGACCGGTTCAACGGACTGGTCTCCAGATACTCGAAATCGCGGCTGGCCGAAGGCCTCTCCACCGGCATCCTGCTCTACTGCATCGGCACCCTGTCGATGGTCGGTTCGGTGATGAGCGCCCTGTACGGGGACAATACCTATCTGTTCACCAACGCCATGCTCGACCTCGTGACATCCACTGTCCTGGCCAGCACCTACGGCATAGGAATGGTCCTGGCGGCCCCGGTGCTATTCCTGTTTCAAGGGTCGATATACCTGGTCACCTCCCTGGCCGGTGACGTCATTTCCGACAGCCTGATGAGCGAGATATCGATAGTCGGCGGAGTCCTCATCGCCAGCTCCGGACTCTCCATCCTCGGCATCAAGGACTGCAGGACCCTCAACATGCTGCCGGCCCTGCTCGTACCCGTACTTTTCTACATCGTCAAGTCGTTTTTTTAGAATATGAACCAGCATTTCGGAGAGATCATCTCACTCATCGTCGCCGTCTCCTGGACCCTCACGGCACTGAGTTTCGAATACGCCAGCAAGAAAGTAGGCTCCCTGTCTCTCAACATCATCAGGCTGATCATGGCCATGGTGATGCTCGGAATCTTCCTGCTTGTCGTCACCGGCTCGCCCTTTCCCGTCAATGCAGGAGGGGCCGCCTGGCTGTGGCTCGCCCTCTCCGGCCTCGTCGGATACGTCTTAGGAGACTTCTGCCTATTCAACTCCTATGTGGTCATCGGCTCCCGGCTCGGCCAGCTGTTCATGACCCTCGCCCCGCCTACAGCCGCCATCGCCGGCTACTTCTTTTTAGGACAGAAGATGTCGCTGACAGCCATTGCCGGCATGCTGGTCTGTGTAGCCGGTATCGGCATCTCGATTCTCGGCAGGACGGACTCTGAGAATACTGGCCAAGAGGGCACAACAGACAAGACATATCATGCATACCACGAAAGCAGTAAAAGACGTCACGGGCATGCCTTAGGACACTACCGCAAACCGCACGGACTGCACCATCATCACAGAATCGGCATCAATCTACCGCTGAAAGGCGTGCTCTTCGGCATCGGAGCCGGCATCGGCCAAGGCGTCGGACTGGTACTCAGCAAGATAGGTATGAACCACTACATGGAGGCCGCCCCGCCCGTCACCGACCTGGACAACCTCGTCATCCCCTTCGCCTCCACCCAGATACGCGCCGTCACCGGCCTGGCCGGTTTCCTGATCATCATGTTCCTGCAGAAAAAGGGCCGGAGCCTGCTCGCCTCCTTCAAAGACGTAAAATCCATGGGCGCCGCCGCCACCGGCACCTTTTTCGGCCCCTTCCTCGGCGTTTCCCTCTCCCTGCTCGCCGTCAACTACACCGAAGCCGGCATCGCCTCCACCATCATGGCCCTCACCCCCATCCTCATCATCCTCCCTTCCAAGCTCATCTACAAGGAGAAAGTAACCGCCAGACAGGTCATCGGAGCCGTCATCAGTGTCACCGGAGCATCGCTGTTCTTCATCTGAGCAGAACAGTCCGGTCTGTATGAGCAGAGCAGTCTGTAATTCAATTTTTCAGCCCACATTCACATTTCCAGCATATTACCTCCAATCACCGCACAACAGACACCACCCAATTTACCGACAGTCTGTAGGAGAGGGAATTCGGAATGATTCTTGTTTTCAGAGCATTCCGACGAAGAACGGAAAACAGACACAGGGGGTAAAAGGCGTAAACGAGTGTCTGCACCCCTCAGTCTGTAAGAGAGAGAATCCGGTACTGCTCTTGTTTTCAGTGTGTTTTCAGGACATGTAGAAAACAGACTCACCTCTCTCAGCGCCAGTCTGTAGAGCACCCGACTCACACATTCCTCTCAAGACACGATGGTTAGTACGAATAGCGGATTACAGACTGAATAGAAAAATTTCATAATTTTGCACTCACTCACTTATGATGATGACGAAATTCCCAACAATCTGCCTGACGATTCTGCTCTGCATTTCCGCCGGTATCTGTGCGGCACAGAGCAAGGACACAACTGCCTGCATGAAGATGGAAGAGGCGATGCAGGCCGGGAAAGAGGATGCCGGGCGCATGATTGAGGAGACCGGGCGCATGATTGAGGAAGTGCAGGAGAAAGTCGTCCGGCAGAAGAAGGCCATGACCGCATACCGGAAAGCCCTCGACCCGAAAGTACGGACGAGGAGAGTCATCGGCTGGACTGCCGCGGCGGTACTCGTCACCGCGCTGCTCTCTGCGATGACTGTCATCATGAGAAAAAAATACGGAAACAGTACCGCATCCCCCGTATCAGGCCAGGAGCGGAAAAAGATAGAGGAAATGACCGCCCTGCTGACAGGCCTGCTCTCCGAAAAGGACCCGGAAAGCGGAATTTCCAAGGAGAACTGCGCACGCCTGAAAAAAATGGCCGGAGACAAGCACAGCCTCATCTCCGCCGTACTGAGCTCCTACCGCATAACTCACCCGGAGTTTATCTCCGTACTTCAGAGCTACGGCCTCACCGATGAGGAGACCGGATACTGCTGTCTTTACGCCGCGGGGCTCAACGGCAAGGACATCTCGTTCCTGCTCAACAACGGAGGCCGCAGCCACTACAACACCGCCAGCCGGATACGGGCCAGGCTCGGCCTGCGGGAAAGCGACACGAACCTCAGCATCTATATCCGCAGCCTGCTTGCGAACTGCGACAGGGACAGCAAATGACCGCCGGCCGGGAAAGATGAAACTTTTCCATAACGCACCTCTGACAATCAACGATTTGCACCTTCAAAAATTAAACTTTTCATGTTGTGATTAAACTTTATCCCCTCCATTTTTGGGATAAAAACCGATTACCATGAAAGCCATTTTTCTCACCGTTCTCAAAACTTCAGTCCTGCTGCCCCTCCTATGCATATCCGCTCTGCCGGCATATTCCCAGGACACCTCCGAATCCACACTCCAGGACACCCTGACCCTCGAAGAAGTCGTCGTCATCGCCCGCCGCACCCGCCATCAGGCCGACGGCTACACGGTGAACCTGCGCTCCTCCGACATTGTCCGGGGCAAGAGCACTTCGGACGCCCTTGTATTCCTGCCGGGTGTCAGCCGCCAGGGCTCCGTCTACAGAATCAACGGCATCGATATCAGCGAGATCTACGTGGACGGAATGAAACTCACGAGTTTCGACGAGCTGGACAACATCCCGGCGGACAGAATCGACAAGGTCAAGGTCAATTACCTCGCAGGACTCAACCAGAACGCCTCAATCACCGGCGGAACCATCGAAATCACACTGAAACGTATTCCGGAAGGCGGCTACTCCGGCAGCGTCTCCGCCATAGGAGGCTATGCCAATTACGGAGGTCTGGGCAATGCCGGTATGCTCTTCCAGGCCCGCTACGGCGCAACCAGCATCTACAACAGCCTCACCGTCAACGGCGGAGCAATGAAGGAGCGCGGCCTGCAGAGTACCCTGACCTCCGGCGGCGGGCTGCTTTCCGAGAAAGACGAGCTAACCTCTGCCCCGTTCTGGGGAATCCAGGACCGCCTCAGCATCAATCAGGAAATCAACAGAAGGAACAATATCGGGTTCAGCTACTATGCAGGATGGAGCCGCTCCTCCACGGAGACCGCAACACGCGAAGGCACCGTCTCCACCTCCATGCTCAACAACAGCGGACGCCTGACTCAGGAGGCCACTCTCAGATATTCCTCGGTATTCAATGACCGAGGGACATCCATGACCGTCACCGCCGACTGGCTCAACCGCAGCCTGTCCACCGAATACCTCTATACATCGGAACAGGAACCGTCCCGGCAGCAGGAGCAGTCCGCGCAGGAGAGCCGGGACAACATGCTGAAACTGGCAGCCGATTTTTCCGACCCTCTGTCAGAAAAATTGGAACTGGAATACGGTGCCTCGGTCCAGTACATCACCTCCACGTATGCTCCCGAAACCGCGTCAGAAGGATTCCTGAGCAGCAGCCTCCCTACCCGGACCAGGGCCTTTACCCCGCTCGCCTATGCCTCCATCTCCGGAAAATTGTGGAGAATCCAGTACAGCGCCGGCCTGAACCTCCAGATGAACTGGATAGAGTACTCCCCTCTCGACGGCAGCGGCAGCCCTTCCAGAAACATCCAGTGGGGCATCAACCCCTCCGTCCAGTTCCGCATGCCGTTAGACAGCCGCGGACGTTTCTCCATGAGACTGAACTACAGGCATCAGCTCGACAACATCCCGTATGACGCCATCTCCACTACCGTCCGCTGGACCGACCCCTGGCATTATTCCGTCGGCAATCCGGACCTGGTCGCCCCTACCCGCGACCGCATCATGCTCGGCCTCTCCCTTTTCGGGGACATCCTGACATTGCAGGGTTCCTACACTCATTCCCGCAACTCCATTTACTGGGACAACCGCACCGACCCCGGCTCTCCCGACATTTTTTACGAGACCCCTGTCAATCTCCCCCATCGCAATTCCTACGGCCTCAACGCCGAACTCAACCTCAACCCTCTCAAGCCGTGGCGGATAAAACTCTCCGCCGAATACACCTTCAACGTGGAGAACAGTACCATCGGCGGGATTACCTACCGCGGCACGAACACACACCAGTTCTACATGCTCCTCAACCAGCTCAGCTTCAAGGGCTGGGGAACGGTCATCAACGCAGTCTACGAACCGACGTTCCGTACCTTCGGGTACACCTACCACTCGGTGTACACGGTCAATCTCCAGCTGTACAAGACATTCCTGGACGGTCGGCTCAGGGTAGCCCTGTCCGGTAACGTCGCGGGAAAACGCCGCCGGATAGACCGTACGGTCGGCGACCGGATCATCACCCACGCCTACACGACACCTGCGCAGACCGCCACGCTGTCCGTCTTCTGGTCTTTCTCGGGAGGCCGGAAAGTCAGTGTGCGCAGGGTCAGCGGTAGCCAGAGCTACGAGGAGATCGTCAATGAACGGTGACACTCATCAAGAGATTTTTTCGAAAGAAATCTTTTCAGCAGGAAGGTAAGAAAATATGGGAAAGTATAGAACTTGCCATTATAACCGATGTTCTTATACCCAAGCTTTATACCATACTTTATGTCCGGATACCGCACGTCCTCAGTCAGTTTGTTAAGTGAAGGTGTCGCTCCGTCTTTTGCCTTAACTTCTACAGGAACCAGCGAATCCGCATCTCTGATAAAGAAATCCATTTCAAGGGAAGGCTTGTCACTGTTATAGTAGAAAAGCCTGTATCCCTGCTTTACAAGCATATCACCCACGATATTTTCGTAAACGGCACCTTTATATGTTCCGAGATTCCTATTTGCCCTCAAATCTTCCTGAGCCTCTTCGTCAAGCGATGCAATCAGCAGACCGGTATCCTTGAAATATATTTTATAAAGTTTCGGATCATAATTTCCTTTGAGAGGCAGTTCCGGATGATTCAAACAGTAACAGATATTGATTACCCCTGCATCCGCAAGCCATTCCACACAACCTATGTAATCTCTGTTTCTCGCATTTTTTGCTATCTTGGTTATCTGGAACCGTTTATTCTCCTTTGAAAGAAAGGTTGAGACATGATTATATACCGCTTTGACCTTGGCCTTGTCCAGTCCTTCCACATATTTGGTAATGTCTTCCTCATAATCCTTAAGCAGCTGTTTCTGAATAGCCAAAGTCCCGCTGAAATTCTTATTCGCCACATAGGTGTTTACAACTTCCGGCATCCCCCCTACTATGACATAATCCCGGAAAATATCCAGCAGTACTTCCATCTGCAAAGATGAAAGAGGTTTAAGTTCCAGCATGTGGCCGTAAAGTTCCTCCACAAAGTCTTCTGAATATCCTTTGGCCCAGAGAAATTCCTCGAAGTCCATGGAATGCATCTCGTAATCATCCTTGTAACCGACACTGTTGGATTCTATTTCCCTGTAATTTATCCCCATAAGAGAACCGGAACAGATGACGTCGAACCGACCGTCCAGCTTAAAAAATTTCAAAGATGTCGCGCAATTGGGACAGGCCTGCAGCTCATCGAAGAAAAGGATTGTCTCTCCTGGTATAAACTTGAAATCGGGATTCAGTAATGACATATTTTTAAGAATGGCATCGACCTCAAACCCGTCATCGAAAATACTGCGATATTTTTTCTGCTCAATAAAGTTAATTTCGATAAAACTGGTATAATTCCGACTCGCAAACCACTCTACGGAGCGTGTTTTTCCGACCTGTCTGGCCCCTTTGATGATAAGAGGCTTACTATCAGGATTATTCTTCCAGTCAATCAGATATGAATCAATCTTTCTTTTCAGTAGGCCATCCATGTTTTCTGTCATTATAAATTCACTGCAAATATAATGATTTCACATTATCCGGCATTAAACTACCTTAAGATTTCACACTTTCCGCCATACTTTATGTATCATTTTCACAATTTCTGCTATCTTCTTAACCGGATTGTGATAACTAAAAAATCTTTATACTCGCAGTACATTATTTTATTGTATTTTTGTTATAAAATCCGCATTGTATGAAAAAGAATCTCATCCTCCTGCCGGCAGCGCTGATATTTGCTGCCTCCTGCTCCGGAACATCCGGTGACATTCCTACTTACACAGAGTCCGAATTTGCCTCCGCATCCGCTGAAATCTCGATGGCAGACCTCGGGGAACGGGGGTACGAAGTGGAGAGGATCCTTCTCTCGGGCGCTGAGGAAAGCGGACGGCTGCTCGTTTCGGATGCAGTAGACGTAGTATTGACCGAGGACAATATTTTCATGCTTACGGCAGATATGAAGGTGCTGAGGCTGTCCAGGGACGGCAGACTGAAAGGTTATGTCGGAGTCAAGGGCAATGGTCCCGGGGAATACCTGTTTGTCAATGACATCTTTCTCGCTCCGGACGGGAACGGCATCTGTATCAATGATATAATGAAAGGCGTCCTCACCTACGGACTGGACGGGACATACATCGGGACCCGGGAGCCAGAGACTCAGGCACAGATGGCCTACACCTTGGCCGACGGTCCATACATACTGGAATCCGTACAGACAGTGCTCGGCAACGAAGCCGACCGGCTCCGCATCCGGGACACCAGCGGCCGTCAGACAGGCAGGTTCGCCAACCATCTGCTTTTCCGGCTCACTCCCAAGGCCAATGTCACTGCATATCAGGAATACAAGGCCCTCTTCCAGAACGGGGACGGAGAGATCATCTTCCACCAGATGAGCACCGACACCATATTCACCGTGCATCCGGAAGTCCCGTCCATCGAACCGAGGTGCTGCTTCACCTTCCGGCATGGAATCGCACAGAGCGACCTGTCCTCATTCACTGATGTCTGGAACGATATCTACTTTATCTATGACTACGCCGAGGATGCTGCCTTCCGCTACGTCACCCTCATGGAGCCCGGCCAGCAGAAGCAGCTCTACCTGATCGACAAGACCGACAGCACCATCTACCGCTCGGCACTCACCTTCCCCGGCTCAGAGGAAGCCTTCTACCCCAAGTGGCAGTACGGTGACCAGCTCATCGACTACTGCCTCACCGATGACGAGGAGCCCTGCCTGACGATACTCCGTTACAGAAATTGACGGCCAGCTTCCTCTCCGGAAGGTGCCGGGAAAACACCTGATGTGTCGGCACCTTCTCGATTTAGTTATATTCAGAACCGCATTAGAGGTACTTCTCGCCCATATTGCCTGAGATACCCATAGGGAAGGTGCCGACAGAAGCTGTGTTTCACCGTCACCTTCCAGCATTGCGTTTTGCGTATATAATCAATCTTTCAGCCGGGCGAGCATCAGCACATCGTTGTCCGTAGGCTGCAGGTCGGAAAGAATCGCCCGGACCCGCTTCGCCGCAGAACCGGTCAGCATCCCTTGCTCCAGGGCCTGGGGAGCCGCGACTAAGAACTCCTCCGCCGGAATGCTCTGTACCAGATAACCGCACTGGATAGAATATCCGCCCTGATACCCGCCGAGAAAGTCATTGAGAATCTCAGTAGGATAACTTACGCTCTTCCCTGACTTCAAGTCCGTAAGCACATTGGCCACAGGTACTCCGATGATTATGCGCGGCATGTATTCCTGCATTTCCGTCAGGACAGAGAGCACTTTTCCCGGCAGCAGGGTACTTTTCAAGGAAGAGCCGCTCTTCAATGACCGGGTATTGACAGTAAACACCGGCCGCAGCACATCCCCTTCCAGGACATACAGGGTATCGGGCCAGTTGCCGCTGGACTCGAACGACACATCCAGCGCACCGTCGATATTGAAAGACGTACCCACGAGAGTATTGGACGGAGTCCGGGTGCGCTGCCTTCCGACCTCGGGTATCTCCCAGAGGATCTTGCCCGAAAGGTCCTGGCACCAGGCTATAGCCGGACATGAATCCTCCTCATAAGGCACCGCCATGACCGTCAGCGTGCCGGCCCGCCCGTCCACCATGAAACTGGCCGAGCCCGCTCCGAACTCGTCCATCGGCTTATATGCTAACGGGACAGTCCCCAGATATTTCCCCGAAGTCAGGTCATAGGTCTTGATACGGTCCGCCGCATCCATTATCCACACCCTGCCGCCGTCCTCGTCCACAAAAGTCTGAGAGGAATTCAGATACTCCCCTGGGCCGCGCCCGAGATGCCCCACGTTACAGATGAACCTTCCGGTATGCCGGTCGAACACCCTGACAGGAGCCTTGCTCAGAATGGCCTGAGCGTCTTTGACCAGATAATTTTTCGTAATGAGCACTTTCGCCGCGGTGAATGCATCCAGAGTATCGCTGTCCAGCGCGATGAATTCCGGCTCCGCAGCCAGGTTCGAGAACACCAGAGTATCCTGTCCCTCCGTCATCTGAGAATAGTCGAAAGTCACCAGACCTCCCTCTCCGAGCCCTCCCCTGCCGCAGGAGGCTGCCAGGAGCACCGCCGTTGCAGCCAGGAAAAATTTTACCGATTTCATATTTTTGCCATTGAATCTATTTACTTACCCCTGCGGTCAAATCGATATTTCCCGCGTTCCGTCCTGTCCGTGAAAAACCGGAAAGAGGCTATCTCCCGGTCAAAGACATGAAGCGATGCCGTAACCTCCGGATATTTTTTAATATGCACCCTCTCCATCGAGAGCGGACAGAAAGCGAATATACGGTCCGTTCCCTGCACATCGAGCAGCCGGCACATACTGTTGAAAATTACAGCATCCCCCGATTTCAGGACAATATTGAAAAATGGAAGATCCTCCTTGCCGCATTTCACCTCCACTTCAAAACAAAGCAGCGCCGGGTTGATTTCGACCTCGTCGCTTACCGGGTCGAAATGAATGTCCGAGAAGAAGCCGCTGTAGTGTCGATAGTCTTTAGATTTGCTGAAACATATCTCTCCGCCCACCGGTGTCATGACTTTCAGACAGGCGGAATAAGGGACAAACGCCTCCTCCACCGGCATTGTCAGACGGAAAAATTTAAAGCAAGCCCACTCTTTCCACTGCAGAGGGACGTCACCCTCCTCAATGATTCCTATATCATAGAGAACTCCGGGCTCAAGCATCCCGCTGCTCACCGGAACAGTCAGTGTCAGCTTGTCCTCCTCCTGTCCGACCGGCATGGAATAATCCACATCCATCTTACAGACGATCTTCCGTGGAATCTCCTCCGTCGCCTTCTTAGAGGCCTCGCTGTACATATCCAGGATCTTCCGATACGAGGATCGGTCCATCTTTATGGACTCGGACACCTGGCCTTCCTTATATTCCCATTCATTGAACCGACTGACGTCATGCTGATAAGCCGCGCAGTCCTCGTCCTTGAAAATCGCTACTCTTATCCTGACAGTCTTCTCCTCATTGAGGTCCCCGTTACTAAACACCTCCTGCTGAAGAGTTATACCCTTGATGCTGTCATCCCAGATCAGGCTTTTGAATCTCGAGTCCGGATTCGGCTCATGGCCGTCCTTGCAGACATCGACAAGGGATGACGGGTGATAAAAAAAGTATCTACGGCTGTCCATAGGCTGATTGCTGTTTGTGTGGTTAGTGCAAATATAGTAATTTTCCACTCAATATTGCCGCAACGGCACCGTTTTGCGGAATTCTCTGCCGTTGCGGCAATGTCTTTTCTGCACAACCGCTGTCACAGGCGCTCTGGACGGCATCGACCCGCCGCCTCCTTGCCACAACGGCAGCAAATCACGCGAAACACTGCCATTGCGGCAACAGAATTTTTCCGTACTTTTGTCTGCAGATAAAGCATCACCCATGGACGAGAGACTTCTGATAAAATGCGACAGCAGCATCTACGCCGACAACATTTCGAGCGTACTGGAAGCCAACAATATCACTGTGCGCAGGCACGACGATGAAAGCACTGACCGGCGGACCGGAGCGCATGGTCCTGACTCCGGCACCGCACTGTACGTACCCGACAAGGACTACGAAAAAGCCCTGGAGATAATCGCCCCCATCGCCGACAGGATGCACGAAGCCATCCCCTTCTGCCCCAAATGCGGCAGCGACAACGCCATACCCATAGCCCCTTCCCGGTACACCACCGCGGTTATAGTCGCGTCCGTCATCCTGGGACTCGGCTCAGGCTTCTATCCCTGGTGGTCATTGCTGCTCGGCATTAAGTCCGGCACCGGCAGCATCATCGCCGGGATATTCCTGCTGCTCGCCATCTTCATGGCCATGTCCACCAAATACCTG
>CALUSM010000018.1 GCA_944323445.1 uncultured Bacteroidales bacterium
GCTATCGCTGCTTATTGTTTCTTCCCCAAAAAGCCATCGGTGGACGTCACTTTTATCAATGACGGACAACTGGTCCTATTCTAAATTTTCTCGAACTCACGTTAAAACAGCACCTACGGGGATTGTTCCGTGTGCGAATGCGGCCCCTTTTGGCCCTAATTCTGTCTAGCCGGTGTTTTTGGAGAGAGGGACTGCGCCTACTTCGCTGCCGAATAGGTTGAGAATCAAGTTGACTTTGTCCAGCCGGAGAGTCTGTTTGCCCTGCTCCAGCTCCCGGACAAAGCGCAGGCCGACTCCGACTTCTCAGACAGCTCGACCTGAGTCAGGCCGTATTGCTTGCGCATGGCCTTTACGTATCTGGATCAGGAATTTGTGGCAAAGACAGTGGGAGAGCTGTTCGGGGTATCAAATCATACGGCAGAAAACTATTATTCATACCTGAAGGAGGCTTTTTTGTCGGTGGGAGTCAATCGGTTCTCATATAAAAAAAGCAGGGATCGTGTAAGAAACGAGAAAGTTTATGTTGTGGATACCGCATTTGTAACAGAACGTGAGGATAGCTTCTCATTGGAAAATCTCGGTTGGAAACTGGAGAACATAGTATGGAGCTGATGAGACATTTTTTGCCCTCATGCTTCCGTTATTAGGCAAGTTCTTTGTATATTTGCGGAATGAGCAACTGATAAGACGGTGGCGGGATGCCAACGACTAACAACATGAACAATTATAGAAAAATAAAATAAGAGTATGAGAAAGATTATTGTCATTGCGGTGCTGCTGTTGTCCGCAGCCATACAGGTTTCCGCTTATGCCGGAAGGCAGGACTGCGATTCGGTTTCCTCTCCATTTACTGCCGAACAGCTTGATCCGGAACCCGGTAAGATATACCGTGCCCAGGGATGCGCTACTGCTCCGAATGTGCAGATCGCTTCCCAGATGGCTCAACTCAATGCCATGACGGCCCTGGCGGAGAAGGTCTCTCCCGCAGTTGTCGAGAAGCTGGAGGCAGAGGATGGAGAAATGCTGGTAAAGGAGAAGGTGAATGCCCTGCTTAAAAATGCAGTGACAGTGAAACGCGAGGTGTTCCGTGGCAAGAAAGGCTTCACTGTCTGGATCCTTGTTGAGGTAAGCATAGAACAATGATACAGGCGGATTCGGTTCGGAGAGCCATGCGGGCGGCTCTTCTGGCGGCGGCTGTCTTTGTGTCGGTGAGGACTGCCGGCGCTCAGGAGTTGCTGTGGGATGTGGATTTCAAGTTTGATTTTGACAACAGGGAATATATGGCGGTAGAGACGTCTCCGTCCAAGACCATTTTCGGAGCCATGCTCTCGCCCAAAATCGGGCTTGGATTCAGTAAGGGCCACGCTCTTTATGTCGGAGCGGACATTGAGTCGCAGTTCGGCAGGACCGAGCCCCACCTTACTTTCGACTGGCTGTTCTACTACCAGTTTGACGGTCCGTATTTCAAGGTAAATGCGGGCTCATTTCCCCGTGCGCGGCTGACGGGCTACTATCCTGCAGCGTTCTTCGATGACCGGTATTTCCTGGAGGGTAACGTGGAGGGACTGATGCTGAGCTATACCCGTCCGTGGTGGAGAATCGAGGGAGTGGTGGACTGGGTAGGCTGTATAGACCGGGATACCAGGGAACGTTTCGAGGCGTATTCCTACGGCGAGGCCGGCGCTCCGTGGCTGAGTGCTGCATATACCCTGAAGATGCTGCACTATGCGGGCAGCGGCGAGGCGGGAGGCGTGGTGGACAATGTGTGGGTCTATCCCCATCTGGTGTCGGACCTGTCGCAGTTTCTTCCGCAGAAGATGTCCCTGCGTCTTCGGGCCGGCTGGCTGCAGACGTTTCAGAATGACAGGGTGAGGGAGGAGGGTTACGTCTATCCAGGAGGGTTCCAGGCGGAGGCAGCCCTGGGATATTACGGCTTCGAGGTACGCAATACCGTCTATGCCGGAGGCAACCTGATGCCTTTTTATTTCCGTACCGATACAATAGGTGTGATGTACGGTGACAATCTCTACACGGGCGATATGTTCTATAGTACGGATTCCGGGGTATATAACCGCCTGGAAATATCGTATCATTATGATTTTCAGGATTTCCTGCGTCTCAAGATATCCTCTGTCCATCATTATGACGGTTACGGCTGGGGATGGCAGCAGCTGGTACAGCTGACTGTTGACCTCAGTTCGGAGAAATGGCCGAAGTCTCACCGTCCGCGTCATCGCCGTTAGTCTCGTAACATCATGACAGCAGGGATGAGACGATATCCGGGGGAATGCGTGGAGCAGCGCTCTCTATGACACCGCCTAAATGGTCAAGCGCCTGAGGAGCAATGCCTCCGACAACTTTCTGAAAATCATTGGGCCTACCGATGTTCCGGCCCTTCTTTCGCGGATGCATTCCTGCAGATCCGTCGTCTCCACCGGAGGTAAGTCCGCTGAGCAGATTGCTTCCTTCCTCGTCCAGGGCCTATCCGCTGCCGTTGGAGAAGAAGGCCGCAGCGTATGCGGCAGTCCTTGGAATCCGGCAGGTCAGTCAGTGCGTCAGGGCATCAGAAGCCTTGCTGCTTTAGGATGTTCATGGCCGCTTCAGCCTGGTCGTATCCCAGTTCCCATGCGTACTCCAGGAAGACTCTGGCATTGGTGAAGTGCTGGGACGTACCTTGACCGTCGTAATACATCATGCCGGCTTTGGCAAGGGCAGGAGCGTAGTTCCTGTTGCCTGAGGTGTGGTAGTATTCAAGTGCCTTGGAATAGTCATGGCAGGAATAGCAGTAGTCTCCGAGGAAGAAGGGCGCCATGGCTGACAAGTTTTTGTTTGCTTCTTCCAGCATGCTGATACCCCGGGCCTTGTCTCCTCTCTGCAGGGCTATCTGTCCCAGCCAGGCGTGACAATCCCAGTTGCCGTTTCTGTCACCTTCGGTAAAGAAGTTCTCCGCATTGTTCTGGTCGCCCATCTCGTAGAGTACTCTGCCCAAGCAGGCGTAGCCCTTGGCCTCGCCGTTGGTGATGGCCATACGGTAGTACTCTATGCTCCGGCCTACATCGGACTGGCCTAAGCGCATATTGGCATACAGGTCTCCCAGCTGACATGCGCAGATCCATGCCTTGTTCTCGATTCCTTCAAGGTAGATGGTGCGGGCATCTTCAAATTTCCTCTGCCTCTCGGCGCACAGACCGGCCATCCTCCAGGCCCAGGCGGTACCTTTCCGGGCTGCTTGAAGCAGCAGTGTCTTGGCGTATTCGAGGTCTTTTCGGGGGCTGTTGCCGTAGTAGATCATGGTGCCCATCTCCGCGGTACACCCTATATGTCCCATTCTGTGACCTGTCTCATAGTATCCGTAAGCCTCTTTATAGTTCTGGGAAACACCTGCTTTCCCATAGTAGCACAGGTCTCCGGCCTTCTCGCAGCAGTCTCCGCTGCCCAGTTCGATGCCCTTTTCGAATATCTTCAGGGCTTTGTATCCTTCTCCCCTGAGAGTGTAGAGGGCTCCCAGCTCACGGGTGCACCAGTGGTTGTTGCGGTCTATTCCACGCTCATACCATTTCAGGCTTTTCTTGAAATCCTCGGGCAATCCGTACAGACCGTGATTGTAGCCCCAGGCAAGGGTCTTGATGGCATGGATGTTGCCGCGGCGTGCTTCGTGTTCCACCCGCTTGACATCTATGCGGTAGGAGTCCTGAGGAAAACCGTTTGTCCCGTCGAGGACTTCCTTTTTTTCTTCCTCTTCTTCCTCTTCTTCCTCGTCGTCTTCTACATCCTCATCCTCTTCTTCCTCGTCGTCCTCTTCCTCATCATCTTCTTCGAACAGTGTCCCGTCGTTGAACTGATCCAGCAGCCCCTGGGTATATTCCGAACCCATCGCGGCTCCTTTTTCCAACAGTTCCCTGCACCGGTCGAGATCCTGCTTCACGCAGTCTCCGTTACCGTACATGAAACCCAGCAGTCCCCATGCATCTGCAAGGTCTGATTCCATGGCGGTCTTGAGAATAAGGTTGTAGGCCCCTTCCTTGTCCATTTCGGTACCGTCACCGAGATACATCATGAATGCCAGGTGGAAAGATGCCTCAGGCACCCCTGCATCCGATGCCTTGCGGAACCATTTTACAGCCTTTTTTTCATTGACGTCATCATCGTTTTCCGGGTAAGCGTATTCCAGACCCACCAGATATTGGGCCCATTCGTCGCCTCTTTTGGCGTGCTTGAGCATCTCTTTGAAGCTCATGTGCTCGTAGTCTAAGTCTGCCATTGTGTGAATGTATTAAGTGGTTTGTATTTATTTTATTTTTCGGCGAAATATTTCCAGAGGGAGCACAGCATCGGTGCCTGGATGATTTCCCCGCTGCGCATGAGGTGAAGCACTTCGTCCTCGCGGAGCAGATGTATCGCGATGTCCTCCGTTGCCTCCAGATGCTGTTCGGAGATACGGCGGACTCCAGTGGCTATAAAGCTGTAGCAGAGATTATTGCTGGTGCTGGGGTTGGGGGCGGCAACCATGTTGAGGCTCCAGAGGCCCTCTCCGTAGCCCGTTTCTTCCAGCAGCTCGCGGCGGGCAGCCTCCTCCGGTGTCTCTCCCGGCTCGCATACTCCGGCCGGAATCTCGAAGCCTACCTCGCCTCTGCCGTGTCTGTACTGCCGTTCGAAGACCATTCTGCCGTCTTCCGTGATGGCAATGATATTGACCCAGTCGGGGTATTCGAGGACATAGAACTCCGGATTGACCACACCGTCAGGCAGCCGGACCTTGTCGCGGCGGGCTGTGAGCCAGGGGCGGCGGATGAGGTATTCGCTTTCGAGTACTGTCCATTTCTGGACGTCATTGTGCAGTATGCTGCTGTCTTTTTTATCCATAACTGTAAAATATCAGGTTCAACTTATGGTGGAATAGTCAATGGTCTCTCCGGAGGTCTCCCTCAGGCGGTCCAGTCCCGACCGCAGCAGGGCGGAGGAGGGCTTTTCCAGCAGGGGGTCATCCGCGAGTATGTCGGAGGCCGCAGTCCGCGCCTGTGCCAGTATCGGAGAGTCTTTCCCGAGGTCGGCTATCCGCAGGTCGAATGCCAGGCCGCTCTGCCGCGTTCCCTCCATGTCACCGGGTCCGCGCATACGCAGGTCGGCCTCGGCCAGCTCGAATCCGTCGTTGGTCGAGCACATCAGCTCTATGCGTTTTCTGGACTCCTCGCTGAGTTTGTAGCCTGTCATCAGCAGGCAGTAGGACTTGTCTGCCCCGCGTCCCACCCGGCCGCGGAGCTGGTGGAGCTGGGAGAGGCCGAAACGCTCGGCGCTCTCGATGACCATCACTGAGGCGTTGGGCACGTCCACTCCGACCTCGATGACCGACGTGGCCACGAGTATATCCGCCTTCCCGTCGGCGAAAAGCTTCATGTCGAAGGCCTTGTCCTCATTCTTCTGCTGTCCGTGCACTACCGCGGTTACGAACTCCGGGGCCTTGAAGTATTCCACTACTGTGTTGTAGCCCTGGTCCAGGTTCCGGTAGTCCAGTTTCTCGGATTCCTTGATCAGAGGGTAGACGATGAAAGCCTGGCGTCCCTTGCGTATCTCGCTCTTTATAAAGTCGTACATCCTGTATCTCTGGTTTTCGGTCACGTGGATGGTCTGTACCGGCTTGCGGCCTGGAGGCAGCTCGTCGATAACGGATACATCCAGGTCTCCGTAAAGGGTCATGGCCAGGGTCCTCGGGATGGGAGTGGCCGTCATTACGAGGATGTGAGGCGGCTCGGAGGCCTTTAGCCTCAGTCTGGCCCGCTGGTCCACCCCGAAACGGTGCTGCTCGTCGATGACTACGAAACCGAGGCGGGAGAAGACCACATTGTCCTCGATGACCGCGTGGGTGCCTATGAGTATGTTGATGTCTCCGTTCCGCAGTGCCTCGTCTATTTCCCTGCGTTCTTTTGCCTTAGTGCTGCCCGTGAGCAGAGCCACCCTGACCGTTGAGCCGGCAAGGCTCCGCTCGAAATTGCGCCAGTGCTGTACAGCCAGCACTTCGGTGGGCGCCATCACACATGCCTGGTATCCGTTGTCCACGGCTATCAGGGCCGTCAGCAGCGCCACGGTCGTCTTCCCGCTGCCCACATCCCCCTGCAGCAGCCGGTTCATCTGCTTTCCGGAGACAGTGTCGCGGCGTATCTCCTTGATTACCCGTTTCTGGGCACCAGTAAGCCCGTACGGAAGCCTTTCGTAGCAGTAATTGAATGCCTCTCCGACCTTGTGGAACAGTATTCCGGAGGCACCGCTCATCCTCACATTCTTCTGCCGCAGCAGG
This sequence comes from uncultured Bacteroidales bacterium, assembly GCA_944323445.1. Taxonomy (GTDB): domain Bacteria; phylum Bacteroidota; class Bacteroidia; order Bacteroidales; family UBA932; genus Coprenecus. The sequence goes on from CALUSM010000018.1 coordinate 6,293, forward strand.
GAAAGCTGCAGGAAAAACAGTTCCTCGAACTTGAGACGGTACCGGGCCGCCTCAAGGCTCCTGGTGTCCTTGGGGAAATGGATGTTGCTGAGAGCGAAAGCCAGGGATGGAAGTTTCCGGGAAGATATCACCTCCTCGGGGAGGGTCTCCTGTACCGCTCCGGTGATTTTCTGCCGGAGGGTCTGCTGCAGGCGGGCGAAGACCTTGATGGAGATGCCGTTGTTGCGCAGGCGGTCAGTACTGGAATATATACCTATGAGGGTCGAGGGCCAGGATGCGGCCCCGCTTTCCCCGACCGGATCCAGTTCCGGATGCACCATGTTCCATGAGCCGTTGAACAGGGACGGCTTTCCGAATACGATGTACTCGCGGTTGGGAAATATTTTACCTTGTATCCATTTTATGCCTTTGAAGAATATCAGGTCTATGGTGCCGCTCTCGTCCCGCAGGGTGGCGATGAACCGCGCTCCTTTGCCCGAACCGGCGCTGGAAGTCCGGATAATCCTGCCTCTGAGCTGGATATAGGCCATGGAGGAGTCTATCTCGGAGATGGAGTAAACCCGGCTGCGGTCGATGTAGCGGTAGGGGAAGGTGTAGAGCATGTCCCTGAAAGTGCGGATGCCGAGCTCCTTGTCCAGGAGAGCGGCCCGCTTCTCCCCGATGCCGGGGAGGTACTTGATATCTCTGTCAAGAATATTGGACATAATGACAAAGGTAGCGAAAAAGTGATTAAATTTGCATCCCTGCAAGCAAGGGATATCAAAAATTGACAGCCATGAATAGGAAAATAGTAATAGGAATCACTCAAGGAGATACGAATGGAATAGGCTACGAGGTGATTATCAAGGCTCTGACAGATGCGCGCCTTCTGGATCTCTGCGTACCTGTCGTCTACGGTTCCTCCAGGGCTTTCGGATTCTACAAGAAACAGCTGCCCGAAGTGGAGAATCTTAATACCAACATCATCAATACCGCCAAGGACTACCACTCAAAGCGGGTCAACATCATAAACTGCGTGCTGGACAATTTCCGTATCGATCCGGGCCAACCCTCTCCAGAGGGAGCTGAGGCCTCGCTGGTCTCCCTGCAGACTGCCGTCAGGGACCTCGTGGCCGGAGATCTGGACGCTCTGGTGACCGCCCCCCTGAACAAGAAGGACGTTGCCCTGCATATGCCCGGTTTCATAGGCCACACCGAGTACCTGACCGAGCAGTGCGGAGTCAGTGACGGCATGATGTTCATGGTGTCGGACAAAATGAGGGTGGGAGTGGTGACCAACCATCTGCCTCTCTCCTCGGTGCCCGGCGCCCTGTCGGTGGAGAAGATACTCGGCAAGATCAGGCTTATGGACCAGTCGCTAAGAAAGGATTTCGGTATAGTACGGCCCAGGATCGCCGTGCTGGGACTGAATCCTCATTCCGGAGACGGTGGTCTGCTGGGCAGGGCGGAGATAGACGTCATCAGTCCGGCCATCGAGGCTGCAGGCAAGGAGAATATCCTGGCCTTCGGACCGTATTCTCCGGACGGCTTCTTCAGCACCCACCAGCAGTACAATTTCGATGCTGTCCTGGCCATGTACCACGACCAGGGACTGATTCCCTTCAAGGCCCTGGCCTTCGATACCGGAGTCAACTTCACCGCAGGTCTGCCTGTGGTGCGCACCGCTCCGGACCACGGTACCGCATACGAGCTGGCCGGCAAGAATGCAGCCAATCCCATGCCCATGAAGTCGGCTATCTACGAGGCCATCGACATCGTGCGCAACCGCTGGAACTACGAAGAGATGAGGGAGAATGTCCTGAAAGTGCCGTCTCCTTCCGAAGGCGGCTCCAAAGGAGGGGTGAAAGGACCGGTCTAGCAGTCATGAGTCTACCGATAGAGATTTTCACTGACGGCTCGTCCCGGGGCAATCCAGGTCCGGGCGGTTACGGTGTCATATTGCGCTGCGGGGAGCACTACAAGGAACTCTCCGAGGGTTTCGCCCAGACAACCAACAACCGTATGGAGCTTACCGCCGTCATAGTCGGTCTCGAGGCTGTAAAGCGGCCCAATGCGGAGATAATCCTGTACAGTGATTCCAAGTACGTGGTCGACTCGGTCAACAAGGGCTGGGTCTTCGGCTGGGAACGCAAGAATTTCGAGAAGAGGCTCAACGCCGATCTCTGGATCAGGTTTCTGGCAGTCTACCGCCGTCACCGTGTCCGTTTTGTCTGGGTCAAGGGCCATGCCGACAACCCCATGAACAACCGCTGCGACCAGCTGGCCGTAGCGGCTGCCACTGCCGTCATCAAAGCCAGCGGCGGAAAAACTCCAGCACCTCCTCCTGCATCTGTCGGTTGAAGAAGTGCTTCTCGTCCCACAGGCGGGTGACGAGCCGGTCCTCCGCATTATTGTCCTTCCATGCTTTCCGCAGGATGCCGTAGGCGTCCTCCACACCCTCGACGGGAAAGAGCTTGTCCTGACTGCCGTTGAAGAAGAGGGCGGGGCGGGGACAGGCCAGGACGGCTGTATGGGGATAGTCCATGAAGCGGCGAAGGCCGGGTACAATCATCGAATAGGCCGAGCCGCCCTTGTTCTGGTTGTTGGTCATCGTCATCAGGTGCTCTGTCGTATTCATCCAGCAGACGGAGGCGGAGGCGGCTATGCGGTCGCTGAGTGCTGCCAGCATCCACGAACGGTAGGCTCCCATGGAGAAGCCCAGGCAACCGATGCGCGTGCTGTCCACGCACTCCAGCGAGGCCAGGAAGTCCGCGCTGCGCATGTCGTCTGCGGTGATGATTCCTCCCCAGGAACCGCCCATCTGCAGGAGATTGGAGGCCAGGGCCTGCTGTACGTCGTAGTCCGCTCCTTCGAGCCGGCCCCTCTCTCCCCAGTAGAGAGCGTCCACGGCCAGTACGACGTAGCCTTCCCGTGCCAGAAGGTCGCCGATGAAGACACCGTCATAGCATTTTTCCGCCCACAGCCGTGCATCCTCCTCCACTTCCCGAGTCACGCCGAAGGGCCTTACCAGCTTTTCCTTGCCTATCGTAAAATGCGCCCCGTGGTCATGGAGGACGAGTACGGCGGGAAACGGTCCTTCTCCTTCCGGAACCAGCAGATAGGCCGGTACGCGGCACCATTCAGATACGTTGAACATAACCCTGAGTGCGGTGTGACCTTCCCGTTCCTCGCGGGCAGTTACCTCCATGCCGAAGTCCGTGGCTGCAGGAGGGATGTTCTCCATGCATTCCAGGACAATATTCCGTGCATGGGTCTTCCACAGGCTGAAATCGTCTGTAGATGAGTTGCCCCAGGCCTCAGGCCATGTGAGGGCGGCTTTCATCTGTGGGTAGAATGCCGGCATGAAACCGGAGACTCCGTAAGAGGCGGTGTCGCTCTGCTGCGCGTGCAGGCGGACGGGGAAAAGCAGTGTTGCTGCGGTTGAGAGCAGTATGACGGTTACGAGATTCAGTTTGGCGTGCATGGTGTCGTTTTTAGAAAAAAGGCCTCCCGCTGGAGAGTGCGGCAGGCCAGGTAAAGCAATATTATGATGATCAGACGTTATTTCTCTATCGGTTTGTATTTGGGTACGAGGGTTTTCATGATAGCCCAGGCTATCAGGTAGGCTACTGCGCAGATACAGAAAACAATCATGTATCCTGCAGGTTTGCCGCTGAATCCCAGGAATGTGAATGCCTCGCCGAGCTCCTCCGAGTGGGTGAAGAGGGCACCTGCTCCCTTGTTGATCAGGAAGGAGCCCACACCGCCCGCCATGCCGCCGATACCGGTGATGGTGGCGATGGCCGACTTGGGGAACATGTCTCCGATGGTGGAGAAGAGGTTGGCCGACCATGCCTGATGTCCGGCTCCCGCGAGTCCGATGATCACTGCGGGCCACCATGCTGAGTAGCCTCCGAGGGGCTGGGCGAAGAGGGCAAAGAGGGGAAAGAAGGCAAAGATCAGCATGGCCAGCATACGGCCGTTGTAGGGGTTCATTCCCTTTTTCTCTACGAAAAGTTTAGGTAAGTAGCCTCCGAAGATGGAAAGCACGGTTACGATGGCGTAGAGGGTGAAAATCAGGGTAATGGCCTGGCTGGAGCTGGATGCGTAGCCGTATGTGTCGGAGAAGTAGGCGGGAGCCCAGAAGAGGTAGAACCACCATACTCCGTCGGTGAAGAACTTGCCCACGATGAAGGACCAGGTCTGACGGTAGGTGAAGCATTTCCAGAAGGGAATCTTCAGCTCGTCTTTCTCGGGAACGGCAGCGGATGCCGCGGCCTTGGCGTCTTCGGCATCGTCCTGGTGAATGTATTCCAGTTCGGCTTTGCTGACGTGCTTCGATTTCTCGGGCTTGTCGTACATGAATACCCAGAAGCCCATCCAGATGAAGCCGAGGGCTCCGATGATGACGAAGGCCATCTCCCAGCCGCCGCCTATACCGCGGTCCTTGAAGAACTGGGCGAGGAGGGGAATGGTGGCGGGGGCCACGAGGGCGCCTATGGATGCTCCGGAGTTGAAAATCGAGGTGGCGAAGGCTCTGTCTTTCTTGGGGAAGTACTCGGCTGTCACCTTGATGGCTGCGGGGAAGTTGCCGGCCTCGCCGAGAGCCAGGATACAGCGGGCGGCTACGAAGAGCCAGACGCTGGTGGAGGCTATGGCCAGGGCGGCTGCCGAGCCGTTCTCGACTGCTGTCATCGCGCCGGCGTTCTCAAATCCCTCGATGTGGACGGTGGCCCAGCCGCAGATGGCGTGTAGGCAGGCTCCGGCCGACCATACTCCTATGGACCAGAGGTAGCCTTTCTTGGTGCCCATGAAGTCTACGAACTTGCCTGCGAAGAGCATGCAGATAGCGTAGACTATTGAGAAGATGCCGGTGATGGTGCCGTAGTCACTGTCTGTCCAGTGGAACTCGGGAGCGATGAAGTCCTTCCAGGTCAGGGACAGGACCTGACGGTCCATGTAGTTGACTGTAGTGGCCAGGAAGAGCAGCACGCACATCCACCACCTCCAGTTGGTCATTAGTTTCTTGCTTGTGGATTCTTCTTTCATACAGTATCAGCTTTAGTTTCAGTTATTTCTTGGCGGCACGCGCTTCGGCTATGTAGCCCAGGGCATCGCGGCACAGGGCGGTGATGCGGCTCCAGTCGCCGGCGGCTATGGCGTCCTTGGGGAAGAGCTTGGAGCCCATGCCTACGCAGCTGACTCCGGCTTTCACCCACTCGGTCAGGTTCTCTCTGGTGGGCTCAACCGCACCGGTTACTATCAGCATGCTCCATGACATGGGAGCGAGCACGTTCTTGACAAATGAGGGACCGCCCACATTGCCGGCGGGGAAGACCTTGATCAGGTCGCAGCCGGCCTCCTGTGCGAAGCCTATCTCGGTTACGGAGCCGCAGCCGGGAGAGTAGGGGATGCAGCGGCGGTTGCAGACCTTGGCTACGTCAAGGTTGAAGAGGGGGCCTACGATGAAATTGGCACCCATCTGGATGTAGAGAGAGGCCGTGCCGGCGTCCACTACGGTACCGGCGCCGAGTACCATCTCAGGGCACTCCTTGGCGCTGTACTTCATGAGCTCGGCGAATACCTCGTGGGCGAAGTCGCCTCTGTTGGTGAACTCGAAGGCTCTGACACCTCCTTCATAGCAGGCCTTGAGGACCTTCTTGCATACCTCGATGTCGCTGTTGTAGAACACGGGCACCATGCCGGTGCCGGTCATGGCCGTGAGAGTCTGTATCTTGTTGAATCTTGCCATTGTCTTTTCTCCTTATATTTTATCTGCTTACACGTCCTGATGCATCGCCCTTCATCAGGTTCTCCACCTCCTTGACAGTTACCTGGTTGTAGTCACCGAAGATGGTGTGCTTCAGGCAGGAAGCGGCTACTGCGAAGTTCAGGGCCTTCTGGTCGTCGCCGGTGTAGGTGAGCAGGCCGTAGATAAGGCCGCCCATGAAGGAGTCACCGCCGCCGACGCGGTCTACGATGTGGGTGATGTCGTAGCGGGGAGAGGTGTAGAGTTTCTGTCCGTCGTAGAGGACGCCGCCCCAGGTGTTGTGGTTGGCGTTGATGGAGCCGCGCAGGGTGATGATGACTTTTTTAGCTCTGGGGAACTTCTGCATCAGCTGTGTGCATACGCTTTCGAACTCGGCCGCGTTGACCTTGCCTTCGGTCGCGGCTGCGTCGAAACCCTCGGGCTTGATGCCGAATACTTTCTCGGCGTCCTCCTCATTGCCGAGGATGATGTCGCAGCACTCTACGAGGGCGGGCATTACCTCAGATGCTTTCTTGCCGTACTTCCAGAGATTCTTGCGGTAGTTCAGGTCGCATGATACCGTTACGCCGAGGCGGTTGGCCGTCCTGACAGCCTCGAGGCAGGCGTCAGCGGCGCCCTGGCTGATGGCGGGAGTGATGCCGGTCCAGTGAAACCAGGAGGCTCCTGCAAGCACTTTCTCCCAGTCTATCATCCCGGCCTGTATCTCGGAGATGGAGGAGTGTGCCCTGTCATAGACTACCTTGCTGCCGCGTGCCACGGCTCCTGTCTCCAGGAAATAGATGCCGAGGCGGTCGCCTCCGTGCACGCAGTAGTCCGTGCCTACGCCGTAGGAGTGCAGGTCGCGGACGCAGCTCTGCGCGATCTCGTTCTCGGGCAGCCTGGTGACGAACTGCACGTCGATTCCGTAGTTGGCCAGGGATACGGCCACATTGGCTTCACCGCCGCCGAATGTGGCGTCAAACTGTTTTGCCTGTGAGAACCTCAGGTAGCCTGGGGTAGAGAGACGGAGCATGACTTCTCCGAAAGTTACAACTTTTGCCATAGTAATTGAGTAGTTTTTCGCGTACAAAAATAGGCATTTATTTTTATTTTCGTGCACGTGCACGAAAAATTTTTAATAAAACACGATTTTATTCCTATATTTGTACCGCGCGAGCCGCAGAAAATACGATAAAATATACGATATAAATGGAAGAAGAAAATAATAAAAAGATAACAATCGCCGACGTGGCCAAGCTGGCCGGCGTCTCAAAAGGCACCGTGGACCGGGTCCTTCACGACCGCGGAGGAGTCTCCCGGAAAAGCATGGAGAAAATACGGCAGGTGATAGACGAACTTGGTTATGAGCCGAATGTCTACGCATCCATGCTGGCTATGCGCAAGGAGCACGTGATAGCGTGTATCCTGCCGGACAGCATAAAGGACGACTACTGGTACCTGGTGCGCGAGGGGTTTGAGAAAGGAGGGGAGAATATCGCCTCGATGAATATCCGGACCCGGATTTTCCTGTACGACCAGTACAGTCCCGAATCGTTCCGCAAGGCCGGCATGCAGCTTCTGGAGAGCAATCCGTCAGGGGTGGTGCTGCCTCCCTTTTTCAAGAACGACACCTATACTCTGGCGAACGCCCTCAGCCTCCGCGGCATTCCTTACGTGTACGTGGACTCCAAGCTGGAGGATGACGGACATTTCGCGTATTACGGCATGCCCATGTACAAGAGCGGGTATCTCTGTGCCCGCCTCCTGACTCTGAGAGTCCCCCAGAAGCAGTTGAAAGGTGTGCTGGTGGTTAGGATTATACGCGATAAGATGCGTCAGTCAGACCCTACGCTCAACAGGCGGTCCGGCTTTCTGGACTACATGGCCGAATACTATCCTTCCTGCGGGATCCATAATCTTTTCATTGACCCTCAGGCTCCCAAGGATACTGAGCGTCAGCTTAATACCTTCTTCAAGGCTCATCCGGGAATACGTCACATAGTGATGTTCAACTCGCGTGTGCACCTGCTGTCGGACTACCTGTCCCGGAATCCGGATCCGGACCGGGTCGTGGTCGGTTTCGACAATCTGGAAAAGAATATCAGTGCACTGAGCAGTGGACTCGTAAGCGTCCTTATCTGTCAGCACACTGACCTTCAGTCCTATAATGCAGTAATGGCCCTTTCGGACTATATCATCAAGCACAAGCGCCCGGAGAGAAAGGACAACTTCATGCACATGGACATACTCACTTCCCTCAACATCGACAACTACTAACCGCCGGACCTGTCAGCATATCTGATATAGCTGTTTCATTAATTACAGTGACTGGCATCGGGAAAGGAGATATCCTCTGAGAAGCATGCCACCCTCGGCCTGTTAGAGGGAGGGACCCACCTTGATTATCACCGAATTACGAAGTAATGAGATGATAATCATGGTGGGAGGGATAGCGCCGTAGGCGCGTACTTCTCAGAGGATATCTCCTTTCCTTATGTAAAGCGTAAATGACTGAGCCGTGATACCGATAACAACGCAACAGTTTGCCCTTTTATTACGCTTTTAGAGGGTGACGCCGGACTTAAAGATGGCAATCTCGCGGAAATCCGACATCTCATTGTTCACCGGCTCGCCCGAGGCAACCTTTAGTACGTAGTGAATGAACCTCTGCAGGAGCTCGTCCCTGGATATGCCCTCTACGAGCACGCCGGCGTTGAAATCTATCCACAGCGGCTTGCGCTCGGCCAGAGGGGTGTTGGTGGACACCTTCATCGTGGGCACGTAGGTTCCGAAGGGAGTGCCGCGTCCGGTGGTGAACAGCACTATCTGACATCCGGAAGAGGCGAGGGCGGTGGAGGCTACGAGGTCGTTGCCAGGGGCGCTCAGCAGGTTGAGACCCTTGAGACTCAGGCGGTCTCCGTATTTGAGGATGCCTCTTACGATGGAGCTTCCGGACTTCTGGGTGCAGCCCAGGGATTTTTCTTCGAGGGTCGAGATACCGCCGGCCTTGTTGCCCGGAGAGGGGTTCTCATAGACGGGCTGCCCGTTGCGGATGAAGTACTCCTTGAAATCGTTGATCATGGATACCAGCGAGTCGAATGTGGGGCGGTCGCAGCAGCGGTTCATCAGCAGGGTCTCGGCGCCGAACATCTCGGGCACTTCGGTAAGTACGGTCGTACCTCCCTGAGAGACAATCCAGTCGGAGAAGAGGCCTAGAAGCGGATTGGCCGTGATGCCGGAAAGGCCGTCCGAGCCGCCGCATTTGAGACCGACTTTCAGTTCAGAGACAGGAACTTCCTCCCTGCGGTCGTTGCGACAGGCCTCGAAAATGCCGCGGAGCTGCTCCAGGCCGTACTCTATCTCATCGCCCTCGACTTTCTGAGTTTCCATGAAGCGGATGCGGGCGGAGTCCACGGGGCCGACCAGTTCGCGGAAAGCGTTCATCTGGTTGTTCTCGCAGCCGAGTCCTACGACGAGCACACCGCCGGCATTGGGATGCAGGACCATGTCCCTGAGAATCTTGCGGGTGTTCTCATGGTCATCGCCCAACTGGGAGCAGCCGTAGTTGTGGGGGAAGGCCACTACGGCGTCCACGCTGCCCTCGCGGCCTTCGATTTCCTTGCGGAACAGTTCCTCTAGGCGTTCCACCGTGCCGTTGACGCAGCCTACCGTGGGGATGATCCAGATCTGATTGCGGATGCCGACTGTGCCGTTGCTGCGGCGGAAGCCCTTGAATGTCATGGTGTGTGCGGCAGAGGGAATTTCTGTCAATGCCGGACTGTAGGTATAGTCCAGCAGACCTTCCAAGTTGGTCCTGAGCTTCGAATGATCGATGCGGCTGCCAGCGTGTGCATCGGCAGTCAGGTGGCCTATCGGGAAGCCGTATTTTATCACATTGTCCCCGGCGTGCAGGTCCATGAGGGCAAATTTGTGTCCGGCCGGTATATCCTCCGACAGAGTGAGCCGCAGCCCGTCTATCTCCACTGTCTCGCCGGAGGAGAGGGGATGTACGGCTACGGCCACATTGTCGGCTGAGTTGATCTTTATGTATCTGTCCATAATGCAGTAATGTCGCTACAGGATTTCCTCTACGGCGGCGCGCATGCCTTTGGCGGCTATCTTCTCCAGATCTGCGGTAAGCAGGTCGGTAAGGCCTGGAACTGCATTGAGATCCTCGTCCCAGATGTATTTCTCGGCGAGCACGCCCTCGGCTACCTTGCGGCAGTCGCCTGTGGCCCAGAGCTCCTTGAGACGGTCGAGTATCTTCTGGTCGTCTGCGGGGGTGATGGTGTCCTCACCGCGCTTGCCGCCCTTGTAGTAGGTGATGATGGCGGCCAGGCCGAATACCAGTCCCTGGGGAAGGTGTCCGTTGCGCTCGAGGAAGATCCTGACGCCCGGCAGGTCGCGGGTGCGGTACTTCGGGAAGGAGTTGAGCATGATACTGGTAACGAAATGCTTGACGTAGGGGTTGACGAAACGGTCGAGCACGTCGCCGGCAAATTTCTCCAGTTCTTCCTTCGGCAGGTCGAGGGTCGTGAGCAGCTCGTCGAACATCACCTTGCGCACGTAGCGTCCGATGAGAGGATCCTCGACACATTCGCGGACGGTGTTCAGGCCGCTGAGGTATCCCACGGGGGAGAGAACGGTGTGGGGGCCGTTGAGCAGGGTGACCTTGCGCTCGTGGTAGGGTTTCTCGCTGGGCACGAAGAGCACGTGCAGTCCGGCCTTGTCGGCGGGGAACTCGGCGGCCACCTCGGCGGGAGCCTCGATTACCCACAGGTGGAAGATCTCGGCCTTCACCACCAGGCGGTCCTCATATCCGATGCGCTCCAGAATCTCGTTGATGGTATCCTTGGGATATCCGGGCACGATACGGTCCACGAGGGTGCAGTACACTCCGCAGGAGTTCTCGAACCAGTTTTTGAATCCTTCAGGAAGCTGCCACAGCTCGATGTATTTCTCTATGCATTTTTTCAATTCCTTTCCGTTCAGGAAGATAAGCTCGCATGGGAAGATGATCAGTCCCTTGTCGGGAGCGCCCTTGAAGTACTCCCAGCGGTGATACAGGAGCTGGACCAGCTTGCCGGGGTAGGAGGAGGCGGGGGCATCGTCAAGCCTGCAGGCGGGGTCGAAGGCGATGCCGGCCTCGGTCGTGTTGGAGATTACGAAGCGTATCTCAGGCTGCTCGGCCAGTTTCATATATGCGTCGAAGTCGCGGTAAGGGTTGATGCCGCGGCTGATGACGTCTATCATCTCTATGGAGTCCACCTGCCGGCCCTCATCGATGCCCTGAAGGTTCAGGTCGTAGAGTCCGTCCTGCTCGTTGAGCATGTCCACCATGCCTTTCTCAATGGGCTGTACGACCACTACTGAAGCGTTGAAATCGGTTTTCTGGTTGGTTTTCCAGATAATCCAGTCCACGAATGCGCGGAGGAAGTTGCCCTCGCCGAACTGAATCACTTTTTCAGTATAGGTACGGGCCTTGACAGTTGAACGGTTTAATCTTTCCATGATATCGTTAAATATTGGTTTGTCACATTTTCGTGCAAAATTACAAAAAAATCGTGAACGTGCACGGTTTTATGGTGTCTTTTGAAAATTAATTCTTACATTTGCGTCAGCATTGACCATAGGAATATCATTTAAAGGTAAAATATATGGCTTCATTCATCCACAAAAACTTCATGCTCAGCAACGGCACTGCTGAGGAACTCTATCACGAAAGTGCTGAGAAACTGCCAATTATAGATTATCACTGCCATCTGGTACCCAAGATGATAGCCGAGAACTACCAGTTCCGCGACATCACCGAGCTCTGGCTCGGAGGCGACCATTACAAATGGAGAGCCATGCGCGGCAACGGTGTGCCCGAGGAGTACATCACCGGTTCCAGGACTCCCTTCGAGAAGTTCAGCAAGTGGGCGGAGACCGTGCCCTACACGATGCGCAATCCCCTTTATCACTGGACCCACCTCGAGCTGGCCCGTGTCTTCGGCATATACGACCTGCTCAAACCGGAGAACGCGCGGGAGATATTCGACCGCTGCAACGAGCTCCTGGCCACCGAAGAATACCGCGCCCAGGGCCTGATGAAGCGCTTCAACGTGGAGGTGGTCTGCACCACCGACGACCCCGCGGACTCCCTTGAGTATCACAAGGCCATCATGGACAAGCCTTTCGGCGTGAAGGTGCTGCCTGCATGGAGGCCCGACAAGGCCATGGCCATCGAGAATCCCGAGGCTTACATTAAATACATTGAGGCTCTGGGAGCCGCAGCCGGAATGGAAATCCGTTCGTACGACGACCTGCTGGAGGCCCTGCAGCGCCGCCACAACTTCTTCGCATCGATGGGCTGCCGTCTCTCCGACCACGGCCTGGAGACATTCTACGCTGCCGACTATACTCAGAAGGAGGTTGAGAAGATATTCAGGAACACTCTCGACGGCAAGACTCCCGACGCGGAGGAACTGGACAAGTTCCGTAGCGCGATGCTCTACGACTTCGCCGCCATGGACGCCGCCAGCGGCTGGACCCAGCAGTTCCACGTCGGAGCCATCCGCAACAACAACTCCCGCATGATGGCCCAGCTCGGTCCCGATACCGGCTACGACTCCATCCACGACGTACACTGCGCCGCCGCCGGCAACCGTCTCCTCGACCGCCTGGCCTTCGAGGGCAAGCTCGCCAAGACCATCCTGTACTGCCTCAATCCCGGTGACAACGAGGTGCTGACCACCATGGCCTACAACTTCAACGACGGCACGGTGCCCGGCAAGATGCAGTTCGGCTCCGGCTGGTGGTTCCTGGATCAGGAGGACGGCATGCGCAAGCAGATGAACGCCCTGAGCGCCCTCGGCCTCTTCAGCCGTTTCGTGGGCATGCTCACCGACTCCCGCAGTTTTATCTCCTATCCCCGTCACGAGTATTTCCGCAGGATACTCTGCAGCGTGATCGGAGAGGATGTGGAGAGCGGACGGCTGCCTAAGAGCGAGATGTCCCGGATACATCAGATGGTCCAGGACATCTCTTACAACAATGCTAAAAACTTCTTCAATTTTTAGTTGAAGGCTTGAAAAAAGAGGGACCTGTCCGGATAGGGCAGGTCCTTTTTTTATTGTACCTCGAGGATGTCGAGGGTTCCGCCGTCGTTCTTCTGAATGAGTGCGGTGGCGAAGCAGCCGGTCTTGGCTCCGACCCAACGTCCGGCCCGGGCGGTGAATGTTTGGCCGATGGGACGGAAGCGCTTGCCGTCGGTGCTGTAGGAGAATGTGCAGACCGAGCGGCCGTCTATCTCGACACGGAGGACAATGCGGGGGACAGAGACTCCGCTGCCGGAGGAGGGCTGCAGGTCTTCGGGTCCGAAGAGAAGGATGCGGGCGGTCTCTGTCTCGGAGGCTCCGGTGTCGGCTCCCTCACAGATGCCGTGGATCAGGTAGACGGAGCCGTCCTCGTAGAGCAGGCTCAGGGCGGCGTAGCTCTCGCCCATGACGGTAATACCGGCGCGGTCACCCACGTAGGAGGGGTTGAACCGGAGGCTGGCGGTGAAGGAGTCTTCCGGACCTATGAGCTTGCGCAGCAGCAGGGCGGGGGAGTCCCAGAGGCTCCGCGAGCCTTCGGGCAGGGGACGGCAGATGAGGCGGAGGCTGCCTTCCGAGGGATTGAGAAAATATTGTCCCACAGCCGGATTGGCGGGCCACTGCCAGATAGGAGAGAGGGCGGTCGAGGTAAAGTCGTCCCCGCGTTCCAATGCGTCGGGGCCTTCGAACTGCCGGGCGGAGGCGGAGACGGGAGGACATTGCCATGAGGTGACAGGCTCGCCGGTGCCGTCGCCGTCGGGGTCGGTGCCCATGACGCACCAGCCTTCATCATCCCAGGTCATGGGCTGGAGATGGACCACCCTTCCGTAGGCGTAGCGGTCCTCGAAGTGGAGGAACCAGTGGCCGCCCCCGGTGTCCTCTACCCATGCGCCCTGATGGGGGCCGTGGATGGCTGTGGAGCCCTGGGCCAGGACATTGCGGTACTCGTAGGATCCGGTGACGCTGCGGGAGCGGAGGACGAGCTGCCAGCCTTCCTTGACTCCGCCGGCGGGGGCCAGGATGTAGTACCAGCCGTCGCGCTTGTAGAACTTGGGGCCTTCGACGGTGGGATTGCCGTTGTGCTTGCCGTCGAAGATGAGGATCTCCTCGCCGACGGGGCCGCTGCAGTCCGGAGCCAGCTCGCGGAGGGAGAGGACGCTTTTGAATCCAGCCCTGCTGCCGGCCCAGCCGTGTACCAGCCATACCCTTCCGTCCTCATCCCAGAGGGGACAGGGGTCGATCATGCCGCGGCCTTCGATGACCAGGTGCGGCGTGCTCCATTGTCCTGCCGGATCTTCGGCGGTGATGCAGTAGATGCCGCGGTCGGGGTCGCCCCAGAATATCCAGTAGAGGCCGTCGTGGTGGCGGATGGCGGGGGCCCAGACGCCGTTGCCGTGGGAGGGGACCGCAAAATCCTTCTCAGGGGTCATCCTGGGCAGAGCGGCATTGACTATCTTCCAGTGCACCAGGTCGGCTGAGTGCAGGATCTGCAGGCCTGGCACGTGGTTGAACGAGGAGGCGGTCATCCAGTAGTCGCCGCCGACACGTATGGCGTCGGGGTCGGAGTAGTCGGCGTGGAGTATAGGGTTGGTGTAGGTGCAGGTATCGGGGATGATGTCCCGTGCTGCAGCGGGAGTGTCTGTGACGGCAGCCGTCATGGTGGCCAGCGCCAGCATGGTAAGTGTCTTCATGGGGCGAAGTTAGTGAAAATATGGGAATAAATCCCTCAAAATGCGTATATTTGAACCTCTTATATCAACGATACCGCACATGACTATGGACAGGACAGATTCTACGGGCCAGACGAGACTGGTGAGAACGGACTATTATTCACTGATGGAGAAGCGTATACGCAGGATTCTCATGATATCCAGCAGCTATGATGCCTACATCCTCGAGGAGGACGGACAGATCGAGGCTCAGCTTTACCGGGAATATATCGAATTGAACATCAGCAACCCACCTGTTTTTACCTGGGTCAATACCACTCAGGAGGCGATGGAACTTCTGGAGAAGGATCCGGAGTATGACCTGATAGTGGATATGTTCAATATCCGGGATGCCGCCATTTTCGACCAGTCGCGGCTTATCCGTGAGAAATGGCCGGGGATACCGATAGTCATCCTGACCAATTTTTCCAAGGAACTGCTCAAGAAGATTGAGGCTGCCGACCGCTCGGCCATCGACTATATCTTTACCTGGAACGGCAACGCCGACCTTATCCTCGCCATAGTCAAGCTGCTTGAGGACAGGATGAACGCCGATGCCGACATCCTTTCCTCCGGAGTGCAGGCCATACTGCTGGTGGAGGACTCGATAAGGTATTATTCCACCTATCTGCCCGCGCTCTACAAACTGGTGCTCAAGCAGAGTGCGGAGTTCCTGAAGGAGGCCCTGAACGAGCAGCAGCTCAAGCTCCGGAAGCGTGCGCGTCCCAAGATTCTGCTGGCGACCAACTATGACGAGGCCATGGAACTGTACACCAAGTACCGCAAGAACCTGCTCGGGGTAATCTCCGACGTCGGTTTCGTTATGCACAAGGGGGACAGGCCTGAGATGGAGAGAATAGACGCAGGCATAGAGCTGTGCCGGTATATCCGCAATGACATCCAGCAGATGCCCATCATCCTCCAGTCGTCTCAGGGCAGCGTGGCGGAGACGGCCAGGGAGATAGGAGCCGGCTTCATAGAGAAATATTCGAGTTCCCTGCTCATCCAGCTGTCGGAGTACATCACGGAGGAGTTCGGTTTCGGGGATTTCGTGGTGAAGGACCTGGATACGCATCTGGTGATAGCAAGGGCCAAGGACCTGAAGGACCTCCAGACCCTGATAGGGGAGATTCCCGACCGGGAGCTGGAGTACTACTGTTCCAGGAACCGCCTCTCCAAATGGATGTATTCCCGGGGCCTGTTCAATCTTGGACGCAGGATACGCAAGGCCAGCATGTCCGACTTCTCCAGTCCGGAGGATGTCCGCAAGTTCGTCATCCGGCAGATCAGGGACTACCGTATTCAGGCCGGGCAGGGTATCATCGCTTCTTTCGACAATGACACCTATACGCACTATATCCGTTTCGCGAGGATGGGAGAGGGCTCTCTGGGCGGCAAGGCCCGGGGACTGGCGTTCATGAACAGCGTCCTGCAGAAATACGGGATGACTTCCAGGTATCCCGGCGTGAGGGTCTCCATTCCAAGGACAGTAGTGGTGGCGACGGACTATTTCGACCGCTTCATCCTTGAAAACGGCCTGCAGTATGTTATAGACGCCAATATCTCCGACGAGGAGCTGCTGTCGGAGTTCGTCAGCTCCAGACTGCCCGAAGAACTGGTGGAACAGCTCAGGGCCTATATCGCTACGGTCTCGTCTCCTCTGGCGGTGCGTTCCAGTTCGAAACTGGAGGACTCGCACTATCAGCCCTTTGCCGGCATCTACTCGACATACATGATTCCATGCGTGGAGAACCGGGATCAGATGCTCAGGCTGCTGGGCAAGGCTATCAAGAGTGTCTATGCCTCGGTGTTCCTGGCCGCCAGCCGGGCCTATCTGCGCACTACCGGCAATCTGCTCAGCGAGGAGAAGATGGCCGTGGTTATCCAGGGAGTCTGCGGAACAGAGGACCGCGGGTACTTTTTCCCTACCGCCTCGGGTGTGGCCAAGTCGATGAATTTCTATCCCATGGATGGCGAGACTCCAGAGGACGGGGTGGTCAATATCGCCTTCGGACTGGGCAAGGTGGTCGTGGACGGCGGCAAGACCCTGCGCTTCTGTCCCAAGTATCCGGCCAAGGCAGTGCAGATGTCCACGCCCCGTTTTGCACTCAAGGACGGGCAGGATGTCATGTATGCCCTGGACCTGAAGCCGGAGGAGTTCAAGACCTCAATCGACGACGGTGTCAATATCCACAAATTCTCGATTCCGGAGACAGAGGGTTTCCGTAACCTGGCGAAGGTCGCCTCCACCTGGGACTATCAGAGCCAGATGCTCAGGCCCGGAACTTTCTCGGAGGGAATGAGGGTCATCTCATTTGCCAATATCCTCCAGTACGATGTCATACCCCTGCCCAGGGTTCTGACGGACCTGCTGGAGATATGCCGGCAGGAGCTGCGCTGCGAGGTGGAGATGGAGTTCGCCCTCGACATGGATGTGCCCAAGGGTGAGGATGCTGTCCTGAGCGTGCTGCAGGTCAGGCCGATAGCTGAGTTCTCGGAGGAGCAGTCGATGGACTGGTCTTCGGTGAGGACAGAAGAGGCCCTGGTCTACTCGGAGAGCGCTCTGGGTGCGGGCTATATCGACGGGGTCACGGATGTTGTCTTCGTGAAGCCGGAGGTGTTCGACAAGTCCAGGACGGAGGAAATAGCCTCAGAGGTGGAGGCGGTAAATGCTCTGCTGGCCGCTGCCGGCCGCTCATACGTGCTGATAGGTCCCGGCCGCTGGGGCTCGAGTGACCCGTGGCTGGGGGTTCCGGTCAGGTGGAACCAGATTTCCGAGGCCAAGGTGATAGTGGAGCGCGGCATGGAAGGGTTCTGCATAGACCCTAGTCAGGGTACGCATTTCTTCCAGAATATCACTTCACTCGGCATCGGCTATTTTACGGTCAATCCTTTCAGGGGTGAGGGAATCTGCGATCTGGAGCGGATCGGGCATGCCGAGACCGTCGCAGAAAAGACCTTCATTAAGGCCGTCCGCTTCCCGGAGCCTCTGCGGATCTTCATCGACTGCCGCCTGGGCAGGGGAATCGTAATATAAAAACTCCTCCGGAAGGGGTAGCGGAATCGTGGGTTTTGCTTACTCCTTCCGAAGGGGTTGGGTGCGGTGTGTGCCGGGGCCGGAGATTACCGGAGGGCGGCGATGAAGTCGCTGACGTGGGCGTTCCAGTCCTCGGAGGTGGCTATCCTGCCGCCGCGGGACCAGCAGGAGCCGAACCAGTAGGTTAGGGGCTCGCTGGGGGCAATGGTCTTGAAGACCAGGGCGTGGCCGCCGATGCTCTCTATCTCGGTGCGGTCGGCATCGGGCATGTAAACCGCCAGGCCGAGCTGGCCTTCCTCGGGCTCTATGCTCTGGTCGGAGGCATTCTCCCAGATAACTACGAAGTCCTCACCGGCGGAGGAGGCCAGCACATCGTGGCGGATGATGCCGGCTGCTACGGTCAGGCTGTCAAATGTGCCTGTGTAGATGTCCTCAGCCTTGCAGAACTGGGTGCCGGGGGTGACGGTGATGCGCTTGGTCAGGGCCACGCTGTCCTCACCGGCCTGCCATGCGGGGTAGACCAGCTCGAAGACCACCTTCTCAGGGGTGTCCTCGATGATGCGGTAGTCGCGGTAGTTGGTCGGGGGATAGGCTATCTGGCCGTTTACGACGGGAGAGGAGGCTCCTCCGCCGAGGCTGACTGCTACTTTATAGCAGTCCTTTCCGCCGTGGTCGTGATGGTAGTAGTCAGGGTCTTCCATGGCACCCTTGTACCACTCGTCAGCCACCAGTTTGCCGGCTTTCTTGACCCAGACGTCGAAGCCGGGGGAAGTCGGGTTGCCCTCCAGGGCCTTGCCGTATGCGCGGTAGGCCACCAGGTCATTTTCCCATACGAAGTCATCGGCCCTCTCGGGGACGTAGCGGGCCATTACCTTGTCGCCTTCCGGTGCGCTCTGGCATGCTGTCAGGGCGAGGAGGCCTGCAGCCGCAGCTGCTGTCAGAATCAGAATCTTTCTCATTGTGTCAGTCTTTAATGGTTAGCGGAGGTCCTTGGGGGTGCACCAGTCCATGTCGTTGTAGTCCTGGTTCTCGCCGCACATGCCCCAGATGAAGGTGTAGTTGCGGGTGGCGCAGGCTGAGTGGATGCTCCACTGGGGGGAGATGACGGCCTGCTCGTTGTGCATCCAGATGTGGCGGGTCTCCTGAGGCTCGCCCATGAAGTGGCAGACTGCCGCGTCCTCGGGCAGTTCGAAGTAGAAATAGGCTTCCATGCGGCGGTCGTGGGTGTGGGCCGGCATGGTGTTCCAGGTGCTGCCCGGAGCCAGCTCGGTCATGCCCATCTGCAGCTGGCAGCAGGGAGTGACCTCATTGACCAGCAGACGGTTGATGGTACGCTCGTTGCTCTCCTCGAGGGATCCCATGTGCATGACGATGGCGTCCTTCTTGGAAACCTTCTTGCAGGGATATTCCTTGTGGGCGGGAGCGGAGTTGAAGTAGAACTTGGCGGGGTGCTCAGCATCTAGACTCTCGAATACGATGTGTCTGTCGCCGCGGCCGATGTACAGGGCCTCCTTGAACTCCAGCTCATAGCGGTCGGAGCCTACGGTGACGGCTCCGCGGCCGCCTACGTTGATCACTCCGACCTCGCGGCGCTGGGTGAAATACTCCGAGCGGAGGATGTCGGGGGAGGTGAGGGTCTGCTTCTCGGCCACGGGCATGGCGCCGCCGACGATGATGCGGTCGAACATCGAGTAGCACATGTTGATTTCATCGGGGGCCATGATTTTCTCCACGAGGTAGTGCTTGCGGAGGGTGGCGGTGTCATAGTGCCTAGCATCGTCCTGATGCGAGGGGTAGCGCACTTCTATGTTGATTTTGCTCATATCTCGGTAGGGTGTTTACGGATTACTGGGGCTGTTTGCCGATGTATGCGAGGATACCGCCGTCCACATAGAGGATGTGGCCGTTGACGAAGTCGGAGGCGGAGCTGGCCAGGAAGACAGCGGGGCCCTTGAGGTCGTCGGTGGTGCCCCAGCGGGCGGCAGGAGTCTTGGCTACTATGAAGGAGTCGAAGGGATGGCGGGAGCCGTCCGGCTGTCTCTCGCGCAGGGGTGCGGTCTGGGGAGTGGCGATGTAGCCGGGTCCGATGCCGTTGCACTGGATGTTGTACTCGCCGTACTCCGATGCGATGTTGCGGGTCAGCATCTTGAGTCCGCCCTTGGCGGCAGCGTAGGCCGATACAGTCTCGCGTCCGAGTTCGGACATCATGGAGCAGATGTTGATGATCTTGCCGCCGCCCTTTTTGATCATCGAGGGGATGACGGCCTTGGAAACGATGAAGGGAGCGTTGAGGTCCACGTCGATGACCTGGCGGAATTCCGAGGCCTTCATCTCGTGCATGGGGATGCGCTTGATGATGCCGGCGTTGTTGACGAGGATGTCGATTATGCCGACCTCCTTCTCTATCCTGGACACGAGGTCCTGTACCTGAGCCTCGTCGGTCACGTCGCAGACGTAGCCGTGTGCCTTGATGCCCAGCTCGGCGTAGGAGGCGAGTCCCTTCTCCACGAGCTCAGGCTTGATGTCATTGAACACGATGGTGGCTCCGGCCTCGGCGTAAGCGGAGGCGATGGCGAAGCCGATTCCGTAGGATGCGCCGGTTACCAGCGCAATCTTGCCTTTGAGTGAGAAATCTACCATATTTTTAAAACTTTAAGGTTTACTTTCAAAAAGGAGGGTGTCCTTTTTCAAAAACACCCTCCAAAAATACTAAATTATTAACACATATAAGCTATCATACTACAGCCATCTTCCGTCACCGGCTCCGGCTGCCCTGACTGTCTCGTCGGTCACGGTGAAGTCACCGTTGGCTGGATCTGCCAGAGGACTTGCTGTCAGGACTGCGCCTCCGTTGGCTGTGGCGGTCGCTTCGTCCATGTCGGAGAACCACTCCTCGTGGAAGTTGTAGAAGAAGTTTCCTGCTACATTGACAGTGTTGGTCTCAGTGGTGTTGGTGTGTACGAACGGGTAATTGCTGCTGAGCATGTCCACGAAGATGTTGTTGGAGATGGTTATGCCGTTTGCAACAGATGCTCTGATACGGGCCAGACCGTTGGAGTTTCCGCCTGTAATGTTGTAGAACGTGTTGTTGGTGACGGTTACTCCGGCTACTCCTTCTACATCGGCGTCAATACGGAAGATGTCGCGGGAGCCGTTGTAGATGGTGTTGTTCATCACCGTGAGGCTGTTGGCCGCACCCTTTCTGATATCGAACGAGCCCTGTCCTGTACCCATGTTGTGGATCAGGTTGCCCGTGAACTCGATATCACCTGCCGAGGATGTCTCCTTGCTGACGTAGATGATGGATTTGGCGTATCCTGAGATCTCGCAGTTGCGGACGCTCACGGATGCGGAGGCTGTCTCGCCGTCCACGTCCTCAATGAAGTTGCCTATTGCCTCGGAGGCTCCGTCGAAATGGATGCCGGTAAGATAGAGGCTGCTGAGTCCTGCTCCGAGCTTGATGCCGCCGATTACGGTCACATCACCGTTGCCCCTGAGGGTAAGGTCTGAACTTGCGGTGAAGACTCCTTCTTCCGAGAATCCGTTGCCGCCGGCTGTACGGAAGTCGTAGGAACCGGAGTTGAGGGTGAAGTCAGTTGCTCCGGAGGCGATGGCGTTGACCAGCTCCTCCATGGTGTTCACCTCGATGGTGGTGCTGGGCGGCATGTCGGCCTGGGGGTTCCATCTCTGGTCACCGATCTTCTTGGCCATGAGCACGGCGTTGGTGAGGGTGAAGTCACCTCCGTCGATGTTGACCACAGGGCTGGATGTCAGGACAGCACCTCCGTTGGAAGTTGCCGTTGCCTCGTCCATGTCGGAGAACCACTCCTCGTGGAATCCATAGAAGTAGTTGTCGGACAGGTTGACGGTGTTTTTCTCTGTGGTGTTGCTGTGTACGAAGGGATAGTTGCTGCTCATCATGTTCAGGAAGAGGTTGCTGGATATGGTGATGCCGCCTGCCACAGAGGCTCTCACGCGGGCAAATCCGTTGGAGTTGCCGCCTGTGATGTTGGCGAAGGTGTTGTTGGCGATTACCATGCTGCTCATTCCTGTCACATCGGCGTCAGCGCGGAAGATATCACGGGAACCGTTGTAGATAGTGTTGTTCTGTACGGTCAGGCTGCCTACGCTGCCCTTGCGGATGTCGAACGAGCCCTGGCCGGTACCCATGTTGTGAATCAGGTTGCCGGTGAACTCGATGCTGCCTACGGACGAGGCGTCCTTGCTGACATATA
This sequence comes from uncultured Bacteroidales bacterium, assembly GCA_944323445.1. GTDB lineage: Bacteria > Bacteroidota > Bacteroidia > Bacteroidales > UBA932 > Coprenecus. Next base: position 28,078 of record CALUSM010000018.1, read on the forward strand.
TGATGGACTTGGCGTATCCGAGAATCTCGCAGTTGCGTACTGTTACGGACTGGGCTGCGGTCTCGCCTTCCACATCCTCGATGAAGTTGCCTACAGCCTCGTTGTTGCCGTTGAAGATGATGCCGTCAAGAACGACATTGCCTGCGCCTGCTCCGAGCTTGAATCCGCCGATGACGGTCACGTCGCCTTCACCGGTCAGGCTGAGGTCACCGGAAACGGTGTAGACTCCGTCCTCGGAGAGACCTGTGGCCGTTGTCGACGTGAAGTCGTATGTGCCGCTTTCCAGGATGATTTCGGAAATTCCGGCGGAGAGTGCGTTGAACAGGTCCTCGACAGTGGATACGGATGTTCCGCCGCCCTGTCCGCCTGCAGCGAGTACTGTCAGGGATGCGTAGCCTGCGGAGGACTGGGTGTTGTAGAGGTCACCCTCGGCAGGATTTGCGAATACCCTTATAGAGTAGCCGCCGGCCTGCAGGAAGCCTGTCTGGCTGGCAGGGATGACGTAGGATGTGCCTTCAACGGTCTCAGCGGCTCCGTTGTTGAAGCTTACCGAGTAGGAACCGGCCGAGGGAACCGCGTTCCAGGTTACGTTGATGTCCGTTGCCTGTCCCTGTGTCATCAGGGCGGGGTCTGCGGTCACCTCAGGAGTAGCCAGTGCTGTGTTGACCTGAGTCGTGTCGAGAGACCATGCGAGGGTCTCGATGGCGATGGGACCGGAGGGATAGAGGTATACGGATGTCTCTTCTGTAATGTCGGAGATGAGGATCTTCTGGACATTGCCCATATTGACATTGGTGGCCGCGCCTCCTTTGACAGTACCGTCGAGGGATACCACGATGTGGTTGCCGGTGTTGTCGTCATAGTCGGCTGTCTTGATGAGCACCGATCCGGGTTTGTTCACTATGAACTCGAGGCCTCCGGCTGTGGGCACGCCTGCGCGGCTTACCTCAGAGGCTGCAGTGAACTTGAGCAGACCGTCCTCGAAGAGGATTGTGTTCTCTTCGGAAGCGATGAGACGGAGCTGGTCCTTTACCTGTGTGACGTCAATCTCACCGTTGAAGATGCTGCCGTCGGTCAGATCCCATGTCTTGGCGCCCTCGATGAGTGTGAGGTTGTTGTCAATAGGGGGCTCGATATATTCGACGAGCCAGCGGGGGTCACCGACTCCGGCTGCGATAAGGTTGGCGTTGGTAAGGTTGAATATCAGACCCATGGAATTGAAGCAGGGGTCTGTGGCGAGGACTCCGCCGCCGCCTGCGGTAGCAGATGACTCGGGGCATTTCTCAGTGAAGAATGTCTCGGCCATGTTGTAGTAGTAGTTGCCTGAGAATACCATCTGGCTGGCATCGAGGTTGTCCTTGCTGGCGCTGATCATGGTCGAGAAGTCGGTCATGTTCAGGAAGAGGTTGTCGGTCACCTCCACCTTGCCGGAGGCACTTGTGGCGCGTATACCGATGATACCCCTGTTGTTGGTGGAGTTGTCGGCTGTGCTGAGTGCCATGATGGTATTGTTCTTCAGGACAATCTTTCCGGAAACAGTGACATCGGCGTCAAGGCGGATGAAACTTCTGAATCCGTTGTAGATGGTGCTGTTCTGGATGGTCATGTTGCCGAGGGTCGTGGTGGCCTGACGTACGTCGAATCCGTCACCGCCCGAGCCCTGGATGTCATAGACTGTACAGCCGTCCAGCGTATAGTTGTTGAGAGTCATACCCTGACCCCACTCGTACATGATACCTTTGGAGTATCCGGTGATGGTGCTGTTCTTGTATGTGATGGAGCCTATCTGCACATCGGAGAGCCCGCCGCCGTTCTTGAGCTGGATTAAGAATCCGTTTGAATAGCCGTTTCCGTTCCACTCGATGCCCTCGCTGTAGAAATGGTCGAGGGATGCGGTGTTGATGTGTACCTCACCGAGGATGACGGGACGGGTGCCGTCAGCGGCTTCGTCACCGTAGATCTCCATGTCTCCGAGCAGGTCCACCTGGCCGAGGTCGTAGGGTGATCCGTCCATGGTAAGTCTTACTTTGGGAGCCTTGTCCGCGAATGCTGCCTGCAGGCCGGCGAGGTCTGATACGACAGCCTCGGTTCCGTCGAATGCGGGCATGGTGTAGAGGTCGAGCTCACCGCGGTTGGCGCTGAGGTAGTATAGTCCGACAGTGTAGTTGGTCGAGGGAGCCAGACCGGATACAGTTGCGGTTGCAGCCGCGATGTCAGCCTCCGTAAGGTCGTACCTGCTCTCTACTCCGTCACGGGTGGTGTAGAGGATGTGGGTGACTTCGGGGTCCTGGTCCCAGGATATGGAGATAGAGCTGGATGTCCTCTCTGTCACAGCGGGGTTGAGGTTGCTGGCAACAGCGTAGGTCTCGACGGGGTCAATCGCCTCGGCCCACTTGGAGGGCTCTTTGCTCTGGTCGGATATCTGAGCCTGTACACGGAAGAAGTATTTCTGGTCAGCCTCCAGTTTCACTCCGTAAGGCACGGAGTCGGCGGAGACGACGAGGTCAATGATACCGGGGAGAATCTCTCCGGCGTCATTGGTGAAAATATTGGTGTCCTGGGCAATCTGCAGGGCGAACTGGTCGGAACCTGTTACCAGGTCCCAGCTGAAGAGTACGCTGTCTCCGTTCGAGATGCTGTGCGTGAGGTTCAGCGGTTCGAGGCAGCGGGTGAGGTCGAGCGTTGTGAGCTCGTCTGCGACGCTGGTGCAGGAATGCATCATCCAGCCTGTTGTCAGCGCTGCTGCTGCAATGAATATGTTTCTTAATATCTTTTTCATCGGAATTAGGTTTGACTGTTAGTAATCGTAGTCGTTTACAAGATATCCCTGACCGTTGGTGATGGTGATGTCGAAGATGGGCCAGAACTGGCGGGTGTCTGGATCCGCCTGGTACATGGCGTCGATGGTCTCAGTCTCAAGATGTTCGGGGCTGATGTATTCTTCCTCGAGAATCCACTGGCTGCCTTCGGGATCGACTTCGGCCTCAGCCTTGCTGAATCCCCAGAAAGTGAGTCCCATGCCGTCCTCGTTGTAGCAGTAGTAGATGTCACCTGTCTGGCGGAGCCAAGAGAACTTGCCTGTGCGGTTGGCCAGCTCGTTCATATCTGACTTGGCCTCGTCCATCTTGGTCTTGAGCATGTTCCATCTGATGAGGTCTCCCTTGCGGAGGAACTCGCCCACGAATTCGAGGGCTCTCTCGTCAACAATCGCGTTGAAGATGTCGTCTTTGGAGGAGAGGCTGCTCACGTATGTTTCGGCCATGCTCTCATTGCCTGCGTAGGCCCTTCTCCTTACCTGGAGGAGGTAGTCCTTGGCCACATTTGTCTGTCCGAGCTCATTGGCTATCTCGGCAGCCATGAGCAGGATGTCGGAATATCTCATGACCACGGGCTTTATACCGTCGTCATTACCGCCGCCGAAAGGCTGTGCGACCATCCACTCGAAGCGGTATTTTCCGAAGTACCACATGTCGATGCCTGCGGGCTCCTGGCTGTCCTCGACCCAGGTGTAATTGATGCAGCTGATGTCGCGGCGCACGTCCTGAGGCTCGTACTTGAAGTAGAACGAGGGCACCGGACCGGCGTCACCTCCGCGGCTGGTGGCTGTTCCGATATATGAGGTGTTCTCATGACTTCCGGCGAAGGTGTAGTTCCATCTGCCGCGGCCGTCGCTGAAAGGAATGACATAGAGTATCTCGCGTCCTGCGGTGAGGTCGAAATTGTTGAAATTGTACCAGAGCTCGCGGTAGGAGGACATCAGGGATGCGGTTCCGCTGTTGATGGCCATCTGGAGATATTCCAGTGCCTTGGGATAGAGGACGCTCTTCTGGAGCTGGGGTTCGTTGCTGAGGCGTACGCTTCCTTGATTGCCAGTGCCGACCATGCCGTCATCGGGACGGAGGGCATAGCCGGAGGCGGCCAGGGCTATACGGGCGTACAGACCGCATGCGAATGCCTTGTTGACCCTGTCGGTAGTGGCTGTCTGGGAAGCCTCGTTGGGCCAGTAGAGGTAGCTGATGGCTTCCTCGAGGTCCTTGAGGATGTGTACGTAGATGGTGTCGCGGCTGCTCTTGGCCAAGAAGATGTTGTCTGAGGAGATAGGCTCGAAACGGGCGGGTACGTCTCCCCAGGCCTTGGTGAGGTCATAGTAGATCATCGCCCTGAGGGTGAGGGCCTCGCCGAGGAGATATGCCATCTCCGGGCGGTTTTCGACGTCACCGTATGCGCGGAGTCCCTCGATGGCCAGGTTGGCTCTCTCGATACCTACGAACATCTCGTTGTAGGGACCGTTGTCGAGGTTCATCTGGGTGTTGTTGGTAGTAGGGTTGTACTGAGTCAGCTCCTTGCCGGTGGTGTTGGTGCCGTTGTACCACTCTATGTCGGTGTTGAAGCCGTACCAGGGGAGGAAACGGCCGCGGTAGTTGTTGGTGTGGCCGAAAGTCTCCGCGATGGAGAAGATTGCGTACTCGGAGAGGGTATAGTCCGAGTATACGTTGGTCTCGTCGGCAGCCGAGGGCGCCTTCACATCGAAGAACCCGTCCTCAGAGCAGGAGGACAGCGACATTACGGCTGCGGCTGCGAGCATGCTTGCGAATATCTTGATATTTGTTTTCATCTCTATGTCTTATTAGAATGTCAGGTTGATGCCGAATACGAATCCTATGCTCTTGGGATATGCGGAGTAGTCCACGCCCGGAGACAGAGGGGTGTCACGCCTGGTGTCCACCTCGGGATCGAAGCCGGTATAGTTGGTCCAGCAGAAGAGGTTCGTTCCTGTGGCGTAGATACGGAGCTTGCGGATGTATGCCTTGCTGGTCCACTTCTCGGGGAAGGTGTATCCGATGGTTGCGGACTGGAGTCTCAGGTAAGAGCCGTCCTCCACAGCCCAGTCGGAGAATACTGCGTTGCCCACGGCGGGAGACCACATCGTGGTGCCTGCGTTGGCAGCAGCAAGGGCGTCGGGATCGTTGATGAGCTCGCCGGTCTCCCAGTCTACGTTGGTCCAGCGGTTCTCTACGTTCATCTGCTTGATCAGGTTACGGTTGTAGTATTTCCTGGAAGAGGTGAATTCTATCTTGTTGGCGTTGTAGACATCATTGCCGTAGCTGTAGGCGAAGTTGGCTGAGAAGTCCACTCCGTACACATATCCGGAGAGGGAGAAACCGCCGGCGAAGAGAGGATTGGCGTTGCCGATGACTTCCTTATCGGCTGTGGTGATGACGCCGTCACCGTCAAGGTCCTTGAGCTTGAGGGCTCCGGGACGGAGATAGTCGGAACCGATGATGGCGGAGGCGTCGGCCACGCCCTCTTTCAGAACCCATTCGCCGTCAATGAAGTTGAAGTCATCCACCTCGTAGCGTCCGTCATTGCGGTAGCCGTACATGGATCCGATGGGAAGGCCGACCTCTACTATGTAGTCTGTGCCGATTTCTGTAGAAGCCCACTGAGTGGCGTACTCGATGCGGTCAAGACCTCCGAGGGAGGTTACGCGGTTCTCGTTGAAAGATATGTTGGCGTTGAAACTCAGGTCGAAGTTCTGCTTGCGGACGATCGGGAGGTTGAGGCTGACCTCGATACCTCTGTTGCGGGTCGATCCGATGTTGCGGTACTGAGTCTCATATCCGCTGCCCGCGATAGGGAACTCGATGAGCAGGTCCTTCGTGTCATTCTGGTATACCTCTACGGAACCGGCGAGCCTGCCCTGGAAGAAGCTGAAGTCCAGACCTATGTTGTGCGTCATGGTCGTCTCCCACTTCAGATCGGGGTTGCTCATTACAGTACCGGTGGTGTAATAGGTGTTGCCCATGCTGATCCAGGATGTAGAGCTTCCGTTGTAGACGCGGTTGATCTGGTTGGCGGGGATGTTGTTGTTACCGGCAGTACCGTAGCTGTAACGTATCTTCAGCTCGTCCAGCCATCCGCTGGCACCTTTCATCCAGGGCTCTGCGGAGATACGCCATGAGGCGGCTGCAGAAGGGAAGAATCCCCAGCGGTTGCCGGGTCCGAACTTGGACGAACCGTCAGCACGGAATGTGGCTCCGATGGAATAACGGCGGTCGAACTCGTAATTGGCCCTGACGAAGCTGGAGAGCAGTCTGTCCTCGGGATCATAGTAGTCTTCGTATGAGATGGGAGTACCGGTGCTCATGAAGTTCCAGGCCATGTCCGAGTCGAATGACGAGGGGAAGTTCTCTATCATGGCGGTAATCTGGTTCTCCTTGGTGATGATCATCTCTTCTCCGAGGATGAAGTTGAGGACATGCCTGTCATCCTTGATCACTTCCGAGAAATCATAGCTCAGAGTGTTGGTGTTGCGGTATCTCTGGTATGAGCGGTCGGTGTAGCGTGAGGCGGGCAGGTTCTTGTATGTGGCGGTGTTGGCTACATAGTAGGTGGTGAGGCCGTAGAAGCGGTTGTCTTTCTGACGGAAGTCCTGAAGACCGCCCTCTACCTTCAGACGGAGGTTTGGTACAATCTCCCATGTCAGTGCGGCGTTGGCGTTCCACTGGGAACGAATCCTCTTGGTATCGTTGTCGGCCACTGAGAGAAGCGGGGGAGCGTTGTCTCCATAGTCCTCCTCGAGGTCGACATTCTGAATTGAGGATGAGATGGGTATAGGGGTGTAGGATACAGCGTGTTTCAGACGTCCGTTACCGGAGGTCGAGCCGGCATCGTTCATGGAGTTGGCGCCGGAACCGCGTGTGTTCATGTTGGAATAGCGCACGTTGATATCGAAAGTCAGGGACTTGTGGGGCTTGAACTGTGCTTTCAGGTTGAGGTTGTCACGGGCGTATGAGGAACCGATCATGATGGCCTGGTCATCGATGTGGGCATAGCCAAGGGTCCAGTTGTAGTTCTCGCCGCTTCCGGATACGGTCACGTCGGTGTTCCAGGTCTGGCCGGTGTTGCCGAATACCATGCCTACCCAGTCGTTGGTGGGAAGGCCGTAGTAGAGGTCGATATCATCGAAACTTCCGAAGAAGGGCTCGTAGTTGTCGGAGAGGTTGTCCCTGATCAGACCGAGCTCATACTGGAATTTTACGAAGTTCTCGGAATCCATTGTCTGGATGGCCTCGCGGTTGGCCATCCATTTCTGGCCGTAGTAGGCGTTGACGCTGACGGATACCTTTCTTCCTTTCTCACCGCTCTTGGTGGTGATGATGACTACTCCGTTCGCACCTCGGGATCCGTAGATGGCTGTCGAGAAGGCGTCCTTCAGCACGTCCATTGAGAGAATCTCGGAGGCTGCGATATCGTTGATGTTGTCAACGGGGAATCCGTCCACGATGTACAGAGGAGAGGAGTCCTGAGTGATGGAACCGCCTCCGCGGACACGGATCTTGATGTCGGCGTCGGGGTCGCCCTCAGTCGTTGTTACGGACACGCCGGCCATTCTTCCGGTCAGGGCCTGGGATATGCTGGTAACGGGCTGTTCGGCGATTTTCTCACTGTTGATGGATGATACGGAGCCGAGGAGGTCCCGGCGCTTTACAGTGGCGTAACCGATTACGACTGTCTCCTCCAGCATCGTGACGTCATCTTCCATCACAACGTCGATGGTGGCGCGTCCGTTAACCGGAATGGTCTGGGTTTTCATTCCGATGAAGATAAACTGCAGGCTGGATGAGTTGATGTCAGGTACTTCGATGACATACGAGCCGTCCAGGTCTGTCTGAGTTCCAATGGTGGTTCCTTCGACAACAACGCTGACGCCCGGCAGGGGCTCACCGCTTATGTCGGTAACCACTCCTTTCACTTCCTGTGCGTACAATGCCGTGGACATGCACAGCAGGGCCGCCAGAAGAAAGCAGAGCTTTGAAGATAATTCTCGCATAAGACGATTGTTTGTATTGGTTAATATTAAATGTTAGTTGATTATGTCTTTTACAAGGTAGTGCAGCCAGAGCTCGAGGTTGGTGTACCGGCCGGTAGGGTCGAGGGTCTTGGTGCTGCCGTCGGCGGGGTTGGTCTTCGAGAGACCGAAATGGTCTTCCCACTCGTCGGGCATGCCGTCGCCGTCGGTGTCGGTCCAGGGTTCGCCGGACTCGTATGAGGGCCAGCCGCCCACGTCATTCTGGGAGTCGATGATGCCGTGCTTGGAACCTTTGGAGCCGGTATAGGTAAAGGTGCCCTGGCGGGTTTCCTCTATGATGCGCCCGTCGACGTCGTCACGTACCAAGGAGGCTCCTGCATGGCTGAGCACGCTCTCGTAGGCTTCCTGGGCGCTCTGTACGTCGATGTAGGAGCCGTTGTAGGAAATGTCGAAGGGGGAGTCGGAGCGGATACCGGAGATATCTCCGCCGGGCAGCGGGCCCTCACCGGTGTTGGGATGGATTCCGGCCCAGTTGTCGGCGTTGACCTCGTCGATGAGGTGGAGGTAGTCATCGCGGAGCTCGGGGGACGAGCCGTCAAACCAGTTGTCGGCTACGTAGAACTTTCCCCAGACACCTTTTTCGTTGGTGTTCGACCCGTCGTCGGCATTGGGGCTGAATATCCTGTTTACCAGGACTTTCTTCTCATTTGTGGCCGCTCCGGGCTTGTAGTAGTTGGCTATGAAATTGAAGGAACCGCCCTCGCCGGCATATCCGGAGTTGTCGGGACCCCAGTTGTAGAATACGTTGTTGACCAGCTCGGTCTTCTCGTTCTCAGGCATGCCTGTGTAGCGGCTGCCGCAGAGACGGGGATTGCGGCTGGAGTTGTGGGCGATCAGGTTGTGGTGGAAGGATGCCGGGGTACCGCCCCAGATGCCTGCATAGCCGTGATTGCCTTTGGGGTGAACGGAGTTCTTCAGGCTTTCGCTGATGATGCACCATTGCATGGTGAAGTTGGTGTTGTCATAGGCGGAGGCGCATTCGTCCGTGCTCCAGCTGAATGAGCAGTGGTCGATGATGATGTTGCTGTGCTCGCGGATAAATATTCCGTCTGCGTCTTTCTCCGAGGAGCCGTCACCGTCACCGGTCCTTACGCGTATGAAGCGGATAATGACGTTGTCTGCCTTGACATTTATGGGATGTCCCGCCAGGCAGATACCGTCGCCGGGGGCTGTCTGGCCGGCGATGGTGATGTCACCGTCATTGATGTCCAGGCTGCGCGAGAGATGGATTACTCCGCTCACATCGAAGACGATGGTGCGGGGACCCTCATGGTCGACGGCCCAGCGGAATGATCCGGTGCCGTTGTCGTTGAGATTGGTGACGCGGTATACCTTGCCTCCGCGTCCGCCGGTGGTGAACATTCCACAGCCCTGGGCTGTCGGGAAGGCCCTTACAAACTCGTCGTTCTCGTCCTCGGGGAGACCCAGTTCGGCGATTAGTTCATCGCTGATATCGGGAGGCTCGGGAAGTCCTCCGGGGGTGCCGGTAACCGGTTCGGAGTATTCCGATTCGGCGGTGCCGTTGTGGCTGGCGACGGAGAAACTATAGGTTGTTCCCGTGGTGAGGTCAGAAACGGTGGCCGTGGTGTCACGGGTGGAATTGGCCGAGTGACGGGTGCTGTCGGCCTCAAGCAGTCTCCAGTAGTAGTAATCAGCTCCTTCCACGGGACTCCATGCGAATGTCAGGGATGTCTCGGAGGAGGAGACCAGACGCACATTCCGGGGCACTCCGTCTGTCTCCTCGCCCTCAGGTACAGGGCTCTTGTCGCATCCGCAGAACAGGACTGACGGAATTGCCACGAGCGCGGCAATAGCGGAGAACCTCCAGAAGTTAAAATTAGTGAACTTTTTCATATCTCTGTTACTCATTGAAAAGTCTGTCGTATTCGAGACTTGCGTTGATGTAGGGACCTATGCCCTTGGGATCGTTGCTGCGTCTCTTTTCATTGATGTAGTAGTCGTAGTCGCCGCTGCGGTTCTCCTTGCCGCCGAGGCCTGCCACCTCGCAGCAGTCCTTGATGGCGGGCAGGCCATGCCCGTCGGTGTAGAGGAAATAGTCGAGGAAGCCCTCGTAGGTGCTTTTGGCCCAGTCCTTGAGGTCGGGGGAGAGGTAGCCCATGCGGACTCCCTTGAGGAGGGAGTAGGAGAACATGGCGGAGCAGGTGGCCTCGAGGTAGTTGCCCTCGCGTCCGGGGCAGTCGAGGACCTGGTACCACATGCCAGTGGCGGGGTCAGCGTAGTCGGGCAGTACTTCGTAGATGCCCTGCAGTATGGCGATGAGGGAGTCGCGTCCCTCGGTACCGGCCGGAATGTAGTCCAGGGCATCCACAATGCCCATGGTGTACCAGCCCAGGGCCCTGCCCCAGGCGTGGTCGGACTGACCGGTGAGGGAGTCGCTCCAGAACATCTGCCGGGACTCGTCCCAGGCGTGGCGGTAGAGGCCGGTGGCGGGGTCGTAGGTATGCCTGGCCACGGTAAGGAAATGATTGATGACGTCCCTGTAGATGGAGTCTCTGTCTTCAGGGGCATCGTAAATGGCCGCATAGTGGGCGTAGAAGGGCTGGGCCATGTACAGGCCGTCGAGCCACATCTGATGGGGGTAGGTCTGCTTGTGCCAGAAGCCCCCTTCGCTGGTGCGGGGATGGTCCTTGAGCTGGTCGCGCAGGGTCTGCATGGCGGTCATCCAGCGGGCGTCGCCTGTGCGGTCATAGAGGACGAAGAGGGCGTTGCCGGGGCAGACGTGGTCGGTGTTGAAGTTGGACTTCTTGTACTTGTAGATGACGCCGGCGGTGTCCACGGCTCTTTCGTACCAGTCCTGCACATAATCGAAAATGTCCTGATACTCGGGAGCCTCGCCGTAGGCCTCCCACACTTCGAGGAAGGACATCAGCTCCAGGCCGGTGGTGTAGTTCCACTTGAGCCGTCCTTCCATTCCGTCCAGATAGGTGCCGTCGGGGCAGCGGCTCATCTCGGCCCGGACCATGCTCAGGGCATTGGCCTTGCCGTCAATGCGGGAGCTCCCTGATGAGCAGGATGCGGTCAGCAGAAGGAAGGCTCCAGCCGCCGCTGCTGTGATTATTGATATTGTAGTGTGCTGTTTCATATTGTCCTTGCTTGTATTGTCCTACCTGTTGTCCTCGGGATTCCAGGCCTTGGTGTCGGTGTCCTGGTGCATTACCTTCTCGAAGGTGTATTCCGCTGCCTGCTTCCTGGTCAGCTGAGTGGACCATTTTACCCTGGTGTCAGGGGAGGCGCCGGGACCGTAGCTGCCGTACTCCGCGTAGAATGCGGTGCCCTCACCGGAGGGCCAGAGCTCCCGGGGCCAGCTCTTCCAGCCGTCGGGATGGATGTGGGAGCCGAGCTCGCAGTCGATGAAGACGGTGTTGGCGTAGGGTCTCCAGGGGCGGCCGAGGTAGACTTTGTCCACACCCTCGGCGGCGGTCAGGCGGCAGTTGTGGAATACGTAGCCGTATTTCTGGCCCTCGGGGGTGGAGGCTGCCGTCACATAGCTGTTCTTCTTGCTGTGGATGGTGCAGTTCTCGAAGTAGGCGACGGAGGGGCCGAAGATGAAGTCGGTAGTGCCCTCGATGTAGCAGTTCAGGAAGTAGTTGCGGCAGGGACCGCCTTCCTTGTTCCAGCGTCCGTAGGTGTAGATGGTGTCCTGGTTGGCGATGATGCGGCAGTTCTTGAAGTAGAGGTGGTCGCCGTTGGTGAAGAGGGCCACTGCCTGGCCTATCTCCTTGCCTTCGCCGGCGGGGTTGAGTATCGTGAGGTTCTCTAAGGTCACGTAGGAGGAGTGGATGTAGAATCCGGCGCTGCCCGATGTGCCTACGTTGAAGTCCCTGCCGGGCCACATCTGTTTGGCGTACTTGCCGCAGGAGATGACGGTGCTGTCGGCGCTCTCACCGATGATGTGGAGGCGGAACTTGTTGTGGGGTATGGTCACCATCTCGTTGTAGACTCCGTTGCGGATGAGGATTCTGGTTATCTCCTCGTGGGAGTAGTCGGGGCAGGCGTCGATGGCTTCCTGCACCGTGAAGTAGTCGCCGGTGCCGTCCTGGGCCACTACGATGTCGTAGTAGACGAAGTGACGGGCTATCTCGGGTAACTGTTTCGCTATCTCACCGCAGATCAGACTTGCAACCTTGCGGGCTCCCCTGGCGTTGGTATGGGTGTTGTCGGTCTTGCCCTCTGGCATGGCGGGAACCGTGCCGGGTGCGACCCACATGAAGTATTCGCGGGAGGCGGTGTCACCCAGGCTCTTGAGCCAGCCCATGGTGACCTTGGTGATATCCAGGAGGGTGACGTTCTCCTGCTCGGCCACCTGCTTCATGGCCTCGGGATAGTCCTCCAGGCAGGTCTCGTCGAGGGTGTCGGCCTTGAACCATCTGCGGGAGACGGGGGTGAGGAGGACGGGGGTGGCGCCTTTCTCGCGTGCTACCTTTATATAGTGGCGCAGGTTGTCCTGGTAGGCTCCCCATGCGGCGGCGTAGCGGGTGGTGTCGGACTGCTTGGAGTCGTTGTGCCCGAACTGGATGAAGAGGTAGTCCCCCTTCTTTAGATTGGCCTCGACCTTGGCCCAGTGGCCCAGGGTCATGAAACTCTTTGTGCTGCGGCCGTTGTGGGCGTAGTTGATGACATTGACGCTGTCATCCAGGAAGTTGGGAAACATCATTCCCCAGCCGCGCTCGGGGTTGCCTCCGCTCAGGTCCTTGGGGGCCATGGTGGAGTCGCCGATGAGGTGGATGGTGAAGCTGCTTCTGCCCTGTGTCGCCGAGGATGTCAGCAGGAGGGAGGCTGCGGCGAGGGAAAGGAACATGACGATTTTTTTTAGTGACCAATTTTTCATGCCTTGGGTTATTTTTCTTTGTAGGTGTAGTTTTCAACTTTGTATGTTGTGATGGGCTCTCCCTCCTCAGGGTGAATGGTTACATTTGTGAGGGTCACGTCCTTGGAGAAGCATATCTGTGCGCCGGTGCGGCTGGTGATGACGCAGTCGGTGACATGGATGTTGGAGACGGGCATCTCCGGCAGGCCGTTGAAATACATGGCGCGGGAGGCTCCGTTGCAGACTACGCGCTCGATGTAGATGTCGCGGAACTCCGGAGTGGTCTCGTCCACGGGCATGGGCTCGGGCTCCTTGTAGTTGCCCTGCTGTTTCATGGCGTCTACTGCGGACATGTTGCCGTAGAAGAGGTCGAAGAGCAGTGGCTCGGTTACGATATCGGTCATGTAGATGTCTCTGATGAATATGTTCCGGACTACGCCGCCGCGGCCTCTCTTGCTCTTGAAGCGCAGGCCTACGTCGGTGCCGAGGAAGCGGCAGTTGGACACTACTATGTTCTCGACTCCGCCGGACATCTCGCTCCCGACTACGAATCCGCCGTGGCCGTGGTAGACGAAGCAGTTGTCAATGAGCAGGTTCCTGGTGGGCATGGCCCTGCGGCGGCCGTCCTCGTCCTTGCCGGACTTGATGCAGATGCCGTCGTCGCCTACGTCGAATGACGAATTGGTCAGGATGACGTTCTCGCACGACTCGATGTCGATGCCGTCCCCGTTCTGGGAGTAGGCGGGGTTGCGCACCACGATGTCATTGACGATAACGTTGGTGCACATCAGGGGATGTATGTTCCATGCGGGAGAATTCTGGAAGGTGGGGCCCTCGAGGAGGACGTTCTCGCACTCGCGGATGCTTACCATCACCGGGCGGAGGAAGTCCCTGACGCTCTCCCAGAACTCGTCGTCGAACTCACCTATGGGAACGTTCAGACCCTTGTCGCTGAGCTGCTCCGCGCGGATGTAGTCCTCGGAGGGGTACCAGGTGTTGCCTTTCTCGTTGAGCACTCCGCCGGAGGCCACTTTTTCCTTCCACTGGGAGGATGTGACCTTGGATTTTTTCAGAGGTCTCCATGCGTCACCGGAACCGTCGATCACTCCCTCGCCGGTGATGGAGATGTTTTTCTCCCTGTAGGCGTTGATGGGGGAGGTGCAGCGGCGGGTGTCGAGACCTTCGAAGGAGGTCTCTATGATGGGGTAGAGGTCTTTGTCGGGGGAGAAGAGAATCACTGCGTTCTGAGTCAGATGCAGGTCTATGTTGCTCCTGAGGGTGATAGGGCCGGTGAGCCAGATGCCGGCCGGTACGTCCAGGTGGCCGCCTCCCAGCTCTGCGAGAGCGTCGATGGCCCGAGCGAATGCTTCGGTGTTCAGGGTCACTCCGTCACCTACGGCTCCGAAGTCGGTAAGGCATACCCGGCGGTCGGGAATCTCGGGGCGGGTTACGCGGGGCATCTCGAAGGGGAGGTTATTATATAGGTGTGCGAATTCACAGTCGCTCGCGGTTCTGTATCCGTCAGTAGCGGCGGAAGGGGTTGTTTCGTGCATTTCGGGTGCGTACACGGTGTTTCGTGCAAAAAAAGATGTGCCTGACTCCTCGGGAGAAGAGGCGTCGGCTGTCGGTGTTGTTGCGCAGAAAGCGCTTAAAACCAATGCTTTGAGAACTTGTCTCGAAATAAGTTTAGATTTCACGCGTGTTTCTTTTTTGTAATTACGTTACAAAGATAAATATATTTCCGTTCCCGTGCACGAAAATTTTCAAAAAAGTGCACGAAAATACCAAAATTGTTATCTACGGCATATTGTGCCGTGCGTGCATGGATGTTGTTTTACCGCCCTGATGCTGTCGTCAGCGCTCAGGTGTATTCTGTTTTCTGAGGGTGATGCGGCATCCGTCGAGGCTGTCGACGATGGCGAGGCTCTGGATGTTGCAGCCCATCTGCCGTAGGCGGTCGCCGCCGCCCTGGAAGCCTTTCTCTATGATGAATCCCATGCCGGCGATGGAAGCGCCTGACTGGCGGGCGAGGTCGATCATGCCCATGGCCGCGTTGCCGTATGCTAAGAAGTCGTCGATGAAGATGACGCGGTCGGAGGGGGTGAGGAAGTTGCGGCTGATGCAGACTGTGTAGGTGCGGTCCTTGGTGAAGGAGTGGACCTCTGAGATGAGCATGCCGTCCATTGTGCTGGGCTGTTTCTTCTTGATGAAGACTACGGGCAGCTGGCGGATGTAGCCGAGCATGATGGCGGGGGCGATGCCGCTGGCCTCGATGGTGACTATCTTGTTGTAGCTGACGTTGTCGAAGCGGCGGCTGAACTCGCGGGCCACCTCGTACATCAGATTGGGGTCGAGCTGGTGGTTGAGGAAGCTGTCCACCTTGAGGATCCCTCCGGGCAGGGACCGGCCGTCCTGGAGTATGCGGTCATAGAGCAGTTTCATGGGATGGTGTGTGAATAATTGTCGCGAATATACATTAATTTTGCGCTCTATGAAAGCCTATACGTATCTTGGACAAGGAAAGGCGGCCCTGCTCGACAAGCCGGAGCCGCAGCTGCAGGGACCGCGCGATGCCCTGGTGCGGGTGACCCTCGGGAGCATCTGCACGAGTGACCTGCATATTCTGCACGGAAGCGTGCCCCGGGCCGTGCCTGGGATTACTCTCGGACACGAGATGGTCGGGGTGGTGGAGGCCGTCGGCTCTGCCGTGGGCTCTGTCCGGCCGGGCGACCGGGTGGCGGTCAATGTGGAGACGTTCTGCGGCTCGTGCTTCTTCTGCCGTCACGGCTATGTGAACAACTGCAGCGACCCGCTCGGAGGCTGGGCCCTCGGCTGCCGCATCGACGGCGGTCAGGCGGAGTACGTCCGGGTGCCGTACGCCGACCAGGGGCTGACCCGCATTCCGGACGGGGTGAGTGATGCTCAGGCGCTGTTTACCGGGGACCTGCTGGCTACCGGGTTCTGGGCTGCCCGCATTTCTGAGATCGTTCCTGAGGAGGATACCGTCCTGATTATCGGTGCCGGACCGACCGGTATATGCACCCTGCTGTGCGTGATGCTCCGCAGGCCCCGCCGCATCATTGTCTGTGAGAAATCCCCGGAGCGCAGGCGTTTTGTCCGGGAGCATTATCCCGAGGTGGTGGTGACCGACCCGGAGCACTGTTTGTGTACTGTTCTGGAATATAGCGAACATGGAGGTGCCGATACCGTTCTGGAGGTGGCCGGTACGGAGGAGACCTTCCGCATGGCCTGGGAATGTGCCCGTCCCAATGCCGTCGTGACCGTAGTCGCCATGTACGACCGCCCTCAGGTGCTGCCCCTGCCCGACATGTACGGCAAGAACCTGACATTCAAGACCGGAGGCGTGGACGGCTGCGACTGCGCGGAAATCCTCCACCTCATCGCCGACGGCCGTCTCGACGCCACACCGCTCATCACCCACCGCTTCCCCCTCAGCCGCATCGAGGAGGCCTGCCGCCTCTTCGCCTCACACGCCGACGGAGTCATCAAGGTCGCCGTCGAGCCTTAGCGCCGCAGCCCTGCCGCAGAATCCTCTCTCACCGGCCCTGCCCGGGATGCCCGTCCGGAAGCCGGTATTCCTGTTTCCGGTTGACTGGAGAGTGCCGGGGAAAGTGCCTTTTCTCCACCACCTTCTCGAATTCGTTATGATCGGACCGGCCTCAGAGGCACCTCTTGCCAGCCCTGCCCCATATGCCCATCCGGAAGGTGCCGGGAAAAGTGCGGTTTTTCCACCACCTTCTTGATTTCGTTATGATCGGACCGGCCTCAGAGGCACCTCTCGCCAGCCCTGCCCCGTATGCCCATCCGGAAGGTGCCGACGAAAGTGATGTTGACCCGTCACCTTCTGGATTTTGTCGCCGGATATTTTGTATTTTGTCAATAATAATTTGCACGCATGTAAAATATACTTTACATTTGCACAAGTAAAATTTACATAAATAAAACAGATATGAAATCTAAACATTATCTTCTTTCCTACAAATGGCAGACGGCAGGATGGATACTCCTGGCAGTTGCCTTAATGCTGACTTGTCTAATTGTTGGTGTAGGACTTTACATGACAATGAGCGAGGCTGTTACGAAACTATTTGTCGCGGCTGTTTATGTCGTGACCGCTGTTTCGCTGCTGCTGATAGCATTTTCGGAGGAGAGGCAGGAGGACGAATTCATTAAGTCGCTGCGGGGAAGGTCGCTGGCTGCTGCGGCTTGCGTGGCATTTGTGCTGTCCATAATCTGGTTCTGCGTGAGCAATGTAGGCCAGATGTATCTCCCTTTGCAGAAGGGTGACGATCTGTGGTGGAAATTCAGCTTAGTGGATAATTATCTGTCAATCATCCCGATGTTCTTCCTTTACATCGTTATTTTCAAAGCGAGTCTGTGGGTCTATAGATGGAGGAGCCGCCATGAAGAATAACATCCGCGTCGAGAGGGCTGTCCTGCGCATATCTCAGCAGCAGCTGGCCGAGGCCGTCGGAGTCTCCCGCCAGACCATTTACGCCATCGAGAACGGGAAGTTCATTCCCTCCACCGAGCTGGCACTGAAACTTTCGGCCTATTTCGGGAAGACTGTCAATGAGCTTTTTCAGCTGGATTGAACGGAGTGTCGGCAAAATATATTAAATTTGTAGCAAATCCCTTTAATTATGAGCAGAGAGGAGAAGAATAGGATCGCATTTTATATAGCATGTATAGGAGCTTTCGCTGAGAGGTTCTCCATAAGCAATGCTTTTGCATACAGCTATCTGTCTCAATATAAAGGGTTGGAACTGATATACGATTACTACGATATCGAGCATACGTTCTCTATAGATGATGCAGTAGAGGATATGCAGAAAATATGTCGGCGGAATGGAGGTCCGCTCGTATGATACTGTATCATGGCTCAAATATAGAGGACCCGGATACCGGTCTATATTATCAGAGTCCAGTATATGTCTTCGATTTTCTGAAAGATGAATTTAATGCGGCCGGGATTGAGCATTAAGCGGAAAGCGCATCTGACGGCTATGTACGCCAGAAATTTCCTGATGGTATCGGGGATATGCAGCTTGTCTGCGTTCATTGCTCTGGCGGTGATGGACGCGGATAGGGCCGGACTCGCAGCGATGGCCGGGATGCTGTCGCTGATGAAGCTGTTCCTGACCGGGATACTGGTGCTGCTTAGAATGTTGGACCGCGGCCGGGGCGACCGGGAGTTTTTCTATATCAATCTCGGGCTTTATCCGCACCGGATGACGGCTGCGGCTGTGATTCTCGACCTTGCGGTATATGCTGTGGGACTGACCGTTATAATCTTGATTAAAAATGCCCTGCAGTACTGAGACACATAAAGTGCATACGCTGCTTGCCGACAGCATAACCCTCTCTTTCGGACGGCAGAATGTCCTGAACGGAGCCTGGCTGCGGTCTCAGACCGGCATGGTCACGGGGCTGCTGGGCCGCAACGGAAGCGGCAAGTCCTCGATGTTCCGTGCGGTGATGGGGCAGCTTAGGGCTCAGAATTGCTTTGTGCGTGTGGACGACGAAACCGTCTCGGATGCCTTGCAAGGCGGCAGCGCTTCATGGCTGCCGTGGTCCGTGACCGGAGGCCTCTTCCGGAACAGCTCCGTGGCCCGCTGTCTCAAGTACCTGCCTCAAGGCAACTTCCTGCCGCCGAAGATGACCCTGCGCCGGATATTCGAATATTACGCGATGGACTACGGAGAACTCGCCGAGGCATTCCCCCAATTCGCACAATATCAGGATGCCCAGGTGCGGGAACTGTCCTCGGGAGAAGTGCGCATCGCCGGGATATGGCTGGTGCTGTGCTCCCCGGCTCCGTTCTGCATCCTCGACGAGCCGTTTTCCTTCCTCGCCCCGGTGGCGGTGGAACGGATACAGGACCTCATCCGCCGCCAGAAGTCCTCCAAAGGCATCATCCTCTCCGACCACAACTACAACGCCCTCCTCGAAGTCTCCGACGAAGTCCTCCTGCTCTCCGACGGCTATGTCCATCAGGTCCGGGACCGCAGCGACTTGGTGCGGTACGGCTACTGCCGGCAGTAACAGCAGTCTTGGTGCAGTCTTCCATTCTTCTCTTCCACATCTTTTCAATCTGTAATGAATTCTTTTTCCTACTTCGTTGATTGAGAGGAGTTTATGTGAATTTTGCAAAAACAGATACATGGTGCATTGCAAGTTACGGTTTCAAAAATAGGGGCCAGAGGTGTCTGTAGCGTGGGTGAGGTGATTTTTATCTTTTCAGTCTGTAAGAAATAGTTTCCGCTATTTCGTTGATTAAAAGTAGTATATGTAAGTTTTGCGAAAACAGACTGTGAGGTGTGTTACGGGCTGCTATGCTTAAAATATGCCTCAAAGGTATCTGTGATGGGGGCGAGAAGGTTTTGTGTCAATCAGTCTGTAGTAGCGTGAATCTGATAACCATCTGAATTCTACTAAGATACATGATGCTTGTGAAAACAGATAGGGTGGAAGGATGTCGAAACAATTCTACTACTTCAAAAGACTCAGCGCATATTCTATCTGTGTATCGGTGCCGGCTGCGATATCATCAACCTTCTGTGGTACAAGGTGGTCAATCCTTACACCGCTGCGCTGGCATTGTCCTCCGTCCGGGTATTCGACTCCTGCACCACCGATTTGGAAAACAAAGTCTCCAGGCAGGGAAAGCCGGACCACATTGCCGTCGGCTCCTGCGGTCGTACTGCCGACTGTCGTGACTTGCGGAGAACACTGCATCTGCATTACGAGGTATTCGGACGCACTTTGAGTCCGGCTGTCTACCAGCAGCACGATTCTTCTGTCCGGGCTGTAGTTGCGTCCGCGCCCGGTCATGTCGGAAATCCGGCGGGTGAACAGGCCGGGCCGCAGGATGTCCGGTGTGACAGCAAGTGCTATAGGGCTGGATGAGGGCATAAGGGACATCAGCCACATCTGCGCTGTATTCATAGGATAGTTCCGCTGGTCGACTATAAGCCTGTCGTATTTCAGACATTTTCGGAAATCATATGCGGATATGTCTTCTGCATGGATGTAGGCGGTCGAGTCATCAATTACATCGAAAGGCCGGAGTTCCTTCCCTCTGAACCATGTTAGGGTGGACTGCCTTATTCCGCTGGAGTACAATGCTCTGCGGAATTTTCTGAAAGGCATCATTGCGGGTTTGAGAGTCAAGGTGTCTCTGTCACGGATTACAGTGTAGACTGCATTTTTCCGGGCGTAAAATGAGATGCTCATGGCCATGTCGCGCTGAATGCAGCCAGGGTTGGAGGCAGCAATCAGTTTGCCTTTTCTCTCAACAAAGGCAGGAATTGACTCGCCATTTACAGCAATGACAGCATCACCGCGATGCAGGTCGCCGGTATCGGAACGGCAAGTCCATGTAACAATGTATTTCCCGTCGGTATATATCGTGGAGATGAACGGGGCTGCATACTTCATGTCATCAGGAACAGCGGCAGACCTTATCAGTTGCCGTAGAAATCCACCCGGCATATATGCGGCAAAGGAGTGCGAGTCATCGGTATAAACGGCCATGGAACTGAGGATATTTCCGTAACTTCTCCGGTCGGATACCTGCATTATGGCCGGTACGGCATACAGGAGCACTTCTTCCCATGGGCGGTCGGCAAGTTGCCTGTAGGGGTAGAAATACTGTACATAGTTCCATATACGGAAGACAGCCAGCAGTTTGACCCCGGCATCATCGAAAGACATGCGCGGATAATCCCTCTCATTGCGGTCTTCAAGGGTTTGAATATACGGAACCTGATACAGATACCGGCACCAGGGGCTGCGCTCGGCTGCCGCGATCCTTCTAAGGATGACGGAAAGTTCCCGGCCCAGTACGGATTCGTCAAATATCCATCTGAGTGCATCGCAGGATGATATCCATACTGTATCCTCAGATGTCCGGATGTTTCCGAGATTGCGGCACCATTCTGCCAGAGTGCTGTTCCGCTGAGCCGGCCCGGCATCCAGGACTATCGGAATCATCCTGAATAGTTCCCTGTCCCAGTCCATGCATCCTTCTCTGACAGCCGGGTGAAAATATTTCAGGAAGCCCCAGACTTTTCCCAGGACGATAAGATTTTCCACCTGTGCCCGGGACAGTTCTGGGTCAGCAAGAAAAACTCCGCTGTGCCTGATATTTGTAAGGCGTGGTATTTTCTTATCGGTATTGACGGTCATGGCTTCCTCGGTTGAAGGAAACAGCACATTCATTCCTCCTATCCATATTTTCCCCGTTCCCTTTATACTTACCTCACAGTCGAACACATCAGCCTGTCTGCACAGCGGAACCTCTATCCGGAATTCCTGCCACATCCTGGAAGAAACGGAGGAAAGGACATGGTGAAATTCTGCAATATGCTGTGTTTTTCTGCGGGCGGGATTGTCCCATAATCTTACAGCGATATCCACTTCTCCGTCAAGCGAGTCAATGCGGATGCACCCGCTGACACGCATCTCTCCGCGACGGGCATTGACCTTTCCTGAAATTCCGGCCGACGGATAGAATCCGGACAGCCTCAGTGCCGGGCGGTTATTGAACAGTATGCCTGTATCCAATGATGAGGATGCAGTATCCCGCAACCATTCCCAGGCAGAGGGCGGGAGGGTGGACGTGCTCCGGAAATCTGCCGCATGAAAGCTTTGCCCTATGGCCGGAAAACAGCAGATGCAGAGTGAGAGCAGATATAGAGCCGGAAACTTCATGGGCAGTTAAAGTAGGTCTTCAATAATTCTGACCGCATCCTCATAGCTCCCGATTCCGGCCGGAATATCCGGCTGCACTCCTGTCCCGTGATGCCTGCTGCCGTCGAGGTTGACGGCCTTGACCGCGGTCATCCGGAAGGGGAATGCGGGGAGCGGGAAGGTGCTGGCGTCACCGTTGGTGCCGGTGGTGGACGAGCCGATTACGGTGCCGAGGCCGTAGCCCTTGACCAGCATGAGGACGGTCTCGCACCAGCTCATGCTCTCAGGGCCGCAGAGAAAGTACACGGGCAGGTCAATGCGGGGTGCCGCAGGCCGGACGAAATCATCGCGGCTGTCCCAGCGCAGGTGCATCCGGTCCGGGAAGCAGGACAGCGGGGTGTGGAAGAGCGGGGCGGTGTTCAGGGCCGAGTCCGTCAGGTGGGCCAGGACGCGGTCGAAGTCCAGTGCGGGATATTCCCTCAGGTCAAATGCCACCGCGCGGTACTCTCCGGCAATGATGGAGTCCAGATATGGAAGGAATTCCTCATAGCACTCCATAGTCAGGGAAGGGTTGAATATCAGGATGCTGTCGATGACCTCCGCCCTTACCTCCGCTTCCGTACCGGCGGTGTCCGCAGCCGGGGCGGCCGTTGTGTTTGCTTCCGCAAGGTAGTATGAGACAATGCCGAATCCCGGGTGGAGGGAGGCGGAAATGTCGAGGTGCGCGTCCCGGACCGGCCCCATTGTCCTGACCACAGCCGCATGGTAGGTGAGAATGTCCTCCCGCGACAGTATGCCGTCCTTCAGGGTGTCCATCGCCTCGAGCATTTCCGGAAGGTGGGCCTCCCACTGCAGGCCGTCCTCCTCGTGGTAGGGGTAGAAATGCTGGACGATGTTCCACCTTGCCGCGATGTCCGCCATGCGGAAGGCCTTTTCGCCCAATATCCCCTGCAGCTGCCTGCGCTTGTTGCCGCCGTAGGAGCGGAGGGCCTGTTTCCATTGTCTTTCAGCACCTTTGCAGAGGCCGGCCGTAGCTTTCTTCGAAAATGCGGCGGCGCTCTCCGCAAGGGGAAGGTTCAGCCAGAGGCTGTCGCTGACGCGGAAGGAGTAGATGGAGTCGGGGCGGGGTAATTCCGGAGCGGGGGAGGGCGTGCATTGTACCAGTTCCTTGTAGAACGGGCGGTAGTCCCTCAGCTCCTTCATGAAAATCCGTGCATAGGAGGGAATCTGCACCTCCCCGCTGCCGTGGTGCAGCCAGTAGCGGTATTCCTCTGTCGGGAGGCCGTCCGCAAGTGTGCGTGTGCCAGGCTGCGGCTGCCGGGTGAGGGTCGCGTCCGGGGCCAGTACCTCGAGGTAGGGCTGCAGCACCGTTTCCAGTGTCTGTCCCTGTTCCAATGCCTTGAAGCGGGAGTATTCGATGAAGAACCAGTCGAAGCTGTTCCAGCCGGCGGTGAACGGGTTCGGGGAGTAGTAGTGGACGATGCCGGTGATTCGGGTGAGGGCCTGAAGGTCGCTTTTATGTGCTGCAGTGCCTATGGCGGCAGGATGGGCGGCGGACTGGAAGCAAGGGCCGGTGAGGAATAGGATTATGGAAAGTGCCGTGATAACGTGATAAAGGTGCAT
>CALUSM010000019.1 GCA_944323445.1 uncultured Bacteroidales bacterium
TCGGCCATGTAGAAAATTTCAATAACTTTGTCCTCTGTGATCATAGCGGTAAGAGTGTTATGTTTGTTTTTTTGATACTTTAAATTTAATACTTTTGCCGCTATTTTCCAAATAATTAATGACTTAGACCTAACTTTATTTCGAACTCACGTGGACTTATAAGCACGAGGCTGACAATCCGGACTGGGACGAGCTGGATCATCATTTGGACTGATATGCCAAAGGTCGGCGTTGAGTAAGCATCCGAAGAATATGCACCGAACGCCAGCACCAGCAACAACCACTGCTACAGCTTCGTGGCCACCATGCTCAACCCCCTCTGGAAATACTTCGCAGAGCATCACTGACTGCGATAATCACAAAAGGACGGAGGCGTAGACGGCGGCCTTCCGGTCAATGGACATGGGATATGCCCTGGAGGACGAGGGCATTCGGTGGAATGTGACAGTACGCTGTGAGGGCTGCAGGGTAAACTGCACGGAGCCGCCGACAGCGGGCACAGGCATGTCGAGGACGGAAGCTATCTGCTCCGCCGACTTGCCGCCGGTAGATACTACGGCACTGCAGGAGGGCATGGAAGAAAGCAGCAACTGAATATCGGTCGGTTCTATGATTTTCAGAAAATTGTCTGAGGCATTGCCGCGCAGACGCTTGACCATATAGGCGGCATCATACAGGGCAATACCCTCCCGCTGGCAGAAATCCACCACCCTGTCATAGTCGAAACGTTTCTGACCCGGTACCACAAAATGTTCCTTGTCTCCGTAGAAGAGCAGGCCCATGATACGCCACATATCGTTCTGAAAATTCGGGTAGAAGAACTCCATCGACCATCTCGCGTGAGGCGGAGGGAAAGAGCCGAGCAGAAGCACACGGGCATTGTCCGGAACGAAAGGCCGCAGGGGATGTGTCTCGAACAGCGGGAACTCCCGGCGCATAAGTTCCTCATCCCGCAGTTTCTCACGCAGGTCAGCCAGTCTCACGGCATTGGGCGAGTCGGGAAACTGCAGGCGCATATAGCCCCCGTCCCCGTATTTGTCCAGCAGATGACCGTAGCTCTTGCGGAATATCTCCTCATCGGTCATCTCCGGACAGTTGGCCCTGGCGTAAAGTATGGCACGGGAGAATACCGTATCGAAGTCTATCGCCTTGTCGGCTTCGGAGACTATCCGGCCATAGATGGAGCGCGGCAAGCTTTTGTTGGACGAGCGGTGATCCTCCACCGCCTCCTTCATCACGTGAATCTGCTCCGGAGAAAACCACCGGCACAAAGCCGTGTCGGCCTCCAGCATACGTCCGGAAGCCAGATGGTGAGACTCTCTGCCCTCACATATTCCGATATCATGGTACGCCGCTATCGCATACACCATGTCCGGATTCAGGTCATACAGGCGGCCTCCGTCCATCTGTCCGGCAGAAAGCTTGCGGAATATCTCCATACTCTGGTCCATCACCGACTGTATATGCCTGCGCGAATGGGCCTTGTCGTAGCCGTCATACCGGGGCAGGATGTTTTCTGTCACGTACTGCTGCAAAGACCGGGAGACTTCGGGTATAAAGGACTTATTATGCATATATCTGTTATGATAGTGCGGATTGTCCGCCTTTGACTTGACCGGGAACTGGAAATCGTTGAGATTCACCACCAGCTGTATCAACTTGCTGCCAGCCCCAGCCGTACCCGTCATAATGATGTACTGATGCCACTTTCAGATGCGGATAAATCCAGATATTGTCCACGGCTCCTTCCATACACCAGTATTTTCCGGTATATCTCAACAGGGCTCCCTCCAGGCTGCCGTCAAAGAAAAAACGGCCATCAAAGAACGCCTCCGGGTAATAGTCCGTCATACGCTTTCCGGGAATCGCTCCCGCATTGACTTTGAACCGATCACTTCAGATCCACACCCTGACCGTAAACACGCCTGTCTTTTTGTTGTGGAAAACGCACCGGAGTTTTTCTGCCGGTTTCCGGCACAGGAAACTGCCAGCACTGCACACAGCACGCAACCAGTCATTATCCGAATAACACTTCTCATATTCATGGTTATTTATTTTCCTCATTCACTGCTTCTGCATCATCCTGAATGCTTTCACCTAACAGAGCCGCATGAAAGGCCCCCTTTATCTGCACTCCCTTTTTCTCCAGCTTCCTGGCAGTCGACACCACGGAGACTCGTCCGGAAAGCACCCTGCGGGCCTCCTCGAACTTTGCAGTAGCCTTGCCAAGGACAGCTCCGACATCGTCAAAGGTATTGGCGAACTTCCCTACCCTGTCCAGAAGTTCCGAGGCCAGACGCATCACCTCCTCGGTATTTTTCTGCTGATTGACCCTTACCCATGTATTCTCGATGATCTTGAGCATGGCAAAAAGATTAGACTCACCGGTGATGATTATCCTCTTGTCAAATGCCTTGTGCCAGTCTTCGCGGAAATTCTGATAATACAGTTGGAAGGCACCCTCGTTGGGCACGAACATCACCACATAATCCAGCGAATCGCGGCCGGTCTGACGGATATACTGACTGTAGTTCTTATCGGAAAGTTCCTTTACGTGAGCCTCCACACTCCTGCGGTGAGACGCCAGCGCGACAGCCCGGCCTGCGTCATCCGTACTGTTGCTGTAGTCAATGTATCCGTCCAGAGACACCTTAGAATCGATAACCACCGCCTTGTTCTCCGGAAGATAAAGCACAATGTCCGGCACGAGCCTCCGGCCGTTCTCATCGGAAAGAACAGTCCGGCCGTCCATATCCCTGATTGTCTCCTGCTTCACATAATCCTTTCCCTCCTGCAGGCCCATTCCCTCCAGAAGGTTCTGCAGGACCACCTCCCCCCAGTTGCCCACTGTCTTATTATTTGAGCGCAGAGCAGTGGCCAGATTATCCGCCTGCTTGCCTATGGACATGGTCTGTTCCATCATCGAACGGATCTGCTGTTCTATGGACGCGCTGTTTTTCAGGGATTTCTCATTGGAGTCCTCAACTGCGCGGCGGAACTCCTCCATCTTCTTGCCAAGCGGGTCGAGGATATTCCTGATCTGCTCTGAATTGGTGGCGGAAAGGTCCTGAGACTTCTCTTTCAGAATCTGCGATGCAGAATCCTTGAAGGTCAGCACCATCTTCTGAAGGCGCTCATCGTACTCGCGGCGCAGGGTCTCTGCCTCCGCCTTGCGGGCCTCCCTCTGCTCTTCCAGGCTCTTTTCCAACATTTCAGCCCTTGCCTGAGCCACTTTCAAGTCAGCCTCGGCCAGAGCCGCATCTTTTTTACGGGCAGAGGCCTGGACAATCCAGGCCCCCGCCGCTCCTATTAACAGTCCTATGACCGCTGACAGAACCCAAAGCATATTTTCCCTATATGAATTAAAAACTGCTTTTGAGTCCGGTGGCGCGGTTGAATACCGGCAGTTCCGGTGTAGAGTCCTTGTCCTTGATGTAGTAGCCGTTGCGTTCGAACTGCACGGCGATGCCCGAAGCGTCCTCCAGCAGGCCGGGCTCGGCGAGAGCGTCCACCTCCTTGAGCGAGTCGGGGTTCAGATAGGCCTTGTAGTCCTTGCCCTCGGGGATGCCGCTCATGTCGGCCTCGGTGAAGAGCCGGTCGTAGAGTCTCAGGCGTACCTTCTCGCACTGGGTGGCATTGACCCAGTGGATGGTGCCCTTGACGGAGCGCCAGGTGCCGCTGCCGGGCTTGGTGGTCGGGTCGTAGGTGCAGCGGATCTCGGTGATATTGCCCTCGGCGTCCTTGACCACCTCCTCGCACTTGACGATGTAGGAATATTTCAGGCGCACCTCTCCCCCGGGACGCAGACGGAAGAACTTCTTGGGAGGCTCTTCCATGAAGTCGGCCCGCTCGATGTAGAGCTCGCGGCCGAAGAGGATGGTCCTCTGTCCTGCCTCGGAGTCCTCGGGATTCTTAGGTGCGGTGCAGTACTCGGTGCGGCCGGTCTCGACCTCGGTGGCCGCGCTGCATTCACCGTCGTTCCAGTTGGTGATGACCAGCTTGACGGGGTCGGTGACCACCATATAGCGGTTGGAGCGTTTGTTCAGGTCCTCGCGCAGACACCACTCCAGGAGCGAAAGGTCGATGAGGTTGTCCCTCTTGGCCACGCCCACCTTCTCGGCGAAGTTACGGATGCTCTCGGGGGTATAGCCGCGGCGGCGGATACCGCAGATGGTCGGCATGCGGGGGTCGTCCCAGCCGCTGACGAAGCCGTTGCGCACCAGTTCCAGGAGCTTGCGCTTGCTCATGACGGTATAGGTGAGGTTCAGGCGGGCAAATTCGTACTGATGCGAGGGGAATATGCCCAGCTGCTCAATGAACCAGTCGTAGAGCGGACGGTGCACGTCGAACTCCAGGGTGCATATCGAGTGGGTGATGTGCTCTATCGAGTCGCACTGGCCATGGGCATAGTCGTACATCGGGTAGATACACCATTTGTCTCCGGTACGGTGATGCGAAGCATGGATGATACGGTACATCAGGGGATCGCGGAACATCATGTTCGGATGGGCCATGTCGATCTTGGCTCTGAGCACCTTGGAGCCATCGGGGAACTCCCCGTTCTTCATCCGCTCGAACAGATCCAGGTTCTCCTCCACGCTGCGGTTCCTCCAGGGGCTGTCCACACCGGGCTGCTGGACGGTGCCCCTGTTCTGACGTATCTCCTCCTGAGTCTGGTCGTCCACGTATGCCAGTCCTTTCTTGATGAGCACCACTGCCCAGTCATAGAGCTGCTGGAAATAGTCGGAGGCGTAGTACTCCCCTGCCCAGTTGAAACCCAGCCACCTGATGTCCTCCTTGATGGAGTCCACGTACTCGGTGTCCTCCTTCACTGGGTTGGTGTCGTCGAAGCGGAGATTGGTCTTGCCGCCATACTTCTGTGCCAGGCCGAAATTGAGGCAGATGCTCTTGGCATGGCCGATATGCAGATAACCGTTCGGCTCCGGCGGGAACCGGGTCATCACCGACTCTACCCTGCCGCCCGCCAGGTCATTCTCGATAATCTCTTCCAGGAAATTTTTCTGCACGGTCCCTTCCGCCGTGGTCTGCTGTCTGTTCGAATCTTCCATTGGACTTATATTTTTACCAAGTCACAAATATAGGAAGTTCTCAGAAAAATACCGCTAAAAATTTTGCAGGATTTCGTTCCTCAGCCTGTCCAGGGACGCAAGGGGGGAATCGGTATGGACTGCGCTGATTGTAAGGTCCGGGGCCGCGATATAGATACGCGGGATGCCGGAAGCCGCGAACAGAGAGTAGACGCGGCGGTCATCCTGAGCACTCCAGGGCATTGTCAATGAATGCTCCTCCCAATAGGACGCGACTGAGGCAGCGCCTTCCTCACGGCTGATGCAGAGCAGAACTATCTCATCTGCAAATTCCTCGTAGACGGCCTGCAGCACCGGCAGTTCCTCCCTGCAGTCAGGACAGCCGGTATTGAAAAATGCGATGAGGCTGACATGTCCCTCCAGGTCCTCCGTTGAGACGGACGTACCGTCACTGAGCGTCACCCTGAAGTCTGGCAGCCGGTCACCCGGGCCCAGGGATGCCCCTTCCGGATGCCCTTCATGCACACATGACACAACAACTGCCGCCATGCACAGCACAGCGGTCACGACAGGCAGCATTCCCGTCAGGGCGGAGAAGGATAAGCGGATATTTCCCATTGCCGACGGCAAATATAGCGATTTTACGTCAACTGCGGCAGGGCGGGACGTCATCAACTTATTTTCTTACAACAATTCTGTCAAAAATATTAACTTTGTTTAAAATTTTAAGCATGAAATACCCTATAGGCATACAGAACTTCGGGAAAATCCGTCGGGACGGATATCTCTACATTGACAAGACGGAGCTTGTCTACAAACTGGTGAGCGGAGGCAGCTATTACTTCCTCAGCCGGCCCAGAAGGTTCGGAAAGAGTCTGCTCATATCCACACTGGAGGCTTATTTTCAGGGAAAGAAAGAGCTGTTCTGCGGTCTGGCTATGGAGAGGCTGGAGAAGGAATGGACGGCAAGACCGGTGCTGCACATTGACCTGAATATCGAGAGGTATAACAAACCGGGAAACCTCCACGACATACTCAACTATACTCTTTGCATCTGGGAAAAGCTGTACGGCAGCGACCCGTCGGAGACCTCGCTGTCACTGCGCTTTGCCGGCATCATCAGAAGAGCTCACGAGCAGACCGGACACCGCGTGGTCATACTCGTGGACGAATACGACAAGCCCCTGCTCCAGGCCATAGGCAACAAGCCGCTGCAGGAGGAATACCGAAGCATACTCAAGCCGTTCTACGGTGTGCTCAAGACCATGGACGGGCACATCCGCTTCGCCATGCTCACAGGGGTCACCAAATTCGGCAAGGTCAGCGTATTCAGCGACCTCAACAACATGGAAGACATATCAATGGACGACAACTATGTCTCCCTGTGCGGAATCACGGAAAGCGAGATCCACCGATACATGGAAGAAGGTCTTAATGAACTGGCATCGGCCCGACACCTTACATACGAAGAGACTTGCCGTAGGCTCAAGGAACTGTACGACGGATATCACTTCACTCCCGGCCCGGAAGGTGTCTACAATCCATTCAGCATCCTAAGGACATTCAAGGACAACAAGTTCGGCAGCTACTGGTTCGAGACCGGCACGCCCACTTACCTCGTGGAACTGCTAAAGCAGAGTAATTTCGACTTAGAAGACCTGACAGGTTCCGAAGTGACTGAAAGCACTCTCAACAACGTTTTCGGAGACGACAAGCCCATCCCGGCAATCTACCAGAGCGGGTACCTCACCATCAGGGACTACGACCCTGAGTTCGGGCTATACACTCTTGACTTTCCGAACAAGGAAGTCGAGGAGGGATTCATGGAGTTCCTTCTACCCTGGTACACATCGCTGGACGGCACCGAATCCCAGGCCACGGTAAAGAAACTGGTACGGGACATCCGCTCCGGGAATGTGGACGCATTCCTGACACGCCTGCAGAGCTTCATGGCCGACACACCATACGAACTCATACGCGACCAGGAGCTCCACTACCAGAACGTCATGTTCATCGTTTCCAAGCTGCTCGGCTTCTACGTGCAGGCCGAGTACCGCACCTCGCAGGGGCGCATCGATCTCCTGCTCCAGACAGACAAGTACGTCTACATCATGGAATTCAAGCTGGAAGGCTCGGCCGAGGACGCTTTGAGACAAATCGATGAGCGGTGCTACGCCGCTCCCTTCGCATCAGACACGCGAAAAGTCCTCAAAATCGGAGTCAACTTCTCCAGCCAGACACGCAACATCGACCGCTGGCTCATCAGCGAATGACACACTCTTTTAGTTGAGCCGTCGGCCGCGGCTGTCGAGGAGTGTGCCGTGCGGACTGCAAAGGTAGAGGTCTTTTCCGACTGCCTGTATTTTCCGATAGGACGGTGGGGTGAGTATCCGGCCGTCACCGCTCATAAGACCGTAATAATTTCCATCAGAACTTCCTCCGCAGACCCTGTTGACCCGGCATGAAGCGAGAGCATACAAAACATTTCCCGCCTCCTCATTTCTGGTAGAATCCCTGAGCCCGCCAGTAGGATAGTAGAGATTCTCCACTTCATCTATCAGAAAATCCTCCAGGATATTGCCGTCGTAATCGAAGACTTTCACTGTATGATCCGGGTAGCCCACCTCTATGTAGTCGTCACCTATACTCATTCTGGGATAGGAAACCGTAAAGACCGTATCCATATCTTTCGTCAGCAGGCCGTTGAGACCGTCCTTCCTCACCTGCCAGAAGTCATCGTAACTTATCACGTCATCGTATTCCGGCTCCAGCACCCAACGGCCGAGAGTGTCTATCAGCCCGACCTTTCCACTATGATAATCCTCGGCACGGCAGACTCCGTCATGGAACAGATAGCTCCCGAAACGCCCTGAGTACCGCAGTCCCTTGTCTATAACCACTTCTCCCTCACGATCGATAAACACCAGGCGGCAGTCCTCCGTCTCCACGCAGGCCAGCCCCTCCGAGAACACCCATGCGCGCCTGTACTGCGCCGGTATCTCCACCTGACCCGAAAAACGGTTCATATATCCGCGTTTGCCGTCCTTGCAGAACACCGCCAGCGTATCTGTCAGCCCATCCGGTACAGCCACCCAGTCAAGTCCTTTCAGCAGCACATCATCACGCTGCCTGTCCATCACCCTTATCCCCTTGCCGTACATCAGATACTCCAGCGCGATATTGCCGCTGATATACCTGACCTCGTACGCCCTGTTTACCACCATAGGACGTATCCATCGGGAATACACCACATTACGGCAAAATGCATAGAAAAGCAACAGCCCGACAAATGCTATGGACAGTGCGACAATCAGACACAGTATCTTCCAGACATACATCCAGAAACCTTCTCCTTTCCGGAGGATCAACACATTTAACAGTTTACTCATATAAAATAATTTTCCCCTATAGAGAGCTCTACAGGGGAAAATCTATCATTCTGCTGACAAATCAGCAGCCTACAGACTGTCGCCGAAGTCCTCCTTGAACCTGGCCATGAGCCTCTGCGGCCAGTCGCCGACGGGTTCCATGGGGGTGCGGAAGCAGCGCTGCATGCCGGGGATGTCGTGGCAACGGATGGCACCGATGAGTTTTCTGTTGTCATAAAGCCATTTCAAGCGGTCGAGGGCATACATGGTCTGGGAAAGGGTGAGAACCTTGCGGGGGAATGCCATACGCACCAGTTCCATGTCCGCTACAAAGTCGGGATCATCCTCCGAGACATCCTGATAGGTGCCGCCGTCCATAGTGCGGACTCCCGAGCAGAGATAGATGGCTGCAGCGAGTGAACTTGCAGGCAGATCGCGCACAGGAATATGGTCACAGAACTTCTTGGCGTCTATCTGGGCTCCGAGCACACCCGGAGGGGTAACCATAGGGATGCCCATCCTGACGGCCTCATTTACGAAATACCTTATGAACTCGGGGTTCTGGCAGATGTACTCTTCGTCAGTAGCCTCGTACAGACCCTGGGCCATGGCCTCTATCTCCTTCATGGACATGCCGCCATAGGTGACATAGCCCTCGAATACGGCCACCACCTGGTCCATCTTGAGCTTGTCCTGATAGTTGTCGGTGGCGATGACGGCACCTCTGGTGCAGGAGAGCTTGCGGGCCGAGAAATAGACTATATCGGCCAGCGAGCACATCTTCAGCAGGACTTCGGCCAGGGTTGCATGGGCGTAATCCGGCTCGCGCTGAATGATAAGCCAGGCGTTCTCGCCCAGCAGACAGGCGTCGAGCAGCACCTTGATGCCGTGACGGTCGGCCACCTTGCGCACCTCCATCAGGTTGGCCATCGAAAAAGGCTGTCCGCCGATGAGGTTGGTGGAGGCCTCCATGCGGATAAACGGTATATGCTCCGCACCGTACTGCGCGATGCAGTCCTCGAGACGGGCGATGTCGATATTGCCCTTGAACTGGTTGTCGGAGGCGGAGGTGAAGGCCACGTCGGGAGTGACGAGGTCGATGTGATTTCCGCCGTTGAGCCGGATATGGTTGGCCGTACTTCCGAAGTGGTAGTTCATCGGCACCACGTCCCCCGGTTTGAGAAATGCCCGCATGATTACATTCTCGGCAGCGCGGCCCTGATGAGCGGGCACCACATAACGCTTGCCGAGCACATCGAATACGGCCTTCTCGAGCCGCTTGAACGACTCGCTGCCGGCGTATGCATCGTCGGCCCGCATCATGGCGGCCAGCTGCAGGTCGCTCATGGCGTTGGTTCCGCTGTCGGTCAGCATGTCCAGATAGACATCCGCCGAGTCCATGCGGTAAGTATTGTATCCGCCCTTCTTCAGGGCCTCAAGTCTTTCATCTATAGGCAGGAGCCTCACCTTCTGAACGATACGCGCACGGTGGAACTCCAACGGGATATCTATGCCAGTGTAGAACTTTACTTTCGGCATTTTTATATTTTTTAAAATTTTTAAAATCTTCCGGAACTTCTGTTAATGACCGCCGTACAGGTATTCCTCCTGCTCGGGGGTCAGGGTGTCTATACCGGTGCCCCAGCTCTCGAGCTTCATCCTGGCCACCTCGGCGTCTATCTCCTCCGGCACGCTGATGATGCGGGGCATGTCCTCTCCGCGGTGCCGTACCAGATAGCGGGCACCCAGGGCCTGGATGGCGAAGCTCATGTCCATGATCTCGGCTGGATGCCCGTCACCCGAAGCCAGATTGACCAGACGGCCCTCGGCGAGAATGAACACGGAACGGCCGTTCGAAAGGCGGTAGCCCATGATATTGTTGCGGGCAGTCCATGACTCCACTGCCATGGTCTTGATACCGTGTACGTCCACCTCACAGTCGAAGTGTCCGGCGTTGCAGCAGATGGCTCCGTCCTTCATCTTCAAGAAGTGCGCGGGAGTTATGACATCATTGCAGCCGGTCACGGTCACGAAGATGTCTCCTATCTCAGCGGCGCGGTCCATCGGCATGACTTTGAAGCCGTCCATGACGGCCTCTATGGCCTTGACCGGGTCGATCTCGGTGACGATGACCGATGCCCCGAGTCCCTTTGCCCTCAGGGCCACGCCCTTGCCGCACCAACCGTATCCGGCCACCACTACGTTTTTGCCGGCCACGATGAGATTCGTCGTACGGTTGATACCGTTCCAGACCGACTGACCTGTACCGTAGCGGTTGTCAAAGAGGTATTTGCACTTGGCGTTGTTGACCAGCACCATCGGGAAGCGCAGCTCCCCTGCCCTGTCCATGGCCTCGAGCCTCATCACTCCGGTGGTGGTCTCCTCGCAGCCTCCGATGATTCCTGGTATGAGTTCCGGCATCTCGGTATGCAGGGTATGCACCAGATCGCCTCCGTCGTCGATGATGATATTGGGTCCGCAGGAGACTACCTTACGGATATTGTCCATGTATTCCTGCTCCGAGCAGCCGTACCAGGCGAATACCTCAAGGCCCTCATGCACGAGAGCGGCAGCCACGTCATCCTGGGTGGAGAGGGGGTTGGAGCCGGTGATGTACATCTGCGCCCCGCCCGCTGCAAGGGTCTCGCAGAGGTAGGCGGTCTTGGCCTCCAGGTGTATCGACAGTGCTATTTTCAGTCCCTCGAAGGGTCTTTCTTCCTTGAATTTCTTTTCTATCCTGTTGAGCAGAGGCATGTTGGCCCTTACCCAGTCTATCTTGCGGCGGCCTTCGGCCCAGGTTTCAGGTTTCTTGATATCACTCATATTCTAAAGCATTCTTCGTTTTCGGAATACCAAAATTACTACAAAAATCGCAACAATCATCAACGCCA
This sequence comes from uncultured Bacteroidales bacterium, assembly GCA_944323445.1. GTDB lineage: Bacteria > Bacteroidota > Bacteroidia > Bacteroidales > UBA932 > Coprenecus. The sequence continues at coordinate 11,308 of CALUSM010000019.1, forward strand.
GCAGAATAAAGAAATCCAGCAGTCCGCGGCCGACCGTCGGCAGGCCGATATTCATGCCGTAGATGGACGCTATCAGGGTCGGAGGCATAAGGAGCAGGGACACGAAGGTAAAGACCTTCATGATGCGGTTCTGCTCGAGGTTGATCAGACCGACTACTGTGTTCTGGAGGTAATCCAGACGCTCGAAGCTGAAGTTGGTGTGGTTGAGCAGGGATACGATGTCCTTGTTTATGACCGACAGCTTGGGGAAGATATCGCGGGGAAACTTGTCGCTCTTCATGATGGAGGAGATCATCCTCTGCTTGTCGACCACGTTCTCGCGTACCAGCATGGTGTTCTCCTGCAGCTGGTTGATGTCCAGGAGGAACTCCTCGTTGACGTCCTTGCCGGCGCTGACCTTCTTGCTGTAGGTGTCGATTTCCTTGGACATGAGCTCGATCATGTCGGCGTCGAGGTCGATTCGGTTCTCGACGATGCCGATCAGGACGTGATAGCCCGTGGGATAAAGCCGGCTGTTGACCTGTATCCTGCGCTGGATGTCTGAGAAGCTGCGCAACTGCACGTTCCTGATGGACACTATGATGCCCTCGCAGAGAATGAACGAGACGGCCTCCATCGAATACTCGTCGGGGCCCGGGATCAGGAAGTTGGTATTGACGGAGATAGTGGTATCGGTCTCGGAGTACCGGGACGATGACTCGATCTCCTCGGCCTGTGCCCTGGAGGACAGGGAAGTGTCGAGGAAGGTCTCAACTGCGCGTTTCTCGTCTCCGTCCGGGGAGAAAAGGTCAATCCAGATTACATCGTCCATTCCCAGCTCGTCCAGAAATACAAGGGACTGGGAAATGGCTATCTTGCCTTTTTCTTTATAGAATATCTGTATCATGCTTCTTTCGGAGTTTGATGATGGTTAAATTGATGGATAATACTCTCCCGCCGGAGAGCGCCTGACTCACCAATAACATCGGACTCTGAACTCGAAAGGCTTGAATTTCAACTCTATAAACTTAAATCGTTAATACTCGGCCGCAAATATACAAAATTTTAAGATAAGTGCTCTATTAAAATCTTTACGCCGATGGCTATGAGGATGATGCCGCCGAGGATTTCGGATTTCCTGCCGATGCCGGCTCCGAGGCGGCGACCGCCGAGCAGACCGGCCAGGGAGGCCAGTGCCGTGCAGGCCAGCACCATGGCCGTGGTGATACCTATCTTGAGGAATGACAGCTTGATCATGGCCAAGGATATGCCTACGGCCACGGCGTCTATGCTGGTGGCCACGGACAGTAGTACGAGCTGCTTGGTATTCAGCAACGAAGTGCCGGACACTTCCTCCTCTTTCTTGGAACAGCCCTCGATTATCATCTTCACCCCGATGTAACCCAGCAGGACAAAGGCCACCCAGTGGTCCACCTTGGAGATGTAGTCGCTCACGCTGTAGCCCAGCAGCCAGCCGCCAAACGTAAGCCCGGCCTGAAACACAGCAAAGCAGAAGATAATCCTAAGTATCTGCCTGGTACACAGACTGCCGCGGGTACATATCCCTCCGGTGAGCGAGACCGCGAAGGTATCGAAACACAGGCCCGCGGCAAGGAGAAAAAGTTCTATATAGCTCATAACAAAGGCGTTCGATTTTTGATAGACATTCCGAGGGTCAGCGAATCGGCGTTCTCCAGGTCATCCCCGAAGCCCACCCCGCGTGCGATGGCCGTCACACGGACTCCGGTCCCGGCCAGCAACCGGTTGATGTAGAACGATGTGGTCTCTCCCGCCATGCCCTTGCCGATTGCGATGATCACCTCCCTGACCTCCGGCGACGAAGCCCTCTCCACCAGCGAGTCCAGCGGCAGGTCATCCGGTCCGATACCGTCCATGGGCGAGATGACTCCTCCCAGCACATGGTAGACTCCGTTGTACTCCCCTGTCTCCTCGACACTCATAACATCCTGGATGTTCTCCACTACGAGAATGGTCGAGCGGTCGCGCCGCGTATCAGCGCACACCGGACATATCTCCTCTTCCGACAGCATATTGCATATCCGGCAGTAGCGGACTTCTGTGCGGAGCCGTATCAGCGCATTGCCCATCCGGAGAGTCTCCTCCTCCGGCCTCCGCAGCAGAAAGAGGGCCATCCGCATAGCCGTCACCTTCCCGATTCCGGGCACCGAGCTCAGGGCATCCACCGCCTCCTTTAATAAGGGTATCATCATAATTACATTTTTTTCAAATAATAGCGTTCCAGTCCGTCTCCTGCTCCCGGAGCTGTCATCACCTCTTTCACACCACACTCCACCGCAACTTCCCGCAGGATATCCGAGTATGCGCAGGCCACCGACCCCACCGCTGCCAGAGGCAGGTCGACACGGCCGTACCGCAGCACATTGCGTTCCAGGAAAAGACGAAATCCACGGGTAATCAGTTCCCTGACATAAGGGCATTCCTTCCGGCGGCCCAGGAACAGGGAGAACGAAGCCAGATACCGCGAAGGCATCTCCCCTCCGTAGACCCGTCCGACCACCGAAGGATAGTCGAGCCCGGGGCATTCCTCCTGCAGAGCCGCTTCCAATTCCCCCGGCAACAGTCCCTTGATATAGTCCGCCAGCAGCATTTTCCCGAGCCAGGCCCCGCTGCCCTCGTCCCCGAGGATGAAGCCTCCGGCAGGGATGCTCCGGGTTATACGCCCTCCGAGGTAAAGACCGCTGTTCGAGCCTGTTCCGAGGATAGCAGCCACTCCGTCCTTATCGCCCAGCAGGGCGATGGCGGCTGCCTCCAGATCCGAGCCGACGGTTACGGCGCATCCGGGCAGCACGGTCTGCAGAGCCTCCCGCACCTTCTCCCCGACCTCCGCGGAGACTACTCCCGCTCCGTAAAAATACACCCGCACATCGGGATCCGAGACTCCTGCCAAAGCAGCTTCGAACACCTCACGCATAGTCCCAACCCCCTGAAGCACAGGATTGACCCCCGGAGACTCCAGCCTCCGGACAGGCTCTCCCCGCCTCAGAATCCTCCAGTCAACGGAGGTCGAACCGCTGTCTGCCGTGATTATCATTGCCGCTCTGTCATTATATTTGCACGGCAAAAATAGTCAAAAAAACCATGAATGAAACCGAGGTGATACAGCTGCTGCGGGATTATGCTGCACGATACAATGACTGGAAATATTTCACGGGCGACCCGATAATCTTCCCGAAGCACTTCGCCGGGCTGCTGGCTGAGGGCAGGGCCTCTCTTCAGGACGTGGAAGTGGCGGCGGCGGTGGCGGCCCATCTGGCATGGGGCCGCAGGGATATGATAGTCAGGGACTGCCGCAGGGCAATGGATGAGATGGGATGGCAGCCTTACGGGTATGTCATGGCGGGAAAATACCGCAGCGACAGCACCTCCCTGCACCGTACGGTCAGATGGTCGGAGTTTGCGGGCATCTGCGGCAGGCTCAGGGAATTCTACCGCGACAATGAGAGTCTCGAGGTCCTCACTCCGGGACAGATGCGCGTCCTCGTCTACGGGCAGAAGGACGACCCTTCGGCAGCCAACAAGAAGATACACATGCTGCGGCGGTGGATGGTCCGGGACGACGGGAAGGTAGACCTGGGACTGTGGAAGAGGACAGACAAAAGGGAGCTGATCATTCCGCTGGATGTGCATGTACATCGGAGCGCGACGAATCTGGGTATAACTGCAAGGCGCAGCGCCGATATCAGGACGGCTGAGGAAATCACCCGATTCCTGCTGAAAGTGTTCCCGGAGGACCCTGTATTGGGGGATTTTGCTCTTTTTGCAGTGGCCGCGTCAGGCGGATGTTGAAAATTTTTTCACAAATTGTGCCCGATTTTAGATGATTTTTCATTATTTTTGTAGGTAGTTGTGTTATGAAGTATGCCTAAGTTATTCATTATCTCCGGTTGTAACGGTGCGGGTAAGACTACAGCTTCCTACACCATTCTTCCGAACATGTTGAACTGCGGCAACTTCGTAAACGCGGACGAGATAGCGAGAGGCCTCTCTCCCTTCAACCCGGAGAAGGCAGCGATACAGGCGGGAAGGATAATGCTGGCCAGAGTGGAGGAGCTTATGAACGAAGGGCAGGATTTCGCTATAGAGACGACGCTGGCCACAAGAAGCTATGTCAATCTCATCCGCAAGGCCCAGAGCAAAGGCTATGTGGTGACTCTGCTCTATTTCTGGCTCAAGATGCCGTCGCTGGCGGTGGAAAGGGTGAAGCTGAGGGTCGAGTCAGGCGGGCACAACGTAAGCGAGGAAAGTATCCGGCGCCGGTACGACATGGGTATCAAGAACCTGTTCCACCTGTACATACCGGTCTGCGAATACTGGATGATCATAGACAACTCCAACTCACCTGTGATCATCTGCGAGGGAGGAAAGAACATAACGACGAAAATACATAATAAAACCTTGTTCAACCAATTGATTAATTATGAGCGAACTAGAATCACGGGAGCTTAGAGACAACATCCTTGACGGCCTGAATGCCACGTTCCAGAAACTGGTCAAGGAAAAAAAGAGAACCAACTCCGAGCTGGCTTTCGTCCAGAACGGCAAGCTGGTCAAGGTCAAGGCTACCAACATCTAATTATCTCAGACTAAACTCTGCTACAAACTTAAAGATTTAAAAGGGGCTTGCGTATCACACTGAGCCCCTTTTATTTGACTTCAAAAATGAGTACACCTACCATAGACACAAGTTATTACAGCCTGTTCGGAATAGAACCCGACGATGCCCGCAGACTGCTGTCCGCCGCCTTGTCCAAAGGCGGGGACTACGCCGACATCTTCTGCGAGCACACCGTCAACAACGAGCTCTCGCTCCGTGACGGCGAGGTCAATTCCGTCCGTTCCAACATTGACTTCGGTGTCGGAATCCGTGTCCTGAGCGGAGACCGCACAGGATATGCTTTCTCCGAGAGCACCCGCATAGAGGACCTGCTGAAAGCTGCCTCCACCGCCGCAGAGATAGCACGGGACACCTCTTCGAAGGTAAGTCTGCCGGAAGACTGCACTCCCGTGGATTTCATCAATCACTATCCCCTGCTCTCGGAGCTGTCCGGATGGGAACGGCATACGGTGGAGGAGAAGAAAGACTACCTGCTGATGCTCAGGAATATGATCCGGCAGGCATCGGAGCGGGTAATCAACATCACCGGACGCATCGGAGACCAGCAGACCAGGATTCTGTTCTTCAACTCACTGGGACAGTGCTATACTGACCTGCGCCCGATGGCCCTGATGTCCGCCACAGTGGTGATGCAGGAGGGCAGCCGCATGGAGAATTTCTATGCGTCCAAGAGCTACCGCAAAGGCTTCGACTTCCTCTCGCAGGAGCTGGTACAGGCACTGGCAGATGACGTGGTGGAGGGCTGCAACCGTCTCTTCGAAGCCTCCCGCCCGCCCTGCGGGGAAATGCCAGTGGTCATGGGTGCCGGCGGCTCGGGAATCTTGCTGCACGAGGCTATAGGCCACTCCTTCGAGGCCGACTTCAACCGCAAGGGCGTCTCCATCTTCTCCGACCGTATGGGGAAAGTCATCTGCAACCCCGATATCAACATAGTGGATGACGGCACCCTTCCCTATTTCAGGGGCTCGGTCAATGTAGACGACGAGGGCGTGCCTGGCCAGAAGACCTACATGGTCCGCAACGGCATACTCAACTCCTACCTTCACGACCGCATCAGCGCCCGTCATTACGGAGTTGCCCCCACCGGCAACGGCCGCCGCGAGTCCTTCCGCTACATGCCCATCCCGAGGATGCGCTCCACCTACATGGAGAACGGCCCCGCCACAGAGGAGGACCTGATACGCTCGGTGAAGAAGGGCATCTACGTGGACAATTTCGCCAACGGCCAGGTCCAGATAGGCGCCGGAGACTTCACATTCTACGTCAAGTCCGGATACATTATAGAGGACGGACACCTGACCCGTCCAATCAAGGACACCAACATCATCGGCAACGGTCCGGAGGCCCTGGCGGCCATCACCGGCGTGGCCGGCAACCTCATAGTGGACGACAGCACCTGGACCTGCGGCAAAGGGCAGTACTGCCCCGTATCCTGCGGCATGCCGTCAGTCCTGGTCAGCAAACTTAATGTAGGAGGCATCAATGAATAAAGACATAGCACAGAAAGCCCTGGAGACGGCCATGTCCTGCGGGGCATCGGGCTGCCGCGTAACTCTTTCAGAGAGCACGCAGACATCCATATCATATCTAAACGGAGAGATAGAGAAGCTGCAGGAATCGACCTCCACGGCCCTGGGCATAGCCCTTTTCACCGAAGGCCGCTACGGAGCCTTCTCCACCAACCGCCTCGAAGAGGACGAACTGCGGCCATTTATACAAAGGTGTATCAGCTCATGCAGGCTGCTGGCGCCGGACAAATGCCGTACCCTCCCCGACCCCTCACTGTACTACCGTGGGGGCAGACCGGACCTCGGGCAGTGCGACACGAATTTTTCCAGGATTCCATTCAAGGCCAAGACCGACATCCTAGAAGCCACGGACGCCGAGGTGAACAAGAGCGACTCCCGGGTGATTTCCACCGCCTGCGACTGGGATGACTGCCTCCGCTCAGACTACATCATCGATTCCCAGGGATTAGAGGCAGAAGCCTCCAGTACATTCTACTCGGTATCCTGCGAATGTACCGTCCGCGGCCATGGAGAGGCCCGTCCGCAGAACAACTGGTTCGAGGGCTCCCTCTTCTTCGACCGCCTGCCCTCAGGCTGCGGCAGGACAGCTTACGAACGGACAGTACCGATGATAGAGGCCCGCAAGCTAAGTTCCGGAAAATACAATGTGGTCCTCGAGAATACCGTTTCGGCCAAAGCCGTCTCGGCCATCATCTCTGCCCTAAACGGCTCGGCACTACAGCAGCGGAACTCATTCCTACTGGATTCCCTCGGAAAGCGGCTTTTCCCTGAGAACCTGCTCATTACGGATAATCCCCTCATCCCAGGACGCACCGGTTCCGGCTATTTCGACAGCGAGGGAGCGGCCACCTGCGAGCGGGACATCATCCGCGACGGAGTGGTGCGGACCTACTTTCTGAACACCTATTTTGCCAATAAGCTCGGAATGCCCCGCACAGCGGAGGACGCCTACGCAGTATGTTTTCCCCGCAACTCCGGCCTCGGACTGGAGGAAATTCTGCGGCAGACCGGCAGCGGAGTGCTCATAACCGGCTTCAACGGAGGCAACAGCAATCCCGTCACCGGAGACTTCTCCTACGGCATCGAGGGCTGGTACTTCGAGAACGGGCAACGGCTCTATCCGGTCAAGGAAATGAACCTGAGCGGGGATTTCATCTCTTTTTGGGCCCGCAACATACTCATCGGCAATGATCCCATCAGCTTCATGCAGTGGCAGATACCCACACTGGCTTTCGAGGGGGCCGATATAAGCGGAATATAATGAAACAACCTGGACTACTAATATCCTTCATCCCGGTCATCCTGCTGATGACTCTGATTGTTATCGGAGTGACCGTCTTCGGGGCCGACATCACCGGAGGCGCCTCTCAGGTGGCTCTGCTGCTGGCCGCGCTGACGGTCATCGGGATTTCTTTATTCCATCTCAAGATGCCCTGGTCCCGGCTGGAGGAGGGCATCATCGACAACCTCGGCAAGACCGGACCGGCCATCTTCATCCTCCTGATGATAGGGGCCCTGACCTCCACCTGGATGCTGTCGGGAGTGGTTCCGACCCTGATTTACTACGGCATGAAGCTCATCAGCCCGAAGATATTCCTATTAGTGGTATTCCTGCTCACAGCCATAGTCTCGGTGCTCTCGGGCAGCTCGTGGACCACCATCGGCACCATAGGCGTGGCGATGATGAGCGCGGGCACTATGCTGGGCATCTCCGAGGGCTGGCTGGCCGGAGCCATCATCTCCGGAGCCTACTTCGGGGACAAGCGCTCGCCCATGTCCGACACCACCAACCTCGCCTCATCCGTAGCGGGAGTAGATATCTACAGGAACATCAACTATCTGCTGTACACCAACATGCCGTCATTCGTCATCTCCGGCATAGTGTTCACCGTCGTAGGCTTCACATACAACCCGGCCTCCGAGCTGGATCTCAGCGCCCAGTATGCCAGCCTCTCGTCGGCGTTCGTCATCAGTCCCTGGCTGCTGCTCATCCCCTGCCTGACCATTTTCATGATATACAAGAAGATTCCCCCGTTCATCACCCTCTTTGTGTCCGCCCTGCTCTCCGGCATCATAGCCTTCTTCGTGCAGCCGGACCTCATAGCGCAGATATGCGGAGAAGGAAGGGGATTCCGGGAATTCTTCTACTTCCTATACCAGTCCCTGGCCGCAGAAGTGACCGTATCCACAGGCGACCCGATGCTGGATACCCTGGCCTGCACCTCCGGCATGTCCGGCATGCTCGGCACGATATGGCTGATACTCTGCGTAATAGTCTTCGGAGGCGTGATGGAGGCATCCGGCATGATAGAGGCCGTCACTGCCAGCATCATCTCCCGCCTGAAGAATGCCGTGCAGCTCGTCTCGGCCACAGTCGCCTCCGGTATCTTCTGCAACATCGTACTCTCCGACCAGTACATGTCCATCATCGTTCCGGGAAAAATGTTCGCAGAGGCCTACCGCAAGCGCGGCTACGCTCCCGAACTGCTCAGCCGCAGCCTCGAGGACTCGGCCACAGTGACCTCGGTACTGGTACCCTGGAATACCTGCGGAGTGGTGCAGTCCACCGTCCTTGGCGTGGCTACCCTCTCCTACCTCCCCTACTGCATCTTCAACCTGCTCTCGCCCCTGATGTCCATCTTCGTGGCGGCCATCGGCTGGAAGATCCGCAGACTTCACGACAACAATCAATCAAACATTAATATTAAAGACAATGAAAATCAGTGACAAGAAAGTAGTAGCACTCACCTACACCCTCACCGTGGACGGCCAGGTGGCCGACCAGACCACAGAAGACCGTCCCCTCGACTTCATCTTCGGCATGGGCTATCTCCTGCCCAAGTTCGAGGAGAATATCGCCGGCAAGGAGCCCGGTGACAGCTTCGAGTTCACCCTCACTCCCTCTGAAGGCTACGGCGAGCACAATCCCGAGCTGGTGGTCGAGCTTCCCAAGCACATCTTCGAAGTGGACGGCAAGATCCAGGAAGGTCTCCTCACCGTCGGCAACATGATCCCGATGATGAACCAGCAGGGCGGTGTCATGCACGGCAAGGTTCACGAGGTCAAGGATGACAGCGTGATGATGAACTTCAACCACCCCATGGCCGGCAAGACCCTCAACTTCACCGGCAAGATCCTCACCGTCCGCGACGCCACCGAGCAGGAGCTGACCGAAGGCCTGCACGGGGAGTTCAAGCAGAGCTCATGCGGCGGCGGATGCTCCTCCTGCGGCGGGGACTGCTGCGGAGGCTGCAACTGATCTGACTCTACCGTCTGACTGCTCAGCAACTCACAAAACGCCGAATGTCAGCAGGCGTAAAATGCAGGTCTTAAAAGACCAGGCCCTCCCACCGCTTCGCGGCGGGCCCCTCCCTCTAGAGCCGAGGGCGGCTAGTCTTTTTCGACCTGCATTTTGCGCCTGCTTGCATTGACGGCTGATGGCTACTTGCACTGCATTTTCAAGCCTTACCCGTTTTGCCTGTTTGCCTCATTTTCCTCCACTTTCCTTCTTTTTTCTTTCCTTAACACAACTTATCGTAACGCACCTTACCGTCTCCCTCCAGTCTGTAATTGTGCATTTTGAACAATCAGCTGGAAAACAAGCTATTACAAAACTATCCCTACAACAGACTGAACTGTGCACCGAGGCTCGGATTTCTTTAAAAACGCCTATAAAGCGCTGTAGCAGGGGTTGCCAGCGGTCAGCAGATTTTCTCCAGGACGAGTCTGTAAGCCGATGATCCGCGCATAACGTTGTCAAACAGCAATATATGCGAAAAACAGGAAAACAGATAAGCGGCGACCTACCCCAGTCTTGCTTTATGTATATCTCTGAGAAACATGAACATATACTGTATTTGAGATGAACAGACTGCATTTCACTGCAGTGCGGGATACACGCTGAAACGGGATATGCATGGGACGGCGCGGCTGCTGTCGACTACGAGACGGACGGCTGTTGCGGTCACCGGACGATCGAAAACAGCGATATGCTTGTGTCCTACGGATGTGCCGGTGTAGACTGTCTGCCACTGGCCGTCAGGCATCCTGGCCTCCACGCGGAAAGACCGGATGCGCTCACCCTGAGCGATATCTTCCTGGATGACACAGCGGTCCACTGACACTGCTCCAGACGTAGCGGAAGACTGCCGGTCTCCAGCGGATTGCTGCGGAAATTCCAGCAGGAAGGTTCCGCCACGGCCGGAAGCCGATGCGACAGGCGTCCCGTACCTGCGCTGTATCTCCTCACCCCACTCCTCTAACCGGCGGACATCCCCCTCAGGCAGCAGGCCGTCAGGATCCGGAGTCAGCCCGACGATGAGTGTGGCATTGCGTCCCACCGACTTCTCGTACATGGACATCAGAGCATCGAGAGAGTAGACCGCGTCCTCGTCTCCCGGCTCCCAGAACCACTCGTGCCGGCCTCCGGCTCCGCGCAGAGGTGTGTCCGCCATAGCCGGCACCCAGTATTGTCCTTCGGGATCTCCGTGGGCGAGCAGACGGTTGTGTTCGGAGGCCGACTCGTTGTTGCGGTTGTGGCTGTAGGGATAAGGGAACGTGGACCAGCACGGGTAGCCGACGGTTCCGGTCTCGGAGCCGCCCCAGCGAAGGTCAGCCCGGTCCACATTGTGATAGAAGAGGCAGTCGGGCTGAAGGCTGTCGACTATAGGCTCCACATCCGGCCCCATGCCCCTCGGGTCGTCGGCCCCGCCGTCAAACCAGATCATGAAGAGGTCTCCGTACCGGGAACACAGTTCCTCCACCATCCGTTCGCAGTACCTCCGGTACCACTCCTGCCGGTTGCGGGCAAAGTCTCCGTCTCCCTCGGCCGCGAAATTGTGTATCCCTAAAAGCGAGTTCCACCGGATACCGACATATAGTCCCGGCTGCAGTCCGTACTTACGGCACGAGGCCACGAAGTCCGCCACGATGTCCCCCTTGCCGTCCCTCCAGCGTACCGCCTTCAGGCAGTAAGGGTTCACATCGCTCTGCCACAGACCGAAACCGGTCTCGTGAGTGGCCGTAAGTATGGCGAAACGGGCTCCGGCAGCCTTGGCCGCGCGTATCCACTGGTCGGTGTCGAGATGCTCCGGAGCGAAGATGTTGTAGTCCTCGACCGGAGTAATACGGTTGCTTCCCTGACCATAGGCCTGACCGTCGAACACATGCAGGTCATAATGGAACACCACGCCTAATTCGGCCTCGTGCCACTTGAGCTGTCTCTCCGCCGGAACCAGGATGCAGGCAGTATCTTTCACGCTGGCTGAAGACAACAAACATACTGTCAGCAATAATGCGATGCAGAACCATTTCCGTATATTCATGAGTTCTGTAAATTTATTTCCCATAAGAAATGAATTTGCTTAAAACCAATATTCGTGAACTATAAGTCGCACCGCAGGATGCGCTCGGCGGCACGGATGCCGTCGATGGCGGAGGAGACGATGCCCCCGGAGTAGCCGGCTCCCTCCCCGCAGGGATAGAGGTTCTGCAGGTCAATGTGCTGGAGGGTCTGAGGGTCGCGGGGCAGGCGCACGGGCGAGGAGGTGCGGGACTCCACTGCAAGGAGCAGGGCCTCGGAGGTATAGTAGCCCCTGAGCTTTCGGTCAAATGCCGGAAAGGCCTTGCGCAGGCGGTCGGCGACGAAGCCCGGCAGCACCTCATTGAGGTCCGCGGCAAATGCTCCGGGAGCATAGGATGTCTTCGGCAGTGTCGTAACAACTGACTTGCCTCTGCGGCTTTTGACAAAATCGGTCATGCGCTGGGCCGGAGCGCGGAATGAGGCCGAGACTTCGAAGCAGCGGCGTTCCACCTCCTCCCGGAAATCCAGCATTGCCTCCGGGCCGCCGGGGACATCCTCCGGCTCGACGGAAGTGACGATACCGGCATTGGCCCAGCGGGAATTGCGCTGGGAGTTGGACATGCCGTTGGTGACCACCGTCCCCGGCTCGGTGGACGAGGGAACGAGGATGCCGCCCGGGCACATGCAGAAGGAGAATACTCCCCTGCCGTCCACCTGCTCCACGAGGGAGTATTCAGCTGCCGGCAGCCAGGGCATGCGCGGGCCGTGGTACTGCGCCCGGTCGATGAGCTCCTGCGGATGCTCCGCCCTGACTCCGAGGGCAAAGCCTTTGGCCTCCACCGCCCACCCCTTGCGCATGAACAGGCGGTAGATGTCCGAGGCGGAGTGCCCGGTGGCCAGGATGACCTCCGGAGCCTCGAAGACGGAGCCATTGTCACAGAGCACCTTCCATCCTCCGCCGGGAGTCTGCTGAAGGTCGGTGACGCGGCTGGAGAAATGATATTCGCCTCCGCATTCCACGATATGGGAGCGCATGGCCTCGACTATCGCAGGCAGACGGTCGCTGCCTATGTGGGGATGGGCGTCGATCCTTATCATGGGGTCCGCGCCGAAGTCGGTGAAGGTCTTGAGGACTGCGCCCACATCGCCCCGCTTGTTGGAGCGGGTGTAGAGCTTGCCGTCGGAGAATGTACCGGCACCGCCCTCGCCGAAGCAGTAGTTGGAGTCGGGATTGAGGCCGCCGGTGCGGGAGATGGCGGCTATGTCGTATTTGCGTTCGTGGACGTTCTTGCCCCGCTCGAGGATGATGGGACGGTGGCCGCCGCAGATGAGTCTCAGGGCGGCGAAGAGTCCGGCGGGACCGGCACCGATGACGATTACGGGCGGCTTCTGCGAGACATCCTGACTGAGGCTGTACGATGCGGTCCCGGGCGGCACCTCCCCCTGCAGGTATGCGGCTAACCGGTAGCGCCGCAGGATCTTGCGGGAGCGGGCGTCGATGGAGCGGCGAAGTAACCGGACCACTGCTATTTTCCCGAGAGGAACACCGGCAGCCTTGGCCGCAGCCGTCCTGAAATCCTCCTCCGTGGGAGCGTACGATGCCTCGAAGGCTGTCTCGAATTCTTTCATCTACTTGAAGTCAAGGGCTCTGGAAACGGGTGCAGCATCGAGTCCGCCGGTGAGCCCAGCGCGGAACTTAAAGAGACCGGCCACGGCAATCATCGCGGCATTGTCCGTGGTGAACTTGAATTCGGGGATAAAGGTGGTCCAGCCGCGTTTCTCGCCCTCGGAAGCGATACGGCTGCGCAGGCCCGAGTTGGCCGACACGCCGCCGCCGATGGCCACCTGTTTTATACCTGTCTGCTTCACGGCTTTCAGGAGCTTGTCCATGAGCACGTCTATCAGGGTCTTCTGGAACGAGGCGCAGATATCCGCCATGTTATGCTGCATGAAGTCGGGGTCCTCCTTCAGATGGTCGCGCACGAAATACAGCAGGGAGGTCTTCACTCCGCTGAAGCTGTAATCCAGTCCGGGGACGTGCGGCTTGGCGAACTTGAAACGCTCCGGGTCACCCTGGGCAGCGAGCCTGTCCACCACCGGACCGCCGGGATAGCCCAAGCCGAGAAGCTTGGCGCACTTGTCGAACGCCTCCCCCACCGCGTCGTCTATCGTCCGGCCCAGCACCTCGAAGTGCAGCGGGTCGTCCACCCTCACGATCTGGGAGTGGCCTCCGGAGACCAGCAGGGCCAGGAAAGGAAATGTCGGGGGCACATAGGGCTTTCCCTCCTGCCGGATGAAATGTGAGAGGATGTGGCCCTGGAGGTGGTTGACATCCACCAGCGGCTTGCCTGTCGCCAGTGACAGTCCTTTGGCGAAGGACACCCCCACGAGCAGCGAGCCGAGCAGGCCCGGCCCGCGGGTATAGGCTATCGCATCTATCTGGTCCGGCCTCACCCCGGCCTGGTCGAGGGCCTGGCTTACCACCGGCACTATATTCTGCTGATGAGCGCGGGAGGCCAGTTCCGGCACTACCCCGCCGTACTTGCGGTGTACCTCCTGCGAGGCCATCACATTGGCCAGCAGCGTCTCGCCGCGCAGTACCGCCGCCGACGTATCGTCGCACGACGACTCGATTCCCAATATTATCTCTTCTGCCATACGTATTTCTGTCTTTACAGGCCACAAAAGTACTAAACAATTCCGATTATTCGCTATCTTTGTCTCCGGAGCAAAACTATATCGGCATGAAATATCCTATAGGCGTACAGAATTTCGAGAAGATCCGTCGGGACGGATTTCTATACATAGACAAGACAGAGCTCATTTACAAACTTGTGAATGAGAGCTGTTATTATTTTCTGAGCCGCCCGAGAAGATTCGGAAAGAGCCTCCTTATCTCCACCCTTGAAGCGTATTTTCAAGGGAAGAAAGAACTCTTCAAGGGGCTGGCGATAGATACCCTCGAGAAGGAGTGGACGGCAAGGCCGGTGCTGCACATAGACCTGAACGCCAGACAGTACGAGAATGCCGACTCGCTGCGGCAGGAGCTCAACAAGCATCTGGAACTATGGGAGACGGCCTACAACAGCCCTTACGGAGACAGGGCATTGGAAGAAAGATTCTACCACGTGATACGGCTGGCGCACGAGCAGACCGGACACCGCGTAGCCATCCTCGTGGACGAGTACGACAAGCCGTTGCTCCAGGCCATCGGCAACAAGCCCCTGCAGGAGGAATACCGCAACATACTAAAGCCCTTCTACGGAGTGCTCAAGACCATGGACGGGCATATCAGGTTCGCGATGCTGACCGGAGTCACAAAATTCGGCAAAGTCAGCGTCTTCAGCGACCTCAACAACTTGAAAGACATCTCCATGCTCCCGCAGTACGCCAGTCTGTGCGGCCTGACGGAAAGTGAGATTCACCGGTATATGGAAGAGGGCATACAGAATCTGGCTGCAACACAGCATCTCACATACGACGGGACATGCCGGAAGCTGAAAGTGCTGTACGACGGCTATCACTTCTCGCCCGGTTCCGAAGGCATCTACAATCCGTTCAGCATCCTCAGAACCATGGACAGCGGCATCTTCGGAAGCTACTGGTTCGAGACAGGCACTCCCACTTATCTCGTAACTCTCCTCAAGCAGGGCAAGTGCGACCTGAGCGAAATTTCCTCGGCGGTCACCGATGTAGAGACTCTTGACAGCATCTATGGGGACGACGAGCCCATCCCGGTCATCTATCAGAGCGGGTACCTTACCATAAAGGGATACAACCCGCGTTTTGAGTCATACACACTTGGATTCCCGAACAAGGAAGTCGAGGAAGGTTTCATGAAATTTCTCGTCCCCTACTACACACCCATCCGGAAATCCGCCACCAACTTCGAAATACAGAAGTTTGTCCGGGAGATAGAGACCGGGAACGTGGACGCATTCATGACACGCCTCCAGAGCTTCATGGCCGACACGCCTTACGAACTTATAAGAGACCAGGAACTCCATTACCAGAACGTCATGTTCATCGTATCCAAGCTCCTCGGCTTCTACGTGCAGGCAGAGTACCGCACCTCACAGGGGCGCATCGATCTCCTGCTCCAGACCGACAAGTACGTCTACATCATGGAGTTCAAGTTAGAGGGCTCAGCCGAGGAAGCTTTGAAGCAGATCGAGGATCGCAACTACGCCGCCCCCTTCGCCTCCGACTCCCGCAAAGTCCTGAAGGTAGGCATCAACTTCTCAGCCCAGAGCAGAAATATTGACAAATGGATTGTCGCCGGCAATTGATTACTTGGGGAACTTGGCGACGAGGCTGCGCCACTGATGGTCATTTTTGCGGTCGGGAATGTCCGGCATGATGTGCGTGAGATACTGGGCGAAGACACTGCCGGTGACGGCCATGCCGTAGTTGGTCAGGTGCTGATTGGCCCCGTATGTGTCCTGGAACGCCGCCGTGGTATACAGAGACCTCAAAGTAGAGTCCGTCACCTGTGCCGCCTGCAGGTCCAGCCAGTAAGGACTCAGGCCCTTAAGATGCGCTCCCAGCCTCTGCTGCCATACTGGATAGTTCTTCACGTGCTCCGGATACATCGGGACGGTCAGGAAGACCAGCCGGACTCCGTTCTCCTTACACAGCCGCGCTATCTTTTCCGTATACTTGGCGGAACTTCTGCTAATCTCATATTCAGCCCCGTCCACCGGAGCACCCTCATCCTCATACCTGTCCAGCATGGCCTGGGAGAGACCTTTTGAGAAACGGGCGAACTGGCCGAGGTACAGGTCGTTGCGAACCCTGCGCTTAGGCCCCTCGCCCTTGAGGTTGCGCATCACCTGGTCCGGCTTGGTAAAGATATAGTTGTGGTTGCGGAAAGTCTCGCACCAGGCTATCGGCCAGTTGTGGTAATTGAACAGCGACGGAGTGGAGCGGACCTTCAGCCAGGTATCCCTGCGGGCCCGGAAGCTGTTGATCTCGTCATTCAGCGCACCTTTCTCCAGCCTGAGCGGATCCGACTCGTTGATGGCGTAGGTCTCCAGCACCAGCACTTTCGGCTTCTGCACCTTCAGCGCCTCCTCTACGGTAAAATACAGGTCGGCCACACCCACTCCTGAGGCGCCCAGCAGGAAACAGTTCAGGCCGCTGCGTTTGGTGAACTCGTAGGGATTGAATCCCGTCAGCAGATGGGAGTTGCCGACCAGCAGCACGTCTATCGGGATATTGTACTGCTTCATCCTATAGTAACAGTCCCATTTCCACTCCACGTGGTTGTTCATGCTGTCCTCCACGAATATCTGCCTCTTCTCCAGTATCACGATGACGCAGACAACCACTGCGGTAAACACCGCACCTTTGGTCAGCAATGACTTCAATGTCCGGGGTTTTTCCTGGCTCTTTTTCTTATTCTGCTGTTTCTGTTTGGATCCCATATTCTAGAATTGGAAATAGATAAAACTGTTGTCATTGTTCGTGGCATACACTCCGAAAAGGATTATGGTGAACACCAGTACCAGATACACCGCCCACCTCAGCCAACCTGGACGACTGAACACCATGATATCCATAATATTTTTCCCACGCTTCTCCAGACGCTCCACCACATATTCGAAGCACATCAGGACGGCCAGCAGCACCAGGGTGAAGGTCAGCTCGTTCCATGCCAGACCGAATCCGGATATCTGTCCGATGTGGCCGAGCCCCAGGCTCCGTATCATCGTCCATGCCGCATCGATTCCCTCTGCCCTGAAGAAGACCAGTGAGAAAGTCCACAGACAGAAGACGATTATGGAGGCCATAACACCCCTGACTTTCCACCTGGCCAGCAGAGGGTCCAGCAATATCACGAACAGGCCGTTGATCAGACCCCATATCACAAAATTCCACGAAGCACCGTGCCACAGTCCGCTGACAGCAAACACTATGAGCAGGTTCCTCACCGTCCTCCGGCGGCCCTCACGGCTGCCTCCTAAAGGGATAAAGATGTAGTCCCGCATCCACTGGGACAGCGAGATGTGCCAGCGTTCCCAGAAATTATTGAAAGAGCTGCTCAAATAAGGCCTGCGGAAGTTGGTACACAGGCTGAAGCCCAGAATCTTAGCTGTGCCTATCGCTATCTGGGAATAAGCCGAGAAGTCGATATAGAGCTGGAATGCGAAGAATATCAGGGCCAGCACAGACGGGAAGCCGAGAATCTGGGTACTGCCGCCCGCCGCAGCCTCCTGAAACACCGAATCCACATACACTGCCAGCCGGTCCGCTATCACCATTTTCTTGATCAGGCCGATGAACACCTCCACGATACCTTCCCGGACTTTGTCGTAATCGAATTTCTTCAGGTCGTCGAACTGAGGCAGCAGATGCGAGGCCCTCTCGATAGGTCCGGCCACCAGCTGCGGGAAGAAACTGATAAAAGTGAGGAAAGCGATTATATCCCTGGACGGTGATATTTTCCCACGATATACATCGATGATATAACTTAACGACTGGAATGTATAAAAACTGATACCCACCGGCAGGATTATATTCAGAGTCTTCAATGAAAGTTCCGCGCCGAAGACGGTGAAAAGGCCGTCGATGCTGTCGATGAAGAAATTGGCGTACTTGAAGAATCCGAGTATTCCGAGATTGACCACAAGACTGACTACCAGCAGGGCCTTCCGCTTCCTCCTGTCATTCACATCCGTCCTGCCTATAAGCCGGCCCAGGGTGTAATCCATTGTGGAGCTGAATATAAGCAGGCCCAGGAAGCGCCAGTCCCACATCCCGTAGAAGAACCAGCTGCACGCCAGCAGAAAGGCGTTGCGCAGCCGCACCCCGTGCCTGTTGAACATCGTCCAGTAGAGGACGGCCACCACCGGCAGGAAGATACCGAAATCTATAGAATTGAACAGCATTTTGTCTTATTCGGATAAAAATTTTCTTTCATTTTATCGCAAAATTATTATTATTATTATTATTACAAGCAAAATTTTATACAAAAATCATTATAAAATATCTCAAAACACGACACAACCGCACTCTCAACAATGTGTTTTACAGCAGATTTTATTATTTTTGCAACAATAAAACAAATGCCGCCATGAATGAGGAAAAGCCCAAGACCAGAATAAGAAGGACCAACGAACAGGTAGACAAGGCCATCAGCGATGCCCTGACCACTCTCGCAGGCCAGATGCCGCTCGCCAGAATCACTGTAAACCAGCTGATTGCCGAGGCCGGTATCGAAGCCGCCGTATTCTTCAAGAGATACAGCTCGATAGACGACCTGATATACGAATACGTCCGCGACCACGATTTCTGGCTCGGTGAGACCGTCTCGTACAGGAAGATGGACAAGGAAGGCGCGGAGAGATACTACATCCGCACGCTCGAGGATCTGTGCCGCCACCTCGACAGCAACGGGCCGCTCCGGGATTCCCTGCTCTGGGAGCTCGCATCCGACTCTGAAGCCGTGAAGAAGATCGCTGACATCCGCGAGCTGGAGAACGAGTCCCTGCTGGCCTACTACCGGAAATACTTCAAGGGCACAGGCCTGGACATCAGCGGCGTAACCGCAGTGCTCATCGCCGGCATCTACTACCTCTACCTGCACCGCGGCAAATCCACCTTCTGCGGCCTGGATCTCAACACTGAAAAAGACAGCCGGAGACTGCTGCGGCTCCTGAGCCGGACCGTCCACACCCTGTTCGCAGAGGCAGGCAAGAGCACCTCCGACGACAGCGTCCGGAATTCAGAACTTGCCCGTCGCATGGAATCCAAGGGTCTCGACCGCGCCGCCATCTGCGACATCCTCGACCTCACTCCCGACGAGCTTGCCGCCCTCCTGCCCGAGTAAGCCCCGGCACAACCGGAAAACAACAAATTACTTCAGAAGAAGGCTCTTCCATTCTCCTACGGTGCCGGTCTCCGAGGAGAAGCTGACACCGATGCAGTGTACCGTGCGGCTGTCGGCTGCGTAAGGGCGGGCGTAGCCTTTCGCCTCTATCTGGGCGAGGGCCTCGTCTGCTGTACCGTCCAGCTTGAACTCGAAGATGTAGACGTATTTCGGGGTCTCTACGATGCAGTCCACGCGGCCCTGACTCTGAAGCTTCTCCACGCATGTGAGGTAAACACTGACCATTCTCAGAATCAGATAGAACGTGTACTGGAAATAACGCTCCCTCTCCCGTTCGTCCTCCCTGCGGCGAACTGTGTAAGGTATGTCTGCCAGGAAAGAGGTGAACAGGTCGCGGATACGGTCTGTCTCTCCGTCCTCGAATGCGTCCAGAAGATCCTGGATCCAACTGCTGACATCGTTGCTCCTGTTTTTGAAATAATCTGAGGCGATAAGGCTCACGAAACCCTTCTTCACCTCATTGTTCGGAATGTCCAGCAGGAATGTATTGCGGCTCTGCCTGTAATCCTTGATGGTCAGATAGCCGCTCTGATAAATCATCGGCAGGGGCTTCTCGACATCGGCCTTGTAGTCGACGAACTGGGAGGGGTCGTAGTACTTGCCGGTAAGCTCGTCCAGGTTCTCGTCCGAGTGAGACAGCAGACGGATCAGATAGGTCGGCGTGCCGCTGGCGAACCAGTAGTCACGTACTGCCTTCTGGGCGAAGGCATTCAGAAGGCTGAACGGATTGTAGACGTCGGTCATCCGTTCGGAAAAATGATAGCCGTCGTAGTGACGCTTCAGCCTTGAAAGCATCTCCTCGCGGCTCTCTCCGTATGAAGCGGCCATCACATCTATCGGCTCTACGAAATAACTCTCCAGCTCCTCTTGAGTAATGCCGCACAGGGTCTCGTAATCCGAAGACATGCTGATGTCCTGAGGCTGGTTGAATCCGCTGAACACGCTTACCTGCGCAAATTTGGTCACACCCGTGAGCAGCACGAACTGAAGGTCCTCATCCGCCGCCTTGAATACAGAATAGAAGCCCTTGAGTACCTCGCGGTTCCACTCCTCCAGCGGACGCTGCTTCCCGTCCACGGTTATGGTATAGCCGGTATCCAGCACGTCCAGCATCGGCTTGTCGTACTCGTCGATGAGCACCACGCACCTGCGGCCTGTCTGCTCGTGAGCTTTTTTCAGCACGTATGCGAACCGTCTGCCGGCATCGGTGAACTCTTCGCTGCGGCCGTACTGAGACTCCCACTGCGATACACTTCCCTCTATTACCGCATCCAGGGTTCCCGGCGCAGTGAAATTGCTGCCGTTGAAGTCGATATGGAACACCGGGTACTCCAGCCACTCCTTCTCCAGCGAACTGATGGCCAGTCCCTCGAAGAGTCCCTTGCGCCCCAGAAAATAGTTCTTCAGGGTGGATACCAGCAGGCTCTTGCCGAACCGTCGCGGGCGGCTCAGAAAATAGATTTTCCCTTCATGCGTAAGCCTGTATACAAGGTCGGTCTTGTCCACATAGGCATAACCGTCCTCGCGGATCTGTTCGAAGCTCTGAACTCCTATCGGGTATTTCATCATAGCGCAGTCCTACATTTTCATTTCAGAAACAAAAATACGCAGAAGTCGAGAGCAATGCAAATTGAACTTGTTCAAATTTCATTGCCGAGGCGTAACAGCATTTGCGGCCATGGGCCAAAAATAGGAATAGGAATAATTACGTGATTATCCGCAAATATCCTCCTACATCATCTGCTTTTCTGGCACCCAGGCTGTTTCACCGCATTGACAGGAGCCCTTTTCCCGGTCTTACCTTTCCCCTGCCACACCGCGCCGCCAACAGTCTGTAATCAATCATTTCGGGCATACCGTTGAATAACATATGATTATAGAGATATGCAGGAAACAGACTGAACAGCTCATCGGAGCACGTACAGCTTATCAATGCGCCTGGAGAGTGCTGTGGCAGGGGTGGCCCGCGGTCAGCACCTTTTCTCCAGGACGAGTCTGTAGACTGATGATCCGGACAAAGTACTGTAAAACAGCTCCGTTTGCCAAAAACAGGATTACAGACTATGAGATGACTGCCCGCAGTCTGTATGCCGCGCACCATGCGTAAACTTATCAGCTCCTCACAGGACAAGCATTTTATCTTAAATTTACGATAAAATACGTACAATATAGCCAACGAATTAATAAATACAGAGAAGACAACACAACACATTATTGATTATCAACACAAATTTACCCACACATATATTACTGATTTTAAACATTTTAAGAATTCCAGCCCAAAAAAACAATTCGAATCCATATTCAAAAAAATCGCACAATAATAAATAAATAAACGTATATTTGTAGCCAAAACAGATACAACAGCACCATGACAACACAACGTCCCATATTATTTACAGCCTTCCTTTTGCTAACTGCCCTCGCATCCCTGCCCGCCCGCGGCCAGTCCGTATCACTCTACGGCGAGACTCTGAAAACTTCATGTCCGTTGAACTGCCGCGATGTCACCAGCAAGAAACCCATAGGCACCTACAGCTACACCGTCACCTACCGGTACGAAGTGGACATGAACGCCTATGACACGGCCGGCAACTATATCCCCGACTACGACATCATGCGCCTGGAGATCAGTCCCGACGGACTTTCCCGATACTACAGCACCACCGCTGACAGACGGGACTCCATCATGTACAGGGCGAGGACCGATGCCAACCACCGCGGCGGAGTGGACCTCGACAGCTGGAAGCCGGCGGAAAGATTCGCATTGTACGAGGACACTTACCTCAACTGGCCGGAGGCAGGGGAGCTGACAGTCCGCACAGGCATGGTCAGGGAAGAATTCGAATACACTGAACCCGTTCCACAGATGACGTGGCAATTTCTGAACATCCCGCCCAGGACCGTCTGCGGCTATCAGTGCATGGCAGCCGGCACCACGTTCAGAGGACGGCAGTACACCGTGTGGTTCGCTCCCGAAATACCCATCAGCGCAGGTCCATGGAAATTCTCCGGCCTGCCCGGTCTCATCCTGGCCGTGGAGGAAAGCTCCGGTATATTCTCCTGGGAAGCCGTCGGCATCAGCTCCGATACCGGGGACATCCACCTGTTCGACCCGAAATACGACTGCATCACCAACCACGTCTCCTGCGGAGTACCGCTCATGAAGATACGCCGCATCACCCGCAAGCAGGCCCTTGACCTGGAGCGTCGCAGGTGGGCTGACCCCTTTGGCATGATCATCTCCAGCGGAGGTTCAGTACAGATGACAGTCATGCAAAATGGAGAGATAATCTCTGACGAGATGGTTACTGCCGCCAACCGCGAGAAATACGCCCTTCCTGAAATCCCCGTCCTCGAGCTCGAATGATTATAAGTAGAAACAACTTTAAGAGAGTTTCACTATGCGTTACTTGCTGTCACTAATACTGATGCTTAGTAGTCCTTGTTTGCTGTCTGGACAAAGTATGGAAACAAGCCCCTATGCTGTCGCTCTTCAAAGAACCAATCCGATAAGCCGTGATGCGGTCTCGAAAAAGGCGATAGGGCGATACGGGTATGCTGTAACCTACCGGTACTCTGTCTCCATGCCGTCTCCTGATACTACTACTTCCTATTATCCGGATTATGACCAGATGCGTCTGGAGATAGGGAGCGGCCTGTCAAGATACTACAGTCTTGCTGCGGACTGATGCGACTCGCTCATGTTCAAGGCCAGGCAGGAGGGAACAGACGGCGTGAACAACAGCTCATGGATGGATGGAGGACGTATCGCAGTGTATGAGGACTGCTATCAGAACTGGCCCGGGCAGGGGACCCTTACCGTCCGTATGGGCATTGTTGACACAGAATATGAATACTCGGAGAAGATGCCTGATTTCCAGTGGACTTTCATCCCTGATACGGCTATGACCGTATTGGGCTATCAGTGTATGGCGGCCAGTACGGAGTTCAGAGGCAGGAGATACACCGTCTGGTTTGCCCCGGACATACCGATAAGTGCTGGCCCCTGGAAGTTCTGCGGTCTGCCGGGGCTGATAATGGCTGTGGAGGAGAGCACCGGCGTGTTCTCATGGGAGGCCGTAGGACTGGAGCGCAGGAGTGGGGATATCCATATTTTCGACCCCGGATATGACAACTACGGCGGAGGAGTGCCGAAAATGAAGATACGCAGAATCAACCGCAGACAGGCTTTAGAACTTGAACGGAGAAGATGGGCTGACCCGTATGGGTTCAAACTGGCATTAGGTATTGATCTGTCGGTAGGCCATTATGAGGGAGACGAGCTGGTAATAGAAAAAGTCACGGCGGCCAACCGCGAGAAGTTTGCCCTGCCAGAGGTACCCGCATTGGAACTGGAGTAATGAATATGGAAATGAATATGATGACTATGAAATTAAAAACCTTCGCAATACTCACCGCAGCCGCAGTGCTGGCCTGCATCAGCGTTGCAGAGACCTTCGCGCTGCCATCACAGGCTCAAAGGGACACTGTACGGCAGTCATTGGTCCATGCCGTCGTGACAGGGCGCGTGACGGACTCCGGCACCGGTGAGCCTGTCCCGGGGGCGAATGTGATGCTGCAGACAGCTGACGGCAGGGCACTTTACGGCTTCACGACCACGGACAGTGACGGCCGGTACCGTTTCGAGTACAGCCTCAGGGCTGATTCCGTCAGGGTGATGATTACGGGGTTCAATATCCGCAAGGCCTGGAGGAACGTCCCGCTGGCCGCCTCCGTCACGGCTGACTTCCAGGCCGAATATGAGAGACTTCAGCTCAACGAAGTGACCGTTACCGCCGAGCCGATAAGGCGCCGCGGCGACACCCTCAGCTACCTTGTCGACTCATACATCGACACCCTCACCGACAGGGCCATCGGGGACGTGCTCCGCAAGATGCCCGGTATCGATGTCTCCGAATCCGGGCAGATAAGGTACAACAACCGCCCCATCAACAAGTTCTACATCGAGGGACTGGACCTCATGGGCGGACGCTACGGTGTAGCCGTCAACAACGTCCGGGCCAAGGACATCTCCCGCGTGGAAGTCCTCGAGAACCATCAGCCCATCAAGGCCCTCAAGGACGTGGAGTTCTCCCCCGACGCGGCCATCAACCTGCGCCTGAAGGACGGTGCGAAGGGAAGCCTCATCGCCACCCTCTCCCTCGGAGGCGGCTACAAGCCCTGGATGTGGAACGGAGAGCTGGCACTGATGCTCTTCACCGGCAACTACCAGATGATGACCACCGTCAAGTCCAACAACTCCGGGGACGACGTCACCACCGAACTCACCTCATTCTACGACAGTTTCCAGAAGGAATACTCGCCTCTCTCCGTGCATCTGCCGGCCCTGCCTGACACCGACCGCGAACGGTATATGGACAACCTCACCCATGCCGTCTCCATCAACAACACAGTCCGCCTCGGCGACAGTACGGACAACGACAATACCCTCAACATCAACGCCATCTACCTCCACGACCGCCAGCGGTACAACTCCTCGTCCCTGACCACCTACTATCTCCCGGACGGACAGCCGCCATTGGAGATAGACGAGACCACCTCCGCCACCGAGCTTTCGGACGGGGCGGAATTCAAGCTGCGTTACAATCTCAACAACGAGAAGATATACCTCAACGAGCAGATAGCCTTCGGAGCCGAATGGAACCGCAACAGCGGCAGCGTCCTCAGTGACGGCACCCCGGTGGAGCAGGCCATGACAGTCGATCCCCAGCTCCGTCTCCAGAACGACCTGGGTTTCGTGAAGGTCATGAACGGGAACATACGCCTGAACTTTTCCTCCCGTATCAACGCTTCCTCCATGCCGGCGACCCTGCGCGTCACTCCGGTGCTGTATCCCGAGATATTCGGTTACGGGCAACAGGCTCAGGAGGCCGTGCAGCTCATGGACAACCGCAAGCTGTACACCCGGAAAATATTGTCTTTCAGTAAAGGCTTCAAGGGCGGGCTGGATCTCTTCGTGTCCGCAGGGGTGGTGGCCGACATACAGGGCATGACCAGCGGCCTGACTCCAGGGGATGGCATTGCTCCGGCTGATTCCATGCACAACGACATGTACTATCACAAGATAGACGCTATGGCCAATGCCGGCCTGACCTACAGATACAGGGAATTCCGCATAACCGGAGGACTTGGGCTTACGTATTCAGACCTGCTTGTCAGGGACAAGGTTCAGGGCAGTGACAGCAGGCTCGGGAAACTGCTTTTCAATCCCAATATAAGCATGGACTTGGAGATTACTCCGAATCTCAAGCTGCTGGCATCAGGAGCCCTTATCAACAACCTTGGGGCACCGTCAAGCATATACAGCGGATACATCATGACCGACTACCGCGTCATCGGCAGCCGCAACGGCGACATCGCTCATGGCCGTTACCAGACTTACTCTGCAGAGTTGCGTTATGCCGATGCCTTGCTGTCTCTCTTCGGCTCGGTCAGGGCGGATTACTGGCGCAGCCGCTCAAACCTCATGTACGGCACCGAGTACATCGGTTCCCTCAGCCGCATACAGACTTACAGCATCGACAACGTCTCGCAGGGATGGAGCATTGACGGAAAGATAGAGAAACGTTTCGACGCCATATCCACCACCATAGGCATTCCGGTAGGATTCACCCGCAACTGGATGGATGTCCTGCGCCAGGGCGAGATCATGCCCGTGTCTACATGGAGCCTGCCCGTAGGCCTGGAGCTTTCTTCCCGCGTGGCTCCCAAGATATTCCTCGAATACTACATCCGCTATGTACGCAGCGCCAGCGAGATACTCCCCACCGGCCCTGAAGCCGCAGAGACCGCCGAAGTCCTCACCCCAATCAACGCCGTTCACCAGCGCCTCCGGCTCAGCACCACCTTCTTCAAGCGCCTCAGTGCCAGCATCACCGGAGAACACTACCTCAACGACGCCATTTCCGGAGGCAGCCGCAACATATTCTTCCTCGACGCCTCCATATCGTACAAAGCCCGGAAATTCGAATACATCCTCGAGGGCCGCAACCTCCTCGGGACCGGCACCTACAACCAGCGCACATACAGCGACATCACCAACTTCCAGTACCTCTACCGGCTCCGTCCGCTGTCTGTGATGTTCAAGATACGGTTCAGTTTAGGTTAAAGAAACTAATAGTAAAAAGAAACACATGAAATACAGAATCAGAATCCCGCTCACCGCCCTGGCCATTGCCATGCTGACAATGAACGCAGCCGCACAGTCAAAACAAGAGACCGAAAAAGTAACACCGCTGGACAGCACGGTTATCACGCTTGCCGAGATATGGAGCCTGGACCAGGGAGTCCGCAGCGATGTCTCCCTCTATCTGGAAAACAGTCGCGAGTTCAACCTCCGCATCGACAGCATCTGCTTCGACAAAGCCATTGAATGCATAAGGCACTTCGGATGGGTGACGGACTTGGGCAAATACAACTCCACCCACGGATACCTCCTGCAGGCACTCACAGCCGTCATGCTCCACAGCCCCCACAGACTGATGGACGGAGATGTCTACAGCCTCCTGCGCACAGAAGCCGAGGCAGGACGGCTGCACCCCGAGGCACTGGCTCTCTTTCTGGACAAATACTACGTCATATACCAGAAACGCTCCCTCTATGGCTCCGACTTCCGCAAATTCCTCCAGCCGCCTGCCCTCAATCCGGAAGACAGACCGCTGTCGGACAGCCTCCGCCGCGACATCGGCCTCAGCCCCCTGCCCGACTCTCTGTTCCGCCAACCGTAATTCAAGTCGATTCAAAAACACTTTGAAAATGTCCAATGTCCACAATACAGTCTGTACAGCTAAAATCCGTATACTCTCGTGTTTCACAGAAAGTCACATGAAGTATGCGATTTACAGACTGGGGACAGTCACCACTTGTCTGTTGTCCTGCTTTTCGCATACATTGCTGTCTGACAACACTACGCGCGGATCATTCGATTACAGACTGAAGGCTGTCGACACCTGTCTGTTATCCTGATTTTTCACCCACCTCGCTGTGTAACAATGCTTTACACAAATGTTCCGATTACAGACTCGTCCTGGAGAAAAGGCGCTGATAACGGACTACCCCTGCCACAGCACTATACCGGCACATTTAAGGAATATGCGTCCTGGCCGCACCGCTCAGTCTGTAACGTTCTCTTTTTTCACACTTCTTTATAGCATAGCGACTTACGCAAAGTACATCATTTACAGACTGCAGGCAGTTGCCGCGTGTCTGTAATCCGCATAACCCTGTAACCATTTGTTTTCCAGCCGAATATTTCAAACGACCAACTACAGACTGAGGTGTACCAAAGAACTTTGACTAACGCAGACCGTCCACCCCGGCAACATTTATTGAAAACTTCAAATAAAATTCCCAGCAGTACGACCTTATCACCTTACAACAGTCCCAGCAGGAATTTTTTAAAAAAAATTCATTTTAAATTGAATTTACTAAAAAAAATCGTTATATTTGTAGCATGATGAAAACCTCTACACCCCTCGCGATACTGCTGCCGCTGATTCTGCTTTCCACGGCCGCATTTTCTTTGGGCGCCCAGACACCCTACATGGACGCCATGTACATCGATGTCCGCTGGGACAGGACCGATACTCTCGGTGAAGCCACGATGCGCCTGGAATACCGGATGCGCTTTCCCTCCGAGACCGGTTCGGACAGCTCCCACGTAGACAGAAGGATCGTGGAGATAGGCCCGGGACTGCAGAAAGAGTACAGCCTGATACTGGAGACTTCCGAGATGGCCGGGCACAATGCCTGGAAACAGACTGACGGCGCTTTCGACTCGCACGACCCTGACAGCCCGGTCAACCCCTTTGAGCTGTACATCACCCCGGACGGCATCACCGTCATCCACAAGACCATGATACTCGGTCCGGTACTCCGCTGGCAGGAGGACACACCCGCATTCGGATGGCAGCTAACCTCCGATACCTGCACCGTCATGGACTACCCGTGCCAGAAGGCCGTCACCGAATTCCGCGGCCGGGTATGGCACGCCTGGTTCTGTCCCGCCCTGCCGGTGGACAGCGGCCCTTACAAGTTCCGCGGCCTGCCCGGCCTAATACTCAAGGCAGAGGACACCACCGGCACCTACAGCTGGGAACTCGCTGTCATTGAGCGGGGTACATGGCCGATTCTCGAAAAACGGCTACTCTACCAGGACTGCACCCGTTCCCAGGCCAGAAAATACATCCGGCAGATGTTCTCCAGCCCCTACCAGTGGAAGGTGAGCCGCGGCATGCGCGTCCAGCAGATGGACCCCCAGACCCATCAGCTCAGAGAACTCACCCATGAGGAGAAAAGCGAGTCGTTCCACTACGACCCGATAGAACTGGAATAACTCATTTTGTCCGACATATAGCAACATACTGGATCATGAAAAGATTGACACCACCCGCAGGACACATAGGATGCATTGTCATCCTGATATGCGCCGCCTCCATGCTTATCAGAGCCCAGTCTCCTTACCTCCCCATACCCAACGGTGAATGGGACAGAATCATTACCCTCGACACGGCGTTTATAAGAATTTCATATGAAATGACATTCCGTGACGCCCTGCCATACAGCACATCCGAACAAGATGCCCTCAAAGGACACGTTTTTGCGGAAGATGAAATGATTACAGACACGCGCATGGTGGAAATCGGGACGAAATGCAGAAAAGACTATTCGTATATTCTGGAAACAGCGGAACAGGAAAACAAAAAATTGACTGAAAAAGGCATCTTGCCAAATGCTGGATGTCCGCCTGTCAGGCCATTCGAAATGTTTATTTATGACGGTGGTAAAATCGCAGTAAGCTACAGGACATTAATGCATGGCCCTATCCTAAAATTCGAAGACATATGCGTCCCGATGGAGTGGTCCCTTGCTGGCGGGGAGGAGCAGGTCGGAGACTATCAGTGCCAGAAGGCCGTAACCTCATTCGGAGGACGGGAGTGGACGGCGTGGTTCTGCCCCGACATCCCCGTGGACGGCGGTCCGTACAAGTTCCGCGGCCTTCCCGGACTGATCCTGAAAGTGCAGGACTCCGAAAAGCATTTCTCCTGGACCATGACAGGCATCGAGAAAGGCTCGTGGCCCATCTACGAGAAACAGTACCTCTTTCAGGAATGCAGCCCCAAGGAAGCCGGAAAGATTCTTCAGAACATGTTTCTCCATCCTTTCACGTTCATGAAGAACGCCGGAGTAAAAATCATGATGCGCGACGGAAAAGGGGGATTCTATGAACCCGGAGAAAAAGAAAACTCCATATCTATGTACTACGACCCGATAGAACTCGAATAACACATTTAAAGAGTATGAAAATAAAGAGCAAAAGAACGGCATTGGCACTGCTGGCCGTCATGGCGGTCCACCCTTTGGCGAACTCTCAGAATCTCAGCGACCAGGAGGTTGCCCGGATTGTCAGCAGCGGGCGGTATTTTCCTGCGGCAAGGGATTTCAGCCTCAGGGAGAAAGCGGACACGATGGAGATGCGCATATTTTACGGATTCGAATATGTCATCGACACATTGTCCGGCAAGTGCCTGCATGAGCCTTATATGCTGGAGATAGGCGGAAAACTGACTCACTACTACAGTTACAACGCCTATATCAGAGACTCCGTGCAATCCGAGGTCTATGCCTCCGAGAAAAGCAAAGGAATGAACGCTTTCACCGATATAACGTCCTCCGTAATACCGGAAGGCCAGACTGCCACTTATTATGAAATATTCAGGTGCATTTCCTCTTCGTCCAGATACGTCCTGCTGAGAGTCCAAAACACCGACTACTGCTACAGCGAGAAAGCAGAACAGACAGAGTGGCGCCTCACGGACCGGACAGACACCGTCTGCGGATACCGGTGCCAGGTGGCAGAAGGACAGCTCAACGGCAGGCAATGGACGGTATCCTTCTCAACAGACATACCATACCCTTACGGCCCATGGAAACTCGAAGGGCTGCCCGGCCTGATATTAAAAGCCGAAGATTCCGAAGGTCTGCTCAGATGGGAAGCCGTCGGACTGGAAAAGGGCAGAGGCCGGAGCATATACAGGTACACCAGGAACAAGACATCGGCAATAGGCCTGCACTACAGATGCGAAAAAACAAATAAAAAAAATATCGCGGAATTGTGGCGGATGATATGGAGGTCCCCGGGCTTTTTAAGGACCTCCGGAAAGCCGATGACAGTGATGCTGCCTGACGGATCCATTAAAACCGTCGGGGTGCAGAATCATCATGAGGGTTATTATCCGCCATTGGAATAAACGGCTACAATATTTAAAAGTAAAAGTACGATTATGAACAGACCAGTATTACCGGCAAAACTTACGACCGGCGCCATCCCCCTGCTGTGCGCCGCCTCCATGCTGTGCAGCGCACAGTCCCCTTACCGTCCCGTACCGAACCAGACCTGGAACAAAACCGTCGCCCTTGACACCGCATTTATGAGAGTATCCTACGAGATGACTTTCCGCGACGCACTGTTCTACAGCACATCCGAACCCGGAGGTCTGGAAGACCATGTCTTCGCCGAGAAGGAAATCCTCTCCGACACACGCATAGTGGAGTTCGGAGACAGGGTCCGCAAAGACTACAGCCAGATACTCGAAGCACGGGAAATGCTGAACCGCGAAATGACTGAACGCGGGGAGATGCCGAGGAACCTAGGCTCCTCATCGGTCTATCCCATCGAGCTGTTCGTATTCAGCGACAGCTACCGGATCAACCGCAGAACCCTGCTGACAGGTCCGATACTGCAGTATGAGGGCGGCTGCACTCCCATGCAGTGGTCCCTTACAGGCGAGGCGGAGCAGGTCGGAGACTATCAGTGCCAGAAGGCCGTAACCTCATTCGGAGGACGGGAGTGGACGGCGTGGTTCTGCCCCGACATCCCCGTGGACGGCGGTCCGTACAAGTTCCGCGGCCTTCCCGGACTGATCCTGAAAGTGCAGGACTCCGAAAAGCATTTCTCCTGGACCATGACAGGCATCGAGAAAGGCTCGTGGCCCATCTACGAGAAGCAGTTCCTCTTCCAGAAATGCAGCCCCAAGGAAGCCGCGAAGATCCTGAAGGACATGTACCTCCGTCCTTTTGTGTTCCTGAAAAACACTGGCATCAGGACTCTTCTGCCTGACGGGAAAGGAGGTGCGAGAGAGCCCGGTGACAACGAATACTCCGTAGCCATGTACTACGACCCGATAGAACTTGAGTAACAATCATCCCTAACAAGGACCATCCCATGAAAGCCCGACCGACACCCGCCCATACCGCCGGAGCAGCCGCATTTCTTCCAGCCCTCCTGGCCATCGTCCTCCTCTGCACCGCTGCCCGGACTGCCACGGCACAGGAGCCGCCCCTGGCCACCTTCGAGGGCAGCATCCGCTACGCCGGCACCTCCGAGCCCGCTGTGTGCTACGTCATTGTCAGCCGGACGGAGGACGGGGTGGCCATAGGCTACACCACCACCGACGGAGAGGGCCACTACACCCTCAGCATCCGCTCCGGAACTGACAGCGTGGTCATCTCAGTCTCCGGCATGAGCGTCAAGGCCGTGCGCCGCACCGTGCCCAATGTCAGCGGGCGGCACGACTTCGAGGTGGAGGAGTCCCTCTTCGAACTGAACGAGGTGACGGTCACTGCTCCGAAGATGGAGATGAAGGGCGACGACACCGTATCCTACAACGTCGCATCCTTCCGTGCTCAGGAGGACCTGGTCATCGAGGACGTGCTCCGCAAGCTGCCCGGCATCACGGTCAGGGACAACGGGCAGATACTCTACAAGGCCAAGCCGATAGCGGGGCTGACCATCGACGGCATGGACCTGCTCAAGGGCCGCTACGGCATCGCCACGCGCAACATCTCCCCGGACCACATCGCCTCGGTGGAGATTCTCGAGAACCACCAGGCCATCAAGGCCCTCAAGGACCTGGTGCCCTCCGACAAGACCTACATCAACCTCAAGCTCAAGGCCTCCTCGCGGGGAGTATTCCTGCTCTCGGCGGCCGCGGGAGGCGGCTACGGGGACGGGGGCCTGTGGAACGCCGAGGCCGCACCCATGTACTTCGGACACAGCAGCCAGCACATCCTCACCGGCAAGACCAACAACACCGGCGACGACCTCGCGTACGAGCTGGAGGACCTCACCTCCGGCACCGGCAGGCTCAACCCTGTGCTCTCCTCCGCCACGCTCGCCTCGCCCCCGGCCATCGACAAGGACCGCTACTACCGCAACACCTCGTACTCCGCCTCCCTCAACGAGCTCTTCCGCACCTCCGGGGGCACGGACATCAACCTCAACCTCTCATACCTCAACGACACCGAGCTGCGCGACAACACCTCCGAGACCCGGTGGATGCTCCCCGACTCCTCCGTCAACCTCATACGGGAGGGCATATCCAACGTCATCGGCACCGACAAGGTCAACGCAGAGCTAAGCTTCAAGAGCAACGGGGACCGCCTCTACGTAGACAACCGCAACATCTTCTCCGCCGAGTTCCTCGACATAGCGTCCTCGGTCAACGGCATCGGCCAGGACTTCGACCGCACCACGCTAAGGGCATCCAGCACGGCCAGCCTGATCAGGCGCAGCGGGGAGAAGAGCGCCTTCGAAATCAACGCCCGCGCCGCCTACGAGCACACGCCGTACTCCCTGGCAATAGCCCGGGATGGAGGGCAGTGGGCCGGAGCCGTGCAGGACGTCACCGCTGACGCCTTCATGGCATCCCTGTTCGCCGGCAACGTCACCAGCTTCAGGCTGTGGGACATGAGGATAGAGCCCACCCTCTCGGCCAGCTACCGGCTGGGCAGCCTCGACAGCCGCCTCAGCACCCCCCTGGGACAGCTCGAAGACCCTTCCGAAGCCGCCAACCGCCTGATGATGCACCGCCTCAGGGTAGCCCCTGCCGTCTACGCCTACTACACCTCCCTGCACGTGGACCTCAGCATATTCATCCCCGTGGCCTACTACATGACGTTCCTCGACGACAGATTAGGAGGCACGCGGACGTCCCGGCACAAGGTGTTCGCCGAGCCCAGCGTCAGCATGAAGATAAAGCCCGCGGCCTCCACCGACATCAACCTCGGCTACTCCATGAGCTGGTCCATGCCGGAGATATCCACCATCTACGGTGGCGCCGTCCTGAGCGACTACCGCAGCCTGACCCGGTACGCCGCGGACCTGACCGAGGGCATGCGCAACCATTTCTCCCTCGGACTCAGCTACAAGGACATCTTCAACATGCTGTTCCTCAACCTCAGCGCGGGATACTCCCTCACCAAGCCGGACATCCTCTACGGATACGACTTCGACGGCATCTACTCCACCACCCTGACAACACGCACCGGGGAGCTTTCCCACACCGTCAGCGCCGGCATCGAACTGAGCAAGGGATTCTACTGGAAGGACCTGACCGCCAAGCTGGAGCTCGGAGCCTCATGGACGGACTCACCCTTCCTGCTGCAGGAGCAGGTGGCGAGGATGAACATGCAGGGCTACTCCGCCGGGCTGGACATCTCCCTGTCCCCGTTCAAGTTCCTCGGACTGACATACAACGGCAGCGTAATGTACTCCCTCTCCCGGCAGGCCTCGGGCGAGAACCTCACCCCGCTGCTGACCGCCTCCAACGACCTCACCCTCAGCTTCCGCCTTCCCGCCGGCATCGGCCTCTCCCTGACCGGAGAGCACTACCACAACAGTGCATCCTCCGCGGCCAGTGACTTCGTCCTGCTGGACGCCGCCCTCAGCTACAAGTGGAAGCGTTTCCGCTGGGAGCTCACCTGCACCAACCTCCTGGACACCCGCGAGTACGTCTACTCCGTGCTCTCCGCCGCCAGCAGCTTCTCCACCGACTACCTCATCCGGCCCAGAAGCTATTTGCTCAAGATGTTCGTAACTTTCTGATTATTCTGAAAAATTAAAACTTTCACCCATGAAGCATCTGACCATAATTCTCACCTCCGCGGCACTTGCCCTTTCGGTACTAAATGCCTACGCCTCTCCAAAAGACGGCAACGAATTTAAGGAGACCGCTTTAAGCGGAACGCCTGTCCGCATGGACATCCCGGACACACCGATAAACTCAGTACTCTCAAACAACGGCCACATCGTCACTCTAAGCAAAATCGAGGACAGAGAGGCCGGCTCTGTTTCCAGTTCCGTATCCGTTTACTCCGTAAAGGAAGAGGACATAGTTCTGAAAGGCACACTGAGTCTGCCCGGTGTAACCATATATGACAAGATCATGCTGTTTCCAATGGACACCGAAGGGTATATATGCGGTGTTTCCATAATGAGCGCAAACAGATTCTACGGCATCACAGAGACTGCGGAACTGAAGGAACTGGAAGCATTGGAGCAAAAGACAAAAGGCCATGTATTCAATTATTCCTTCACCGCACCGGTATGCCTGCTGGACGGATATTTTTACTTCCTCGAGGTCGGGGATGATTCCAACTACAGCCTTAACAGGACAGAGGACGACGGCACGATAAAGCCCGTCTGTTACCTGAACAAAACAGGCGGAGAATGGCTCCCGTATCTTGGAGCAGCCTCCGGCAACGGCAGCACGATAGTATTCGGATACAGCTTCTACAGGGAAATCCTGTTCCTGAATACCGAAACCGGTAAAGCCGTCTCCACATCCTTCGAAGAGCCGGGGTTTTCCGAAGAATTAGCCCGGAATCTCCAGGGAGACATACTCGAAAGTCAGCGGAGATACTACGGGGGATACATCCATGTAGGGAAGAGGGTCTTCCTGGAGAATCTCGACGGCTTTATATTTGCATCCGGTGAAGACACCCCCGATGCTATTCTGGATGTGTTCAGCATATCAGGCAAACCGATGGAAAGACTGCTTCTGGACCGAAGCGGCCACTGCGCCGTGGACGAGAATGGAGGCAGGATACTCCTCTTCACTTACGGAGACAATCCCGAATTATTCGTATACAAGTTATAACCGTTACAATGAAACTGACTCTCGCTCTTACGATTATCCTGCTGACCGCAGGCTGCGCCGGCAATACCCGCAGCACCGGCAACAGTACGGCTTCCACCCATGAAAGCAACTTCATCCTGACCGATGAGGGCCGGATTCACGTGAAAACACAGGTCGACACTCTCACCCTCACACTGATCTTCGACAGCGGAGGCGCAGGGGAAATGACCCTTGAGACCGCCTGTGCGAGACTGTTGAACGCCGTAGCTACCGAAGGACTGCACCGGAAAAACCGGATAGACTCCGCATCCATCGGCGGGCAGAACACAGGCAACACCTACGCCTGGTGCCTCTCTCCCAATAGCGATCAGGATCTTTTCCCCGGCAGCGACGGCATAATCTGTCCGCAATACGCCATAGACCGGAGAATCTGGGAAATCAATATGACTAACAGCTACATCCGCATCCATGAGAGGGATACAGTTCCGCCTGGGGCTGCAATCTTTCCGATGAGAATAGAATCCGGGAGGTATCTTTACACAAGGTTTCCCGTTACGGTTATCAGAGGCCGCGACACATTGAAAACAGACAGGGAAATCCTCATAGACTACGGCAGCACCAGCGCCCTGTGGTTCGAGCACAGTCCCCTGCACAGCGACCCGGCAGTCATGGGGTTCTTCACCTCCAGTCCGCAGCCACAGGTGGTTGAAAAGGAATGGTGCGAGGAATATACGCTCATGGCCGACAAAATCATACTGCCTGACGGCATGGGTACCCTCACCTCATCCACCGACAGCCTGAAAATCAGCCTGACTGTCCTCAATGAAGAATATTACCATGAAGAAAGCGTTCTAAAATACCCGGCTGCCATTATGGGCATCGGCATCCTACGGCACTGGAATGTCATGCTGGACCTCAAGAATAAAAGGCTCATACTTTTCCCGTAAATCACTCAGTGGAAATGGAATCCACCGGATTGCGCAGGGCAGCACTGCGGCTCAGCAGGGTCACGGTGACGGCGGTAATGAGGGTAATCAGGGCGAGGGCGGCGAGGAACATCCACACGGGAATCGGGCTGCGGTACGGGAAGGAGGCAGCCCAGTGACGGATGATGACAATGGATACCGGGGCGGTCATGATGAAGCAGATGAGGGTAATCATCAGGTAGTAGCGGTTGATCATCAGCAGTATCTCCCCGACGGAGGCTCCGTGTACGCGGCGGACGGCTATCTCCTTGCGGCGGAACTGCGTCTCGAAGTACACCAGGCCGAGGATGCCGATGACCGAAATGAGCATGGAAATGAGGGCGGCGGCGGTAATGAGGCGGCCGAGACGCTCCTCGCTCCGGTACAGGCGGTCGACAGTCTCGTCTAAGAAATGGATGTCTAAGTCATCGGGGTTCAGGGAAGGGTCCAGCTCACAGGCCTTCGACCGGATCCAGTCCATGCTCTCGCGGACTCCCCCGGGCTGTATCCGGGCATAGACTGTCGTCAGCATGCCACCTGTCTCCTGGCCGAAATTGTACAGGGCCATGGGAGCCATGGCATGCTGCATCGGCTTATAATGGAAGTCCTTGACCACCCCAGCGATATTCATCTTCCCGTTTTCCATGTACGAATGAAGGTAAGGCCAGCTGCTCATAGCCGTCTCGTTGAAAATATAGGTACCCTCCGTACTCTCGTCATCTGAGGGAACGAAGTTCCGCCCCTCCACTATCTCTAAACCGAAAAACGGTACGAACCAGCGGTCCGTGCCTATAACATCGTACATGATGTAGCCCTCGCCATAGTCACCTCCCCAGCCGCTCATATCTGCCGAGACTATCGACCTGGATGCAGAGGCGACTCCAGTGATTCCGGGATACTCCAGCAGCATGTTCCGGAAAGCCTCCCCCCGCTCCGCAATCTTGTCCGTAACCTCCATCTCCACCACCTGTTCCCGGTCAAATCCCATGTCGTAGTTCTTCATATACCGGTTCTGAATGGCTATGAACATCGAACACAGCAGCAGTACGAACGATATCACATACTGCACCCCTATCAGCACCGACCGCAGGCTGCGTCCTTTGGCGGAGAGAGAGAAGGACCCCTTGAGCACCATGGCCGGGTTGAAGGAGGTGCTGTAGAGAGCCGGGAAAATGCCGGCGGCGAGGGCCGTTGCCACCGCTACCCCGAGGGACAGGAGAAGAAGCGCCGGATTGTCCTGAGGCCGGATGGAAGCGGTGACGTATGACGCCAAAGAAGAAGTAGCCGCGAGCGACATCACCCCGATACTGAGGCCAAATGCCAGCAGAGCCAGCCCTATGGTGGAGCGCAGCTGCGACCTTATCAGGCCGCCCCTCGTCGCACCCACCACCCTCCGGGTGTTCAGCCCCTTGATGCGGAACGGCACCGAGGCCATGGCGAAGTTGATGAAATTGATGACCGCTATGAGTATCACGGCTATGGCGACAGTCAGCAGGACAATGGTCGTGGAACGGTTACCCTTGCCGGCAACATCCGTCATGACATCCTTTGACCAGTAGACATCATGCAGGCGGGTAAGCCGCAGCTTCAGCACGTCCGCCTGGAATACCTGCCGTCCGATATGCGATGCCGCCGAATCAACGGCCGCGGCCGCCCCCTCCTCCGTCGAAAGCTTCACATAGCAGCAATAGGACCAGGCGCCCCAGTTTTCCAGACCGTCAAGTCCGGACGAGAGAATCAGTTCATTGTCCGCACTGGAATTGTCCGGAAAATCCTTGTACACCGCCAATATGCGGAACGGCCGGGGGTCATCCCCCACCGTAAAGCAGACTTCCTTCCCCAAGGGGGACTCATCCCCGAACAGCTTCTTAGACCCGCGGGCAGAGATCAAGGCCGTCCTCGGCATTCCATAACCGGCAGTGTCCCCGCTGATTATCTCGAACGGAAATACCCTCAGCAGGTCATGCTCTGAATAAGCCACCCTCAGGCTCACCCCCGGACTCTCCGTACCCGTCTCATTGAAAAGCCGCGATTCCCCTTTGATATATTGGTACACGCTCACCGCCCCGGCCTGAGGAAGCGAAGTCTTCAGGTACTCTATCACCGGCCGCGACACCGTAGGATACCACATTCCCGGATTGGTCGGCAGCATGCTCTCCAAGCGGTAGACCTTCTCATGCTCCGGATAACACCGGTCATACCGCAGGTCATAGAGCACCTGCACCATCACCGTCATGAAAATCGAGAAAGCGAGGGTCAGTCCCGCCACATTGAGGACCGTCGAAAAAAGAGTGTGCCGGTCGAAGCGTATGCGTCTCATATTCCTTCAGCATTTAGAGTTTAAATCCATACGCAAATTTAAACCCGTTCCGCCCGCTGTGCAAGGCCCGGAAGTTTTTCTCAACAAGACAACTCTGATTATCAGAATATTACCTTTAATTTCGGAAGTTTTAAATTAGCACACACGCGGTAATTGTTCAGGCCGGCCTGACTTTTAATCATGCAGTCTTCTCATTTGAACCGGTATTTGATTATCACATACTCGTCGCCTGTATCCGATACGGGCCGTACCGACAGCAGCTCATCGTCCTGCATGCCCTCGAAGAGCCTCTCCGATGGGGTGATGGCGGCGAAGTCCTCCGGGATGCCGGTGATTTCCACATTCTGGGAATATTCTCCGGTGCGGGTGTTGTAGAGGCCGAGGAATGCGGAGCTTTCATCTCCGAGATTGACGACGGAATAGGCTATGAGTATGTTATCTCCGGCAGCTGCGATCCACAGAAAGTTCAGACGTCCCGCGCTTAGGGACATCAGCCCGTTGAAGGTCAGGTCACCGTACTCGAAGCGGTAATTGCCCAGGCGCATGAGCATCGCAGGCACGGGCCGGCCGCCCTCCAGAACGTAGACGGTGTCGTTGAAGTTGTTGTAGATAAATGGATTGTCCCTGTCTCCGAAAATGTAGTTCTCTCCCATCATGACCTCCTCCGGCATCATCTCGCGGCTCCGCTCCGAGACCGCGGTCAGCCCGTCAGTTGCGGCATCCCAGCGCAGCATGTCCTGCACGGGAGAGTTCGAGGACGCATACAGAATCATGTCGCCCCCGCTGAAGAAAAACGAGGTGATGTATATGCCTGAGTTCATCAGTGCCGACTTGCTGGAACTGCC
>CALUSM010000020.1 GCA_944323445.1 uncultured Bacteroidales bacterium
GGGTGGATTACACCGGATCAGCTCCGTGAGACAGCCAGGCCCATGATTAAGAACCAGTACGGACAGTATCTGCTGCGTATCGCGGACGAGATGGAGCAGAGGGAGGCCAGGAAACATCAAAGTAAATAATTGTCTATTCAATGGAATACAAACGCAATATACTGATAACCGGCGGCGCCGGCTTCATCGGAAGTCACGTCGTCCGCCTTTTCGTGAACAAATATCCGGAGTACCGGATAGTGAACCTGGACAAGCTGACCTACGCGGGCAACCTGGCCAACCTCAGGGACATCGAGCATGCCCCTAACTACGTGTTCGTGCGCGCCGACATCTGCGACTTCGGGACGGTCTGCGGCGTCTTCGAGAAATACGGCATCGACGGCGTGATCCACCTGGCTGCCGAGAGCCACGTGGACCGCTCCATCAAGGACCCGTTCACCTTCGCGAGGACCAATGTCCTTGGCACCCTGTCGATGCTTCAGGCGGCCAAGCATTACTGGAACGGCGGGTGGGAGGGCAAGCTGTTCTACCACATCTCGACGGACGAGGTGTACGGTGCCCTGGAACTGACCCATCCCGAGGGTGTTCACTCTGACGTCAGCGCCCACGAGGTGTACGGTGACGAGTTCTTCCGTGAGACGACCCGGTACAGCCCCCACAGCCCTTACAGCGCGTCGAAGGCCTCCTCGGACCACTTCGTGCGTGCCTTCCACGACACCTACGGCATGCCGACTATAGTTACGAACTGCTCTAACAACTACGGTCCGTACCAGTTCCCGGAGAAGCTGATACCTCTTTTCATCAACAATATCCGGCACCGCAGGCCGTTACCTGTGTACGGCAAGGGCGAGAACGTGCGCGACTGGCTTTACGTGGAGGACCACGCGAGGGCCATCGACCTCATTTTCCACGAGGGGAAGGTGGCCGATACGTACAACATCGGCGGTTTCAACGAGTGGAAGAACATCGACCTGATAAAGGTCATCATCAAGACCGTGGACCGTATCCTGGGCAACCCGGAGGGATATTCGGAGAGCCTGATAACCTACGTTACGGACCGTGCGGGCCACGACCTGCGCTACGCGATAGACGCCACGAAACTTCACCGCGAGCTGGGCTGGAGCCCGAGCCTCCAGTTCGAGGAGGGCATCGACCGGACGGTGCGCTGGTACCTTGAGAACCAGGCGTGGATGGACAGCATCACCTCCGGAGAGTACGAGAAGTACTACGAGGACATGTATGGCAATAGATAAAACCAGCAGTGGCGGAATCGCTTAAGAAAAAGACAGTCCGCGGTACCTTCTGGAGTGCCGTGGACAGCGTGTCGAGCCAGGGTGTGACCTTCCTAGTGGGCCTTGTTCTGGCGCGTCTGCTGACCCCGCATGAGTACGGCCTGATAGGCTATATCATGATCCTGGTTGCGGTGTTCAACAGCATCGTGGACAGCGGCTTCTCGAACGCCCTGATCCGCAAGAAGGACGCCGGCGAGACGGACTACAGCACTGCGTTCATCTTCAACCTGGCAGTGAGCCTGGTGATGGTGGCGTCGATGATACTGGTGGCCGGCCCTTTCAGCAGGTTCTTCAAGGAACCCCAGCTGGTGCCGCTGGTGCGCGTGATGTCCGTGATCGTACTCATCAATGCGCTGGCACTGATACAGAGGACGCGCCTGGTCAAGAACGTGGACTTCAAGACGCAGACAAAAGCCTCCCTGACCTCTTCGATAACCAGCGGTGCCGTCGGTCTGGCTATGGCCTTCGGCGGCCTGGGCGTATGGAGCCTGGTGGGGCAGCAGATATCCAGGCAGCTGGTTAACACCGTCTGCCTGTGGATACTAAACAGGTGGAAGCCCTCGTGGCAGTTCTCGCGGTCATCGTTCAGGGAACTGTTCGGATTCGGCTGGAAGCTTCTGGTGTCTGGCCTTATCGACACGGTGTGGAAGGAGATCTACCAGCTTGTGATAGGCAAGTGCTACTCCACGTCTACCCTGGGGCAGTATACGCGCGGCAAGCAGTTCTCTGACATCTTCTCGTCGAACATGACCTCGATAGTGCAGCGGGTGAGCTATCCGGTTCTTAGTTCCATTCAGGATGAGAAGGGTCGGATGAAGGCGGGTTACCGCAAGATTATCCGGACCACGATGCTGGCATCATTCGTACTGCTGTTCGGCCTGTCCGCAGTGTCGGAGTCGCTGCTGACGGTGCTCATTGGCCCCCAGTGGAAGGAGGCCGCCCATTATCTTCAGATAATCTGCTTCGCGGCGTCGCTGTATCCTCTCCATGCCATCAACCTGAACATGCTTCAGGTGCAGGGGAGGTCAGACCTGTTCCTGAAACTGGAGATAGTGAAGAAGATCATCGCCGTCGGACCACTGTTGCTTGGAATCTTCCTGAACATCGACTGGATGCTGTGGGGCTCGTTGGTTACAGGCATCA
The DNA here is from genome assembly GCA_944323445.1 of uncultured Bacteroidales bacterium. Lineage (GTDB taxonomy): Bacteria > Bacteroidota > Bacteroidia > Bacteroidales > UBA932 > Coprenecus. The sequence continues at coordinate 2,436 of CALUSM010000020.1, forward strand.
TAGCGTACTGGCTCAACTCCAGATACTCGGGAAAACTTATCGGCTACTCCATGTGGGCACAGATAAAGGACATCCTCCCATCTTTCGGCGTAGCCGCCGTAATGTGCGCCTGTGTCTTCGCGCTTACTCTGCTTGACATGCCGCCTGTATGGATGCTCCTCATCCAGCTGTGTATAGGCGCAGTTATAGTAATCGGCCTCAGCGAGGCTTTCCGCCTGCCTGAATACATTGAAATCAAGGATACCGTATTCGGAATCCTCAGAAGAAACAAGAAATAAAACGATGGACAACACTCAGATAACCGTCACGTCCCCGCTCCTTCCAGACCTGGACGAACTCGACGCGTACATCAGGGACATATGGTCCCGCAAGTGGATTACCAACAACGGCTTTTATCACAAGGAACTGGAGAAAGCTCTGTGTGAGTATCTAAAAGTTCCATACGTCAGCCTTTTTACCAACGGAACCCTGCCTCTGATGACAGCCCTCCAGGCCCTGCGCATCACGGGCGAGGTCATAACCACGCCTTTCAGCTTCGTTGCGACAACCCACTCTCTTTGGTGGAACGGCATCAAGCCGGTGTTCGTGGACATCGACCCGTCTAACTGCGGCATCAACCCGGACTGCATCGAGGCTGCGATAACTCCGCGGACCACGGCCATCATGCCTGTTCATTGCTATGGCAAGCCGTGTGATACGAAGCGAATACAGAACATAGCCGACAAGTACGGCCTGAAGGTTATCTATGACGCGGCCCACGCCTTTGGCGTGGAGGTGGACGGCGAGGGCATCCTTAACGCGGGCGACATGTCCACGCTCAGCTTCCACGCGACGAAGGTGTACAACACGATAGAGGGCGGCGCTCTGGTGACACACGATGCGAAGACCAAGCAGCGCATAGACTACCTCAAGAACTTCGGCTTTGCCGGTGAGGTCACAGTCGTTGCTCCCGGCATCAACGGGAAGATGGACGAGGTTCGTTCTGCCGTGGGTCTTATCAACCTCAAACATGTTGATGAGGCCATCGATGCAAGACACAAGGTGGCCATCGCATACCGCGAGGGACTTAAAGATATTCCCGGCATCTCGTACTTCGAGGACATGCCGGGCGTTCGTCACAATTACTCGTACTTCCCGATCTTCGTGGACTCGGAGCAGTACGGCATGACCAGGGATGAGCTGTACGAAAAGTTGAAGTCAAGAAATATCTACGGCCGCAGATACTTCTATCCATTGATCAGCGAATTCTCGACGTATAGAGGCCTGGAGTCCGCGACTAGGGAGAACCTCCCTGTCGCCCACCGCATAGCGGAGCAGGTCATCTGCCTTCCGATGCATCATCAGCTGACCGTGGAGGATGTGGAAAGGGTGCTGGACGCAGTCCGTGTCTGAAAAGTTTTTACGGAAGTGGTTTTTTAGTTTCATTGAAAGTTAATAACTTTGCAAAAACTGAAAGATATGGAAAAGCGGCAGCATGTAGAAGATAGGAGTATCAGCACGGGCCTTGTAAACGAGTCTGAGGTTACGTATGCCCGCCAGAGCAGGAGGTCAAGGATAGGGAAGGACGTTTTGCAGCCTGGCGTCACCGACCACACCAAGGAGAAGGCAGCCGCTTGGAGGAGGCAGATAGATGAGTTTATCGCGGAGAGAAACCGGATACACGAAACAGGAGATATTGCAGCCCGGAAAGACTGGGCACGGCGTATGGAGGCTTTCATGAGGGAAGAAAACACCATGGAGCGCCGGTTGGAGAGAATAGACTGGTCTTTGGAGCAGATCCGTAGAGGAGAGTATATGACGGCCGAGGAGGCCGACGAGGCGGTGAGGAGGGCTCTGCCATGGCTGAGGTGATATGGTCGGATAATGCAACAAGATTGCGTATCTCCACTTTGGAATACGGTGCTGACACATTCGGGCAAAAATTAGCAGAGAAACTGGACATCGCTTTTAAAACGTACAGTGGACTGCTGTCCTCGCATCCGCTTCTCGGGCACCGCGAGTCTCTGCTCAGACACAGGACTGACTACATATTCCGAAGCATACTCGTGCACAGAAACTATAAACTGATATACGTTCTGGAACCAGAAGACATAGAGACTGCGGAGAGAGTCCTGATAATAGACATCTGGGACACCCGCATGGATCCGGACTTCCTTGCTGCAAGGATACCTGCGGTAAAGTAAATATCATTCTAAAATCTAAATTCTATTATGCCCCGGCGCAAGCTTATGCTGCTGGGCGGGCTGCGTTACTTGCTGCCCGTCAGAATGTCTCTGGCATCTCGGTGTTCGCGGATAGACCTATATATTATGTGATTATGTAGAATCAAAATAGGTTTAAGAATCGTGAAAAGTTACATATTATTCCTAATTTTGTAGATACTGAATTATATCATTCTGGTATTTCTTCAGATATACTTGATAGCAAGATCTTCCATAAATCAAACAGCATTAAGTTATTATATGCAGGAAATATAGGTTTTGCCCAAGATTGGGAAACATTGATATGCCTTGTAAAGAAATGTAAAAATCTGAATATTGAATTTTTTGTTATTGGCGAAGGTGTTAAAAAGATTGAATTAGAAGAGTATAAAGAATTATTGAGTCTTGATAAACTTCATATCATTCCGTACCAACCTCGAAACATGATGCCGGCAATACTCGCATATTCAGATATACAGTTCATATTTATGAACCGTGAGATGGAAATGCAGGGATTTCCTTCTAAGGTATATACCATAATGGCATGTGGACGTCCCCTTCTCGTATCATCAGGTGTAGGGACACCTATTGTCAATTTTCTGTCTTCATTAAATTGTGCGCAATTGATAACCGATTATGATATTGAGGTGAAGACGGATAAAATGGTAGAGTGGTTAAGTCATGTGACAAAGGTAGAACTGCTACGAATGGGGAAATTAGGCGAAGAAATTATCAAGCAGTATTACTCGAAAGAAATAGTAACTAAACAATATATTGATTTAATCGATAGTTTGTTATGAACATACTTATCACCGGCATCCACGGCTTCGTCGGCACCAGCTTGGTGAAGGCCCTGGCCCCGAAACACACAATCTACGGAGTTGATATCATCGCGCCTGAGAAGGAGGGAGTGGTGCGGACATATTCGTGGGAGGAGCTGGACAGGGGGGAGGTGTCCGTGGCGGATGTGGTCATCCATCTGGCGGGGAAGGCGCACGATACTAAGAACGAGGCGAAGGCGGAGGTGTATTTTAAGGTCAATACTGGATTGACGGAAAAGATATTCGACTGGTTCAAGCGGTCGGGAAGCGGGAAGTTCGTGTTTTTCAGTACGGCGAAGGCGGCGGCAGACAGGGTGGACGGGGTGCTGACGGAGGACGTGGAGCCGGCACCGGTCGGGCCGTACGGGGAGAGCAAGATAGCGGCTGAGAAGTACATTCTGAGCGGTGTGGACGGGCTGAAGGAGGGGCAGCTGTATTATATCCTGCGGCCCTGCATGATCCACGGACCTGGAAACAAGGGCAACCTCAATCTGCTTTACAGTGTGGTGTCTAAGGGTATACCCTGGCCGCTGGGGGCATTTGACAACAGGAGGACATTCACGTCAATCGACAACCTGTCGTTTATAATAGAGTCTCTGATTGAGAAGGATATCCCATCCGGCATCTATAACATCGGGGATGATGTTCCGGTGTCCACTAACGAGTTGATAGAGATCATCTGCCGCACTCTCGGAAAGAAGCCGCATATCTGGCATCTGAGCAGGGGGCTGATGACTTTCTGCGCGAAGATGGGAACGGTGCTGCATCTGCCTCTTAACGAGGAACGTCTCCGCAAACTGACGGAGAACTATGTGTCGTCGAATGAGAAGATTAAGCGGGCTGTCGGTGTGGAGCGGCTGCCGGTGGATGCCCGTGACGGCATAAGGAAAACTATTGAGTCTTTTGTGGAACGTTAGAATTCCATCAGGAACTTTCGTACCGGCACGATGCGTATGCCCTCGTAAGAGACACCTGTGCATGGATCTCCGGTGACTATTATCTTTGGATAGTTGTCTTTTATTTTCAGCAGATTTCCTGCTTCTCTCCGTGCGGTTTCCTCATCATCGATACGCAGTGATACCTGAATGTAGGTGAGTTCGTGGTCTTTCTCGCAGATGAAGTCTATTTCCTGAGCGCCTGCATATCCGACACGGACTTTGTAGTTGCGGTACAGCAGATGGTTGAATACAAGGTTTTCCAGCAGCTTGGCTCTGTCTGAAATCCGGTATCCAACGATGGTGTTGCGGATACCTAAGTTTTCAAAATAGAACTTCCATCCTATCTCGAAGATGCGTTTCCCGACTAGATCATACCGCTCTACCCTGTGAATCAGAAATGCGTTGCAGAGATATTCCGTATAGTTCTGAATCTGATTGACCGAGATGTTGGTGTGCTGGGATTTCAGATAATCACTGATGCTCTTGGCAGAGAACAGGCTGCCGGTATTGTCTGCTAGAAATCGGACAAGACGTTCGAGGAAGTCACTGCTCCGCAGATTGTACCTGCTCACTACATCGCGGAACACAATGGTGGAGTATACGCTCTTCAGGTATTCATCGACTATGTCATCCTCGAGCTGTAGGTTGACAAGATAGGGCAGTCCGCCGTATCTGATATATTTCTGCAGACTGACATCGCTGTCGTCAAGTCTGTGAAATTCCAGAAACTCTGAGTAGGAAAGACTGTATACGTCAAAAGCTACATGCCTTCCACTCAGATAAGTAGCCAGCTCGCCGGAGAGCATCCTGGCATTGCTGCCGGTCAGGTAAATGTCGTTCATGGGAGACAACAGCAGTGAGCGGACAGCCTTCTCGAATTGAGAAACTTCCTGAATCCCGTCTATGAAGATGTAATTGTACCCACCGTCACACAGGTGTGAAGAAATATAATCGTGAAGGTCCTCGGCAGTACGTATACCGCTGAAAGCAAAGTCCTCCATATTGACGTAGATAATACTCGCGTCGGGTTCCTCCTGCCGGATATGTCTTATCAGTTGAAAAAGCAGAAAGCTCTTTCCTACACGTCTCTGCCCTGTCAGGACTTTGGCTATGCCTTTCCTGATAAAAGGCTTGATCCGTTCGATATAGCCTTTTCTGTCGATGAGTGAGGAAGGTAATTCCATACGATGCTTTTAGTTATAGGTAAAACTTTTGGCAAATATAGCAAATATTTTAAGTATATTTAAAACTTTCGCAAAATAAGCTATGACCTGTTGGATAACGTACCCCTCTGTCCTTGCTCTGCTCGTGGTGGCGGAGCTTTTTTATTTCAGGGTGGCGGACAAGCTGAACATCATCGACAAACCCAATCTAAGAAGCTCTCACACCCATATCACGCTGAGGGGCGGGGGAATTATCTTTCTCGTGGGTGCGTGGCTGTACGCCGCGTTCTTCGGGCTGCACTACCCGTGGTTCATGGCGGGGCTGACGGCGATATGCGCGGTGAGCTTTGCGGATGACGTGCATTCTGTGCCGAACGTGTGGCGGCTCCTGGTGCAGTTCGCGTCGATGCTGCTGATGTTCGTGGATCTTGGTTTCATCAGCGTAGAGCTTTGGTGGGCTGTCGTTCCTGCCCTGATAGTCTGCGTGGGCATCATCAACGCGTACAACTTCATGGACGGGATCAACGGCATCACGGGGGCGTATTCTCTGGCGGTGCTCATCCCTCTGGCGGTGCTCAATCACCGCTATGGTTTCGTCGACCCGTCTCTGCTCTATGTTACGGGCCTGTCGGTTCTGGTGTTCTGTTTCTTCAATTTCCGCAGGCGTGCCCGGTGCTTTGCCGGAGACGTGGGCTCTGTGGGCATAGCCTTCATCATCCTCTTTGCCCTGGGCCGGCTCATAGCCGCCACGGGCGATATCCAGTACCTCCTGCTTCTCGGGGTCTACGGCGTGGACACCGTGCTGACCATCATGCACCGCATCCTGCTGCACGAGCACCTTGGCGAGGCTCACCGCAAGCACGCCTATCAGCTGATGGCCAACGAGCTGCATATCCCGCACACTGCGGTGTCGGCCCTCTACTTTGCCCTGCAGCTGGCCGTCTCCGCAGGCCTGATTGCCGTTCCCGAGGCGCTTCAGTGGCCCTACACTGCCGCGGTGCTGTTCCTTCTGGCTCTAGCATACCTGTTGTTCATGAAAAAATACTACCACCTGCACGCCGAATACCTGGCTGCGCAGGGACAGAAATAGCAACGACATGATACTCGACGACACCCTACTGGACGGCCTCGAAGCGAAGGCAGTTCAGAGTCCCAGGCTGAGGATGAACCTCAACCTCCATGACTCACTTGAAGCTCCGGCCCAGCGCCTGTTGAACGCATTGGAGCCCGGTACCGCGATTCCTATCCACCGCCACCGTCACACGTCCGAGACCTACGTTCTGCTGCGCGGGCGTATGTTCGTGGTCTTCTACGACAGCATGGGCGGCGCCATCGAACGTTTCCTTCTGGATCCGAGTGCCGGAAAATACGGCATCCACATCCCGGCAGGCCAGTGGCATGCGGTCGAGGTCATCGAGCCCTCGGTCATACTGGAGGTCAAGGACGGTCCTTATATGCCTATCCGGCCGGAGGACACACTGGACTGAAATTTGTACGGCTGCCTTTTTCTAGAAAAAAGTTCCGATGTCGAATAACGGCATCGGAACTTTTTTATGTGTGATGGAATCCGGGTGGGTTAGAGGAGCTGGCCGCGTGCGGTTGCGATAGCACCTTTCAGCTCGAGGAGCTGGTCGCGGAGCTCGGCTACGTTGGTGGCATTGATTACCTCAAGAGGCTCCAGGATTGTGTGGATATTCTGCATCTCGGGATGATAGGGAACGAGGGACATGACGCACTCGTGAACGAGGATGAAGCGGTAGGAAATCTCGGATGCTGTCTTGTCATCGAAGCAGGGGATGAATTTGTCAATGTTCTGGGTGATGATGTAGAGCTGCTCTACAGTACCGGCCATAATTGACTCCCAGAAAAGGTTGAGGGTGCCTGCCTTTACGGACTCATCGTAGAATTTCATGATTCTGGGTGCGAGCGGATCCTGAGACTTCCCGTCAGTGCTGGCATTGAGGGCAGGATTGTTGATGTCCACGAGCAGTTTGGCTATGGCTTTCTTATAGTCATCGACGGGCATGCCGTAGAGATTGGCTATGGCCATGTCGCAGCTGAGTATGCTGAGGGCCCTGTATTTCTCAGTGAGGGTGATGGCCTCGTCAGCCTTGGATGCGGGCATGAGATAGGAGGGTTTGTTCCTTTTCTCCTTGTCGGTCAGAGTCAGCTCGCCATTCTGGATATCGACGATTACGGGAGTAGACAGACGTCCCAGCTCGCTTACCAGGGAGTCGAGCTTGATTTTGAGGTCTTCCTTGATGTACTGCTCTTCTATGTCTGCAGTTTTTGTCTCGGATTTTTTCTTGTTCTGGTTGTTGCCACAGGCGCAGAGAAGCACCAGTGAAGCGGTCATCAATACGATAGAGATTTTTTTCATCGTGTTTAATATTATTTATTAAGTATATCCAAAATCGTTACAAAGGTAATGTATCTCATGAAAAAACGCAACTAATTTCCGCGTTTTCTTATAAATCGTCCGGGGATGTCGAGGAACAGCAGTGCGCCGGCGGTAATGCACATCAGTATCAGTATTCCCACATTGTAGGCTAAGGTGCTGAATTTTATCTTGCCTATTATTTTCGTGGAACTGTAGAAGGGAGCTCTTCCGTTTCTCGACGGAGGGTCTAGCCACACTTGTCCGGCCCGGGGTACGATAATTCCGTCGATGACTGCGCAGAGCTCCTCAGAGGCTGAATTGACTACCAGGGTCTCCAGGAATTCATTGCAGTTGTCCCTGTGCAGTTTCAGAAGCGCCTCCCGTCCGTGCTCATTGCTGTAGTCCGTGAGCACGCGGTCGACAGCCAGAGTGGCGCGGGAACCGATGGTATTCAGAGTGTCTTCAACGTAGGTGAGCCAGCTGCGGGCATGCTCCCGGGCCGTAGAGTCGAATACTCCCGGGTACAGCTCGTCCATGCGGCCGTAGGGCCTGATGCCGAACCGCTCCCAGAGTACCGGCATCCCCCGGCGGACGACCTCCAGGTCAGCACTGTCGGCTGTCTCCAGCCTGGTGTCCAGCTCGCCGATGTGCACGGCGCGGTAGTACTGGGTCTGGTACTTGACCTTGTCGTTCCCGAAGATGTCCCGCTCGAAGTCATTGTAGGCGAATGAACTGACGGCCAGCGCCTCGAAGGCCCACCGGGAGGGTATCACGTCCCCGATGACGGGTACATTGCCTGTGGTGGAGCGTGGTGTGAGGTCCTCGAACTTGACTACCAGGCCGCAGAGCAGTATCTGAGGTATGAGCAGCAGGGGAATGGTGATGTATATCGAGACTATCGAGCTGAGGGATTGGGAGAGGATGAGGCCGGTGAGGTTGGCCAGCACGGCCGAGAGGAAGAGAATCAGCCACCAGAACCAGAAACCGAAGCTTACTCCCATGGCCGTGTTTCCGACCAGGATGAAGAGCAGGGTCTGGAGCAGGGATACACCTCCCAGGTACAATATCTTGGACCAGAGGTAGGAGGAGCGGGACAGGCGCAGGAACTTCTCACGCTTGAGCAGGGCCCTGTCCTTGAAGATCTCCTCGGCGCTGACGCTCATGCCGGCGAAGATGGCAACGATGACAGCCATGAAGATATAGGATACGAAATTCTTGTTGTCCATCACCGTATAGCCTGTCTCCGGGGCGTACCGGGTCAGCAGGGCCACAATCAGGGCTAGCAGCGGAGTCTCCAGAAGGGTGATGAGCAGGTACTGGGTGTCGGGCAGTTTGGTCCGCAGGTTCCTCTGCAGGAAAATCAGCAGCTGCCGTATCTTCGACGGGCGTCTCTGCTCGGTCTCCGGTATGTCCCTCTGCTCCACGGGGGCGCTGCTGTCGGTCCGCTCGAGGTACATCTTGTGCCATTCCTGGGGCGAGACTTTGCGGCTGTCGGTGATTTTTCCGCTGTCGTCCAGTGCTTTCTCATCGATGATGTTGAGAATGATCTCAGGGTTGACATTGCCGCAGAGGGAGCAGGTGCTGACTTCGGCGTCGGCATAGTTGGCGGCCCGCTTGAAGTAGGTGACGGCCTCGATGGGATTGCCGTCGTAAACCGGGTAGCCGCCCTTGTCCAGGAGCCACAGCCGGTCGAAGAGTTTGAATATGTCGGAGGAGGGCTGATGGATGTTGACCATTATCAGCCGGCCCTTGTATGTCTGTTCCTTCAGCAGGTTGACAACTTTCTCGGAGTCGGAGGAGGACAGGCCGGAGGTGGGCTCGTCGAGGAAGAGGACAGCCGGCTCGCGGATGAGCTCCAGGGCGATGTTGAGACGCTTGCGCTGTCCGCCGGAGATGTATTTGTGGATGGGCGAGCCGACTTTCAGGTGCTTGGTGCCTTCGAGTCCGAGGTCCCTGAGGATGGAGCTGACCTTTGCGGAGATATCCTCTGAGCTCAGGTCCGCGAAGCAGAGGCGGGCGGTGAACATCAGGTTCTCGTAGACGGTCAGTTCTTCAATCAGCAGGTCATCCTGAGGCACGAAGCCGATCAGGTCCTTGACCCTCGGGTCGGAGATGTCGTAGCCGTTGAGAGTTACGGTGCCGCTGTCGGGACGGATGGTACCGTTGAGCAGGGACAGGAGAGTGGACTTTCCGGTGCCGCTGCCGCCCATGACGGCCACCAGCTGACCGCTCCGGAGGTCGAAGGTGAGGTCGTGCATTCCGTTGTCGCTTCCCGGAAAGCGGAAATTGATGTTCCTGCCTGAGAGGACTATCTCGTGCTTCTCCTTTCCGGTGTCGTACAGTGCGGAGATATTGCTGTAGTAGAGCGGTGCCATGTGCCTGCTTTTGAGTACTCCGCTCTGCTGCCACACGAGGAATGTCCCGGGGAGGACGGGAATGTCGTTCATCAGCACGGTGTCTGTACCGTTGTAGCTGAAGAGTATCTTATTGTATTTCTCCAGATTGATCAGCCGCAGCTCTCCGTCCAGCCCCTCACGGGTGAGGGTGAGTACGTGTGTGTCGGTCTTTCCGGAGACATAGCATACGAAATCTGCGAAGATCTCTCCTCCCACTTCGAAAAGATCGGCTACCTTGCGGAATATCTGAAGATTCTCCTCCGTGATGTTCTTCCCTTCCAGCGTGCCGGGAGTGGGGTCGCAGAACTCCATGAGACGCAGCAGCATCAGAGTCTGGTCCTCGCGGGAGATCCTGTGCTTGATGTTGGAGCAGATGCCCTCGATGATGCTGTCCTTGTCCAGCTCAGGGGACACATCGTAGAAGTCCCGCAGGTCGGAGTACAGCGATAGGTAATCATCCAGCTTGCGGACTCCGAAGTGCTTGCTCAGGTAGTTGGTAAGCAGCTGGCGGGAGCGTTTTCTGTCCGTGCCGTTGACTGCGCCGAAGAGGGCGAAGAGGTTGAGAAGGCCTGAGAGGAGGATGTCGTTCATAGGTTTTGAATTTAAAAACACCCGAAATGCTGAGCGGTCCGGCGTTTCGGGTGTTTTGATTGAAGGGACTCTGTTATTTGGCTACAGGTACCAGGTTGCGGTCACCGTAGCCGTTGTCCACCCTGGCGCATGCGGGCCAGAACTTGTTGTCGCGGATCCACTCGAGGGGATAGGCGGCCTCCTCGCGGGAGTAGGGATGGCTCCAGGAGTCGGAGCATACCTCCTCGGCGGTGTGGGGTGCCATCTTCACGACGTTGTCGTTCTTGTCGGCCTTGCCTTCCTTGATGGCCTCGCACTCTCTCTTGATGCTGATCATGGCGTCCACGAAGCGGTCGAGTTCCTCGAGGGACTCGCTCTCGGTGGGCTCCACCATCAGGGTCTCGTGTACGGGGAAGGAGAGGGTAGGAGCATGGAATCCGTAGTCCATCAGACGCTTGGCGATGTCGGTGGCGTCCACTCCGTAGTCAGCCTTGAAGTTCTGCAGGTCTACGATGCACTCGTGGGCCACACGTCCGGTGACTCCGGTGTAGTAGATGTTGAACTCCTTGGACAGGCGGGAAGCCAGGTAGTTGGCATTGACGATAGCCATCTCGGTAGCCTTGCGCAGTCCGTCGGGACCGAGCAGCTTGATGTAGGCGTGGGTGATGGGGGCGAGCAGGGGGCTGCCGTAGGGAGCCGATGCCACTGCAGTCACGTCATGACCGCCGCACTGAGGCATTACGGGATGTCCGGGTACATAGGGCGAGAGGTGGGCTGCCACGCAGATGGCTCCTACGCCGGGACCGCCGCCGCCGTGAGGCATTGCGAAGGTCTTGTGCAGGTTGAGGTGGCATACGTCGGCGCCGATGAAGCCGGGGTTGGTGATGCCGACCTGGCCGTTCATATTTGCTCCGTCCATGTAGACCTGACCGCCGTTCTCGTGGATGATGTTGCAGATCTCGCGGATCTTGACCTCGAATACTCCGTGGGTCGAAGGATAGGTGATCATGATGCCGGCCAGGCTGTCCCTGTTGGCCTCGGCCTTCTGGCGCAGCTCGTCCACGTTGATGTTGCCGTGCTCGTCGCAGCCGACCAGGACGATGTTGAATCCGGCCATGGCGGCGCTGGCAGGGTTGGTTCCGTGAGCGGAGGTAGGGATGACGACGGTGTTGCGCGCGCCCTGGCCCTGGGCCTCGAGATAGCGGCGGATGGTCATCAGGCCGGCGTACTCGCCTGCGGCGCCGGAGTTGGGCTGCAGGGAGCAGCGGTCAAATCCGGTGATGACGCAGAGGTCATGCTCCAGCTCGGAGAGTATCTGGTTGTAGCCCTCGGTCTGCCATGTGGGTGCGAAGGGATGCACGTCGGTGAGCTCGCTCCAGCTCAGGGGCAGCATCTCGGCCGCGGCGTTGAGCTTCATGGTGCAGGAACCCAGAGGTATCATGGAGTGGGTCAGGGAGATGTCCTTGCGCTCGAGTTTCTTGATGTAGCGCATCATCTCGGTCTCCGAGTGGTACTTGTTGAAGATGCTCTCGGTGAGGATGGCGCTCTCCCTCTTCATGGGCACGGGATATTCGGTGCCGCGGGCGCACTCGGCCTTGACTCCGAAGATCTCGGCGATCTTCACGGCCTCAGCGCAGTCGGAGAGCTCGTCGAAGGAGATCTGTACGGTCTGATCATCGGGATAGTAGAAGTTGAAGCCTGCGGCCTCGGCCTTCTCGCGGATCTCGCCGGCGTTGACTCCGAGCACGCGGATAGTGTCGAAGAAGTCCTCGTTGGCGAGCTTATAGCCACCCTTGCTGAGCAGGGCTGCCATAGCATGGGCGTAGTTGAAGGCGTTCATGGCTATCTCGCGGATACCCTCGGGTCCGTGGTATGCGGCGTACATGCCGGACATCACTGCCATCAGGGCTGTGGCGGTGCAGATGTTCGAGGTGGCCTTCTCTCTCTTGATGTGCTGCTCGCGGGTCTGGAGGGCAAGGCGGAAGGCAGGTTTGCCGAGACGGTCGATGGAGAGACCGATGATACGGCCGGGAATATTTCTCTTATACTGGTCGCGGGTGGCTATCCAGCCTGCTGTAGGTCCGCCGTAACCCATGCCGAGTCCGAATCTCTGGGCAGTTCCGACAGCTACGTCGGCTCCCCATGCGGCGGGCTCCTTCATGACTGCCAGTGCGAGGATGTCGCAGTGGGCGGCCACGAGCATGCCGGCCTTGTGGGCTGCGTCGCAGAATGCGGTGTAGTCGCGTACCTCGCCGTCAGCTGCGGGATACTGGAGCAGCGCTCCGTAGCATTCGGGGTCGAAACCGGCTGCGAGGACTTCCTTCCAGTCGCCTACAGTTACTTTTATTCCCAGACCCTTGGCCCTGGTCTCGATGACCGAGAGCACCTGGGGGAAGATGTTCCTGTCCACGAAGAAGGTGTTCTTTCCGGCCTTTACGGCGTCGCGGGGACGGAGCTCGTGGATCATCCTCATGGCCTCACCGGCTGCAGTGGCGTCGTCCAGCATGGAGCAGTTCGACATGGGGAAGCCGGTCAGGGAGGAGATCATGGTCTGGAAGTTGATGAGAGCCTCCAGACGGCCCTGGGATATCTCGGCCTGATAGGGAGTGTAGGAGGTGTACCACGAGGGGTTCTCGAAGATGTTGCGGGAGATTACGGGCAGCGAGGCGGTGCCGTAGAAGCCCAGACCGATCATCGAGCGGAAGTTGCGGTTCTTCGAGGCAATCTCCTTGAGACGTGCCAGATAGGCGTGTTCGGATACGTGCTCATCCAGCTTGAGAGGCTCGCTGAGCAGGATATCCGAGGGGATGGTCTGCTTGATGAGCTCGTCTATGGAGCTGACTCCGATGACATCCAGCATCTGCTTGATCTGGGACTGTCTCGGACCGTTGTGTCTGTCTACAAAATTGAGTGGCATAGTCAGTGTTTTTTATGAATTAGAATAAATTTTCTTACAAACTTCAAATGTAGTAAATTATTTCCATCTTTCGAGGTCAAATCGCAGATGAATGAAGAGCAGAATCGTGAACGTTAGGAAGGATGACCCTCCGTAGCTTATCAGCGGCAGCGGAATACCGACCACGGGCATGATGCCTATTGTCATTCCGATGTTGACGAACACGTGCATGAACAGTATGGACGCCACGCAGTAGCTGTATACCCTGGCTCCTTTTTCCTTCTGTCTCTCGGCTGATGCTGTTATCCGCAGTAAGATAATCAGGTACAGGGCCAGTACGATGATGCAGCCCACGAATCCCCATTCTTCCCCTATGGTGCAGAAGATGAAGTCCGTACTCTGTTCCGGTACGAAGTTGAACTTGGTCTGGGTACCTTCCAGGAAACCTTTGCCGGTGAGTCCGCCGGAGCCGATGGCGATTTTGGACTGGTTGACGTTGTATCCGGCTCCCATCAGGTCCTGGGATATGCCCAGGAGGTTCTCTATCCTGTCCCGGTGATGTGGCTTGAGGACATTGTGGAAGATGAAGTCCACGGAGAATATGAGCACCAGGGATGCGACGAAGGGGATGACATACATGGTCCAGCCGCGGATTTTGTTCCTGACGTTGTAGATTATGAACCATACGAGGAAAGGTGCGGTGAGTATGAGCAGCCAGTATTCGGCGTCCAGCCGGTTGAATCCGGAGACGAACTCTGTTTCCAGCAGTCTGGGCAGGAACGACGCTGCGGTGATGAAGGCTGCGTAGATAAGAAATGTCCGTACCGGCATCCTGGAGGCCAGCGTGCGCAGCAGTCCCACGGCTCCTATGGCGGTGAGGATGGATACGGAGGGTGAGAATTTAAGGGTGACCAGAAACAGGAGAATGGCGAATCCGACGTATCCCAGGAATTTGCCGGGCAGTCCCTCCCTGTAGAGCATGAATGCCAGCGAGCAGTATACCAGTATCGTTCCTACGTCCGGCTCAAGGGCGATAAGTCCCACAGGGACAATGAGGATGGCCGCAACCTTGAAGAAGTCCGCAGTCCGGGACAGCTTGAATCCGTAGGAGCCCATGACTCTGGACAGGCAGAGGGCAGTGGCTGTCTTGGAGAATTCCGATGGCTGTACGGCGAATCCGCCGGGCAGGCTGAGCCATGACTTCGAGCCGTTGACCTCGTGGCCGAAAACCAGCACGGCCGCCAGCAGGACTAGGGACAGTATGTACAGCGGCCAGGCGATGGTCTTGTAGAATCTGGTGCTCAGGAACAGTACGAGCACTGCGGCGACTGCGGCGACGCCTATCCATACCAGCTGGTTGCCGCTGCGCGAGGCCAGCGAGAATATGCCTGCGGCCTCCTCGCTGTATGTGGACGCATAGATGTTGAGCCAGCCGAAGGCGGCCAGCAGGATGTAGCATCCGATCAGGATCCAGTCCAAGTGTCTGTATGTGCTTCTGGAAGGGCTCATCAGTCATCGTCTTTAGGGGGTACGTAATCGGGGCTTGCGGGGACCTTGTGCAGCAGATTGGCGTCCAGCATCCTCTGCTCCAGATATTTCCTGCCAGAAGAAATCTCTCTGTGCAGATATTTCTCTACCATCAGGGATGCTACCGGAGCCGCCCATGTGGCTCCGAATCCGGCATTCTCGATGTATACGGCTATGGCTATCCTGGGATTCTCCCTCGGGGCGAAGCATACGAACACGGCGTGCTCGTCTCCGTGCGGGTTCTCAGCGGTGCCCGTCTTGCCGCAGACGTCCAGTCCGGGGACAGCCGCGATTCTTGCGGTGGCTCCTTGCCCGGCCGGTGCGTTGACGGCCATGTACATGCCCTGTATCACTTTTTCAAAATGGGCGGTGTCCACCATTGTGTAGTGCTTCTCGCTGTACTTGGCGTCCGTGGAGTCGCTGCCGTGCTCGCGGACGATATGGGGGATGCGGTACCATCCGCGGTTGGCTATGGTGGCGGCCAGATTGGCCAGATGGAGGGGTGTGCAGCCCAGCTCTCCCTGGCCTATGGAGAGCGAGATGACAGACAGCGCTTTCCATCCTCCTTTTCCGTAGACTTTGTCGTATGTACTGGAGTTGGGGACAAATCCAGCAGTCTCTGAGGGAAAATCGGACCCCAGTCTGGTGCCGAAACCGAAGCTGCGGACGTATTCGGACCAACGGTCCATAGCCTTTGCCTCGGATCCATAGACAGGATTCTCGAGTATGTCGCGGAAGAGATAGCAGAAGTAGGAGTTGCAGGATGCCATGATGGCCTCGGTGAAGTCGACCGGGGATTTGTGGGCGTGACATCCTACGTGAATGCCTCTGGCAGTAAATCCGTTGTGGCACGGGAACTCCGTGCTTGTGCTCACTACCCCCTCCTGGAGTCCTATGAGGGCGTTGACCAGCTTGAATACCGAGCCGGGAGGCTGGGGGGACATCACTGCCCTGTTGAACATGGGAGTGAAGGGGTCCGAGGCTATGCGGCTGTAGTGTTTGTTTATTTCGCCCAATACGGACACGTCTATGCCGGGGGAGGATATCATGGAGAGAATCTCACCGGTGGACGGCTCTATGGCTATGACCGAACCCACCTTGTTGCGCATCAGCTCCTCTCCGTAGTTCTGCAGTTCGGCGTCTATGGTTGAGACCACGTCCTGTCCCGCTACGGCAGGCCTGTCGAAGGCTCCGTCCCTGTAGGAGGACTGTATTCTGTTGCTCGCGTCCCGGAGGTAGATGCTGTAGCCTTTCTCTCCGCGCAGCATGGGTTCGCATGTTTCCTCCAGTCCCGTGCGTCCGGTGTAGTCGCCGGGAGCATAGTCAGGATGTCTTTCCAGGAAAGCAGGGTCGACCTCCGTGACGTAGCCCAGCAGATTGCCTCCCGCGTTGTAGGGGTACATGCGGGTGGTGCGCGGTACTCCCCTGAATTCGGGGAACTTGTGGGCTGCCTCTATAAACCGGCTGTACTGCTCCTGGGATATCTGGCTGGCGAAAGTCACCGTGCGGTATCCGATGCGTGAGCGGTACATGCGGTATTCGCGGAATTTCCCGCGTACGTATCCGGTGTCCAGCTCCAGTATCCGGCACAGGGCCAGCGTGTCGAAGTCCTTGACGTAGCGGGGGGTGACCAGGATGTCGTATGTGTTCTTGTTACCTACCAGCACCTTGCCGTTGCGGTCCAGGATAAGTCCGCGGGCAGGATACCTTGTCTGGTACAGCAGTGCGTTGTTGTCCGCGCTGACCTTGAAACTGTTGTCCAGCAGCTGGAGACGGAAGAGCTGTGCTGCCAGGATCAGGAACGCCGCTGCCAGGCCGGCCATCAGGTACTGGTATCTGTGCTTGCCCGGGTTCATGTGCGCTGCCTCCTTCTGCCGCTCATGTCGGTACTGATGATGTAGAGGAACGCCATCATCGCCGTGTTGGCGGTGAGCGAGATGCCTTCCCTGGCAAGGCACTGTCCCATGGGACGGAAGCCGGAGCTGTCCAGGAGGATGTATACCGTCAGGTATATCAGCTCTATGGGAAGCGCGTACAGGATGAAGCTCCTGAGGCCTGCGGTCTCAACGCTCTGGCGTTTTTCTTTTTCCTTGGGAGCCGTGAGGTTGAAGAGGCTTTTGCGGCAGAGGCCGGCGGCGGTCATGGCTGCGGCGGACATTCCGGGGATGCCGTTGCCCAGCACATCTACCGTCAGGCCCAGCACGAACCCGACCAGCATTGACGGTACCGCTCCCCATCGCGGCGGCAGCACCAGCAGGATGTACAGGCACAGGGCCAGGTCTATGTAGACGCTCATGTTGACATAGTTGTCCAGAGCGCCCTGGGCCAGGATCAGCAGCAGGGCAAGGATTATGTAACGTATCGTGCTCATTGTCCTGCGCCTCCTTCCGCTCTGTCTCCTGTGAGGGACTCCAGTTCGTCGATGTCGGTGCGGGAGACTACGTAGACATGCCTGAGTCTGGTGAATTCCTCGAAGAGGTTTATCGTGACGTCATAGTTCACGCCGTCCCTGAGTTCCCTTCCCTGAACGGTACCAATGGGAATGCCTGGAGGGTATATCAGGGAATAACCGCTGGAGACCACCGTGTCTCCCTCCGAGAAGACAGTGTGGACAGGGATGTCTTGCAGGACTGTCTGACGCGGGGTCCTGCCGTTCCACCTGATGACTCCGAATGTATTGGATTTCATCAAGGTGGCACTGGCCATGTTGTCTATGTCCAGCATGGATGATACCTTTGAGTATTTTTCTCCGACGCTCTGGATGTATCCGACGAGGCCCCTGTCAGTGACCACCCCCATGTCTTCCTCCACGCCGTCGCGGGAACCCTTGTTGATGATCAGGACATTGTGCAGGCGGTCGGTGCTGTTGGACACCACCAGTGCAGGGATATAGTCGAACAGGGAACTGCCTGCAGGCAGGGAGTCCGGCTCCGAAACGCTGAGGAGGGCCGCGCGGAGTCTGTCATTCTCCCGCCTCAGCTCCACGTTCTCTTCCGAGAGGCGGCGGTTGACTTTTCCCAGGCTGAAGTATCTGCCCACGTTGCCGGCTCCGGAGGAGAAGGCATTGGTGACTGCGGATATCGACTTGAGGATGTCGGAGCGCTGCAGCACGCTGTTTCGGGATATGAGCCAAAGGGCAGCCGCCTCCAGGAGCATGAATACGATAAGGTTGATCAGATGCAATATGTACCGGTTCCTGCCTTTCATCTTATGGACGGGTCGCTGCGGGCTTACTACCGCATGAGGAACGGATACTGGGACGGATTCCTCAGGGCGATGCTGGTGCCTCTGGCCACTGCCCTCAGCGGATCCTCGCCTACGTGGAACGGAATGTTGATCTTGTCGTAGAGTCTCTTGTCAAGGCCTCTGAGCAGGGCTCCTCCTCCAGTGAGGAAGATACCTTTTTGGACGATGTCCTGATACAGCTCGGGAGGGGTCTGCTCCAGTACCTGCAGTACCGCGGCCTCTATCTTCGCCACGGACTTGTCCAGGCAGTGGGCCACTTCCTGGCTGGTGACGGCTATCTCTACAGGATGGGCCGTCATCAGGTTGGGGCCTCGGACGATGAACGGTTCGGGCGGATTCTCCAGGTCGGGAATTGCGGCTCCAATGCGTATCTTTATCTCTTCAGAAGTGATCTCGCCCACCTTGATGTTGTGCTGCTGGCGCATGTACTGCTGGATGTCGGAGGTGAATACGTCTCCGGCCACCCTTATCGACTGGCTGGTGACGATGCCGCCCAGGGAGATGACGGCTATTTCGGATGTGCCGCCTCCTATGTCCACCACCATGTTGCCGGCAGGCGCAGTGACGTCAAGCCCTATGCCCATGGCTGCAGCCATAGGCTCGAATATCATGTATATGTCTCTGGCTCCGGCATGCTCGGCCGAGTCGCGGACCGCTCTGATCTCCACCTCGGTGCTGCCTTTGGGGATGCAGATCACCATCTTGAGGTTGGGGGTGAAGAACGAGCGCTTGTAGTTGATCATCTTTACAAAGCCGCGGATCATCTGCTCGGCTGCGTTGAAGTCGGCGATCACTCCGTCGCGCAGGGGGCGGACCGTCTTGATGTTGGGGTGTGTCTTCTCGTACATCAGCTTGGCCTTCTGCCCTACGGCGATGGCCTTGCCGGTGGTCTGGTCGAACGCTATCACTGAAGGTTCGTCCACTACTATCTTGCCGTCCTGGAGAATCACGGTGTTGGCCGTTCCCAGGTCCATTGCCAGCTCCTGTGTCAGAAATGAGAATCCCATGTCTGTTCTGTGCGTTAAATGTTGTCGTTAATGTTTGAAATGTCTGTGTCCTGTCATCACCATGGCAATGCCGTGGGCATCGCAGTATTCCACGCTGTCGTTGTCGCGGATGGAGCCGCCCGGATGTATGACGGCCCTGATGCCGGCCTTGTCGGCTATCTCCACGCAGTCGGCGAAGGGGAAGAATGCGTCCGATGCCATGACCGCGCCTTCCAGGTCGAATCCGAAGCTGCGGGCCTTCTCTATGGCCTGTTTCAGTGCATCGACGCGGGAGGTCTGGCCGATACCGCTGGCCAGCATGCGGCGGCCCTTGGCCAGGACGATGGCGTTGGACTTAGAGTGCTTTACTATGATGTTGGCGAAAAGCATGTCGTCAATCTGTTCCTGGGTGGGCTCCGCTTTGGTTACTGTCCTCAGGTCTGCGGGAGACTCCTTGAAAGTGTCCCTGTCCTGGACCAGAACTCCTCCTAGCATCGAGCGGAACTTGACGGCGGAGGGACGTGCTGAGGCGGTGCGCAGGATGATTCTGTTTTTCTTGCCTTCCAGGATGCCAAGGGCCTCCGGCTCATAATCGGGGGCTATGACTACCTCGAAGAATATCTTGTGCATCTGCTCTGCGGTGGCCTTGTCTATCGGCCGGTTGGATACGATGATGCCGCCGAAGGCCGATACGGGGTCTGATGCCAGGGCTGCTTCCCATGCCTCCAGTACTGTGTCGGCAGTGGCGCAGCCGCAGGCGTTGTTGTGCTTGATGACGGCTACGGCCGTAGTGTCGAAGTCGGAGATGAGTTCCAGCGCAGCCTCTATGTCCAGCATGTTGTTGTAGGAGATCTCCTTGCCGTGCAGCTGCTCGGGCAGGGAGTTCTCCGAACCGTAGTACATGGCTTTCTGGTGGGGGTTCTCTCCGTAGCGCAGGTGTGTGGCGCGGGACTCGCTGGCAGAGAAGGCCGGGATGCCTTCCCTGAGATTGAAATACTGGAAGATATGCGTGTCGTATCCGGAGCTCTTGAGGAAGGCCCTGGCTGCGAATCTGCGGCGGTCATCAATCGAGGACATGCCTTTCTTCTCCCGCAGCAGCTCCAGTAGGTCGGCGTAGGAGTCCTTGCCTGGGACGATTATCACGTCCTTGAAATTTTTGGCGGCGGCGCGGATGAGGGTGATGCCGCCGATGTCGATCTTCTCGATTATCTCCTCTTCGGAAGCTCCTTTGGCCACGTATTCCTCGAACGGATAGAGGTCGACGATGACCAGATCGATGCCGGGAATGTCATATTTCTCTCTCTCTGCTAGGTCTCCGGTCTCGTCCCTGCGGTACAGGATACCTCCCATCACCTTCGGGTGGAGGGTCTTCACCCGTCCTCCGAAGATTGAGGGATAGCCGGTGACGTCCTCTACCGCTGTAACAGGAATGTTATGGGATGTCAGGTACTGCTGGGTACCCCCTGTGGACAGTATCTCCACACCTAGGTTAACCAGCTCGTTTGCAATGTCTAAGATGAGGTTTTTGTCATACACTGAAATCAGTGCTCGCTGAATCTTTCGGTCGGTGTTCATATCGGGTGAAAAACAATTATGTTATACCTTTTTACGGCGTTCCGGCCACAAAAATAGTAATAAATAATATATAAATTGTACATTTGGAAAAAATATTTGAAACCCATACGATGCGCGAAAGATATGTCATTATTCCGGCTGGAGGGACCGGTTCAAGGATGGGCTCCGAAGTACCCAAACAGATGCTTCCTCTCTGCGGCAAGCCTGTCCTCCGTCACAGCATAGAACTGTTTCTGGGCCATCCTTTTAAAGTCAATGTGATAGTCTCTATAAACGCCTCCATCAGGGAACATTGGCTGGAGTACTGCAGGAAGAATGATTTTGTGTTTCCCAGTATCCTCGTCACCGGAGGATTCACGCGCTTCCATTCGGTGCGCAGGGCCCTGAAGTATCTTCCCGACGGGGCGCTTGTTGCGGTTCACGACGGAGTGCGTCCTCTGCTGCGGAGGGAGGACGTGGCGGCGCTCTACGGTGAGGCGGAGGAATATCCGGCCGTGGTTCCGGTGATACCGGTGGCGGACTCGGTGAGGGAGGTGGTGGAGACCGCCGGTCCGGACGGGGAGCCGGTGGTATCGTCACGGGTAGTGGACAGGACTCCGCTGAGACTGGTGCAGACGCCTCAGGTTTTCCATACGGAAGTGCTTAAAAAAGCCTACAGTGCGGCATATTCACCTGAGTTTACGGACGATGCCTCGGTTGTGGAAAAAAGCGGCGTACCCCTGCGTTTCCATCAGGGAAGCCGCCTCAACATCAAGCTGACAACTCCGGAGGACATGGCTCTGGCCAGGGCTGTCATGGAAGCCGGGCTTCTCAGATGATGGTCATAATGCGCGAGAATCCCGTCATGTTGAAGATATCCTTGATCTGATCCCTCATGTTGAGGATGACGAGTTTTCCGCCCCGGGCATTGACGCTTTTCTGAAGCGTGAGAAAGAGCCTGAGTCCTGAGCTGCTGATGTATTCCAGCTCGGAGCAGTCGATTTCTATGTCAGGATTTCCTCCTTCCAGCAGCGGTGCCATTTTCTTTTCGAACACATCGGAGTTGGTTGTGTCCAGGCGGCCGGTCACCGTGGCCCGCATTTTCCCATTTTCAGTGGTGATTTTCAGGTCCATATCGTTAAATGTGTTTTGTTAGTTTCAGTATATTCTCATTTCCTTTGCGCTCGTATTCCACCCGGTCCATAATCTGTTTTACAAGGAATATGCCCAGGCCGCCTATTCCGCGTTCCTCGGCGCTGAGGGTCACGTCGGCATCGCTCTTTGCCAGTGGATTGAATGGTATTCCGCGGTCGTATACGGTGTAGGTTATATCATTGCGGTGCCTGGTGAACTTGACGGTTATGCGGTGTCCCGTCTCGCCCTTGGGGTAGGCATAGAATATGACGTTGGACACGGCTTCCTCCAGGGCGAGGTTGATGCTCATTGTGAGGGCCTGGTCCGCGCCGGCCATGCCGCATGTCTGCTCTACGAAAGCGCTGAGCTTTTTCAACTCGCAGACTTGGTTGTCGATGCTGAGGATTCTGGTGTCACTGCTGTCCATGGTGTCGCTTCCTGTGTATTTAATTGCGAGTATGGTCATGTCATCGCTCTGTGCCGCTTTGCCGACGTGCCGCTCCACGTCGGAGTAGATGCCGGAAACAATGTCGGAGGTGTTCTTGCCTTTCTGGGTGGCGACGGAGGCCATGAGGCGCTCCTCTCCGTAGAGTTCCCTGCTTGTGTTTTCGGCCTCTGTCAGTCCGTCGGTATAGAGGACGAGGGTGGAACCGGCCGGCAGCTGGAAATCCCCGTCGCTGTATGCGAAGTCGTGGAAGAATCCAATGGGCAGATTGGGCTCCGGGCTGAGCTTGGTTACGGTCCCGTCGGGCGAGAGGATTATCGGCGGGTTGTGTCCTGCGTTGCAGTAGGTTATGTGCCCGTTGCGCAGGTCCAGTATTCCTGTGAAGAAAGTGACGAACATGTTGGCGTCATTGGTCTCGGAGATGGCCGCGTTGATGGCCGAGACTATTGCCCCGGGGTCGTCCGTGGTGGCGGATATCGAGCGGAAATGGCTGCGGGTGACGGCCATCAGCAGGGATGCCGGCACGCCTTTCCCGGACACGTCTCCTATGGCGAAGAACAGCCGTCCGTCTTGTATGAAGAAGTCGTACAGGTCTCCGCCTATTTCCCTGGCGGGGTTGAGGATAGCGTAGATGTCCACATCGTCCCGTTCAGGGAATGGAGGAAATATCTTGGGTACCATGCCCATCTGTATCTCCCTTGCTATGTTCAGTTCGCTCTCGATGCGCTCCTTGGCGGCGGTGGTGCGCTGCAGCCGTTCCAGATAGGAGGACAGGGAATACTGCATTGCAGAGAATGATCTGCACAGGCGTCCGACCTCGTCATTTCCGGACAAGGGCGGCAGGGAAGAGTAGAAGTCTCCCTCGGCTATCTTGTCGGCGGCACCTGCCAGCAGGGTCAGGGGACGGGTGGCTTTGCGGATGGTCATGCCGATGACCAGCGTAAGGATAATGACGGTCACCACCGCTATAACGGCCATCGTCCTTGATATCCGGTACACCCCGGAGAAGATGTCGCTTTCAGGACAGACAGTGGCTATGCTCCAGCCGTTGGATTTAACGGGGGTGAAAAATATCATGGACGGTTCCCCGTCGAGGGTTATTTTCTCCATGCCGGTCTCTCCGTTGATCATTCTCTGTCCGGTCTTCTCAAGTGAGCTGTTGCCGGTGAGAACGGCCTGGGTGAAAATGGTCTCGTTGATTATGAATTCAGGGTCAGGGTGTACGATGTAGTTGGCGGCCTTGCCTAGCAGGAAGTTGTAGGAATGCTCATAGAGCTTGATGCTGTCTATCGTGCGGGTAATCCAGTCTGTCTCCAAGCTGGCGCATAAAGCTCCGATGAAACGGCCGTCCTTGTCTTTCAGAGGAATGGAGTAAGAGCACAGGGACAGCTTTTCCCAGACCCGGTCTATGTAGGGGTCTGTCCAGTAGCTTTGTCCCGTGCAGCGCGGTATCACATACCAGTCGTAGTAGATGTAATCGTAAAAATCCTTGTGGATTATGAATGATTTCACTGAGTCTTCAGTCCTGATGGCGTAGGCGGTGAACCGTGGCATGTCCCGGTACAGGTATGGTTCGAGGGATACGGCTATGTCCGTCAGATGGGGAGTGTTGGTCAGGATACTGCTGATGAGGCTGAGGAACTCGGTTGTGTCACTGTTGTTCATTGCCAGTTTTTCGGCTATGGGCGCAGAGTTCTCCATTGTGACGGACACAGGGTCCAGAACGTTCTCCATCTCCAGTTTAAGAGCCTTGATCTGGCTGTATGCGTTGGTGACGGCTTCTTTCTGCACCAGGCTGTAGCTGAGTCTGTATACTGTCAGTGCGGTGACAATGAACAGAAGAGCCGTCAGCAGGATGACGTATATACTGATTTTATTTGCAAATGACTTCAGCATGCTGTTTATTTCCGTTCTTTGACGAAATCTCCGTATTCAATGGGTGAGAGGATGAAGTTGTTGTCCAGAAACACCTTGACTGTAAAGTCAAACTGGGATTTGTCGAGACTGTAGGATACATCTCCGCTGCTGTTCTCCTGCAGTTTCAGGACAGTGCGCAGCATGAATTCCTGGTTGGCCCTGCTGGTATTTATTCCTGCCTGCCGTATCTGTTGTGTTATTGTTGCAACGGTCGACCTGAAATTCTTAGGATCACGGACCCACTCCCACCCCCGGATTGTGGCCTGTACGAAACGGTCCACTACGTCCTTATGTGCGGCATAGAATTCCTCTGTAGTGTATAGTCCGTCCTCGGGGATGTCATAGCCTTCGTCCCGGAGATAGATAAGATTGTCTTCGGTGAGTTCTATACCGGCCATCCTGATCTGGAAGTATTCGTTGTACTCCATCGCCAGCATGGCGTCCACGGCCCCTTCTACGAACGGATATATGTTGGAGAGGATGGAGACCCACTCCAGATTGAGTCCGTTGTTGGTGGCAAAGCACATGGCTGCTTCAGAGAATCCGTTGGACCACCGTCCGATACGTTTCCCGTCGAGTTCATGTATGTTTTTTATAGGAGTCCTGGATATGATCATGCCGGCACTTGTCTGCGAAGTCTGGAGGATATTGACAAGAGGAGTGCCTAGATCCCTGGCTATCAGGGCATCCCCCAGCATTGACGTGATGATGTCGGCATTGCCTTCCTTTATGGCGTCGGTGCTGGATACGGATTCCTGGTCGTAGATCAGCGTCATGTCTATGCCGGCCTCGTCGTAGAAGCCGAGGTTGTGGGCCATGATGATACCGGCAAACTGGCACTGGGGCAGCCACTGGATCATGAGGACAACCGAGTCTTTCTGTGCATGTGCAGGATTCATGGACACATACAGCAGGACTACAGTCATAAGTATAAGACGTAATATTTTCATGCCTGTAGCTTTAAAACCATTTTGTAAAAGCCGCGAATCTGGGTTTGCCGTGGAAGTCCTCCAGTATCTCCACATCGCTGAATCCACGGCTCTCGAACAGTTCCCGGACCTGATGTCCGTATGCCTCGTTGATCTCGAAGAAGCATTTTCCTCCCATCTTGACCAAGGCTTCAGCCCATCCTGCCAGGGCCTTGTAGAAACGCAGGGGGTCGCTGTCCGGCACGAACAGCGCATCTTCCGGCTCGTAGTTCAGCACGTTCGGGGCCATGAAGTCTTTCTCGGACTCACATACATAGGGGGGATTGGATATCAGGATGTCCATTTCCTCGATGTTGGGAAGGTCCGTGCCGTCTTTCTCTCCGGGAGGTCCTTCCAGTATGTCGGCATGGAAAAATACAGGAGGGTCCGGTACCGGCTGGCGGCAGGATTCGTCCAGGTAGATTTTCTGGCTGCGGGCTGTTTCGAGGGCAGCCTCGTCAACATCGAAAGCGAATACCTCCGCAGTGGGAAATGCTGCTGCCAGAGTCCATGCTATGCAGCCGGAACCGGTCCCGGCATCGAGTATGCGCAGTCCGCGTGTCTCTCCGGAGCTTCTCAGGGCAGAAATGGCCAATCGGCACATCTGGGCTGTCTCGGGCCGGGGAATGAGGACTGATTCATTGACGCGGAAAGTGTGCCCCTCGAAGTTCTCCTCACCTATGACGTACTGGACAGGCCTGTCTGCGGCCAGCTCGTCGAGGGCATTCTGTATCCGTACCAGCTCCGGTTTGGGGATGATGACACCAGGCTCGACAGAATACTCGTACGGGGACAGTCCCAGGAAGTGTGAGAGTATGCGGATGGAGATCGCCTTGGCCTCACCAGGCGAGTACTGCAGGGCAAGGCTGTCGGTGGCTTTGGTTACGAATTCTTTCCGCGTCATAGGCTATTCCTCCCGGTTGCGGTCTATGATGTCTGTCAGGAAGTCTTCCATGGTCATGCCGGCCTGCCGTACCATCTGGGGTACCAGGCTGGCCTCAGTCATGCCGGGATTGGGATTGAGTTCCAGAAAATAGGGCTTTCCGTCCACTCCAAGGATGAAGTCCATGCGTACCAGACCGGAGCATCCCAGACGCCGGAATATCCTGACTGCCTCGTCCTGAATCCTGACCCGCTCGGCCTCTGGCAGGGGGGCAGGGCAGACCTCGCTGCTGGCTCCCTCGTATTTGGCTTCGTAGTCAAAGAATTCTCTCCGTGGAATGATTTCTATGAGGGGCAGGGCGCGCGGGCCGTCTCCGCAGTCGTAGACCCCGCAGTCGATCTCCCGGCCGAATACGGACTTCTCGACAATTACCGTGTCGCTCTCCCTGAATGCTTTCTCCAGGGCGGCGTCCAGCTCTTCGGGGCTGTGTATTTTCGAGACACCGAAACTGGAGCCTCCGCCGCAGGGCTTGACGAAGGCGGGCAGCCCCACGGCTCCGGTCACCTGGCAGGGGTCATACGGGTCGTCCCGGCGGAGCATGATGTCACCGGCCATGCAGACCCCGCTGTCCCTCAGGTATGACTTGCAGGCGTATTTGTCAAAAGAGATTGCGGCGCACAGGGAGGAGCATCCCACGTAACTGATGCCCAGCATGTCGAAGTACGCCTGGAGGCGGCCGTTCTCCCCGGGGTCTCCGTGGATGATAATGAAGACTTTGTCGAACGATATTCTTTCCCCTCCTTCGGGAGTGAATGAGAAGTCATTGCGGTCTATGGGGTATTTCCGTTCCTCTTTCCCGTCCGGGGACGGGAGGACTGCCCACCATCCTCCACGGGTAAGAAGCACCTCGTAGACGGTGCGTCCGGCGTTGTGGAGCCAGCCGGCCACGCTCTTGCCGCTTTTGACGGAAATTTCCAGCTCTGAGGAGTAGCCTCCGTATACTACTGCCAGCACTTGATCTCGATTAGATTTCATAGTATTGTTATTTTGCGGTTTACATATTGAAGAATGAGTTCTCGTCCTCGCCGGTGTCATTCAGCGTGTCGTTGTCACTGCCGTCGCACTCAGTGTCGAAATGGATTCCTGGAGGGGCGATGAATCGGTCTTCCGCCGAGATTCCGAGTGTGCCGTCATTCATGACTTTCTGCATGAAGAGTCCCCAGATGGGGAGGGCGGTGTTGGCTCCCTGTCCCTGTGACATGCTCTCGAAATGCACTTGACGGTCCTCGGCGCCTACCCAGACTCCCGCTGTCAGGCCTGGCGTGTAGCCAATGAACCATCCGTCGGACTTGTCGTTGGTGGTGCCGGTCTTGCCGGCCACCGGACCTTCCAGACCGTAGCGCCAGCGCAGGCGTGCTCCGGAGCCTTCATTGACCACGCCTTCCATGAGATTGACCATGAGGTAGGCGGTGGCCTCGCTTACCGCTTCCCTCTTTCTGGGGCTGAATGTGCCCAGCACATTTCCCTCGCTGTCCTCAATGCGGGTGACCATCATGGGGTCTATGTGTACACCGCGGCTGGGGTAGGTGTTGTAGGCTCCGACCATCTCCATCAGCGTGATATCGGCCGGTCCGAGGCAGAGGGAGGGGTAGGGCGCCAGGTAGGATGTGATGCCCAGCTTACGGCACATCTCGACCATGGCGGTGGGACCGAACTGGCGCATCAGGTAGGCGGAGATATTGTTGCTGCTCCGTGTCAGTCCCCACTTGAGGGTGACTTCCTTTCCTATGTATTCCAGACGGTCCTCGCTTTCGGGTGTCCAGGTCGTGTCGGCCAGGACGAAGGTCTGGGGCACGTTGAGAACCTTGTCGCAGGGGTAGTAGCCTTCCTGCATGGCCAGGGTATAGAGGAACGGCTTGATGGTCGAGCCTACCTGTCGCTTGCCCTGACGGGCGTTGTCGTATTTGAAATACCGGTAGTCGGGGCCTCCGATGTAGGCCTTGATATGGCCTGTGGAGGGTTCCATGGCTATGAACGAGGCTCTCAGGAAAGATTTGTACCAGCGTATGGAGTCATCGGGTGTCATGACCGTATCGATGTACCCTGGTGCTTTCCAGGAGAATACCCTCATCTCGGTCTTCTCCTTGAAAGACCGGTCGATCTCTTTCTCTCCTGCTCCTCTGCTGCGCATGTTGCGGTAGCGGTCGCTCCATTTGCGGGCCTGGGACATGAGCGTCTGTGTCAGTTCGGCGGGGACCTCCTTGGCGAAAGGACGGTCGGGATTGTCGGCGAGGTCCTCGAAGAACGCCGGCTGCAGGTCTGTGCTCAGGTGCTGCACCACAGCCTCCTCGGCATAGCGCTGCATGACAGTGTTGATGGTGGTGTAGATGGTCAGGCCGTCCTTGTCCAGGCTGTACGGGGTGCCGTCAGGCTTGAAGTTCTTGTTGAGCCATCCGAACAGGGGATCGTTCTCCCACAGATCCAGGTCGGCTCTGTAGTCCTCCACGAAATAGTAGTTGCTACTGACAGGTTCCGACGCGCTCATGTACTTGCGGAGCATGTCCCTGAAATAGGGTGCCAGGCTGGTGTTGTGGTCCTGCTGCCGGTAGTCCAGGACTATTGGGAGAGCAGTGAGGGAGTCGGCGTCGGCCTGGGTAATGAACCCGTACTTGCTCATCTGGCTGATCACGTGGTTGCGCCGGGCGATGGATTTGTCGTAGTTGAGCACTGGGTTGAACCTGGTGGGCTTGTTGACGGCGCCCACCAGGACCGCGCTTTCCTGAAGGTTGAGCCCGATGGGCTCTTTATTAAAAAAGGTGTTGGCGGCTGCCTTGATGCCGTAGGCGTTGCTGCCGAAGAAGATGGCGTTCATGTACATGGCCATAATCTCGTTCTTGGTGTAGTTGCGCTCGAGCTTTACTGCCGTAATCCATTCCTTGAACTTGCTTACAACCAGTCTGAAAGCAGCTTCTCCGGGGAATTTGCCCGTGGCCTCCTCCCTGGGAAAGAGGGTCTTGGCCAGCTGCTGTGTGATGGTGCTGCCTCCGCCACCGGAGCGTGCGTTGCCCAGGATGATGGTCTTCACTCCGACTCTGGCCAGACTGCGGAAGTCTATGCCGCAGTGCTTGTAGAACCGTACGTCCTCAGTGGCGACGGCTGCCGATACGATATAGGGAGAGAGCTCATTGTATCCTACGTGGGTGCGGTTCTCGATGTGGTATGTCCCGAGCAGCTTTCCGTCTTCGGAAATGAGTTCTGTGGCCAGGTAGGTCTTCGGATTCTCCAGCTCCTCGAACGATGGTATCTCCGCGAAGATACCCACTCCGGCAATGAACAGCAGCAGAACTCCTATGGGAATGAAAACCACGCACCAGACGGCGATTATCAGTCTTCTCTTGGTTTTTTCTTTCATTTTTTGTCAAATAAATTCGTGCGAAGTTAGAAAATTTTTGGTTTTTCTCTCACTTTATCCTTTACTTTGCACGTTCATTTAACGGAGATATGGTAGAGAACTTAGTAATCGTAGAGTCGCCGGCAAAGGCGAAGACCATCGAAAAGATATTGGGAAAGGACTATACAGTGCGCTCAAGCTTCGGTCACATCCGGGATCTTGCCAAGAAGAATCTGGGAATAGACATTGAGCACGGTTTCATTCCGCAGTACGAGATATCCCCCGACAAGAAAAAAGTAGTGGCGGAGCTTAAGGCCGCTTCTGACGAGGCTGCCGTGGTCTGGCTGGCTTCCGATGAGGACCGCGAGGGAGAGGCCATTGCATGGCATCTGAGGGAAACTCTCGGCCTCGAGCCGGTTAAGACCCGCCGTATTGTGTTCCACGAGATTACCAAAGACGCGATACTCCATGCCATCCAGACACCAAGGGACGTGGATATGAACCTGGTCATGGCCCAGCAGGCCCGCAGGGTCCTGGACCGGCTCGTGGGATTTGAACTCTCGCCTATTCTCTGGAAGAAGATAAAGCCGTCTCTCTCGGCCGGCCGCGTGCAGTCGGTGGCCCTCCGTCTGGTGGTGGAGCGCGAGAGGGAGATAGCCGGGTTTGCTGCCAGGCCGTATTTCCGTGTGGAAGGAGTATTCATACCCGGGAACGGAGGAAGCCGTACCCATGTCACCGGCGTGCTCAGCCGCAGGTTCGACACCAGGGAGGAGGCGGCCGCTTTCCTGGACAGGTGCCGTGACTGTGTCTTCACCGTCGGTTCCGTGGACAGGAAGGAAGTGCCCAGATGTCCCGCGCCTCCGTTCACCACATCCTCTCTGCAGCAGGAGGCGGCACGCAAGTGCGGATTTTCCGTAAGCCAGACTATGTCCATAGCCCAGCATCTGTACGAGTCGGGATTCATCACCTATATGCGTACCGACTCCACGACCCTCTCCAAGCTGGCCATAGGTGCGGCGAAGGCCTGGATAACTGACAATTTCGGCCCGGAATACCACAAGGCCCGCCAGTACAAGACGGGTGTCAAAGGCGCTCAGGAGGCCCACGAGGCCATACGTCCGACTTACATCGCCAATACCGACATTCCCGGCACGGCCGCCGAGAAGAAGCTCTACAATCTCATCTGGAAACGTACCGTGGCCTCGCAGATGGCTGACGCCCGTCTGGAGAAGACCGATGTGACAGTTGTCGGAGACCGGATTCAGGAGCATTTTGACGTGACCGGATCCACCGTGCTCTTCGACGGATTTCTGAAAGTCTACATTGAGTCCACCGATGACGATACCCAGGGCAGCGAGGAGGAGAAGATACTGCCTCCCATGCATCCCGGGGACGTGATGCTCCGCGACAGCATCACTGCGTCAGAGAAATACACCTCCCATCCTCCCCGCTATTCGGAGGCATCCCTGGTCAAGAAAATGGAAGAGCTGGGCATAGGACGTCCTTCGACCTACGCTCCCACCATCTCCACCCTGCATCAGAGAGGTTATATCGTCCGTCAGGACAGGAAAGGGGAGGAAAGGACAGTTACCGTGCTGACTCTCAGAGGTGACACGGTTACTGAGACAGGAAAGAAAGAGACCTCCGGTTCCGAGAAGGGACGTCTCTGTCCGGAGGACATCGGGGTGCTGGTTACCGATTTCCTCGAGCAGACATTCCCGGCCATTATGGACTACGGGTTTACGGCGAAAGTCGAGACCGCCTTTGACCGCGTGGCTGCGGGCAAGTATGTATGGAACAAGATACTGGCTGATTTTTACAAGCCTTTCCATGCTCGTGTGGAGGAGACTATGAAGGAGAGTGCCCCGATGAAGTCCCGCAAGGTCCTGGGCACCGATCCGGCTACGGGCAAGACCGTCATCGCACGGATGGGACGTTATGGTTCGGTGGTGCAGATAGGAGAGGATGACGACCCTGACAAGCGTATCACCGGGCTCGAGAAGGGCCAGCTGATAGAGTCAGTCACTCTGGAGGACGCGCTCAGGCTGTTCGTGCTGCCGCGTACCCTGGGAGAGTATAGGGGACAGCCCGTAATCTGCTCCAAGGGCAAGTACGGCCCGTATGTCAGGTACGGCTCCATGTATGTGTCACTCAAGCGCGGTCAGGATCCGTACACGATTGTCCTGGATGCTGCCGTCAAGCTCATCGAGGACCACGAGGCGAGTCAGAAGAACAAGGACATCAAGTCATTCCCAGAAGCGGACATAGCTGTGCTGAACGGCCGTTTCGGCCCGTATATCAAGCATGCCGGAACCAACTACAGGATTCCCCGCGGGACGGATCCGGCTTCCCTGACTGAGGAACAGTGCCGGGAGATAATAGCCTCCTCAGAGGAAAATAAGAAACCTGTCAGGAAGTCGGCATCAAGGAAGTAATGAGAAATTATGAATACAAAATATCAGCTTGACAGGATAGATCAGCGGATACTGTCCTTCTTAGTCAAAAATGCCAGAATGCCGTTTCTGGAGATAGCCCGTGAGTGCGGAGTGTCCGGTGCGGCTATTCATCAGAGAGTGAAGAAGATGGAGAACATGGGTATCATCACCGGTTCCCGTCTTCTCGTTAAGCCGCAGGCCTTGGGACTGTTTGTGTGCGCTTTTGTCGGAGTCTCCCTCTCGGAGACCAGCAAGTACAACGAGGTGATACAGAATCTTAAGAAGATACCCGAAGTGGTGGAATGTCATTTCGTCACAGGCAAACATGCCCTGCTGGTCAAGATGTACTGTACTGACCACGACCACCTGATGAGGATTCTGGTCCACACTATCCAGAATATCCCCTATATTGCCAGTACGGACACCATGATATCCCTCGACCAGGCTATCGAGCGTCAGGTGTGGGTTGATGACGTGCCGGTCAAGGAAGTCTGATCCAGGGGCCGAAGTTCTCGTTGTAGTTGAAGTCTATCTCGAAATCCACGGGCTCCGTGTCTCCTTCTGTGTAGTTGTGGAAGAATACGGGAAAGGTGTGTCCGTCTGAGCGGAGCCAGAATTCGTTGCCCCTGTGGTGGTCCAGTCTGTGTGTCCATCCGTAGCGCCCTATCGTCAGATACAGTCTGCCGTCCTTCAGTGTCACCTCGGCGTCCCCGAACGGAGCCGGTTTGGAGTAATGTCCTGTCAGCCGGCTGAAGTCCGGTGTCACGCTGCTGCGCTCTATGGTGCAGGGCACGGCGCGCCGGCCCGGTTTCTTCTTGTCCGCAAACCACTGTTCAAGCCCTTCTGTACTCCAGTCCCTGAGAGAGTCTCCCGGCAGATAGAGGTCGATGATCCTCCGCATGAGTCCGAGGCGGGCGTATTCCGAGACTTCCGAGTTGCACAGCAGGGCAAATCCCAGGTCCAGCTCCGGTACAAATCCGCAGACACCCGTGAATCCCCATGTGGTGCCGGTGTGGTAGATGACCCTGTATCTTTCGTTCTGCTCGATATACCAGCAGTATCCGTAGTCCCTGGTCATGGTGCTGTCCTGCCTGACCCTCACCGCGCCGGTATGCAGGAAGTCCATCTGCTCCCGTGACAGTAGCCTTACCGTGTCCATGTAGGGATAGGAGCGGAACTCTCCCAGGGCCATCGTGCCCATGTCCGGGAAATATTCCGTAAAGGCAGTGGAATCCAAGGGGAAAGAACTCTTTTTGTGTGAGTCCTCAGGACGGACCAGACGTGTTGTCAGGCCTCTGTCCAGGTGGAATCTCACCCACCGTGCCATGTCCTCGGCAGTGGAGCTGATGCTGCCGGCAGGGCCTATGACGTCGACCCAGTGCAGGGCTCTCTCCTCCCCGTAGAGCGGTGTGACGTAGATGGAGCCGCGGCCTCCGCTCCGGCTTCTGGAGTAACCGAAATAGTGGGCTACGGATGCTTTCTTTCCAGCTTCAATATATCCTTCGCTGCCTGCCACGGAGGAACTCATTCCCAGTGGAATGAAAATCCGTTCCCGAATATTGTCCTCCCAGCTGCGTCCGGTCACAGTCTCAATGATGCGGGCGGCGACGATGAAGGTGATGTTGTTGTATGCGAATTTTTCGCGGAAGGGGTAGATTGGCTCGATGTAGCGGAACATCCGGTAGATGTCGTCCCGGTCATATCCCAGGTTGGCGATGTAGGTGCCGGCCTGGGCTACCAGCCCTGTGGAGTGGGTGAGCAGGTCGTGCACCTGCATCACGGCCTCCACGCTGTCATCCGCCCAGTCGAAGTCGGGCAGGATATTCCTGACCGTGTCGTCCCAGTTCAGCAATCCATCGTCCACCAGCGAGGCTATGACCGTGGCGGTGAAGGCCTTGGTCATTGAGCCTATATGGAACAGGGTAGAGTCGGTGACGGCCGCCTGCTGCCCGTTCTTCTCTACACTGAGTCCTTTTTCCCTGACTCCGAAGCCTCCGGAGAACACAACGGTGTCTCCTTGGATTACCGCCAGGGACATTCCGGGAATTTTCCACTGTGTCCTGACTTGTTCGGCGTAGGCGGCTATCCCGGCCGGGATGTTCCTGGCGCAGCTGTCACCGGCGGCACTGAGGACGGGAGGGAACAGTGCGTGGAGCAGTATTGCAATTGTGCATGAGATGATGGCGGACAGTTTTTGCATGGCTGGAAGGATTGGATGCGGTCAGTCTTTGAACAACCGGCGGCAGAGTGCTCCGATATCCTGTATCTCCACCACTTCTATGCCGGTGGAGGGGATGTTGCGGCGCATGTCGCCGGACAGGTTGTAGGATGAGATGTATATTGAGCGGTATCCCAGGCGGGCAGCCTCGGATATGCGGGCCTCGATGCGGCCTACCGGACGGATTTCTCCGCTCAGGCCGACTTCAGCGGCGAAGCAGGTGCCAGTGCTCACGGGCAGGTCGAAGTTGGACGAGAGTATGGAAGTTACCACGGCCAGGTCGCAGGCGGTGTCACCGACCCTCATTCCTCCGGCTACGTTGAGGAATACGTCCTTGGCCGATAGCTTGAAGCCCGCGCGTTTCTCCAGTACGGCCAGCAGCATGTTGAGCCTGCGCACGTCGTAGCCGGTGGCCGAGCGCTGGGGCATGCCGTATGCGGCTGTGGACACCAGGGCCTGAATCTCTATGAGAAACGGTCTGGATCCGTCCACCATGCTGCCTACAGCCACTCCGCTCAGGGATTCCTGATGCATGGGAGTGAGGATTTCCGACGGGTTCTCGACTTCTCTCAGACCGGAGCCTGTCATCTCGAATATGGCTATTTCGGCCGTGGATCCGAAACGGTTCTTGATGCTGCGCAGAATGCGGTGCGAGTGGCGTGTGTCTCCCTCGAACTGCAGGACAACGTCGACGATGTGCTCCAGGACCTTGGGGCCTGCTATAGCGCCGTCCTTGGTGATGTGGCCTATGAGGATGACCGGAATGCCGCTTTCCTTCGCAAAGCGAAGCAGAGCCGCCGCGCATTCCCGGACCTGGGTGACCGACGAGGCGGCGGAATCTATGCTCTCGGAGTATACAGTCTGTATCGAGTCTACCACCAGCAGGTCGGGATGCAGCTCCCTCGCGCAGCGGATGATATTCTCCACGACTGTCTCTCCCAATATGGTACAGCCTTCCTCGCTATCGTCCTTTCCGGGACGCAGGAGCCTCATGGATCTGAGCTTGATCTGTCTGGGAGACTCTTCTCCGGAGACATACAGGGTGCGCAGGCCCTTGCTGCGGAGGGGAATCTGCAGGGCAAGGGTGGACTTTCCTATTCCAGGCTCTCCTCCCAGGAGGATCATCGAGCCGGGGACGATGCCGCCCCCAAGGATTCTCTCCACCTCCTTGTTGCCTATCAGGATCCGGCTGTCCCGCTCCACCGAGATGTCTTTCAGGGGTACGGGATTGGATTCGGCAAGTCCCACCAGGGTGCGGGAAGGTCTCTTTCCTGAGCCCTTCCCGTCCGTGGCGGGAGCTTCTTTAAAGGTGTTCCACTCTCCGCATACGGGACACCGGCCCATCCATTTGGATGCCTCGTTGCCGCAGGCGGTGCAGTACCAGGCTGTCTTCGCTCTGGAAGTCATGGCTGTCGGCCGCCTATCCGGCGTATGGTATGAATCCTATAGTCGCGGAGTACTGTGCACGGCCGTCGGTGAGGGCGTCTATGACGCTTATGATGAGGTCTTTGGCAGCGGGCAGATTGTCAGCGGTGATGATGCTGTCGAGGCCATTCATGACCAGGAATTCGGAAACGTCCTCATACTCCAGGTCCGCTATCAGGCTCTTGATGATCTTGACAGGCTCCGAAAGCATGTCCAGGTAAGGCTCCGTGATGGTCTGGTCGGCTGTCAGGCTGAGGTTGCCTCCTGTGAGGGCGTAGGAGAGCCGGATATCCATGCTCTGGGGGTTCTCAAGCAGAGATGTGAATCCGAAAAGATCCAGGATGTCCATCACCTCGGGATTCTCCCGTATGGCGTTCAGCAGTTCGGCGGCAATTGACTCACGCAGGTAGATGCCGAAGATATTGTCCCCGGGTATCGCATAGTATGCCAGCATGTGTCCGGTGTCATAGGAGCCCATGGCGTCCCCGCTCTGGATGTATCCGTCCCGGGTCAGTTCCAGGTAACTCTGGCTCAGCGACTCATCGTCCGCAATGGCCTGATTGACCATGGTGTTGAGCATCATTACGATGGTCTCCATTGGAATCACGGTGCCAGGAATGATGCTGCTGAGGTCTATGACCTCAAGGTCAGGATGGTAGAATGCCAGTTCCGCGCTGCTGAGAGTCCATCTGCCTGCCAGGCCCTCGACCGTAATCTCTTCGGATATCGTTATGGATGCGATCGTACCGTCGGCAGTGACGCCCTCTATGCTTATGGTGCGGTCCTCCGAGCTTGCCTGTCCGGAGAATCCTGCTCCTGCCGCTGTCTTTGTCCCGGTTTCGGAGACCGTTCCAGGAACAGTTACCTCATCCTGTCCGTTGATGAAGTTGACGAGGGTAATCTCACAGCCGTCTCCCTCAGTAAGTGTCAGGGTGATGCTGGCGTTTTCATAATCCTCTATGGCTACTGTCTGGCCGTTGACGGTGATGACAGTGCTGTTGTCTACTTTGTAGCTGCCTTCGTAGACACTGTAATCCGTGCTTTCGTTGCAGGACAGAAGCAGCAGTGATGCAGCTGCTGCGATGATGTACTTTCTCATGTCTTTTCTTTTGATTGGATTTTTTATTTCGTTTTCAGTATTATTTCTATGCTGTATTCCGTTTCCGGCATGCCCAGGACGGCTGCAAGCATGGATGCGGTGGTACGGAACCGGTCGAATTCCTCCTCTGTCATCCCGCCCAGCGGACTGCCGGCCTCCACATAGTCCCGGTATGTCAGGTCCTGGACAGCGGAGACCAGAAGCTCCGTCAGCGGCGCGGATGCGTCCTGGTCGGCGCGCAGTGTCAGTAACTCCCCGGAGACCGAGTATGCCAGGGCGAAGTCCAGGGGGGATACGGGCAGGCCGATGCCTTCTGTTATGGTGCGTCTCAGGTAGATGTGTACACGGGAGGCGTCCGGCTCCGGCCAGTACTGGATCACGTCGTGCAGGACAGGCTCCAGTCCGGGAGAGATCTCCCCTTTCCAGGATATGCCGATGTAGCCCGTGCGGCCCATATCTATGCCGTCCAGATCCTCCAGCATCGGGGTGATGCTGCTGCGGATGAGGACGTTGAGCATGGTCAGGGCTGAATCCAGGGGAAGAGTCTCTCCATCTCCAAGCGGAATGTCCTGAATGAGAGGGTTGGAGAAATCCACGCTGACAAGGGCCAACCCGTCTTCTCCATAGGCCGGTTCCCACCTGCCGGTGACCGGGGACTGATACATGTCGGTTATGCTGAGAGACATGTTTCCGTCCCTGACAGAACCGGAGAGAGAGATTTCCCGGTCATTGGCAGAGTATGGACCGGAGGTCGTGAAAGTGTATTTCCCCCTGCTTTCCCTAAAAGTCGAGGCAGTGACTGTGAGCCTGTCGAATCCGAGAAGGAGACTGTCTGTCTCCACTGTTACGTTCTCGTCATCCATCGCACTGAGCGTCACGGAACTGCCGGGCCAGTCTACAATGTTGACAATGACTCCGTTGATCTGTACGCTCTGTGCGCTGAGGGTGTATTCGCCCTCAATGGCAGCGGCCGGACTGCTCTGACAGCCTGTCAGCAGCGGCAGCGCCGTCAGCACAGGGAGCAGGAATGAAAGTATGTTTCTGAATGTGTGCATGTCTTCAAACTGTGAGTTTCTCGCCTTCCGACCTGGCTATGATGACTGCTCCGCAGAGGTCGCCGTAGACATTGAGACAGGTGCGCGGCATCTCACAGACCTGCTGTACCGCAAGAATTATACCAACACCCTCCAGAGGCAGCCCGACGGCGTTGAACACTACTGTCATCATGACGATTCCGGCCATAGGTATGCCGGCTGAGCCTACAGCTGCCAGAAGGGATGTGAGGACTACTGTAATCTGCTGGCTGACAGTAAGGTCTATGCCGTAAAGCTGTGCTATGAACAAGGCAGAGACGCACTCGAAGAGGGCCGTTCCGTTCATGTTGACGGTACTGCCCAGCGAGAGGGTAAGGCCGGCCAGCTTCTCGGATACGCCGCAGCCCTGGGTGTATCGTATGGACAGGGGCAGTGTGGCGTTGGAGGAGCAGGTGGTGAAGGCCGTCAGCAGGGGGGTGGATACCCGGCGCATGTGCCTGTAGGGATTGATGCGGGCCAGGACCCGGACCGTACCGGGCAGTATCAGACCTCCGTGAATCAGGCAGCCGGCCCATACGGTGATGACGAAGAGGCCGAGCCCCTTGACTATCCCGGTCAGGGCGTCGGGGTCTCCGGCCTGAGCGCCTATCATGCAGGCCATTACGGAGAATATGCCTATGGGGGTGAGCTTGATGATGGCCATAGTGACCTTCATTATAAGCTCGTACACGGCCGTGAAGAAATCCAACAGGACTGTGTAGTGCTTCTTCTCGAGCTTGGTGGAGAAGATGCCCAGGAGCACCATGAAGAAGATGATGGGCAGGATATTTCCGTCGGCCATGGCGGCGAAGATATTGGAGGGCACTATGCCTGTAAGCTGGTCAATCATGTGCACGTCCTGGGCGGCAATGTCCCCGGCGTTGCCGGAGAGCACCACGTCTCGGCCCGTACCCGGCTTGATGATGCTGACAAGACCCAGTCCGATGACAACGGCCGTCAGGGTGGTCAGCAGATAGTAGGTGAGTGTCTTGCCAAGGACCCGCCCCAGGTTGCCTCCCGCCATGCCGGCCACTCCGATGAATATCGAGGAGGCTATCAGCGGGATGACTATCATGTTCAGGGCGTTGAGGAACAGGTCCCCGATCCATTCTATGTACTGTGTCCAATGCGGCAGGAATATGCCGTACACGGCTCCCAGCGCTATGCCCGTGAGTATCTGCCAGTGCAGGGCCGGACCCCGCCGCCGTCCTTTCCCGCCCGTTCCGCTGTCCGCAGCGCTCATCTTCTGGACAAGTCGCGGAGCCGGGACGTGAGCTCCTGGTTGTCCATCAGGCTTTCCAGTGTCAGGTGCATGCGGTATCTCCAGTAGTACCTGGGGATAGACGGAACGTTGATGCGTTCCGAGGCCGGATCCTGCGCCCTCGTGCTTCCGTCAACTGACAGCCAGTCCTGCAGGGGAAGGACGGTCAGCATGGACGTGGAGCCGGTGTGCATGCGTATGATTTTCTCGCAGAGCCATGGCTCGCAGAAGTAAGGAGGCTCTCCTTCTTCATGGAGCATCGTATGCCAGAATGCGGCGGACGCGCTCCTGTCCTCCTCCCACCACTGTCTGAGAGTGCTGGTGTCGTGGGTGCCGGTGGTGCAGACGCTCATGTAGGGATACCGGGCAGGATCTCCGAAAGGCTCCCTGGGATTCTTGGACATGCGGAATATCTCAAGCGACAGTATCTTCAGGTCACTGATGACACCGGGTACGCAGTCAGGAATCATGCCCAGGTCCTCGGCGCAGGTGAGCATGTTGGTGGCGGCTGTCAGCTCCGGCAGCTTGCGCAGGGCGGATTCCCGCCAGAAATCGTTGTGCCTCTTGTAGAAGAAGTGGTCGTAGAGACGGTTGTAGGCCTCTTTCTGGTCTTCCGGCAAGTCTCTGTATGAATAGGTGTACTGAGAGGATATCCTGGGGTGGAAGAGTCCGGGTCTGCGGGGATCCTCCAGGAAGAGCACTTCTGCGACAAGGGCCTGCAGTCCGTCCTTGACATCATCCTGCTCCGGTCCGAAGTGCTGTTCTATCTTTTGCTGGGTGTCGAATTCTTTCTTGAGCGTAAACACATCGTACTGGTTGCTGTCCAGGTATCCGGCCATCACCTCCTCCGTTCTGTCCCCGAACATCTCCTTCAGTTGCCAGTAGCGGATGTAGGGAGTGGCGTGGCGTGCGAAGTCAAACTGGAAACCCCATCTGCAGATTTCCTCGTAGCTCATCGGCAGGGCAGGGGAAAAATGCCCCATCAGCCCCTTGGTCTGCTCCTGCGGTATTTCCCATATCCGGAAGAATCCAAGCACGTGGTCTATCCTGTAGGCGTCGAAATACTCGGACATGTGGCGGAAGCGCTCCTTCCACCAGCGGTAGCCGTCGGCGGCCATCCTGTCCCAGTCATAGGTGGGGAATCCCCAGTTCTGGCCGTCGGCCGCGAAGTCGTCTGGCGGGGCTCCGGCCTGGGAGTCCATGTGGAAGAGCTCCGGGGAGGCCCAGGCGTCCGCGCTGTTGCGGGTGATGCCTATGGGGATGTCTCCCTTCAGGGCAATGCCCAGCGAATGGAGATACTGCACCGCGTCCAGCAGCTGCCTGTGCAGGTGGTACTGGGTGAAGATGTGGAAGGATATCTCGGGATAGAGGGGACTGTCCTCCGAATTGACGCGTGCGAGCAGCTCCGTGGTGCAGCGGGAGTCTTCTCCCCAGCGGGAGAAATCGGCGGTGCCGTGGCTGTCCCTCAGGGCGCAGAAGGCGCAGTAGGGCAGGAGCCAGGACCTGTTGCTGCGGTAGAATGAGAGGAACTTCGGTTCGGCGAAGGTATCCTCCTTATAGGTTCCGAACTGTATTCTGAGGTATTTGTTCTTCATGGCCAGCACCTTCTCATAGTCGATGGCCGGCAGGGCGTCCAGGGCCTTCCGCTCGCGGCTGTAGGCGGAGCGCTGCCCGGGGTTCTTCAGAGGACCTATGGCCGTGATGTTGATGAATATCGGATGCAGGGCCATGACGGTGATGCCTCCGTAGGGGTAGGAGTCGGTCCAGGTGCCGGTGGAGGTGGTGTCGTTGACCGGCAGGATCTGTATCACATTCTGCCCTATAGAGCGAATCCAGTCTCCCAGGACCTTGAGGTCGGTGAAGTCACCGATGCCGCAGCTGTTCTGCGTCCTGAGGGCGAACACAGGTACGGCGGTGCCGGAGAAGCGGGGCCTGCCCAGATGGAAGGACGCCTGGGAGTATTCCACGGACCAGGTCTGATGGGGGGTGATGTCGCCGGGCAGCTCCAGGATACGGTTGTTCCTGTCCTCCCAGATGATGCTGCCGTCAGAGGTATTGCGCTTGATGAACTTGAATTCCAGTCTCCGGCTCAGTTTCTCCGCGGGCAGGTGGACTGTCCAGCGGGAGCCGTGCACGGGGGTCATCTCCATTGCCCTGGCGGGATCCCATCCTCCCAGCACGGGGGAGTCTCCGCAGATGGCCAGGACACAGTCCTGCTCTACTGCCGGAGCCGTTACCCTGATGATGACCTCGCGGGAGTGGAGGTGGGTCTGGGTGGATTTGCGCTGAGCATGGGAGAAGAATATCTCGGAGAAGGGGGCAGTGAGGAAGGGGGCCTCCGCCGAATTGCCCTGCCACTCATCGTTGAGGAAGAGCTCCCGGGACGCGCTGTTCAGGCCCAGGACCCTTTCAGAGCCTGCCTCGTAGAAGGTGGAGCCGTTCTCTGACTTGACGAAGTATTTGTAAGACAGGACCCTTTCCTCGAGGTCCGTTATCTTGATGTCGGTTTTCCAGAAATCTCCTGGGGTGTAGTTCATGGGTACGGCCTTGGCCGGGTCACCGCCTCCGAGCTCGGGCACGGACCCCGAAATGTAGAGGTTCTGCCCCCAGGCGGTGCGGAAGTTGATGGAAAAATGAATAATCATCGTTCAGAATTTTTGCAAATGTATGGAAAAATCGTTAATTTTACAGAAATATCATGTGACTATGAAGCGGTTTTTCTCAAGAACGGGCGATGCAAGGAGCGACGTGCTCAGGGCCAATATCATAGTTCTGATTTTCGTTCTCGCCCACGCGGTCATTTGTCTGGCACTTCACGACACCAAGATAGGTGACGGCATCTTCCTCACCTGCCTGACCATAGGCATGGTCTTCACTCTTATCAAGTTCTACAGGGCCTCTTTCGATGTCTTCCTGGGACTGGCCTTCCTCTCGTGCTTTGCCGGTTTCTACATCGGGACCGAGGGAGCCGGGCTGTTGGAAAAGTGGGTGCCTTCCTGGGGCGTGTGGATCAATGTCATAGTCACGATGGTCACCACCGGACTTCTGGGGCTGGTGATCGTCCTCTTAGTACGCAGGGACTGGCATGTCGGAGGAAAGCAGCAATAGGGGAGGGCGCAGCCAGGTCTCGACCGTCGACCTGATGGTCATCATCATCATTGTCCTGTTCGCAAGGATACTGATCGAGAGGGCCATGCCTCTGTTCTACGAGAGTTTCGGCCTGTATTTCGGAGATTTCCTCTTTCAGACGCTGTCCAACTATTCCCTGACCTTCGGGGCCATCCTGGGAGACATCCTCATCGTCGTGCTGCTGGTGCGCCTCTTCCCGTACGGAAGCGGCAGGACCATAGTCCGGTCGCTGGTAGAGGTGGGCGCCATCGCCATGATGGCCTTCCTGACCTCCCTGCTGATCCGGATATGGCAGTACCCGCAGGTAGTGGACGGAAGTAAGTTCTTCAGCCGGCTCTTTCTTTTCACATACGTGAGCAACCTGGTGTTCAACGCCGTCGCGATACTCATCACCGACCTTATTTTCTATTACCGCTGGACGAACCGGAAGGCTGTCGCCGCGGAGGCCGAGCAGCGGGCCAAGGCCAACTACCAGTACCAGCTGCTCAAGAGCGAGACCAACCCTCATTTTCTCTTCAACTGCCTGACAGTCCTGCAGTACCTGATACATGAGGACGCCGACAGGGCCAGTGATTATGCGGGGAAACTGGCGGGAGTGTACCGCTATTTCCTGAAGTTGGAGAAGCATACTCTGGTGATGCTGGAGGAGGAGCTGGAGTTCGT
The DNA here is from genome assembly GCA_944323445.1 of uncultured Bacteroidales bacterium. Lineage (GTDB taxonomy): Bacteria > Bacteroidota > Bacteroidia > Bacteroidales > UBA932 > Coprenecus. The sequence continues at coordinate 45,155 of CALUSM010000020.1, forward strand.
GAGCAAGTACTGCGACCTGCTGCGGGAGAGGTTCGGGGAGAGTTTCGTCACTGAGATAGACATTCCGGACAAGTATCACGGCGCCAGGATCATTCCCTGCACCCTGCAGGTGATGGTGGAAAATGCCGTCAAGCACAACGTGGTCAACTCTTCAAGTGCCCTGCACATCTCCATAGGGATAGGAATGCGTCATATCGTTGTCCGCAACAACCTCAATCCCAAGAAAACTGAGCCGGGCGTCTCCACCGGCACCGGCCTGCAGAACATCAGCCGTCAGTACGAGATACTCTTCAACCGCAGGGTGGTGACCGAAAAGACGGACTCGGAATTCATCGTGCGCATTCCTCTTATCCAGTAGCCCGGCCTACGCGCCCTCGAGCCATTCCATGAAGGACTGGACGCGGTCGCGGGGGACGATCACCGGCTCGATGTTCTTCGGGGAGAGGGTGACCTTCAGCCTGGAATTGAAATATTTCGAGATAGTGTAGATGGAGGAGAGCCCCACCAGGCATTTTCTGGATATCTTGTAGAATCTGGCCGGGTCCACCTCGTTCTCTATGGCAGTCAGCGAATCGTCGGTCATGTACTGCTTGCCGTCGCGGGTGACCAGCCAGGTGGACTTCTCGTTGGAGTAGAAATAGGCTATGTCGTTTACGTCAATAACCAGTATCTGGCTTCCTAACTTGATGGTAAAGTGGTGCTTATGGACGGGCTTCGCGTAGGCGGTTACATCGGGCGCGGTTTTCGGCGCGGCAGTTACCCCGCATAACTGCATGCACCGGTCTACCGATTCCCTGAAGGCACCGTCCTCTATCGGCTTCATAAGGTAGTCGATGCACTTGTTCCGGAATGCGTCCAGAGCGTAGTCCGGGTAGGCTGTGGTGATTATGACCGGACAGGTGATGTCCACCTGCCGGAATATCTCGAAACTGCTGCCGTCAGAGAGTTCCACGTCCATGAATATAAGGTCCGGAGTCTGATGCTTGAGAAAGTTGACAGCCGTGTCCACGGAGTCAAGTATCCCCATGATGGTGAAGTCGGGGAAGTATCGTCCCAGGAGTCTGATAAGTATCTGCTGGGCGGGTATCTCGTCTTCTATTATCAGGACTTTCATAGCGGATGCAAAGTTAAGAAAGATGACGGATATTTCCAATTTGTTAAAAAAATGTTACAATTCGTCGTGGATTTCCCACGGTCCGTCGGAAACTATAATGTTTAAAAGGTGTGGAAAGTCTAATTTTGACCCTGCTTATTAAACCGCATACAGACTCTCTATGGAAAAGAAGAGAATGACATTCATACAGATTTTCAACATGAGTTTCGGGTTTCTCGGGATTCAGTTCGGCCTGGCATTGCAGAATGCCAATGTCAGCCGGATCCTGCAGTCATTCGGAGCTGATGTGGCCCATCTGTCGTATTTCTGGCTGGCCGCGCCCCTCACGGGTATGATCGTCCAGCCCATCATAGGGCATTACAGCGACCGCACCTGGTGCCGGCTCGGCAGGAGACGTCCCTACTTCCTGACCGGAGCCATCCTGGCCTCCCTGATGCTGTTCCTGATGCCCAACTCTCCCTCCCTCGCCGGCTTCCTCTCCCCTCTGCTGATAGGAGCCGGTATCCTCATGATTATGGATGCCTCCATCAATGTAGCCATGGAGCCTTTCCGGGCTCTTGTAGCCGACAAGCTGCCCTCTGAACAGCGGACACTCGGTTTCTCGATGCAGACATCCCTCATCGGTGTCGGCGCTGTCGTCGGCGCTGTCCTTCCTTATGTACTGACCAACTGGTTCGGAATGTCCAACACCCCCGCCGAAGTCGGAGGAGTGGCGCCTAACGTGCGCACGGCCTTCTATATCGGTGCCGCTGTCCTGCTGCTCTGCGTGCTGTGGACGGTCATCAGCACTTCCGAATATCCTCCTGAGCCGGGAGAGAAAAAGCAGAAAGACGGAGGTTTCCTGGAGATATTCAAGGACTTCGGCCGTATGCCCAGGACTATGGTACAGCTTGGCGTAGTTCAGTTCTTCTCCTGGTTCGCCCTCTTCTCGATGTGGGTGTACATGACCCCCGCCGTAGCCGAGCACTGCTACAACACCGTGGACCGCACTTCGGTCGAGTTCGGCAATGCCGGTGACTGGGTCGGCGTCCTGCAGGGTATATATAATGGTGTGGCCGCAGTCTACGCCTTCCTCCTGCCCTGGATAGCCTCCAGGATAGGCCGCAAGGCCACCCATTCCGTCTCCCTGCTGATGGGTGCCCTCGGTTTCGCCTCCTTCTTCATCTTCAAGAACCCGAACCTGCTGATCATATCCATGATAGGAGTCGGCATCGCCTGGGGCAGCATCCTGGCCATGCCTTACTCTATCCTCGCCGGCTCGCTGCCTCCCGCCAAGATGGGAGTCTTCATGGGTATCTTCAACTTCTTCATCACTATACCGCAGGTATGCAACGGCCTCCTGGGAGGCTTCATGGTTAACCATGTGTACGGCGGTCACACTATCTACGCCATGGTGTTCTCGGGCCTGTGCCTCCTGATAGCGGCGGTCTCCGTCATCTTCGTGGAGGACAAGGACGACCCGGTGCAGCTGCGGCTTTTCCGTAAGAAATAACAACTAACTATTTTTAAGTACAATCAATTAATATTTAACGTATGAAAAGATTGATGACAGCGTTGATCTCGATTACACTCCTCTCGCTGACGAGCGCCTGGGCACAGTACACTGTGAAAGGCCAGATCGTCGATGCGGTAGGACCGGTAATCGGAGCTGCGGTCCTCGAACAGGGGACTCTCAATGGTACGGAATCAGACATGGACGGTAACTTTACTCTTACCGTTTCCTCTGCTTCCTCGATGATCGAAATCTCGCTCATCGGTTACAAGACACTCGTATTCCAGGCCGACCAGGTGCCTCCCATCATCACCCTCGAGGATGACACGGAGATGCTCGAAGAGGTAGTGGTCATCGGTTACGGTACGGTCAAGAAGGAAGACCTGACCGGATCGGTGGCGACTGTCCGCGCCGACCAGCTCAACAAGGGTGCCGTGACTTCGCCCGCCGAGATGCTGAAAGGTAAGTCTGCCGGTGTCGTTATCACCGAAGGTGACGGTGCCCCCGGTTCCGGATCCACCATCCGTATCCGCGGCGGTTCGTCCCTGAACGCCGAGAACTCCCCTCTGATCGTGATCGACGGTCTGCCTATCACCAACGAGGGGATCAGCGGAGTCGCTGACCAGCTCTCCTCCATCAACCCGAGCGATATCGAGACTTTCACTGTCCTCAAGGACGCCTCTGCGACCGCCATCTACGGTTCGCGTGCATCCAACGGTGTGATCATCATCACCACCAAGAAGGGCAGCAAGTACGACTCGGCCATACCTCACGTAAGTGCCGACTATACTCTCTCCATCTCCCAGAACGCCAAATATCTGGATGTGATGACAGGTGACGAGCTGAGGGCTGCGATGCTGGCCTATACCGGCAGCGAGACATCTGAGGGATACCTCGCGCTCGGTGACGCCAACACCGACTGGCAGAGAGCCATCTATCAGCTCGGCATGAGCCATGAGGCCAATGTCAGCCTCTCCGGCAACTTCAAGTTCGGCGAGGCCGGCTACATGCCCTACCGCGTGTCCGGAGGATACCTCAATGAGAAAGGTACCCTGAAGACCGGCAGCATGGAGAGAGGAACGGTATCCCTGAACCTCAATCCTACTTTCTTCGACGACCATCTGACCATCTCCCTCAACGGAAAGGGAATGTTCCAGAACAACCGTTTCGCCAACACCGGAGCCATCTCCGCAGCCATCGAGTACGACCCTACCCAGCCTGTATACAGCGAGGATCACGGTCTGGACGGATACTGGATGTGGGGCAATGTGATGCCTGACGGCACCTTCGAGCCGAACACCCAGGCCACCATCAACCCTCTGGCCGCTCTCATGCAGCGCAATGACGTGTCCAAGGCTTCCCGTTTCATCGGCAACGCCCAGTTCGACTATAAGATCCACGGTTTCGAGGACCTGAGGCTGAACCTCAACCTCGGTATGGACTACTCCCACTCCAACGGTACTGTGACCGTGCCCTACGGCGCCGAGCAGTCCTATCACAACCAGACCCAGGCCGGCCGCGGTCTCTACAACCCCTACGACCAGACCAAGCGCGACATGACCCTCGAGGCTTACGCGGACTACTCCAAGGAGATAAACAAGCACAGCTTCGGAGTGATGGCCGGTTATTCCTGGCAGCATTTCTACACTGAGAGCAACAGCCAGTCTCTTACCCAGCCGGATCCTGTAGCAGGCAGCCAGGCCACTCTCTCAGAGTTCCACAACAAGAGCGAGTACTTCCTCGTCTCCTTCTTCGGCCGCGCCAACTACAACTACGACAACCGCTACATGGTGACAGCCACAGTCCGCTGGGACGGTACCTCCCGCTTCACCAACAACAAGTGGGGCTTCTTCCCCTCCGTCGCCCTCGGATGGAA
>CALUSM010000021.1 GCA_944323445.1 uncultured Bacteroidales bacterium
GATTGTCGAGCGCACTTTCTCATGGCTTGAAAACTTCAGGAGACTGACCATTGACTACGAATATAGGGCTGACACACGAAGCCATGCTGCATATCGCTGCCATTAAATTATTTTTGAATAAAATTTAAACAGCTTCTAAAATTTTTATTTGTTGCAGAAAACAAACATCATATCGTGTCTGTCCGAGAATTCGTTGTAAAAGTTTTCAGCAGCAGTTATGCAGGTGCCGCATCCTTGCTCGGGTATTATAGTAAGAAAGTGAACAGAGTCGAGTTTATGGTCAAACTCGTTTTTCAAATACAAATTAACTTTTTCGAGGATTTCCGTGTCGGATTCTATGCAGGACTGACAAATGAATCCACCTATAAGCAGAAATGGTAAAATGATGAAAGTTTTATATGTTAAAAGTTTGGTTAACATGAATATACGTATGTTGCAATACAAATATACGCAAAAAAATGCTGACAAACAAATGTTAAATGAAATAATTATCCGCAAAAATATCCCCAGTCCCCGATTACCGCTTGTGGCTGACCTCATCCGCTTAAGGCAAGCCCGGGCAGGATGGATGTTTTGAGCAGCCGAATACTTGTGGCTGCTGCTCAGGCACCATTCTTCCGGTCCAATCCTCCCTAGTCACGTTGCTTTTTAGTTGTAGTACAATTACCTGATTGACTGAGTATTGCGTTTTGCGTAAAAAGTTAAGTGACGGCAAAAATGCCCATTCTGAGCGTAATCCGCCCCATTTAAAATGTCGTTAGATAGATAAGATGTTCATATTCAGGCGCATGCAATTCAACTAAAAAGTAACGTGAGGTCTATGTGTGCGTGTGTGTATGTGTTTGAAGTGAAGTGGGGTATCGTGGTATCTTTGCGGATAATCATTTAATTCATTACTAACTACTTCCGCCGCCTGCAGTCTGTAATTTATCGTTTTAGATATTCGACTAAATAACAGATAATTACGAGTCTTATTAATCTACAGACTGAAGGCAGTGTCTGAGAGCCTTTGCCTTTTCATCCGGTCTACAGTATGCTCTGAGCGGGGTTGCAACATTCTGCCGGTCGGAAACAGCATTGAGCCTGTAGTGTGAAAATTGGCAAAACTTTCTTATAACCAGAGAATTATGGCTGTAATTCAATTACAGACTGTGAAATGGGGAAAACGAAAATAAAACAAAATCAGCCTCTGGTAGAAAAGGGGAAGGCAGGCGTAGGGCTGCATGCATGATTAACGCTGCCGTTTTATCTGAGCAGAGGCTGATGGAGGTTCCGGAGTAGGAGATGTTCTTTAATGTCTCTTGCCAGGCGCGTAAGCAGGTTTCTGTCCCGGGCCATGGGCAGCGTTGTCTTTTCCGCGTCCTGAGAGGCGGTCCATCATCTCCCGCTCTATCCGGTAGATTTGCTGTATCTGCTTCTGGGTAAGGAATTCGCTGTACAGGTGGTAGTATTTCTCGCGCAGGTCCAGGATACGGCGGCTCTGGGCGAAGCGGCTGCGGAGGTACTCGCCTGTCTCTTCCTCTCCGGCATCGGGACTGAGTCTGCCGGGACGGGGGCCGAGATTCCAGATCTCCTGCTGGAAGCTGCAGTATGTCTCGGTGAAACGCTCAGTCGTCTTTTTGTCTAAGTCTAGTCTGTCGGCGATATGGGCTACCTGTACTAGGATCAGCTCCTCTCGGGATATGCGCTGACTGCGGTCCTGGGCTCCGTGACGACGGGCATCCGCAGTGGTGCAGACGAGGGTCATGGCGGCGGCAATCAGCAGCAGGTCAATCAGTATTTTTCTCATAATCTTAAAATTTAAAAAGTTAATTCATGAATATGTCCGAACTGTAGATTTCCAGCATGTAGGTCCGGTCCTCTTCGCTGAGATTGTTGAAGGCGGATTCGATATCGCTCATCTCCACCGGCTGCGTGTTGTTGAGCCACAGGCTGAATGCCAGGAAAATGGCTATCGCCGCTGCCGCAGCCGAGCTTATCACGAGGGGCAGCTTGAATGGATGTCTTCTGCGGATATTCCCCGAAGTGGCCTCTTCTACAGCGGCATCTGCCCTTACCTTTTCCCATACCTTTTCTTCAAGATTTCCGAAGAAACCCTCCGGAGTCCTGTATGGCATCCGCTTACCTATTTGACTGAGATTGTAACCATTGTCTTTCATGATGCTTCTGTCAGTCTATTGAGTTCATGTATTTAATAATCTTTCCCTTTGCGATGTGATAGCTGGTCTTAGCGCTGGCTGCGCTCATTCCTGCAATCTCCGCTATATCATGGTAGCTCAGTTCGTCATAGTAGCGTAGGTTGAAGACTAGCTGCTGGCCGGCGGGGGGGTGTGTATCGCCTTCTGGAGCTTGACGGCTTCCAGGTCGCTGTAGTCCACGTATTTGTCCGCCTGCAGGGAACTGACTCCGGAGCCTAGGGTGTCCAGCGGTACCAGTTCCTGACGGCGGCGTTCCAGTATCCGCAGCGCTTCGTTCGTGGCGATTCTGTAGATCCAGGTTTTGAGCGAGCTGCCTTTCCTGAACTGGCCGATGGACCGGAATACCCGGATGAATGTCTCCTGTTCTGCGTCCTCCGCGTCGTCGTGCGAGACCACCAGGCGGCGGATATGCCAGTAGACTGGCTCTCCGTACCGACCCATGAGCATTCTGAATCCGCGCCCCGGGTCGGTCTTTATCGTCGTGACTATGTGCTTTTCCTGCAGCCGGTCCATCATTTACCTTGTCCTCAGTACGTACACCCGTCTGCTGTTTTTCTGTACAGTGCACAGGGGATTGTGCCTCTCGTGTGCGAATGCTTCGAGCTCGGCCTTAGCGATCTTCCGCTCAAGTCCGGTCATCCGGGCGTAACGGCCGACAGTCAGGTAGTCATGTCCCCGCAGGTACACCAGGGCCATCTTCAGCCGCTCCTCTCTGTTGAAATGGTTGTGAACCCGCACTGTCACAGGAGGTACGGCAGAGATTATGACTGTCCGACAGGGGACGGGATGAATGTGGCGGTGTGTCCGGCGGGCATCCGCACCGAAGTTTCCGCATGTCAGCAAAAGGGCTGCAACAGCGGCAGTTATCGTGGATTTTACAAACGTAGTCATGTGTCAAAATAATTTAAAGGTCCTGCATGTTCTGTGTGCTTTCCGGAAAACGTTCTGCTATATAGACCTGCGGGAAGGGCGGAAGTAAAATCAGTCAGTGAAAAATTTGCGTATCTTTGGCGCATGAATATAGAAAGACCATCTGAGAGCTGGGGCGATTACCAGCTGATAGACTCCGGCGGATTCGAGAAGCTGGAGCGTTTCGGACGTTATACGATGATAAGGCCTGAGCCGAAGGCGCTGTGGGACAAGGCGCTGTCCGAAGGGGAATGGAAGAGAAGGGCGCAGACGGCGTTTACTCCCGGGGCCGGCTTCTCCAAGGCGGGGAAGGAGGACAGCGGGGTGTGGACCATGCTCGGGCGGATGCAGGAGCAGTGGAACATCACCTACAGGCTGCCTGCGGTGAAAGGAGGCAATGCGGCCGGGACGGCAGTCAGCGGGAATGACGGAACCGGAACCGCCGAAGAAGCAGCAGCGGCAAAAATCCTCGCGGAGTGCGGCGGTGCGGACCTGCACCTGCGCCTGGGCCTCACGGCCTTCAAGCACGTGGGCGTCTTCCCGGAGCAGGCCCCGAACTGGGATTTCATCTATCGGCAGGTGGCCCGTCTGCGTGCCAACAATATAAAAAGGGGTGTCGCCCAGCCGCCGCGGGTGCTCAACCTCTTCGCCTACACCGGTGCAGCATCTCTGGCCGCAAAGGCCGCCGGCGCCGACGTCACCCACCTCGACTCAGTCCGCCAGGTGGTCACCTGGGCCCGCCACAATATGGAGATATCCTCCCTCGACGGCATCCGCTGGACCATCGACGACGCCCTCAAGTACGTCATCCGTCAGGTCCGCCGCGGAGCCTGTTTCGACGGCATCATCCTCGACCCTCCAGCCTACGGCCGCGGCCCGGACGGAGAGCGCTGGAAATTGGACGAGTGCCTGAACGACATTCTCAAGGGCTGCGCTCAGATTCTCGCTCCGATGAACAGCTTTCTGGTGCTGAATCTCTATTCCAACGGCTATTCGGCCATGCTCGCGGATACTCTCGTGGCCTGCGCCTTCGGTCCTGCCGGCCGCCGCACCTCAGGGGAACTGGTCCTCCGTGATGACTTCGGACGAATCCTTCCTCTGAGCGTATATACCCGTCTCGAGCGCTGACGAGCACTGCATGTTTCCATGAAAAAAATCGTCCGGAGAGTGGAAAGATTTTGTACAGCAGGAAAATTTTGTATCTTCGCAGGGCAACCAATAAATTCCAAAACAGTTCTTTATGAAAAAATTATTTGTTATCCTCGCCTTGCTGCTCTCCCTGACATGGGTGGCACAGGCTGAAAAAGTGACCCGTGAACGGGCGGAGGAGATGGCCCTGACATTCTTCCGCTCAGCTCAGTCTGCCGGCATCAGTCCGGCATCAGTGCCTTCATTTAAGATGGTTATGAGCAGCAGTGCTGTCTCCGATGCCCTTTCGTCGGAGGAACCTGCTTTCTATGTGTTCAACAATACATCCGGCCCCGGTTTCATCATCATCTCAGCAGATGATGCAGTGAAGCCTGTGCTGGGCTATTCGTTCGAGAACAATTTCCCTGAAGGACGTACTCTCCCCCCCAACCTCAGTGCATGGCTGGAGGGAACTGCAAAGGGAATTATTGCTGTCAGGAAGAGCGGAACGGAACCTGCTGCGGTTGCCCGTGAGGCCTGGAAGTCCGCCGGTCCCGGCACCCCAGTGAAGGAACTGGAGACTGCTGAGTGGAATCAGGACGATCCCTACAACAGGCTCTGTCCAGAAATATACGGAATGCTCAGTGTCACAGGCTGTGTTGCTACCTCCCTGGCTATTGTCATGCGTTATCATGAGTGGCCTGAGAGGGGAACAGGCACTTTGCCCGGCTACCGTACGGCTTCTTTCGGCCAGTGGGTTGACGGAATCGAACTGGGACACGCCTATGACTGGGACAATATGCCCCTGCAGTATTACAATGAACGCGGTGTGCCTGTTTTCAACGATACCGAGGCAGAGGCCGTGGCTGTGCTGATGCGTGACTGCGGTGTGCTCATGAAGTCGGACTACACATGGTACGGTACCGGAGCCATGACTGACGATATCCTGGAGCCGCTGGTCGAGAACATGGGATACGACCCCAGCCTGCAGTATATCTTCAAGAACAGGTACGGGCATGACGAGTGGGTGAGCCTGATGAAGAACGAGATAGACAACGACAGACCTATCATCTACGGAGGTTATGCAGCTGACGGAAGCGGCGGACACTCCTTCGTTCTTGACGGTTATGACTCGGAGGACTTCTTCAGTGTCAACTGGGGCTGGGGAGGCAGTTCCGACGGATACTTCGACATAGACATCCTGGATCCTTATCAGCAGGGTATCGGAGGTGCCAACTCCGGATTCAGCGTAGGACAGGACGCTATCATAGGTATAAAGCCTTACAGGACGGAACCCGAGCCTTCGGACGAGAAGGTGGCGTATGTCGGGTTCGAGGGAGTGGACGAGAATGAGGCGCCTTACACCTATAACGGATTGTCGGTGAAGGTGGAGGAGATAGCCCAGAATACTCCTTTCATGCTCTATGCCGGTATGGTCTCCAACCTTGGAGATGCCGCGATAGACGGTCTCGAGGTGATGTTCGCCGTGACGGATATGGGCGGAAAGACAGTTGAGGTGCTCAGTATGGACATGGAGACGGATCCGTTTGTGCCTCAGTCCGGATTGACATACTGCAATGAGGTGACGGTTACCCAGCCTATCCAGGACGGTTACCGTATCCGCGGATATTTCCGTTCGGCAGCTACTCCTGAGTGGACTCTCATAAGGAACAATCCCGGCAGCGGCTGTGTCTGGGAGCTGATGCTCGAAGACTATGCTCCTCTCGGAGATCCTCTGGACGAGAACACTTCGGTGACATACAATAAGCTGGACAACAAGCTCACTGTCGGTACGCTGGCAGGTGCTGACGTCACTCTGGCCGACGTGAACGGGAAAGTGCTGACAGTAGTACGCGCCGAGTCCGGAAACGCTTCCTTCGATCTCTCCGAATACGGGGAGGACATCTATACCCTGCGCGTGGCCAAGGGCCGGCAGTCCATTGAAGTAAAACTTGAGTTCTAACTACTACTTAAAACGAAACACGATGAAAATGATATACAAGATAGCGGCGGTGGCGATGGCAGTTCTGGCCGCAGTATCCTGCCGTAACGGCGATGAAGAACAGCTGCCGCTGAATCCGGAAATAACAGTTACCGGAGATACCTTGATGGATGCCGGAAACGGCAGCATCACACTGAAGCTTGTTTCCAATGCCCCCTGGACCGCAGAGGTGGACCAGGAATGGTGCTCCGTCTCTCCTGCTGAGGGAAATGCCGGAGAGTTCGACCTGCGCGTGACGGCACAGGCCAATGAGAGCGACGAGGTGCGCAGGGCGGACCTCATAGTCCGTTCGGGCTCTGTCGAGGACCGCACTGAGATCGTGCAGCAGTTCGAGGGTGCCATCGTCGTGGCGGACAAAGAGTATCCTGTGCCCTACGTGGGCGGTACGCTGGAGTTCCGGGTAAGCGCCAACGTGGAATTCGAAGTGGTGATACCCGAGGGCTGTGACTGGATTACGAGGACGGAGCCGGAGACCCGCGCGATGGTGGAGGTTCCCCTGGCATTCGTCATCGGTGCCAACGGTGAGAAGGAGGCCCGCGAGGCTGAGATTTCGTTTGTCGCCGGAGACGTGAAGCAGAGTGTGCGGATAATCCAGGAGGGACTGCCCGACCGCGATGTGCTGACGGTGTCGCACACCGGAATCAGCTTCACGGCACCTGTAGTCACCGGAGAATATCTCAGTGACGCCGAGATAGCCTGGGGTGACGGTGATGTGGAGGAATATGTTGCCGGAGAGGAACACACCTATGACGAAGAGGGCTCCTATGACACTCAGGTGTCGGCAGTCGGCATTGAGGAGATTACTGTCCAGAGTCTGAAAGGCGTAACGTACATATCACTGTCGAAGGAAGAGTAATCCCGATGAACGGAATGCATATTATGGCGGCCGCAGCGGCTCTTTTTATGAGTCTCGCTGCGGCCGCTCAGTCTGCAGAGGGTGGACTGAATGACGGTATCTTCCGTCAGGTACTGTTTAAGGTGGATGCTGCCGATACATCCAGGCGTGTGTCATGCTACAGGATACCGGCTCTGACTACGGCTCCGGACGGCAGCATCATCGCCGCCATAGATGAGCGGGTGCCTTCCTGCGGAGACCTGAAGTGGAGCCGGGACATCAATATCGTCATCAGGCGCAGCACGGACGGGGGGCGGACCTGGGGGCCGGTGGAGAGGGTGGCGGATTTTCCGGACGGACAGTCTGCCTCGGACCCCTCGATGATAACCGATACGGTCAGCGGTACGGTGTTCCTCTTCTATAATTTCATGGACCATGACCTGGCGGAGGACGTTTACTTCTTCCACGTCATGCGCAGTACGGACAATGGCCTGACATGGTCCGCTCCAGAGGACATCACGGCCCAGGTAGCTCCGGAGGAGTGGCGGAACGACTTCAAGTTCCTGACTTCCGGTCAGGGTGCTGTCACACGTGACGGCCGTCTGCTGCACACGATGGTCAATCTCCAGAAGGGCCTGCATCTGATAGAGAGCACCGACAGGGGCCGCACGTGGCATCTGCTTCCGACATCCGTACTTCCCGCCGACGAGTCCAAGGTCATAGAGCTGCCGGACGGACGCTGGATGATCAACAGCCGGGTCAATGGGGAGGGCATGCGGTACATTCATATTTCAGAAGACAAAGGCCGTTCCTGGACCTCGGACCCCGCGCCCGCTTTGCCGGACCCCGGTTGCAACGGCGCGATTGTCTATTATCCCTATGTGGGAGGAGAGGACGGCTGCCTGCTTTTTGTCAACGCAGCTGACCCAGAGACCAGGCGCAACCTTGCCGTCCGCCTGAGCACCGACTGGGGCATTACCTGGAGCAACGGCCTGACGGTAGTCGAAGGCGATGCCGGATATTCCGACATCACGGTCCTGCCTTCCGGAGACATAGTGGTGTTTTACGAGCGGGACGGTTATGCGGTCAATGAGGCTGCGGTTATTCCGGGGGATTTAATCAACATAATCAACAGCTCTGATTTCTGAAGTCTGGCCGGTCATGATTGCGGCAATTTTTGTATATTTGCCAAGATATTCGACACTTTAACGGACTAACTTGATTATATGCTTGATTTCCTTGCGATTACTTGGAATGTCAACCCTGACATCCTCTCTATAGGCAGTTTCCATCTGAGGTGGTACAGCGTGCTCTTCGTGGCGGGACTTTTCCCCGTGGGTTATTACATCATGCGTTCGTTCTACAAGAGAGAGGGTATACCGGTGGATACACTGGATGCCCTTCTTTTCGCTCTGTTCATAGGAACTTTGGTGGGGGCCCGTCTCGGACACTGCCTTTTCTACGATCCGGCCTACTATCTGTCTCATCCCTGGAAGATCCTGATGACCTGGGAGGGCGGCCTGGCCTCGCACGGCGGGGCGATAGGAGTGCTGCTGGCCATCTGGTGGTACGTGCACAAGTACGGCAGGAAGTACGGCTTCGGCTACATACAGCTCATCGACCGTCTGGTGATACCCATCTGCTTTGCGGGGATGATGATCCGCCTGGGCAATCTGATGAACTCCGAGATCTACGGAGTGCAGACGGACCTGCCCTGGGGCTTCATCTTCCTGCGCGACCCTATGGGGGACGGCCTGCCCCATCATCCGACCCAGCTCTACGAGGCCCTGAGCTACTGCATCCTGGGCCTGGTGCTGCTGTGGATGTACCGTACCAGGCTGGACAGGCTGCGCACCGGCACCATCTTCGGTATCTTCCTGATAGTGCTTTTCGGCATGAGGTTCCTGATTGAGTTCATTAAGGAGGACCAGGTGGCTTTCGAGCAGGGCATGACCCTGAACATGGGCCAGTGGCTGAGCGTGCCGTTCATCATTGCCGGTATTCTGCTTCTCGTGTGGAGCTTCACGAAAGCCGGTCCGGCCGCAATCCATGTTCCGGAGGAGGCGCTTCGTCAGGGCGGGCAGCATCCTGCACCGCAGCAGCCCAGGAAGCCGAAAGAGAAGGTTCCTCTGACTCACGTTCATACCAATTCGAAGAATCAATAAATCACAATACTATGGCAGACGAAAGAATACAGTTACTGATTATCGGCAGCGGTCCTGCCGGTTATACTGCGGCTATCTACGCATGCCGCGCCAACATCAAGGCAGTGGTCTACGAGGGCATCCAGCCCGGCGGCCAGCTGACCCAGACCACGGAGGTGGAGAATTTTCCCGGCTATCCCCAGGGAGTCCAGGGCCAGCAGATGATGGACGACTTCCGCGCCCAGGCTGAAAGGTTCGGGGCCGACATCCGTTTCGGCATCGTGACCAAGGCCGACTTCTCCCAAAGACCCTTCAGGGCTCAGATCGACGATGAAAAATGGGTTGAGGCCGATGCAGTCATCATAGCCACAGGCGCCACCGCCCGCTATCTCGGTCTGGAGTCCGAGGAAAAATTCAAGGGCCAGGGCGTTTCGGCCTGCGCCACCTGCGACGGCTTCTTCTACCGCGGCAAGGATGTGGCGGTAGTCGGAGGAGGCGACACTGCCTGCGAGGAGGCCACCTACCTGGCCTCGCTCTGCCGCAAGGTCTACATGATCGTGCGCCGCAACGTCTTCCGTGCCTCCAAGGCCATGCAGGAGAGAGTCTTCAACACCCCGAACATCGAGGTGCTCTGGGAGCATCAGACCAAGGAGATCCTGGGCAACGAGATGGGTGTGACCGGAGCCCTGCTGCGCCGCAACGACGGTGTGGAGCGCAAGATAGACATCGACGGCTTCTTCCTGGCCATCGGTCATCACCCCAACTCCGACGTGTTCAAGGAGTGGATAGACACCAACGAGGAGGGCTACATCCTCACCGAGGGCAAGAGTACCCGTACCTCCCGTCCCGGTATCTTCGCCGCAGGAGACGTACAGGACCCGACCTACCGTCAGGCCATCAATGCCGCCGCCTCGGGCTGCCGCGCCGCCATGGACGCCGAGAAATATTTAGCTGAAAACAGATAAACCGACTGGATTATGGATAACCGGACTTATTCTGACATACTCGAGCTTCTGCACCGCGAGGTGAAGCCCGCCCTGGGCTGCACCGAACCCATCGCGGTGGCACTGGCCGTAGCCAAGGCATGTTCGCAGCACAGACCCCTGCGTCCTTCGCAGATCCGCGTGCAGGTGAGCGCCAACATCCTCAAGAACGCCATGGGCGTCGGCATTCCCGGCACCGGCATGGTCGGTCTCAACATCGCCGTGGCCCTGGCCATGGAGTGCGGCAACCCGGACTATGGTCTGGAAGTGCTCAAGGACCTGACTCCCGCCGATGTGGAGAAGGCCAAGGCCTACGCCTCCGAGGGCCGGGTCAAGATATCCCTGGCCAATACGCCCAAGAAACTCTATATCGACGCCGAATGCCTCTACGGCCCCGTGGAGACACCGGAGCACCGCTCGAAGGCCATCATTCAGGATGACCACGATGCGATAGTCTTCGTGTCCAAGGACTCCGAGGTCCTTCTGGACAATATGTCCTCGGCGGCGGGAGAGGCTGCCGCAGCACCCGGACAGGAGGCGGCATCGCACAAGACCACTCTCGACTATCATCTGGATATGCGGAAGATCTTCGACTTCGCCACTAAGGAGGCCCGTCTGGAGGACATCGCCTTCCTGCTGGACGCCGCCAGGATGAACCGGGCCCTCGCTGAGGAGGGACTGGCCCGTCCCTACGGACTCCAGGTAGGACGCACCATTCAGGACAATATCCACCGCAATGTCTTCGGCAAGGGGCTGCTGACCCACTGCATGGCTATGACCGCAGCGGCTTCGGACGCCCGTATGGCCGGATGCACCCTCCCCGCCATGAGCAATTCCGGCTCGGGCAATCAGGGCATCACCGTCACAATGCCTGTGGTGGCCGCGGCCGAGCAGTTCGGCTCCTCCGAGGAGCAGCTCATCCGCGCCCTGACCCTCAGCCATCTGACGGCCATCCACATCAAGGGCTATCTCGGCAAGCTCTCCGCCCTCTGCGGCTGTGTGGTGGCTTCCACCGGCTCTGCCTGCGGAATCGTATGGCTCAGCGGCGGCAGCTTCGAGCAGGTATGCAGCGCCATCAAGAACATGATCGGCAATATCACCGGCATGGTCTGCGACGGAGCAAAGGTGGGCTGCGCCCTCAAGGTGGCCTCCGGCGTCTCGTCTGCCGTGCAGTCGGCTATCCTCGCTCTGGACAACCACTGTGTGACCGGCAATGACGGTATCATCGAGGATGATGTGGAGAAGTCCATCCGCAACTTGGGAACAATAGGTTCCAAGGGCATGCAGGTGACCGATGAGATGATACTCAACATTATGGTATGTAAGTAGCTTTAATTTTTAATATATGAAACGGATTTTCAGAACCATTCTGGGTGCCGCCATGCTGCTGTCAGCCTCAACCATGACAGCCCTGGCCCAGGAGCCTTCCGAAGGCCCCCTCTGGATGAGGTACAGCGCTATCTCTCCGGACGGCAGCACCATTGCATTTGCCTACAAGGGCGATATATTTACTGTACCCGTGACCGGCGGCCAGGCCCGTCAGATCACCTCCAACGCTGCTTTTGACTCCCGCCCCGTGTGGAGCCCCGACGGCAGCCGCATCGCATTTGCCTCCTACAGGATGGGCAGCGCCGATGTCTTCATTGTCTCCAGGGACGGTGGAGAGCCGGTGCGCCTGACCACCCATTCCGCCAATGAGTTCCCCATTGTCTTCAAGGACAATTCCACCATCCTCTACTCTGCATACATCCAGCCCTCCGCCGAGAGCATGCAGTTCCCTTCCTCCACATTTGCACAGGTGTATGCAGTGAGCACCGACGGCGGACGCCCGGTGATGTTCTCCACCCTTCCCCTCGAGGGCATCTCCTTCAGCCCCGACGGCAAGACCCTGCTGTACAACGACAAGAAGGGCTACGAGGACGAGTGGCGCAAGCACCACACCTCTTCCATCACCCGCGACATCTGGAGCTGCTCCTTCGAGGGCAACAGTGTCAAGGGCGGTGAGTTCACCAAGATAACTGACTTCGACGGCGAGGACCGCAACCCTGTCTACGCTCCGGACGGCAAGTCGTTCTACTGGCTCAGCGAGCAGGACGGTACCTTCAATGTATGGAAACACTCATTTGAGGGCGGTGCCGACGAGCAGATTACCCACTTCAGGGGCAATCCCGTGCGTTTCCTCACCATCGCTCAGAACGGCACCCTGTGCTTCGGCTATGACGGTGAGATCTACACCGTAAAGGACGGTGCGGAGCCTCAGAAAGTGGCCGTGGAGATTATCGCCGACAAGCAGGACCGCGACCTGATCAAGCAGCCTGTAAGCTATGCCCAGGACATCGCTGTCAGCAAGGACGGCAAGCAGGTGGCCTTCATCTACAGGGGCGATGTGTATGTGACCATGACCGACTATAAGACTACCAAACGCATCACCAACACCGCCGAGCAGGAGCGCAACCTCGACTTCGCTCCCGACGGACGCTCGCTGATCTACTCTTCCGAGCGCGACGGTCTGTGGCAGGTCTACATGGCCTCCATCGTCAATGAGGACGAGAAGCTCTTCCCCTATGCCACCGAGATCAAGGAGGAAAGGGTGACCAACTCCGACCAGGTATCCTTCCAGCCTCTGTACAGTCCTGACGGCAAGGAGATAGCCTTCCTCGAGAACAGAACGGCTATCCGTGTCATCAACCTGGACACCAAGGAAGTGCGCACTGTGATGGACGGCAAGTACGAGTATTCCTACTCTGACGGAGACCAGTGGTACCAGTGGTCGCCCGACGGCAAGTGGATTCTGTCCAACTGCATCTTTATCGGCGGATGGAACAACAAGGACGTTGCTCTGATCAACGCCTCCGGAAACGGTGAGATGTACGACCTGACCAAGAGCGGCTACACTGACTCCAACGCCAAGTGGGTGCTGGACGGCAAGGCCATGATCTGGTTCAGCGACCGTGCCGGTTACCGCAGCCACGGCAGCTGGGGTGCGGAGATGGACGTGTACATCATGTTCTTCGACCTCGAGGCATACGAGAAGTTCCGTATGAGCGAGGAGGAGCTGGCTCTCTATGAGGAGGAGAAGGCGGCTCTCGAGGAGGAGAAGGCTGAGGCTGAGAAGTCCGCGAAGGACAAGAAGGCTTCCAAGAAGAGCAAGAAAGACGCTGAGTCCGAAAAGGACGAGGATGCCACCGAGCCTCTGAAACTGGATCTGGAAAATGCCGAGTACCGCGTTATGCGCCTGACCGTCAACTCTTCCAATCTCGGCGACGCAGTGCTCAGCAAGGACGGTAAGAAACTCTACTACATCACCTCGTTCGAGGGCGGCATGGACCTCTGGGTACATGACCTGAAGGAGGATGAGACCAAGATTCTGTCCAAGGGCGTGGGCTACGGCTCGCTGATTCTCTCGGACGACGGCTCGAGCATCTTCATGAACACCGGTATGATCAAGAAGATAGACGTGGCCTCCGGCCAGATTACTCCTATCGAGATGGAGGGTATCTTTGAGTACAAGCCCTATGCCGAGCGTGCCTATATGTTCGACCATGCCTGGAGGCAGGTTCAGGAGAAATTCTACGATCCTAATATCCACGGAATCGACTGGGAGGGCTACAAGGCCACATACGGGAAGTTCCTGCCCTACATCACAAACAACTTCGATTTCGCCGAGATGCTGGGCGAGATGCTGGGTGAGCTCAACGGCTCGCACACCGGTGCCCGCTACTATGCTTCCGGAGCCGCTTATCCTACTGCATATCTGGGAGTCTTCTACGATGATACCTACACCGGAGACGGTCTGAAGATTAAGGAAATCATCAAGCGCAGCCCTCTGACTCTCGTAGAGTCCGACGTCAAGCCCGGCTGCATCATCGAGAAGATAGACGGCGAGGCCATCCTGGCCGGTCAGGACTACTTCCCTCTGCTGGAGGGCAAGGGCGGCAAGAATGTGCGTCTGTCCATCTACAACCCTGCTGACGGCAAGCGTTTCGACGTTACTGTCAAGGCTCTCCGCTCGGAAAGCGGTATCCTGTACCAGCGCTGGGTAGAGCGTAACCGCGAGATCGTGGATTCCATCTCCGGCGGCAAGATCGGCTACGTACACATCGAGGGCATGGACAGCCCCAGCTTCCGCGTACTGTACAGCGAGCTCCTCGGCCGTCTGCGTCAGAAGGATGCAGTAGTGGTGGATACCCGTCACAACGGCGGCGGCTGGTTGCACGACGATGTAGTGACCCTGCTCTCCGGCAAGGAGTACCAGCAGTTCAGGCCCCGCGGCCAGTACATCGGCAGCGACCCCTTCAACAAGTGGCTCAAGCCTTCCTGCATGCTCGTGTGCGAGGACAACTACAGTAACGCTCACGGCACTCCTTGGGTCTACAAGCACCTCGGAGTCGGCAAACTCGTCGGCGCTCCCGTGCCCGGCACCATGACAGCCGTATGGTGGGAGAACCAGATCGACCCGACCATCGTCTTCGGTATCCCTCAGGTCGGCTGCTGGGACATCGAGAACGAGGAGTACATGGAGAACGTCGAGCTCCAGCCCGACATCCTCATCTACAACGATCCCGCTGACGTCATCAACGGCTTCGACGCACAGCTCAAGGCTGCCACCGAGTCCCTGATGAAGTAGGCGCGGCAGTTAAAAGCCATCGAATCCCGGTCATCCCCTGCGGACGGCCGGGATTTTTTGTGCAGTGTAACCGGAACGTAACAGCAACTTAACAACAATACATACCGGATGTAACGTTGATGAAACAGCCCCGGAATACCTTTGCCGCCGAAAACAAAAGGTATGAACACAAAGGTATTTCTGCTGACAATCGCAGTTCTGTTGCAGTCTTCCGTCCTGATGGCCGGGCCTATAATCAAGGGAAAGGTCGTGGACGCTTCCACAGGAGAAGAAATCATAGGTGTTACGGTAGTTCTGAAAGGTACCACGGACAGCTGGACCGTTACAGGGCTTGACGGAAGTTTCAGTCTGGATGCGGATGTGGCTTCAGGAATATTGGTGTGCAATCTTATCGGATACAAAGACATCGAGATCAACTTCTCGAATCCTGCGGAGGACCTGAGAATCTCCATGGAGCCGGACATCGTGACGCTGGATGCCGCGGTGGTGACCGCTACCGGGCGCGGCAGATCGGAAGTGGCTGCAAGAAATATCGAGAGGAACTCAATCAATGTAGTGAACGTGATGAGTGCCAAGGCTATGGAACTGTCGCCCGACATCACTGTGGCTAATGTTATAAAAAGGATGTCGGGTGTGACAGTGGAGCGCAACAGCAGCGGAGAGGGACAGTATGCCATCCTCCGCGGTATGGACAAGCGCTACAACTACACCCTGGTCAACGGCATCAAGATACCCAGCCCCGACAACAAAAACCGCTTCGTCCCCCTGGACATTTTTCCCTCTGAGATACTCGACCGTATAGAGGTGACCAAATCCCTGACAGCCGATATGGAGGGAGACGGTATCGGAGGAGCCGTCAATCTCGTCATGAAGGATGCTCCTGAGAAAATGGAGATAACTGCCAATCTGTCTACGGGATACAGCGCTCTTTTCATGGAGAGGGACTTCCAGACATTCAACCGCAAGGCGATTCAGAAACTCTCCCCGAACGAGAGGATGGGCCGTCCCGAGCTGCACGATGAGAATTATTCGGTTTCGGCCGATGATTTTACTATGGAAAACCTTCACATGAGTCAAAGCCGGCCACGGCCCGACATCGTGGGCGGCTTTTCTTATGGTGACCGTTTCTTCGGAGGCAAGCTGGGTGTGATTGCCGCTGTCAGTTATCAGAACCTCTTCCGCGGAAAGGACGCCTCCCTCTACTACATTCCCGGCTCTACAGGCAAGGGTACGGAGACAAGATATTATTCCGAGGAACAGAACCGTATGGGTGCCCACGCAAAGCTCGACTACCGCATCTCCAACCGGCACAAACTGATGCTCTACGCCGGATATATGGACCTGCAGGAGACTGAGGTCCGCGACGGCTCCAATGACCAGGAGCGTACTGTCAGGATGAAATGGAACCATCAGTATATCTTCAACACCACCCTCAAAGGAGAGCATTCCTTCCTGAGAGGAGACAGACTCAAGATGGACTGGACGGGAGTATTCTCCAAGGCTTACAGCACCACTCCTGACAACGCCTATATTTACATCAACGGCAACCACCTTTACAATACCGACTCTGCCGACCGCCGCTGGGAGCACAACAGCGACCGGGATGTCGCAGGTTACGTCAATCTGTCCTACAGGTTTGACTTTGCGAACAGCTCCACGCTCAACCTCCAGGCCGGCGGAATGTACCGCGACAAGGTACGCAGCAGTCTCTTCAACGAGTATACATTTGATTCTCCTACCGGAATATATGATCTCCAGATATATGGCGAGGACTGGACCAACTTCGACGAGCTGCTGCTGGAACCCCGCCCTTACGGCAATGTGGGCGACCCGCTCAACTACGATGCGTTCGAGAGGATAGGGGCCGCCTATCTGATGGGAACCTATGACTGGGATAAACTGGAAGTGATTGCCGGACTCAGGGTCGAGCACACCGACCAGGGCTATACCCTTGTGTTCCCCAGGCAGACTGACGGCGAGGGACATCAGGTCTACACCGATCTTCTGCCGAGCCTGCACTTCAAGTACAATGTGCACCGCAACGCCTTCCTGCGCCTCTCCTACGGCCGCTCCATCAACCGTCCGGGATTCTTCGAAATCGTGCCCTACACCATTCTGAACGAGGACTACGACGAGCAGGGTAATCCCGACCTGAAGCATACGACGGCCGACAACGTGGACCTGCGCTACGAGTTCTTCCCCAGGTCCACTGAGCAGGTGATGGTGGGCCTCTTCTGGAAAAAGCTCTACAACCCGATAGAGTACGGCCTTATCTCCGAGGGCCAGGCCACCTATCTGACCCCCATGAACTTCGGAAACGCCACGAATGCGGGAGTGGAGGTGGACCTTATGAAATATTTCAACTGGTTCGGAATCAAGGCCAACTATACCTACACCCACTCTTCCATAACTACCACGAAGCGGACTATGGATGGAACGGAGGTGATAGCCGTGCAGCAGACCAGACCCCTGTACGGTCAGGCCGCCCATGTGGCCAATCTGTCACTCCTCTTCAAGTTCGCCAAGGCAGGGGTGGAGGCCCAGGTCTCCGGCAGCTACACCGGCCGCAGGCTGAGCGAGATATCCAACTGGGTGGACAATGACATCTGGGAGGCCGGCTACGTCCAGTTCGATGCGTCGGTAGAGAAGAGCTTCAAGTGCGGCATCACGGTCTACGCCAAGGCAAACAACCTTCTGGATATCCCGGTTCTCCGCTATATCGTAAACAACCCCCGTACGGAGAATCTCAAGGACTACGAGCGCTATCACGGAGGAGTCATCGAGCGCAGGGAATGGCACGGACAGTCCTTGATGATGGGCCTGAGATATTCATTCAAAGAGAAAT
Organism: uncultured Bacteroidales bacterium; assembly: GCA_944323445.1. Classification (GTDB taxonomy): domain Bacteria; phylum Bacteroidota; class Bacteroidia; order Bacteroidales; family UBA932; genus Coprenecus. The sequence goes on from CALUSM010000021.1 coordinate 17,672, forward strand.
AGAAAGAAATATAACTATTTAACATTATTCTAATATGAAAACAAAATTCATTTTTGTCATTGCTGCTATTGCAATGGTATTTTGCCTCGCTTCCTGCGGGGAAGACAACAAGCCGAAACCCGAACCCGAACCTATTCCTGAGGATTCTACAGAGGTTGAGCCCGGCGGTCCGATTTCCGGAAATGTATCCGGTGTGTGGGAAGCCGGCAGCACAGTCTATGTAGACGGACATATCACAGTCCCCGAAGGAGAGAGCCTCACCATCGAGCATGGTGTTACAGTTATCTTCAGTGAAGCCGGAGTAGGCGTCAACCATACCGCCATCGAGTTCTCCGTAGACGGAAACCTCTACTGCCTCGGAACAGAGGACGAGCCTGTACTTCTTACAGTGGCAGAGGAACTCAGGACAAGCGCCAACACATTCGAGGGACTCTGGGGAGGTATCGTAGCCGGTGCCACCTGCGAAGAGATGCTCATCGACCACACCATCATCGAGTACTGCGGAGGCCAGGTGATCGAGGGCTCGCCCGCTGCCGAGAACGGTTACTATACCGCCGGTGACGACGCTTATCCCCACATCACCACCAACAATGTGGACGGCCGCTACGTCATCACCAACTCCATCCTGCGCAACGGCTGGTCCGACGGTATCTATATGATGGGCGGCAACGCCATCATCGCCGACAACATCTTCAGCGCCATCGGTTATGACGGAGCAGAGGCTGTCAACGTGAAGTCCGGCTGCACCGTGGACGTGACCCGCAACGTGATGTTCAGCGCCAACACCAACGGTCTGAAGCTCTCCAGCTCCGACCAGAGCGAGGTGCGCCATCAGGCCCGGATCTGCGCCTACAACAACACCGTCATCGGCTCCGGCTGGAGGCGTGACGGCGAGAAGGGCGGCGGAATCTATGTTGAGGAGAACGCCAATGTAGGTGTGTTCAACAATCTCCTTGTAAACTGCAAGTTCAAAGCCATTACTCCTGCATTTGAGGAAGAGGGCTCCGAGGACTGCTATGACAGGGCCAACTCCCTTATCGATTATAACTTCTATGCTTCCGGAACTGTTGTAAGCAGCATCGTATGGGAAGGTGAGTACGAGGATGACGGAGAAATCCTGTATTACTCCGGTGTCAAGTATCCTTACGAGGGCTATGCTTTCGCTCACGAGGAGTACGATACCGGGAAAGTGGATGTGAACAGCATTGTTGCTACTACAGCCGAAGAGGCAGAGGCGCTCAATCCCATGTTCGTGAACTTCGACATCAATATCGACCCTGCCACCTATGCTTTCAACGACAGCTGGGACTTCCATCTTACCTCCGGCTCTCCTGCCCTCGACGCTTCCAAGACCTACACCGCCGGTGACCGCCAGCCTTACTTCGGAGCATCCGGCCTCGAGGTGAACGGACAGACCTATACCTCCCCCGCCATCGGTGCATGGTTCGGAGCATTCGGTGAATAATCAGCACAGGTAAAATCAATAAAACAAAGACAGCTTTATGAAAAGAATCAATCTTCTTTCCCTTACCGCTGCTGCGGTATTGTCCCTGACAGCAGTGTCCTGCAACACTTCCGTGAGTGTGTCCTCCTCCACAGGGGAGGACCGCTCCGAGGAGTGGAAGGCCCTGGAGCAGCCGCTCAACTTCTACATTGCCAACGATCTGGGCCGCAACGGCTACTACGACCAGAAGCCCATTGCCAGAACGATGGGCGAGATGGCAGAGACCATTGACATCGAGTTCGTGGTGGCGGCCGGTGACGTGCACCATTTTGAGGGCGTGCAGAGCGTGAGCGACCCTCTGTGGATGACCAACTACGAGCTGATCTACAGCCATCCCGACCTGATGATGCCCTGGTACGCTATCTGCGGCAACCACGAGTACCGCAGCAACACCCAGGCCTGCATCGACTACAGTGATGTCAGCGCCCGCTGGCACATGCCCTCGCGTTACTACACCTTCGTACAGGAGGAGGACGGGGTAGAGATCCGCATCGTGATGATAGACACCACGCCCATCATCGACAAGTACCGTGAGGAGACCGACAAGTACGCCGATGCCTCCAAGTCGGACTACCGCAAGCAGCTCGCATGGCTGGACAGGACTTTGTCGGAGGCCGACGAGGACTGGGTAATCGTAGTGGGACACCATCCCATCTACGCTTACACAGATAAGGACGAGATTGAGCGCACCAACATGCAGGACCGCGTGAACACCGTGCTTCTCAAGCATGACAACGTGGACATGTACGTCTGCGGTCACCTGCATACCTTCCAGCACATCCGCAAGGACGGCAGCGACATCGACTACGTGGTCAACTCCTCCGGTTCCCTGAGCCGCGACGTGGAGCCTATCGAGGGCACCGTCTTCTGCAGCCCCGAGTCCGGCTGGTCCCTCGTGACCGTCTCCGCCGACTCCCTCAGCCTGCACATGCTCGATAAGGACGGCAGGGTGCTCCACACCGTCACACGCACAAAGTAGATTAGCTGTCTGACCGGCTTATTCGACTGAGTAACGGCGCAGGTCCTTCTCCTTGATGGACTCGCGCTTGTCGTATTCCTTTTTGCCTCGGGCGAGGGCGATGTCGAGCTTGGCATAGCCGGTCTCTGAGATGAAGAGACGGCGGGTGACGATGGTCAGGCCCTTTTCCTTGACGGCGCGGGCGAGCTTGCGGAGCTCCCTGCGGGTGAGCAGCAGCTTGCGGTCGCGCTTGGGGTCGTGGCGGTTGAAGGTGCCCCACCAGTACTCGGCTATGTGCATGTTCTTGACGTAGAGCTCACCGCCGGCGAAATAGCACCAGCTGTCCACCAAAGAAGCCTTACCGGCGCGGATTGATTTTATCTCCGTACCGGTAAGGACTATTCCTGCGGTGTATGTCTCCAGAAACTCGTATTCGAACGAGGCTTTCTTGTTGCGGATTTCTATTTTGCTCTTAGCTCTGCCCATAAGAGCGGCAAAGATACTAAAAATTCTACTACTTGAGCACTTTTGCGCTCCAGTCGGTCCAGTCGGGGGACACCAGCACCTGGGGGGACTGCAGTTTCCCGGATACGGCGGTGGCGGCCTCCACTTGCTCGCGGGTCCTGTTGTAGAGGTCTCCGAGCGAGATATTGCCGCCTGCATCCTGGATGGTCTTGATCAGATAGTAGGTGAAATATCCCTGGCGCTTGTCGTAGTACACGCTGGAGGTCTGCTCTCCGGAACTGGAAGAGAAGCATATCAGCCTGCCTCCGATGACGGAGTACTTAGGCACTACGCGCACGCCTTTCTGGGCCACCAGGGGCTCCTTGCTCTTGTAGCCTCCGCTGAAGCAGGCGTCCAGGAAGACGTAGGTTCCCTGGCACTGGACGGAGGAGAGATTGGCGTACAGGTCGTTGAGGGAAATACCCAGCTTGATGTACTTGCCTGTGACGTCCACCGGCAGCAGGTAGGGCTCGCGGGTGGCCTCGTCGTTGCTGCCGTGGCCGGAGTAGTAGAAGAACAGCTCGGCGTCGGGATTGGCCTTGCCGATGTTGGTGAGCCAGTCGATGGACTCCCGCATGATGCCTGCGGTGGCGTTGTCGATGTAGCGTATGTGGCCGTCGGGTACGCCGAAAGTCCGGACGCAGTATTCCTTGAAGACTATCGCGTCGTTGCAGGCGAACGGTACGTTGATCTCGGCGCTTCCTCCCACTATCGAGTAGTCCTCGTTGCCGATAATCAGGGCGTAACGGTTGGGATGGGTTATTCCCTCAGGTACATTCTCCAGCAGCTCGGACTCCATGGTCAGGGAGAAGTCGGTGTCTATGGCCGGACGTTCGTCCAGTTTGCCTTCTATGATGATTTTACTGGCGGTGGAGAGGTATTCTCCCAGCTTTACCTTGAACACGTCCTGTACAAGAGAGAATGTGGAGCTTTCCGATATCTTTACTCCGATGGGTATGGAGTCGAGGGCGAATCTCTTGTTGACCAGGAAGTCAAATGTCAGCGGTACCACCTCGCCCGGCTGTATCGAGTCTACCTCCGCTTCAATGTTGTCGGTGGGAATGATGTTGGTGGGGCATTCGAAACTGATCCTGGCGTTCTTGGCCGTGACCCTGCCGGCGTTCTGTACGGCGACGATGAGCTGTCCCCTGTCACCCAGGGTGATGGACGTTCCTCTGGCGGACATGAACTGGTAGTCGGCTATCTGCAGGCGCGGGCGCGCCATTTCCTGAATGTTGACTATCAGGCTCACGGGGTCGGCGTCCATTCCGGTCTCCTCCAGAGTATAGACTGCGATGTCCGCTTCGGCTGTGGGTGCGGATTCGCTGAGGGTGTACCGGAAAGTGTAATCCTTGGTCTCTCCGGACTTGATGATGCCTGCATCGATTTCTCCCGCTCCTTCGAAGAAGCGGTCCAGACCATTGTTCTCGGAGAGGAGTATCCTGACATTGTGGGCGTCACCCATTCCGCTGTTGCGGACTGACACCGATATGGAGAAGCTCTCCCCGGCATCAATTACTTTGTTGGAGTTGGTTTCAGAAAATCCGGTAATCAAGGTGCTCAGCACCGGCGGTTCTCCTGACAGAATGGCGGATGTGCTGACGGTATCCTCGCTTCCGATGCTCATTGCCAGCTGCCTGTAGTCCCTGAGTCTCTCCTCGAAGGACTCGAAGGATCCACCTTCGGCGATGATGTTCAGCAGGACGGTTGCCTCTGCGGTCATGTCCATGAATTTGTAGCATTCCTCCAGACCTTTCATGTACACCGGTGAGGCGGGTTCCTGCCTGAGTATCCTCTCGAAGTAGATGCGGGCGTCGTAGAGATAGGGATAGGCCTTCTGCCTGAGTTTCATTCCCTCGGCCTCGTCGACTACGGCATAGGCCTGGTTGTTGATTTCCGAGCCTATCTTGAAACTGCATTTGGCCACGCCCTTCATGATGGCCAGGTCATCGGGGAAGAATGACAGCAGTCTGCGGTAGGTCTCCAGCGCCTCCTCTACCCTACCGGCGGCCTCGTCCATGCGGGCCTTGATGGGCAGAACGTTGATGTCGTTGGGGTCCACTGCCAGAACCTTGTCGATGGTGGAGACTATGCCCTCCTGGTTGTGGGTGGAGATGTAGAGGTTTATGAGGTTGTAGTAGAAGTCCATGGTGCCGGGATACTCGGCAATGGCCTTGAGGAGCACCTTTTCCTGTTCGGCATAGTTGTGCCGGCTCTGGTGTATCATGTTGAGGAATATGATGCAGTCTTTTGCGCGGTCGGGCTCTCCGGTGGCCAGGTACTCGTTGAAGCATGTCACGGCGTCATCGGTATAGTTGAGCTTGTAGGCCGACACGCCTGTGTTGTAGACCAGCTGCGGGAAGATGTCGTCCCTCAGCAGGATTCCGCCTGCGAGAGCCTGTTTCTTGGGCAGAAGGACATACGCCATGCCGAACTTGTAGGTCATCTGGGTATCGCCCATGTTGGAGTAGAGCATGGCCGCGTTCTTCAGAGCGGGGTATATCTGTGTCAGCCTTGTCCTGGCAGCCTCGATCGCTTCGGGGTCGGTGCGGGAGTCCAGCAGGCTTGAGTAGATGGTGTAGCTCTGGTACAGATGGCTGTACATTTCTGGATTGTTGTCGCTTCGGGCATTTTCATAGAGGACGTACTGCTGATTGGCCCTGGCCAGTGCTGTCTGTGTGCTCTGGGCCCGCAGTGAGGAGCCTGCGCAGCACAGAAGCAGTGCCAGGACCGGCAGTACCGTTGTCATCAGGTGTTTCATAGATACCGTGTTTTATTATTTCAAAACGTCCCTGAACTTGAACTGGACGATAATTCTTCGGAACTCTCCGCCGCGGACATCGCTCACCTCCGTGCGGAAGGTGTACGTGCATTTGTCCTTGCAGGCCTGCAGCTCTGGAACTTCATTCTCCAGCCATACCTTGACGCTGGCCGCGCGGATGAATGCGAGCTGCTCGTTGTTGCGGATATCGGTCTCAGCCGTGACGGTCATGCTGGAGAGCCCGTCCCCTGCGTAGTAGGGGGTCTCGTTGAACTCCCCGCTGGCTCCGTCATAGGGAATGCGCCCTACGGGGATGGCGTCGGCTGTACCGGTGATGACGATGTCGATGCTCCTGGCCTCGTCGATGTACTTCTTCATGTCTCCGGCCAGGGCCGTACGCAGGGCCTCGAGCATGGTCAGGGCTGCGTTGGATTCGGATACGGTGTATTTGCCGGGACCGAAGTCCTCCTGGTACGAGAATCCCTCGGAGACATCGTAGCGGTAGCCGAGGCTGTAGTTGTAGATCTTGTTGCCGTCAGCATCAAAGTCGCTCTCGATCTCGGTGTTGATTGTGATTTCTGTCTTGTCGGTGAGGATGTTCTCCTGCTTCTTCTCCTCCATAATCTCCTCTGTCTGCTGCTGCAGGGCCTCCATCTCCATGTTCACTGTCTGGAGCATGCTTACGGGGATGTAGTCCAGGTCTTCCTCTCCGAAATCCACCTCATCGATGATATAGGAGCGCCTGTCGAAGACGTAGGTCTTGTCGGTGGTGCGGTTGACAACCTCCAGGTACACCAGCTGGAACTCGTCATGGTCGTCGAGAGTGTACACTGGGTTCTCGTAGGAGAGGTCTCCTCTGCGCACTTCCTGGAAGTCCTCTTCAGGAATCTCCAGGCTGATGGCGTCCATCTCGGCGAACTTGATGTCTATGGTGTGGCTCTCCATGTCGTAGGTGTCGGCTATGAAGGGGTCCCCGAGCGTTATGATCTGGGTGGCTATTGCCGTGGCGGCCTGGTCCAGAAGCATGGCTTTCTGACGGGCGGCGTTGTCATCCGTCACCCGGACACGGTAATCCTCCATCGACTCGCCGTCCATCTGGCGTATCCAGTCGGACATCATCCTGTCGACCTGCTCGTTCAGTTTTGAGCGGTACAGCGGCGGCAGGGAGGACATGTCCCAGAACACCACTTTGTTGCCGGTGTTGTGGCAGAGGGTGGTGACAGAGTTGTTGGAGTTGAAGTTGAGGGCCATTACGCCGGACAGCGGCGTGCCTTCCGCCTCTCCGATGCTGTGGACGGTGCGGCGGTTGATGAGGTTGTATACGAATATGGAGTCAGTCCTGGCGTAGGCTATGTATTTCCCTTCGGGATGGAAGGTGGACATCAGGACATTCTCAATGCCGGTGGTCACGGCGGTGCGGTGATGGTCTATGGCGTTGACTATCTGGAGCCCTGATGAGTCACAGCTTACGGCTATCTCGCGGGAGTCAGGGGAAAACGTGATGTGGTTGACCTTGCCTGCGAAGTGTACGATGCGCTTGATGTCAGCTGTCTCTACGTTCCAGATGTCCATCCCGTTGCCGTATGCGGCAGCGATGAAGTATCCGTTGGGGCTGACGGCAATGTGGTCATAGACCTTGCCGGCCTGGATGATTGAGGAAATCCAGTATCCGTCTGTGGAGTAGGTGATGATCTCACCGAAACTGTTGGCGGTAAGCAGGTCCCTTGCATCAGGCGAGTAGGCCAGGGCTGTCACGGACGGAACGCCCTTGCCTCCTTTTTCATCGAAGGGATCGGTTTTCTTCTCTCCCTTGATGGTCTCCAGGACGAGGTTTTTCTCTCGGTTGGAGATAATCGTGATGTTCTTGCGGTTTTTCTGCAGGGTGGCGAGAGACGCTCCTGTAGGATTGATGTGGAAGTCGGATACTGAGAAGTCGTAGATGCCGTGGTTCATGATGTTGTACAGCATCTGGTCTGTACTGTGATAGATGACGTTGAAACGGAGGATGCCGATATCATCGTAGGAGTGGCTGATGGTGAATGACGAACGCTCCTTGATGTCTCCGTACGGGAACTGTGCGGAGACTGGGAGCGGAAGCAGCAGTACGAGTGCTGGAAGCAGGTTTTTTAGTGTCTTGAAGCTCATAACGGTGATTAAGTGTAAGGTGAGTATAATTTCTTGCTTTCAAAAATAACAAATTTATTAATAAGGAGAAAATGTATTTGTGAAAATTGTTCAGTTGGCACAGATGTTGGAATATGAATATGAATTCATTCCTCATTAAATTATGCAGTTGACAGGATACATCTCACAGATTATAGGCCCGGTTATCGATGTCCATTTCCCTGATCTGGGGGAGAACAACAAGCTCCCTGGCATACATGAGGCCATGACGGCAGTCCGTCCCGACGGTAAGGAACAGATACTCGAGGTGCAGCAGCACATAGGGGAGAATACCGTCAGGGCCATAGCCATGGAGTCCACTGACGGGCTTCAGAGGCATCTGCCGGTGACGGCCTCCGGACATTCCATCTCCATGCCCGTGGGCGACCAGGTCAAGGGCCGTCTGCTCAATGTGACGGGCGATAGCATCGACGGCATGCGTCCCCTGGACCGTACCGGAGAGCTGCCCATCCACCGCGAGCCGCCCAAGTTCGAGGACTTAGCTACCTCCCAGGAGGTGTTCTACACCGGCATCAAGGTCATCGACCTGCTCGAGCCCTACGTCAAGGGCGGCAAGATCGGCCTTTTCGGAGGCGCCGGAGTGGGCAAGACCGTCCTCATCATGGAGCTCATCAACAACATCGCCAAGGGCCACAACGGCTTTTCGGTATTTACCGGCGTGGGCGAGCGTACCCGCGAGGGCAACGACCTGCTCCGCGAGATGATCGAGTCAGGGGTCATCCGCTACGGTGACGAGTTTAAAAAAAGCATGAAAGAGGGGCACTGGGACCTTTCGAAGGTGGACTACGACGAGGTCGCCAAGTCCCAGGCCACACTGATCTTCGGTCAGATGAACGAGCCGCCCGGAGCCCGTCTCTCGGTGGCCCTCTCCGGTCTGACCGTGGCCGAGTCCTTCAGGGACGCCGGACGCGACAGCGGGGAGCGCAGGGACATCCTGCTGTTCATCGACAACATCTTCCGTTTTACCCAGGCCGGCTCCGAGGTATCCGCCCTCCTGGGACGTATGCCCTCGGCCGTGGGCTACCAGCCGACCCTCGCCACCGAGATGGGCCAGATGCAGGAGCGCATCACCTCCACCAAATACGGCTCCATCACTTCGGTGCAGGCGGTCTACGTGCCGGCCGACGACCTGACCGATCCCGCCCCTGCCACCACATTCTCCCACCTCGACGCCACCACGGTGCTCAGCCGTAAGATCGCCGAGCTGGGCATTTATCCCGCCGTCGATCCTCTGGAGTCCTCCTCGAGGATCCTGGACCCGAACATCGTCGGCGAGGAACACTACGACGTGGCCCGCAGGGTCAAGCAGCTCCTTCAGCGCAACAAGGAACTGCAGGACATCATCGCCATCCTCGGCATGGACGAGCTCTCCGAGGAGGACCGCACCACCGTCAACCGCGCCCGCCGCGTCCAGAGATATCTCTCGCAGCCATTCTCGGTGGCCGAGCAGTTCACCGGTGTTCCGGGCCAGATGGTGCCCATCGAGGAGACCGTCCGCGGCTTCAAGATGATTCTCAACGGTGAAGTGGACCACATCCCGGAGCAGGCGTTTCTCAATGTAGGAAAAATCGACGAGGCCATCCGCAAGGGCGAGCAGATGCTTGCGGCCACGGCGTCATGATCTCGCTGACCATCATATCCCCCGCCGGAACCCTGTGCGCGGCGCAGGTGCGGAAAGTCTCCTTTCCGGGGGCCAGGGGACAGTTTACAGTCTGCCCCGGACATGCTCCGCTGATTTCCTCTCTCATCCCCGGGGGAATATCCTGGACGGATGCGGACGGCAGGACAGGCAGCGTCACGGTCCGTGCCGGCTGTGTGAGGGTGCACAATGACAATGTAGAAGCATGCGTGGAAGTACAAAACATATAGCAGTGATTGCTTTCCTTGCGGCAGTCCTCCTGCTGCTGCCCTTCCGGCCGGCGTCCGCTCAGGCGGCCGATACCGCTGCCGCTGCCCCGGCAGAGGAACTTGACCCAAAATCGCTGGTTCTCGGACATCTGGGCGACAGCTACTGGTGGCATATCGGCACCTTCGGAGGCCGCGAGGTCTCCCTGTACCTGCCGGTGATAGTCCGTTCCTCCGCTGATGGAGGGGGGTGGCACTTCTTCTCCTCCTGTCATCTGGCGGAAGGTGCCTCATGGGAGGGATTCAGCATTGCCCCAGAGGGGAAATACGAGGGAAAAATAGTTGAGGCCCTGCCCGACGGCACCATGGTCCGTCCATTCGACCTGTCCATGACCAAGACGGTGGCGGCCCTGCTGCTGAACAGCGTGATAGCACTTGTAGTGATTCTCATCCCCGCAAGATGGTACCGCCGTCATCAAGGGGTGAAGGAGCATCCCAAGGGATTCACCGCATTTATGGAGATGGCCGTCGAGATCCTGCAGGACGACCTGATCAAGCCCTGCGTCGGAGAGAACTGGAAGCGGTTCTCGCCCTATCTGCTGACGGTCTTTTTCTTCATCCTGATCAACAACTTCATGAGCCTGATACCCTTCTTCCCAGGAGGGGTCAACGTGACCGGCAATATCACCGTGACATTTGTCCTTGCTTTGGCTTCGTTCCTTGTAATCAATATCTTCGGAGGACGGGCCTACTGGCGGGATATTTTTTGGCCGGAGGTCCCGGCATGGCTGAAAGTACCGGTGCCGATTATCCCGGTGATAGAGTTCGTGGGGATATTCACAAAGCCGTTCGCCCTGATGATCCGACTTTTCGCCAACATGGTCGGCGGTCATGCGGCCATCATCTGCCTCATCTGCGTGATATTCGTGACAGCGGGGATGGGGGTGGCGGTCAACGGCCCGATGACGGTGGTGTCCCTGCTGTTCGCGGTGTTCATGAATGCCCTGGAGGTCCTCGTGGCCTTCCTGCAGGCATATGTGTTCACCATGCTTTCGGGTGTATTCATCGGACTGGCCCAGGAGGGGAAAATAGAGAAATCAAAAAAATAGAAAAAATATAAAAACGATTAAAAAGTTAGAATTATGGCAGAATTAGGAATTCTTGGAGTAGCTCTTGGAGCAGGACTTGCCGCAATAGGTGCGGGCATAGGTATCGGTAAGATCGGTTCATCGGCCATGGAGGCCATAGGCCGTCAGCCGGATGCCGCCGGTAAGATCCGTACCAATATGATCATCATCGCTGCCCTGATTGAGGGTGTGGCCCTGTTCGCCCTCGTAATCTGTTTCATGGCTCTCTAAACGTATCCGGGCTATGGGACTTTTGCAACCGGAACCAGGACTGCTCATCTGGATGACGCTGGCTTTCGCGGTCGTCTTCATCCTGCTGGCCAGGTTTGGCTTCCCCGTAATCCAGAAATCGGTGGAGCGCCGCAGGGAGTACATCGACTCCTCGCTGGCCGCCGCCGATGAGGCCAGGAAGAAACTGGAGGACCTGCAGCAGGAGATGGAGGCCGTGCGCCGGGACGCCGAGAAGCAGAAGTCGGAGATACTCCGCTCGGCCGTTCAGACCCGGGAGCAGCTTATAGCCGAGGCCCGCAGGAAGGCCGGGGAAGAGGGCGAGAACATCATCGCCGCTGCCAAGGCTGCCGCCCGGTTGGAGAGCGACGCGATTATCCGTGATGCCCGCCATCAGGTGGCCCTGCTTTCCATAGCTGTGAGCGAGAAGCTCCTGCGCGAGCGTTTCTCCGATCCTCAGGCTCAGACCGCCCTTGCGGAGAGACTGCTGGAGGAGGTGGACCCCGACAAGGATGAAAAGAGAAAAAAGTAGAGTATGGATACCGGACTGATATCTAGACGTTATGCCAAGGCATTGGCTGAGTATTCCGCTTCTCTTGGAGAAGAGGATACAGTCTATGCGCAGCTGCGGCCTTTCTCGGCTCAGTTCGCTTTCCTGCCGGAAGTGCGGGAAGCCGTACTTTCCCCCTCGCTTTCCCAAGAAGAGAAAGCGGCCGTGATATTAGGCCTCTTCAAGGAGGATCCGTGCCGTTCGCTGCGGGATTTTGTACGTCTGGTGCTGCGTCATCACCGTGAGTCCTGCCTTTACATCATGCTGCATTCCTTCCTGGCGCTCTACCGGGAGAGACATCACCTCAAGGAGGCGCTGCTGATTTCCACCGTGCCCCTCGGGGATGAGGTCGAGAGGATTATCCGGGCGAGGGCCAGGCTCATCGACCATTGTACAGCGGTCATCACACGCAGAGTGGATCCTTCCATCATCGGAGGTTTCGTTTTCCGCATGGAGGACACTCTGATAGACGCCAGTACCGCCTCCCAGCTCAAGGTGCTGCGGAAGAAGTTGGGGATGGAGCCGTTACGGAAAATTTAGAAGATTATATTTTTTAGAAATATTGTACAGCAATGAGTGATAAATCCAATAAGATAAAGCCTTCGGAGGTCTCGCAGGTACTGCTTTCGGAGCTGCAGGGCATAGACCTCGGAGTTCAGTATGCGGAGGTCGGGACAGTGCTGCAGGTGAGCGATGGCGTGGTGCGGATCTTCGGGCTGCGCAATGCTGAAGCCAGCGAGCTGCTGGAGTTCGACTGTGGGCTGAAGGCCGTGGTTATGAACCTCGAGGAGGACAATGTCGGGGCCGTGCTGCTCGGGCCCACCGACCTGGTCAAGGAGGGAGACATGGTGCGGCGTACCGGCCGGACCGTCTCGATAGACGTGAGCGAGTCGATGCTCGGAAGGGTGATCAATCCGCTCGGGGAGCCTATCGACGGTGGCGGGGAGATATCCGGGGAAAAGGTGGAGATGCCGCTGGACCGCAAGGCGCCCGGGGTGATATTCCGCCAGCCGGTGAGCGAGCCCCTGCAGACCGGCCTGAAGGCCATCGACGCGATGATACCTATAGGACGCGGGCAGAGGGAACTGATTATCGGTGACCGTCAGACCGGAAAGACGGCCATTGCCGTGGACACTATCATCAACCAGCGGGCCTGCTATGATGCGGGCGAGCCGGTGTACTGCATCTATGTGGCTGTGGGCCAGAAAGCGTCCACTGTGGCGGCCTTGGTAGATACACTGCGCAGGTATGGGGCGATGGATTATACCGTGGTGGTGGCTGCGATGGCATCGGACTCGGCGGCGATGAGGTATTACGCGCCTTTTACCGGGGCAGCGATAGGGGAGTATTTCCGCGATACGGGGCGGCATGCCCTGGTGGTGTACGATGACCTGTCGAAACAGGCCGTGGCCTACCGCGAGGTGTCGCTGATTCTGCGCAGGCCTTCGGGGCGCGAGGCGTATCCGGGCGATATTTTCTATCTTCACTCCCGTCTGCTGGAGAGGGCGGCGAAGATCATCGCTCAGGAGGAGGTGGCCCGGCAGATGAACGATATCCCGCCGGCCCTGAAGGACAAGGTGCGCGGAGGCGGCTCGCTGACAGCCCTGCCCATCATCGAGACCCAGGCGGGCGACGTGTCGGCCTACATCCCTACCAATGTGATTTCAATTACCGACGGACAGATATTCCTGGATACCGACCTGTTCAACGAGGGCAACCTGCCGGCCGTGGACGTGGGTATCTCCGTGTCCCGTGTGGGCGGCAATGCCCAGGTCAAGGCCATGAAGAAAGTGGCCGGTACCCTGAAGATAGACCAGGCCCAGTACCGCGAGCTGGAGTCCTTTTCCAAGTTCAGCAGCGACATGGACCCGGTGACCGCCGCCGTGTTGGACCGCGGGCGCAAGAACACCCGTCTGCTGATACAGCCCCAGTACACTCCCATGCCGGTGGGCGAGCAGATAGCTGTGCTCTACTGCGGTACCCACGGGCTGCTCAAGGACGTGCCTCTCGAGCATGTCTCCGATTTCGAGCGGCTGCTGATAGAAGCCCTCAAGCCTACCGGAGTATTCGGCACGCTGGTCTCCGGCGGGCTCACTGACGATGCGTGCAGGACCATAGAGAAAGCTGCTGAAGAGGTGGCCGCCTCGCTTAAAGTATCCTAGGGACTATGGCTGCGCTGAAAGAGTTGAAGGAGCGTATCGCTTCCGTACAGAGCACGTTGAAGATTACTTCGGCGATGAAGATGGTCGCTTCGGCCCAGCTGATGAAGGTGCAGTCCTCGATGGAGGCTCTGGCGGAGTACGAGCGGCGTTTTTCCGATATTGTGGCGGCTTTGGTCAGTGACCCGGATGTGGAGGTGGCCTCGCCGCTGACTCTTGAGCACGGGGAGAAGCGCAGGGCCTGTCTCGTGGCCCTTGCCTCGGACAGCTCGCTCTGCGGAGCCTTCAATGCCAATGCCCTGCGCGAGGCCGTCTCGGCCGTGGAGGAACTGTTCTCCGAAGGGTTCTCCCGGGTCACTGTGTATCCGATAGGGGAGAAGATGGTGCAGGGGATGGGGCGGTATGCCGCTGCCCGTGGGGAGAATGTGGATATTTGCCTGGATTACCGGCATCTGGTCGGGAAGCATTCCTTTGACGGGATTATCCCCCTTGCGGACCGGCTGATGGAGGATTTCCTGGCCGGCAGGTGCGACCGCGTCTGCATCTCCCGCTGCCATTTTCACTCTATGGGCCGCCAGGAGCCCATGCAGGAGCAGTTGCTGCCGTTCAACCGCGTGAGTCGGGCCAATGTGGACCGTTCTTCTGCCGTGGACTATATTCTGGAGCCCCGTCCGGATACTCTTCTGGATTTGCTGCTTCCTTCGTCAATCCGCATTATTCTTTACAATGCCCTGCTCGACAGCATTACAGCGGAGAATGCCGCCCGGATGGTAGCCATGCAGACAGCTACGGACAACGCACAGGAACTCACGGACGACCTTACACTGGAATATAACAAGCAGCGCCAGCAGGCCATTACCGCCGAACTGGCGGATATCGCCTCTTCAGAAAATTAGAGGCCGCACTGGCAGGTCCGGTGCAGCCTCGTTCTCTTTATGATAAAAACTCTGACGTTATCTGTACTGGTAGGGGACTTCTCCGTTAATGCTGCAGGGAACTGCATTATTTACGATGAAGTAGTCTGAGTCGTCCTCCTGTGTCGTGACGAACAGCACCAGATGACAGTTTTCGGCTACCCATTCATCTTCAATCGTCATGACAAATGCGTATTCTGCGGTCTGTCCGGCCTCGATGGTTCCGAGGGTGTGTCCGGTGTAGTTGCTGTTGGATACACGGCTGTCAGCGATGCGGATGCAGTTGTCGTGGGTATCGTAGTCTCCGGACCATGCTCCGGGATTGTAGTTGGACTGTCTGCCTTCCACTCCGTCCTCAAGCAGCCATGCGCCTATGCGGAATTCGGCTGTCTCGGCGGCCTTGACGGCTGCGCGGATTACAAGGGTGTTGCCGTTGAGTACTGCACTGGCGGATATGCCGGCCATTGCTTCTGACCTCTCATGGGCATTGTCGATCAGATCCTTCAGTCCTATCTCGTTGTTGTAGTTGTTGTATGCCATGTCCATGTCGGCTACGACCATGGGGTAGGAGGATACTCCCATCGCCTGGTCCAGCCTGGCCTCGAGGTATGCGGGGTCATCGTTGTTGTAGGAGTGGCATGCCGCCAGGACGGTCTTGGATGCGTACTCCTCTTCTCCCATGACCTTGCGCAGGAGCGTTATCATTCCGGGGCAGTATCCGCAGCCCGTACCTGTGAACTGGGTAAGGAGGACCCTGCGGGAGAAGGACGTGTTGTCCGGCTCGGAATCCTCAGGCAGTGCCGGAACGGGGAAATCTATTGCGGTTACGGTCACGATGTCCGTATGGGATGTGCCGTAGGCTGCCCAGAAATAGTAGGTGCCCGTCGTGGTAGTCGTAAATGTCATGTCGGGAAGCTCGATCTGCTTGTTTGTCTCTCCGTCGTAGAACCTTACATTCTCGGTGACAGGCTCTCCGTCACTCAGTACGGTGAATACCACGGCATCTTCCCCGTTTGCCTCGATGACCATGTCGGAGGCGAGCAGCACCAGCTCGGAAGAGCCTATGACGGGCTCGTTCTCATCTCCGTTGTCGATGTTGTTGTTTCCGTTCTCGTCAGGCAGTTCGGTGCAGGAGAACAGTGCAACCGCTCCCGCAGCAATCAGTGACAGTAATCTAGGTATCTTCATTTATTTCTGTTCCTAAAAATAACCGCGGACGGGTGGTCAGTATCGCCCGGCCACCCGTATGCGGTAGATTCAAAATTTCAAATTGTTACTTAGCGTTGTTCTGCTGGAATTCCCTGAGATTCTGCTGGAATTCCTCTGCGGAGACAATCTTGAAGTCATCCACCTTCTGATACTGTTTTGCAGTACGGAAGGAAGTTCTGGACTTGGGCCTTGCCTCAGCTGCAGGCGCGAGGGAGAATCCGTTTGCAGGCTGGAGCTTGAAGGTGCTCTGTCTGCCGGAGGGAACTGATGCCTCGGTTCCGCTCCATCCCTTGGTCAGGGTGAGCTCGGAATTGATGCGTTTGCCTCCTAAGTATCCCCCTCCGTAGTTGAGGTAGATGGCGTTGGGATACATGTTGTCACTGCCTAAAACGTAAGGTGCTACGGTAATGGTGTTTCTGTCGGAGGAAACTTCTACAGGGAACTCGAGGTTGCTGTTGTCGTCGGCTACGGAAACATAGCCTGCGTCGTTGAGACCTGCGAGGTAGTATACGTTGTCAGTCCATGCCTGGAGAGGATACATCCTGGCTGAGTTGAACGGAGCGTTTACGGTACCGTCGGCCTCAACCTGGAGATACCACTTCGGTCCGAAGTCATAGAACAGCGAAGCAACATCGTAGGAGCTGTAGTCGGGGTTGCAGAAGAGCTCGTAAGGAGTTGTTGTGGCGAAGGTAGTGGGATAGTCGTCAGTGCTGTATCCGAATCCGAGGCAGAGCAGGCGGTTCTGGCCGCGTACCCTGGCGTTGAATGCCTCGGCCTCCATCTTGAACTCATCGTAGAGGGCGTCCACTTCTTCTTTAGACATTCCAGCATAGTAGTCGTACACGTTGGAAGGAAGTGTCTCGGGATAGTCGTTGATGCCGTTGTATACGGTCACCTTGATGGACTGAGGTCCCTCGCTTACGTATCCGCCGCTGTAGTAGTCGTAAACGGAAACATCGGCAGTCATTGTCCATTCACCGGTCAGCTGAGAGAACAGCTCTGAGTCAACTCTCTCGGCGTCGGGCAGATAGTCGGCGGTGTTGTCTGCGATGGCGGGTGAATTCTCATCAAGGACGTTGGGAGTCTGCTCGATGTTGTATGCGAGGACAGCCAGTCTTGTTGTCATACCGTCAATTGTAGAGAAGCTGAGGTTGAGTCCGTCAGCAGAGTTGATCTGAGCCACTTCTCCCTCGGACAGAGGGTTGCCCGATGCTGTGATGTCTGCGTATGTGCTGTACTGGAGAGCTGCTGCCCAGTCTCTCTCGTAGTTGGCGGCGTACATAGCTGATGCAACCTCTACGTTGCCGGTGTTCTTGATATTGAACCATACGGTGTAGGGATCATTGGGACCGTAAGGGTTGTCGATAGCGGTTACGGTCACGACGGGAGGCTCCAGAGTCTTTTCGGTCGTGCTGAACTCGATGTGCTGGAAAGACTGGGAGGTACCTTCCTCATTGCCCATGGCTGTCAGCAGGATATGGTAGTCTGACTGCTCCTGCAGGTAGAGGTATTCCGTGAGGTCAACCTCTACATTGCCCTCGAATGTCCTCGTGCCGAGCGTGAAGGAGGCGTAGTAGGAAGTGGTGAACCACTGGAGGTACTCCTCGTTTCCATCGAGCAGGTCGATAACCTGCTGATAGCTGGTCTCATCCATGATACATACGCAGTACTGTGTCACCTCGGGATCCGGAGTGAACTTAATGATGCCTGTAACGGCCTGTACATTCGAGCAGTCTACTGTGACTGCAGCATCGAGGGGCTCCGGCTCACGTGCCCTGATCTGAGTCTTGTAGAAGAAGCCGGTCCAGTAGTCCTCCTCGTTGATGTCGCCTGAACCGCTGTAGAGGTCCTCCTGATAGCGCATCTCGTCGAAGAGAGCAGAATACCAGCCTTCGCCCCAGCCGTACATCGACTCGCCCCAGGCAAACTCACCTACGAAGAATACCATAGGCTCACCGGGAACGATGGGGTCATGCAGCACGACTTCCTCACCGTATTCGTCGATATAGACCTGATTCTCGTCGTTGAATGTGATGGTGGTGTCGGATGTCATGTAGAGACCTCCGTTGGCCTGCAGCATGGAGGCGTCGGAAGATGCCAACCATCCGGATTTGTTGCTGTTGTACATAACGAGGTTTCCGTAGGCGAAACGGAGGACGTTTCCTTTCTCCTTAACGGACTCGGGCATTTTTACGTGAACTGAGAATCCGTCATATTCGGTTCCGAGAAGAGTTACGTCGTCCTCGTAGTCGGTAGTAGAGAAATCCACTGTTATGACCTCACCGAAATACTGGTCTTCAATGGTGGTAGCCGCTACGTAGAGGGTGTAGTCGGTTATCGCCTCAAGACCTGTGACGGTGATAGTGTTCTCTCCGTCAACGCACTCGGCGGTGGTTCCGCTCATGAAAAGGACATCTTCTGTCTGTTCGGCCTCGGGAGTCCCGGAGAAAGCCGCGAAAGCTATTTCGGTGATGTCCGATGTGGTGACGGTGAAAGTAGCGCTTTTTGAATCTGATGAAGTAAAAGCCACTTCAATAGTGGGCTCTTCGACTTCCGGAATAGGCTCCGGCTTCTCTTCTTCAACGGGTTCCTTACACCCGCTCAGGCCAGCGCAGGCCAGTGCGAGACCTGCGAACAAGGGCAAAAAATGTTTGATTTTCATGGTGTGAATAAGTTAAAAAAATAATAAAATTGTGTGCAGTTCGTTTTTCCCATACAAAATTAAGAAACCGTTTTCTGAAATGCCATTCACGCAGTTTTTAAATAGTGACATTACATATATTTTACATTTTGTAATCTCATTTTATAAAAAAACACTACCTTTGAAATTATGAATAAAGTTCAAACAATCATTGTTGTGGTGATGTGTCAGACGCTGGTGCCCGTGCTGTCTTCCTGTTCTGATTCCAGAAAGCAGGAAGATCTGCGGAAGTACTCTGAGCTGTACGTGCATTACTGTAGGGCAGGAACGTTCGACAGTCTGGCGATGGATGCAGGGAGAGTGTTTGCGGCGAGAAATGACGGTATGGACCGTCGGCTGGTACTGCTTTCAGGCCTGCATTCCGCGCAGGCTGCGATATTTCTTGACAACTATCCGGAAGCCGAAGCTTATCTGGACACTCTTTCGGAATTTGACTGCTGGCAGGATTACCCTGAGCTTTCCGCCATGTTCAACGGGATTCAGGCCTCGTATGAGATAAAGGCAGGTTTCGACTACCCTGCGGCGCTGGCGCATCTGATAGATGCGCTCAACTGGTTCCGCGAAGACGGTAACGTTCTGAATGCATGCAATGCCCTGCACAATATCAGTATGATTTATTTTTACAGGAGGGACACTGTCGGCCTCAAGTATGCGAGGGAGGCTATGGATATAGCTTTTGAGAATCCTGATGACCCGTATCTTATGTGTTCTGCAGAAGTGGTGATGGCGATGATGCTCCTGATTAAAGGCGACTATTCCGGTGCGGAGCGGTATGCCCTTGATGCGAAGAGAATCGCAGACAAGGAGAAATATTCTCTTGTACTCCCGCGCATCTACATGGTTCTAGGAGAGGCCGCCCTGCATCGTGGGAACATAGCCCTCTCGGAGGACCTTTTCAAGAAAGGTTTCGCTGCGGTGGGGAACAGTGACCTGGATTTCTACTTTGAGCTGGCGATTCCTTATGGGCGGATGCTGATTGAGTCCGGCAAGTTTCAGGAGGCCGAGGAATTTCTTGCTGGTACTCTAGGGGCGGTCAACAGCCATAACAGTGTCCGCTATAGATACGTGGTGTTGGAACTGCTG
Source organism: uncultured Bacteroidales bacterium (assembly GCA_944323445.1). GTDB lineage: Bacteria > Bacteroidota > Bacteroidia > Bacteroidales > UBA932 > Coprenecus. The sequence goes on from CALUSM010000021.1 coordinate 37,399, forward strand.
TCCGAGCTGGCCGAGGCCGAGGGCGATATTCCCGAGGCTTACCGATATTATAAAGGCGCGTCGTTGTCCAAGGACAGCCTGCTCAATGTCGACAAAGAGACTTCTTTCAACAATCTTCTGGACCTGTACGAACAGGCTTCGCTGCAGGGTCTCATCCGAAAACGGCAGTATGACATATATTTCACCCTGTTCATCTGTATTCTCAGTCTGCTGACGTGTGCTGTAATTTTCTCCAGGTACATGCGTCAGAGAAGGCTCAACAAGGAACTTGTCCAGCGCAATCAGGAATACCTGAAAAGAAACGATATGCTCAGGAAATATATGGAGAGGGAATCCGTACAGGCCGGCAGCAGGACTTCTGCTTCTGCTGACTCTACGGACGAGGATCTGTTCGGGCGGCTGGAGAAAATAATGCGCGAGGAGCATGCCTACCGATCCAACGACATTTCCCTGGACAAGCTGGCATCTATGCTTGGAACCAACAGGACATACATATCGCGTGTAATCAACCGTTATGCCGATAAGTCTTTCTGGGGCTATGTCAATATGTACCGGATAGCGGAAGCGACCGAAATACTTTCGGATCCTGAAAAGGATGTTCAGATTAAGAACATCTATGAGATCCTCGGGTACAATTCGGCCGCCTCTTTTTTCCGGGTGTTCCGCGATGAGACCGGTATCTCTCCCTCAAAATACAGGGAGGAGGTCCGGAAAATGAAAACTAAAGCATGAGGGCCTTGGCGACTGTTTCCGCAGTTCCGGCTCCTGCAATGTATTCCAGAATCTTAAGTCCGAACGCTACCGCGTGACCGGGACCGCTGGCGGAGATGATGTTGCCGTCGGCGACAACTCCCTGGCGCTGGTCGATGATGGTCACGCCCTTGGCTGTCAACTCCGGTTCGAATCCCTCATAGCATGTCATTCTGAGACTTCCTCTGTCCCTGACTGCCGCCTCCAGGGGCAGCTGGGAGAGCACCAGGCCGGGGGCAGCGCAGATTGCCGCCACTATGCCGCCTTCAGCGAAATGCTTCTGCATTTTGTTCATGAGCGGGGTGCAGGCGGCCAGGTTGGATGTGCCGGGCATGCCGCCGGGAAAAATCATTATATCCTCCTTCCGGATGTCATCGAGAGAGTATCGGTCCAGGGTGCATTCGGCATTGACGCTGATGCGCTGGGCACTGGTGACCGTGAGGCTGTCACTGATGGAGATGAGGTTGAGCTCGACACCTCCTCTGACGAGGATGTCTGCGGGGGCCATGGCTTCTGTTATCTCGAAGCCCTCGGCCAGGAATAGGAATGCGCGTGAATTCATAACAGTTGGTGTTTTAAGTCTTAAAAATTTGAGCGTGCTTTCAGTCAGGCGAAGAGCCTGAAGATGACGGTGCGGAAGCAGGTCTCTCCGGGGCGCAGTACGCAGGACGGGAAGTCAGGGTGGTTGGGTGCGTCGGGAAATCCCTGGCACTCTATCGCCACTCCGTCGTAGTCCCGGTAGGAGCGGCCGGACTTGCTGACGGGGGAGCCGTCGAGCCAGTTGCCGGTGTATACCTGTGCTGCGGGCTGGTCGGTCCAGATTTCGAGACGGCGGCCTGAGACGGCTGAGCTGAGCTCTGCGGCAAGTTTCAGGCCGGGGGCACCGTCGAGTACCCAGCAGTTGTCATAGCCCTTGCCGTAACGCAGGGCGGGGAAGTCGGCCTTGATGTCGCGGCCTATGGGCTTGGCTGTGCGGAAGTCCATGGGAGTGCCCTCTACGGGGGCGAGCTCTCCGGTCGGTATCAGGGATTCGGATGTTACGAGCCAGCGGGAGGCGTTGACCTTCAGCATGTGGTCCAGGATGGAGCCGCTGTCCTCTCCGTCGAGGTTCCAGTATGTGTGGTTGGTAAGGTTGAGGATTGTGGGGGCGTCGGTAGTGGCCTTGATCGAGAGGGTCAGGGAATTGTCCTCGCTCCAGGTGTAGGTGGCCTCCACGTGCATGTTTCCAGGATAGCCCTGGTCGCCGTCGGGGCTGTCAAGGGTTAGGATGACTTGGCTGTCAGATATCTGATCGGCCTTCCACAGCCGGTTGGAGAACCCGTCCGGTCCCCCGTGCAGCTGATAGTCCGGATGGTTCTTGACGAGCTGATATTCCTTGCCGTCGAGTGTGAAGCGGCCGCCGTCTATGCGGTTGGCGAAGCGGCCGGGTATCTTGCCGGCGCAGGGACCGTCGGCGAGGTAGCTCTCCTCGTCGCGGTATCCCAGCACCACGTCTCCCATCACACCGTTGCGGTCGGGGACTACTATCGAGACTATGCCGGCGCCTCTTTCGGTCAGCATCACCGATGCGCCGCTCTTGTTGATCAGATGTATCATGGCTATTCGAGTTTGCGGGCACCGTCACTGATTACTACAGGGTAGACCTTGGGCTCGTGGCCGAACTTGGCTGCGTACTCCTTCTTTGCCCTGGCGATGAAACCGTCGTACAGCTCGTCCTTGACCAGATTGATGGTGCAGCCGCCGAAACCGCCGCCCATGACTCTCGAGCCTGTCACGCCGCACTCGCGGGCAATGTCGTTGAGGAAGTCCAGCTCCTCGCAGCTTACCTCGTAGAGCCTGCTCATGCCGTGGTGGGTCTCGTACATCTTCTGTCCCACTGTCTCGTAATCATCGCGCTCCAGGGCATCGCAGACATCCAGCACCCTCTGAATCTCCTCAATCACGTACTCGGCCCTCATATAGTCCTCATCGGACACCACTCCGCGTACCTCGGAAAGCATCTTCATGTCCACGTCACGCAGATATTCCACTACCGGATATCCGGCAGCCTTGACCGCAGCCACCACGTGTTCGCATGATGCGCGGCGCTTGTTGTAGGCCGAGGAGGCCAACTCGTGTTTCACCACCGAGTCGAGCAGCACCAGGCGGTAGCCCTTGGGATGGAATGGATAGTACTTGTACTCCATTGTGCGGCAGTCCAGGCGCATCAGGCTTCCGGCCTTGCCGAAAATGGAGGCGAACTGGTCCATGATGCCGCAGTTGACCCCGCAGTAGTTGTGCTCGGTGCTCTGACCGATGCGGGCCAGCTCGAACTTGTCAATGCCGAGACTGAACATATCGTTCAGGGCAAATGCGAAGGTACTTTCAAGGGCTGCCGAGGAGGACATGCCCGCTCCGAGGGGCACGTCGCCTGCAAAGGCGGCGTCAAGGCCCTTGAGCACGCCGCCGCACCTTTTTATGGTCTCCCTGCATACTCCGAATACGTAGCGGGCCCATGAAGCCTCAGGGGCATCGGTCTCGGCGAAGCCGAACTCGGCGTAGTCATCCAGGTCCACCGAGTAGACCCGTACCTTGTCAGTGCCGTTGAGGCGGATCTCTGCCATCATGCCCTTGTCGATGGCTCCGGGGAATACAAAGCCGCCGTTGTAGTCGGTGTGCTCGCCGATAAGGTTGATCCTGCCGGCGGAGGCATAGAATGTGCCGTTGGCGCCGAAGCGCTTTACGAACTGTGCGTGAATTTTCTCTTTCATAAGTCAGTGTATGCTTTAATTATTGTTTTACAGATTTGGTTTTCAGCACCCCGTCGCGCAGACCGTCGGCGGAGGCGGTGAGGGTGATACGTCCAGGCTTCTCCTTGCTCTGTACGATGACCGTGAGCATGCCGCCGAAGGCGCTCATTTCGGGGATGTGGAAGAGTTCGAGGCAGGTCGGATCGCCGTTGGCCACTGCCCTGAACTCACCCGCTCCGGAGACGTCGAAGCGCACCTTGCGGGAGTCGAGGGGGCAGAGATTGCCGTCCCGGTCCACTATGCGGACGGTCACGTAGAGCAGGTCCTTGCCGTCGGCGGAGATGCTTTCACGGGTCGGGAGCAGCTCTAGGGCATACGGCTCTCCGGCGGTGCGGATGCTCTTCTGCATCGCCTTGTTGCCCTCTGAGTCATAGGCTACTACGGTGAGCTCTCCCGGTTCATAGCAGACATTGTTCCACATCAGTCGGAAGCGGTGCTGGAGGGTACTGTCGCATTTCTCTCTGACGCCCAGGCTCCTGCCGTTGAGGAAGAGTTCGGCCTTGGGGTAGGAGGTGTAGACAAATACAGGGGTAGCCTCGCCTTCGCGGCCCTCCCAGTTCCAGTGCGGAAGGATGTGAAGGGTGGGGCTGTCCTGATTCCAGACGCTGCGGTAGAGCCAGTAGCGGTCCTTGGGGATGGACGCCAGGTCAATGATGCCGAACATAGAGCTGTGGTTGGGCCAGGCATCGGTGTCGTAGGGCGATGGCTCTCCGAGGTAGTCGAAACCGGTCCAGACGAACTGTCCCATCGTCCAGGGATAATCCTCCGCGAGGGCCAGATCATCGTCGGGCACGTTGGACCAGGAGCAGTACTCGAGGTCGTATGAAGAGCTCTGATGGTCCTCGTAGAGAGCATCGTACTTCTTCTCCACGGGGAATTTGTACACGCCTCTCGAGCTGACGGTCGAGGAGGTCTCGCTGCCCAGGAGCACTTTCTGGGGCAGGGTCTCATAGCCCTCAACATAGCGGTGGGCGCGGTAGTTGAATCCGGGCACATCGAACACGGCTCCGAATCCGTTGTGCAGTATCGCGTCTATCTGGTCCATGCCGCACGTGACAGGACGGGTGGGGTCCTCGCGGTGGCAGATGTCCTGCAGGAAGGTGGCCACTTCATAGCCGCCGGGAGTCCATTGGGTGGGCACCTCGTTGCCGACGCTCCACATCACGACGGATGGATTGTTGCGGTAGTGGTGCAGCATGTTGACCATGTCGCGCTCGGCCCATTCGTCGAAATAGCGGTGGTAGCCGTTGAGGCATTTGGCCACGTCCCATTCGTCGAAATTCTCCACCATCACCATGAAGCCCATCTCGTCGCAGAGCTGGATAAGCTCGGGCGCGGGCATGTTGTGGGTGGTGCGGACGGCGTCGCAGCCCATGTCCTTGAGCATGGTCAGCTGGTGGCGGAGGGCCGAGGTGTTTACGGCCGCTCCGAGGGGGCCGAGGTCGTGGTGCATGCAGACGCCCTGGAACTTGCGGTTCACTCCGTTGAGGTAGAAACCGGTCTCGGGGCGCACCTCTATGCTTCTTATTCCGAATGTCGTGGTGTAGGTGTCTACCAGCTCTCGCTCACCGGCTGCGTTTTGTGTGTATACTTTGGAGTATGCGGTGTAGAGAGTGGGGTTCTCAGGGGACCATAGCGAGGGCTGCCCGACGGTCACCTTCTGGTCGAGGACGGCTGTTCCGCCCTGGGCAAGTGCCTGTTGAGCGCCTGTAAGGCTCTCTATCGAGGTCACTACGCTGCCGGAGGCATCCCGGATGTCGGTAATCAGGGCTACGATGTCCTCGGTCGTGATGCCCGCTATCTCGGTGCGGATATTGACAGAGGCCTGCTGCATGGAGGGGTTGAGCTCGGAGGTGATGTAGGTGCCCCATACCGGTATGTGCACTTTCTGGGTCTCGATCAGCCATACGTTGCGGTAGAGTCCCGCTCCGGGATACCAGCGGGAGGACTGTGGACGGTTCTCGAGCCGGACGCGCAGCTCGTTGTCCTGCCCCTCGGGGTTGAGGAAGGGTGTGATGTCGCAGTAGAAGGAGTTGTAGCCGTAGGGCCAGAAGATTACCTCCTGTCCGTTGACATAGACCCGGGCCTCGCTCATGGCCCCGTCGAAGAGCAGGGTTGCCTTCATGCCCGGAGTCACCTCGAGTGTCCGCCTGTACCAGCCGACACCCACGTATGGCAGACCTCCCGTGCGTCCGGTCTTGACCGTGGCGGTCTCCTCTCCGTTCTGGACGACGGCGACGGTCTGGAGGTCATTGTCCCTGCTGAAGGGACCGTAGATGGCCCAGTCGTGGGGAATAGTGACGTCCTCCCATGCCTCGGAGGAGTCGCCCTTGTGGAACTGCCAGCCCTTGTCCAGGAGGACGGTGCTGCGCATCTCCTCCACCTGCCGGATATCCCGTGAGGCGGAACGCCTGTTTGCGAATAACAGGAACAGAATCAGCAGAAGGGCCGTTACGGCCACCGCCTGCAGTATTATCGTCAGAGTCCGTCTGTTGCTCATTGCGCTATATTGTCTTAGTTACTGTCTTTCTTTAGTTCTTGAAGGCGTCAAGTGCCTTTGTGGGGCGGAAGTTCTCGTCGAAAGCGCCCTTTGCGTAGCCTCCCCATACAGGATTGGATTCGGGTTCCCAGTAGAACACGCCTGCGCAGGCCTTGCCGTCACCGAGGGCACGGGCCTTGGCGAGCAGTTCGCTGAGGAATGCGTAGCTTTCGTCCACCTTGCTCCAGGTCATGCCGACCTCGGTTATCATGACGGGGGTGCCGTATTTCTGATACAGGGCCAGGGCATTGGAGACAGCGGCGTCGGTAACTCTCACATATTCCCCTTTCTGGTAGTCAGACTCGATGTCGTGGGCATAGTATTCGGGGTAGAGGGACATACCGATCATATCCCATTCGGCGCCGTTGGCTTTCAGTCCGTCGAATATCCAGTTGTACAGGTCCGGACGGTCGCCGTGGTCCAGGTGCACTATGACTTTTGCCTTGGGGAATATCTCCTTGACGGCCTTGTATCCGGCGGCAGTCAGCATGGCGTAGTTGGCCATGTTGGGATCGGCCTTGCCTGTTTCCCATAGCATCCCGTTGGATGTCTCGTTACCGACCTGCACCCATTCTGGAGTGATGTCCTCGTCATTCAGGGCGGAGAGCACGTCGCGGGTATGGTCCATGACCGCCTGGCAGAGCTGCTCCAGGCTATAGTCCTCCCATGCAGCTGGCTTGTACTGCTTGCTAGGGTCGGCCCAGGAGTCGCTGTAGTGGAAGTTAATCATGATTCTCATGCCTAAATCTTTGGCAATCCTGGCTTTGGCTACTACGTCCTCTTTCCCGCACCAGCCTTCGGCGGGATTGACCCATACTCTGTAACGGACGGCATCGAAGCCCAGCTCCTTCATCAGGGCGGTGCACTCGCGTTCCTCTCCGGCGGCATTGTAGAACTTGATGCCGTCACCGGCCATCTCGGTGGCCCATCCGATGTCGGCTCCTTTGGCGAATGCGGCCTGTACTTCCGGAGCGGGTGGCTCAGGATTGTGCTCCTCATTGTTGTTCCCGTTGTTTCCGTTGCATGAGGCCGCCAGCATTGCGGATACGGCCATGGCTGTCAAGAGTAGAATCTTCCTCATAATGTCTGTCTTCTTTAGGATGAAAAATCATCCAAAGTTACAGACAATATTTGAGAAGTCCTATAGTTACCGGTGTGTTTTATAGCCCGTAGATGAGGTATCCTGCTCCTCCGGCTGCAATGATGACCCATATCGGATTGGCCTTTAGGAAAAACAGGGCCGCGAAGGCTCCGGCGAAGAGGGCCCAGCTCCACCAGTCGATGAAGTTGTAGGGTGTTATCAGGACAATGGCGGCAGCGGCGATCATCCCGATGGTCACCGGCCGCATGACTTTCAGGACGGATGCAAAATACCGGTTGCTCCTGAATTTCTCGAAGAGGATGCAGATCCACAGCACCAGCAGGTAGGAGGGGAGGACCACTGCAAATGTGGCGGTGACCGAGCCCAGGACGCTGACAGCGTGGCTGAAGCCCATGGCGTGAGGCACCGAGTAGCCGATGTAGGTGGCGCTGTTGATGCCTATCGGACCGGGGGACATCTGGGAGATGGCCACGATATCGGTGAACTCCTCGGGGGTGAGCCACTGATGGACCGTCACCACCTGGTTCTGGATCAGGGAGAGCATGGCGTAGCCTCCGCCGAAGGTGAATGCACCTATAATAAAGAAAGTGATGAACAGCTCGAGGAAAATCATTGCTCTGCCTCCTCTTTATTGTTGTTCCTACTGTTGATATTTCCGCTTCTGTCCTGCCGGCTGTAGGCCAGGATGAGGCCTCCGGCGATGGCGGTGATGATAATCCATATGGGGGAGATTCTCAGAAATGCGATGAGGACCGTAGTCGCCACTGCGATGCCGCCGGTAATCCAGTTGAGCCGGTTCTGGACGGCCATGCGGAAGACCGGGGCGGCAATCAGGGCGACCACTGCCGGGCGGAT
>CALUSM010000022.1 GCA_944323445.1 uncultured Bacteroidales bacterium
GGCCTCCGAGGCGGGTCCGTTCATAACGAATTCGAGAAGGTGACGGAGAAAAGCTGCTTCGGTCGGCACCTTCCGGATGGATATTCGGGGCTATGCCGGCGAGAGAGGCCTCCGAGGCAGGTCCGTTCATAACGAATTCGAGAAGGTGACGGAGAAAGGCTGCTTCGGTCGGCACCTTCCGGACGGGTATCCGGGGCAATGCCGGCGAGAATGGCCTCCGAGGCGGGTCTGTTCATAACGAATTCGAGAAGGTGACGGAGAAAAGCTGCTTCGGTCGGCACCTTCCGGACGGGTATTCGGGGCTATGCCGGCGAGAAGGGCCTCCGAGGCGGGTCCGTTCATAACGAATTCGAGAAGGTGACGGAGAAAGGCTGCTTCGGCCGGCACCTTCCGTACGGGCAGGGACAACGGGCCGGAACGAGCAGAAGAGGGATACAGACGGAGCCGCGGGAGAGGCGGAACTGGAGGAAAACGGTCCGGGCGGCGACTGAGTATTAGGAACGGGCTATGGGGGAGCAGACTACGAGGGCCGGCCAGCGCAGTTGCACAGCAGCAGCTCGTAGATCTCCCGGGCCTCTTCTATCCGCAGACTCCGGAGCGTGAAGGAGGTACCGTTGGTGGAGAGGGTAAGGCTCACCCGGCGGGAATACGGGGTGAAGGGAGTGCTCCGAAGGCGGACCACTTCGACATTGCTGTATTTGACGTAGTTCCGGATGTCAGCGAACCTGCCGTTGTGGATTTCGATGTAGTCCTCCTTCATCGTGATACGGCCCCGGCGGACGGCCATGAGTCCTTTGGCTAAAGATATCAGCAGCCAGGCCGCCGGCACAGCGAGCCACACATACAGGCCGAAGCAGGCCAGTGTGACCGCAGCGGCCAGCGAGATCAGAATATCCAGACGCATGACGTGCCACATCAGACCGTACCCAGACCGGGCCGAAACGACCTCCGGAGAAGAACCGTAGCCGCTTCCGAGCCACCAGCTGAGGAAATCCGCAGCCGAGTCCGAGCCGTAGACCCTCACATCCGCGCCCTTTTTCTCATCGGTGGCATTGAGAGCCTGCCGCAGCATGACGGTACTGCCGTGCAGCCATTGCTCCAGGAAATTGCGCTTGACATAGACCGTACAGATCTTATCGTAGGAGAAGCGGCTGCTGTTGCGGGCTATGAGTCCGCTCTCGAAGGTAAGCTGACCGCGGGCGATACGCACTTCCATGTTGGCATAACGCAGAAAGACCTTGCCTATCCACAGCAGCATCACGAAGAAGTACAGAGCCACAGCAACGACCACATAACCCGAAGGCTGGAGCGACAGAGTCCCGGCATGTGTGTCCACATAGTCTATGATATGGTCCACCGCATGGTCATCGACAGTGGAGACTGTATTATACACAGCGGCTAAGGCGGCAAAGAGCACGGCCATGCCCTGAAGGTGGTTCTGGCAGAACGCCCCTTTGATCAAATTGGAATTGCTGAAACTGAGCGAACTCCCGGAGGTCCGCTCCTCTGCCGCTTCGGAAAAGCGGGAGGTATCGGAAGTTCCGGAAAATTCAGAAGAGCCAGAAACAGCAGCAGAAGGAGCTTCAGGAACAGCCTCCTCCACCTCCACCCTCTCCATCAGCGCCTTCCAGTCCCGGTCATCCAGGATAAGCTCTATCTCCGCCGACTTGGACGCCAGCGTATCGAAGAGTACGCCCCGCATCTCCATGACCCGGTAGATGAACCCTTGCTTGGTCCGCATCGACTGGACCTTGCTCAGAGGTATGCTGGTCGTCTCCTTGCTCAGCAGCCCGTGAATGAAAATCAGCTTGCCGCCCTCGATATAGTATTTCTTGAAATACCAGCTGATGAAAGCCGTCAGAGCCGCCAGGGCCAGACACCCGACACTCAGCAGCGACACCACCCGCATCTTCTCCATGAAGGTATGCTGGTCATCGGCATCGATAAATTTCAGGACGATAAGGATCACGAAAAGGCTCGCATACTCCCGCAGCCCCTTCGCAAAAAGTACCCAGTAAGCACTCCCGCTCATCCGCCGCGGCTCGGAAAAATCACCTGTTCTCATTCCGCGTCCTCTCTATCAACAGTGACTTTATCTCCTCCGCCTTCTCCCGCGTCAGTCCGGGGATGACGGTCTCCGCCAGCGTCTGCGCCCCGCTCACGACATCCACGGCATAGAGTCCGAACATACGCGATACAGGATTCTGCCGGACACTCACCTGCTGCACCTTGCAGAATGGAATCGTTACGGTCTTCGGGAATACAATCCCCGAGCGGTAGGTGATGTCGTGCTCCCGGACCGCATAACCCTTGTAGGCGTATGCCCTGGGCAGAATCGCCAGATTGACGAGCCCCGCCGCAAGCAGCACCGCCTCCGCGCATATCACGATCAGGTTCCGCCCGTCCAGTTCATCGGCCAGGAGAATAAAAAGCGGCAGCAGCATCAGCCCGAGCCAGGACAATGCCGTAGCGGCCGTATGCGCTTTAAGGTATTTCTTTTCGAGGGGGACAAATGCAAGGTTCTCCACCCTGTCAATATTGTCCAATGATATCTGTCTGTTGGTCATAATTAAGAGAATGTCATGTCAATGCAATAAATAGTTTCATCCGGGACGGCGGAGGGTAATGACAACAATCTCCGGCCAGGCACCGATACGGAAAGGGAAGGAACCGCCGATGCCCGCGGACACGTTGAGGACGCGGGCACCTGTAGAGTCCGCCGCCGGTTCCCGGTACACCCCGTACCACTCGCGGTACATCCAGCGGGAGGGGGAGAAACGCCCGATGCGGAACTGCATGGCGTGGGTATGGCCGGAAAGGGTCAGCTGAATATCGGAGTTCCGCAGGACTTCCAGGCGCCAATGGCTCGGGTCATGGCTCAGGAGAATCTTAAAGGGCGAGGAAGAACGCACGGTATCAGAACCGGCAAGACCGACAGCAGCGGAATCCGCCGAGAAAAACACCGGCGGCACTCCGTAAAGGGCCCTCTGCAGGTCTCCCCTGCTGCCGAAAGGCGGCTTGCCGCAGTGCTCCACCCCTATCACATAGATGCTGTCCAGCCTACGCTCCGGCTCACCATTGTCCGAAACAGCCGGCCGGGTAATCACCGCCGAAGAGTCCATCAGCACCCTCCACCCCATCGCCCGCTCGCGGCGGACCACCTCGGCGAAGGCGCGGGCCGCCCCGTCGGCCGCGGCATAGTCATGGTACTCGCAGTAGTCGTGATTGCCCACCACGGAGAACACCCCGTCCCGGGCCCGCAGGGAGGACAGGGCCGCGGTCATCCGCGGATCCAGCTCCTCCGGGAAGGAATTGACTAAGTCCCCGGTAAATGCTATCAGGTCCGCATCCAGATCATTGACCGTAGCGGCCAGCTTCTCGATCAGTCCCGGCGCAGCGTACGAACGGGCATGCAGGTCCGACAGATGCACTATCCGGTATCCGTCGAAGGAAGCCGGAAGGTCCTCGAAGGTCAGGGTCTCCTCCCGCACCTCCAAGCGCTTAGGCCCGTAAGTCAGGCCGTAGACCGCCGACACTAAGAAACAGCCGGCAAGTACGATACCGGCCACATCGAAACCGCCCGTCAGAGCCCCGCGCACCACCTCCGGTCCACCCGATTCCAAGGCTATGGAGCCCGCCGCCCGTCCAAGTACAGAGACGATGCAGAAGAGCAGCTTCGGCACGGTGAAGCACAGTATCGCGGACACCATCCCCTTGAACACAAAGGGCTGCGGCCCGCCGGCAAAATACATCACTAACAGGAACACGAAAAAAGCCAGCGGAGCCCAGAACAGCAGGTTCCACCAGCCTAAGTCCATCCCCCGCAGACACACCCACCGGATATACACATCCGGCAGCACAACCAGCAGGGATACTATGATATAGAACAGCGGGAACATCACTTGGAGAGCTCGTGCACCTGAAAATACTTCCACTTGAAGATCAGCAGGTACAGCGCTCCGACAGTGATGCAGGAGTCAGCCACGTTGAAGATGGGCCGGAAGAAAATCAGCGGTTCCCCTCCCTTGCCGGGCACCCAGTCCGGCCACGTGGTGTTGATTATCGGGAAGTACAGCATGTCCACCACCTTACCTAAGCCGAACGTTCCGTATCCCTCTCCGAAAGGCACGGCCGAAGCCACATGGGTGTAGGTCGACGGCTCGAATATCAGTCCGTAGAACATGCAGTCCACCACATTGCCTATGGCCCCGACCATGATGGCCGTCAGGCCGAGCAGCACTCCGAGCGGAGCGTCCTTCCTGAGCAGCAGATGCCGCACATAGAAGAACAGCAGGACCGAGAGGACGATCCGCAGGGAGGTCAGGACGTATTTCCCGACTTCCCCGCCGAACGCCATGCCGAATGCCATGCCCTCGTTCTCGATGAAGAGGATCTGGAACCATTCCCCGAAGACAGGGATGGACTCCCCTATGTGCATGCCGGTCTTGACCAGGACCTTGGTGACCTGATCGAAGACCAGCAGCGCTACAGCAAGAATGACGATGAAGGCTGTTTTCTTACCGCGGGAGAGGTGCTTCACTTCTTCTTGGAGTTAAGTTTGGCCTCTATGCTGAGGGTAGCGTGAGGAACGAGCTTGAGCCTCTCCTTGGGGATCAGCTTGCCGGTTTCACGGCAGATTCCGTAAGTCTTGTTCTCGATTCTGACTAAAGCGGCCTCCAGCGAGTTGATGAACTTGAGCTGCCTCTGGGCCAGCTGTCCCGACTCTTCCTTGGACAGGGCGGATGCTCCCTCCTCGAGGACCTTGAATGTCGGCGAAGTGTCCTCAGTGTCGTTGCTGGTGTTGTGGGTGATGGCCGAGCGGAGCTGCTCGTAGTCATCGCGGGCCTTTTCCAGCTTCTTCAGAATGATTTCCTTGAATTCCTGCAGCTCTTCATCGCTGTAGCGTACCTTCTCGAGTACTTCATTCCTGTTATCCATGTTGTCGTCCATAAGTTGAAATTTTTATGTGTTTTGTCAATATTCCACTTTCTTATCATTCGAGGCCCAGAGCATGAAGGGACGGAGCCCCTCCTTCTCCATGATGTGGACAAACGGTATCTTCCGTCCGTCCACGGGCAGAGCGACCTCCCTGTAGATGTCGCTGTCGTCGAATCCTGCCGCGGCGGCATCCTCCCGGTCCGCAGCGTAGTACACCCTGTCGATATGGGCCCAATAGCAGGCGGCGAGGCACATCGGGCAGGGCTCGCAGCTGGTATAAAGCTCGCAGCCGGAGAGATCGAAGGTCCCCAGGGCGGCGCAGGCTTTCCGTATCGCATTGACCTCGGCATGGGCCGTCGGGTCGTTGTCGACCGTGACGGTGTTGGAGGCCTCTGCGACCACCTTCCCGTCCTTGACGATGACGGCCCCGAAGGGTCCGCCCGTCACGGAGGCGGCGTTGCGTTCGGCGAGGGCCACTGCCCTGAGCATCAGTTCGTCTCTGTTCATATTCTTTCGAGCTTGAGGGTTATCTTATTGTCTTCCAGCCATTCTACCTCCACTCCACCGGAGACGGCATCCTCCAGGATGATCTCGCGGGCGAGGGTCTGGGAAGCGATATAGTCCTTGAATCCGGCTATGGCCTCCTCCACCTCGGGCAGTCTCTGGATATGGGCCACGATCCTGTCCGTAACCTCGAATCCGCTGTCCTTGCGGAGGTTCTGTATCCTGTTGATCAGCTCGCGGGCCACTCCCTCATTGCGGAGCTCCGGAGTAACGGTGATGTCGAGGGCGATGGTCAGCTTGCCCTCCGTAGCCACGAGCCTTCCGGGCATGTCCTCGGAGGACACCTCATAGTCAGCGGGCTGCAGCTCAACGTCCCCGGAGGGCAGACGGAGGGTGTAGACCTCCTCCTGCATGCCGGCGAGCTCCACTGCGGCGATCTCCTGCTGGGACAGAGCCCCGAACGCGGCGGCGATCTCCTTCATCTGCTTGCCGTAACGCTTGCCGAGGGTCTTGAAGTTGGGTTTTATCTTCTTGGTGATGAGGCCGGTCGTATCCTTGATGTAGACCACCTCCTTGACATTGACCTCGCTGAGCACCAGGTTGCGCACCTTCTCGAACTGCTCCTCGATCCTGGGGTCGAGGACGGGGATGATCATCTGGGCCAGGGGCTGACGCACCTTGATATTGACCTTGCGGCGCAGGGCGAGCACCATCGAGGATGACTTCTGGGCCAGGGCCATGCGCTCCTCCAGGTCGGTATCCACGCAGGCAGAGTCGCTCTCAGGCATAGGCATCATGTGTACGGATATCACGTCGTGAGCCCCGGTCGCGCTGTTCAGGTCGCAGAAGAGGCGGTCCATGTAGAAAGGCGCGATGGGAGCCGCGAGCACGGCCACAGTCTCGAGAGCCGAGTACAGGGTCTGATAGGCAGCCAGCTTGTCATCGTTCATCTGGCCTCCCCAGAAACGCTTGCGGTTCAGGCGCACGTACCAGTTGCTGAGGTTGTCGCAGACGAAGTCCTGAATCAGACGGCCGGCGCCGGTGATATCGTAGCCCTCGTAGCACTCCTTGACGTTCTTGATCAGGGTGTTGAGCAGGGACATCAGCCAGCGGTCGATCTCCGGACGCTCAGCCACGGGTATCTGCTTCTGCAGGTGCTCAGGCTTAGTGCCGAATCCGTCCACGTTGGCATAGAGGGCGAAGAACGAGTAGGTATTATATAAGGTACCGAAGAACTTGCGGCGCACCTCGTCCACTCCCGCCTCGTCGAACTTGAGGTTGTCCCAGGGCTGGGAGTTGGTGAGCATGTACCAGCGCAGGGCATCGGGTCCGTAGGTATCGAGGGCCTTGAAGGGATCGACGGCATTGCCCAGGCGCTTGCTCATCTTGTTGCCGTCCTTGTCGAGCACCAGTCCATTGGATATCACGGTCCTGAATGCCGTGCTGCCGCTAATCATCGTATGGATGGCGTGCAGGGTGAAGAACCATCCGCGGGTCTGGTCCACTCCCTCGGCGATGAAGTCGGCTGTCTGCCCGAACTGGGGAGTGCAGAGAGCCTGCAGCCCCTCCTGGGCGTATGGCATCGAACCCGAGTCGAACCACACGTCGATCAGGTCGGTCTCGCGCACCATCTTCCGTCCCTTGTCCGAGACGAGGTATATCTCATCCACATACGGCCTGTGCAGGTCGATGCGCTCGTAATTGTCCTTGGAATAGTCCCCGGGGACGAAACCTGCCGCTGCCAGCGGGTTCTCCTTCATGATGCCGGCGGCCACAGCCTTGTCGATCTCGGCGTAAAGCTCTGCCACCGAGCCGATGCACTTCTCCTCGGCCCCGTCCTCTGTCCTCCATACGGGCAGCGGTGTACCCCAATAACGGCTGCGGGAGAGGTTCCAGTCCTGCAGGTTCTCCAGCCACTTGCCGAAGCGGCCTGCTCCGGTCGACGCGGGCTTCCATGTTATCGTCTTGTTCAGCTCGATCATCTGATCCTGCACGGCGGTGGTGCGGATGAACCAGGAGTCGAGGGGGTAGTACAGCACGGGCTTGTCGGTCCTCCAGCAGTGGGGATAGGAGTGCACGTGCTTCTCTATCTTGAAGGCCTTGTTCTGGCCCTTGAGCATCACGCAGATATCCACGTCGATGGTCGGGGTCCCGGGGGTAGCATCGGGGTCGTAGGCATTCTTCACGTAACGGCCGGCGAACTCTCTGTACAGCTCCACATTCACCCTATCGCGGACAAATTCCGGGTCGAGGTCCTCTATCCGGTACATCCTGCCGGTGCGGTCCACCAGGGCCTGCATCACTCCGGCGGCGTCGCGCACCATCAGGGCGGGCACTCCGCTCTGGCGGGCCACCTTGGCATCGTCGGCTCCGAAAGTCGGGGCAATGTGGACAATACCGGTGGTGCCCTCGTCCGTGGTCACGTAGTCGCCGGGAATCACGCGGAAGGCCCCCTCGTCGGGACGCACCCAGGGAATCAGCTGCTCGTAGCGCATGCCCACCAGGTCAGTGCCTTTGTAGGAGCCTTCGAGTACCTCGAAGGGTATCTTTCCTCCGAAATGGTCATGGACCAATGCCTTTGCGACGATGTACACTCCGGGAAGACCGGTGTAGGGGTTCGAGGAGCGCACCAGGACGTACTCGATGCCGGGGCCTACGCAGAGGGCGGTGTTCGAGGGCAGGGTCCAGGGGGTAGTGGTCCAGGCGATGAAATAGAGGGGATCCCCTCCGGCTTTCTGGAAGAAAGGCTCGGAGGTCTCGTCGCGGATGACCTTAAACTGGGCCACGGCCGTGGTGTCCTTCACGTCGCGGTAGCAGCCGGGCTGGTTGAGTTCATGGGTGCTCAGACCGGTGCCTGCGGCAGGCGAATATGGCTGGATGGAATAGCCCTTGTACAGCAGACCTTTCTTATATATCTCCTTCAGGAGGTACCAGAGGGTCTCGATGTAGCGGTTGTCGTAGGTGATGTAGGGGTTGTCGGTGTCCACCCAGTAGCCGATGCGCTCGGTCAGGTTGACCCACTCCTTGGTATATTTCATGACCTCGCGGCGGCAGATGGAGTTGTACTCCGCCACGGATATCTTCTTTCCGATGTCGTCCTTGGTGATGCCCAGGGCCTTCTCCACTCCCAGCTCCACGGGCAGACCGTGGGTGTCCCATCCGGCCTTGCGGCTCACGTGGTAGCCGGACTGAGTCTTGTAGCGGCAGATCACGTCCTTGATGGAGCGGGCCATCACATGGTGTATGCCCGGCATGCCGTTGGCCGAGGGAGGTCCCTCGAAGAACACATACTCGGGAGCACCCTCCCTCATTTCCAATGTCTTGTGAAACACGTCCTGCTTCTTCCAGCTCTCCAGCACCTCGGCGGAGAGACCTGTCAGGTCCAGTCCTTTATACTCTTTGAACATATATTCTGAATTTTAGTGGGCAAAGATAGGGAAAATATTCCTATCTTCGCATGTCATGACAGTTATAGATATCATCATTCTCGTACTCCTGGCCCTTGCCGTTTTCAAGGGCATCAAGGACGGCCTGGTAAGACAGGTAGGCGGCATAGCCGGCCTCATTCTCGGTATTTTTCTCGCGGGCAGGTTCTCTGCCATGCTCGCAGAGTGGCTGCATCAGTGGCTGAACGCTTCAGAGAACGTGGTCAAGGCGGTCTCCTTCGCTGCCATCATCATCATTGTATGCCTCTGCATGTATCTCCTGGGCAGGCTCCTGGAAAAAATCATCAAAATAACGACCCTCGGCTGGATCAACCGCCTGCTGGGCGTCCTCCTGTCGGTCTGCACCGTCGTCCTGTTAATCGGAGCCTTAATCTCGCTAATCGAGTATGTCAACACGACCTGGTTCGTCCTGATTCCTCCTGAGCGGATGGCCGAAGCCAAAAGTGTACAAATCATCTCCTCGATAACGGACGCCGTATTTCCTTATTTAAAACAACTTTTCAATTCTTAACAATTCCCGTACAACCACTTCTGTACAATTATTTCAAGTATCGGTTGAAGTTATGGATTTTTTTACATAGCTTTGCAACAGAAACCTGAAATAACACTGATATGGAAGAGATGAGTTTAAAGGAGAAGATCGGCCTCACAGCGGGCACCATGCTGCCGCCCATGGCCAAGGGAAGATTTCTGTGGTACATCGCAGCTGTCACTGCCGCCATGCTGCTGTCGGCACTGCCCCTGCTTCCAGTTTTTTAAGTACCACCCAAGACAAAATTCTGGAGGGGAAGGCCATGAAGAAGGAGATCAAAATCAGACAACATGACAGAAGCGACTGCGCAGCCGCATGCGTAGCGTCCGTCTGCGCGCACTACGGGCTGCGGCTGCCGATGCTCAAAATAAGGGAGGCCTGCGGGACAGGACCTGACGGCACCACACTGCAGGGCATAATAGACGGCTGCGGCAGACTGGGGCTTGACGCCGCCGGTCTGAGAGCCAGGGAGAAGCACATCCTAGACCTTAAGGACGCTGCGAAGCCGGTCATACTGCACCTGCAGAAAAAGAACGGATGGCTCCACTTCGTAGTCCTGTACGGGATGGACACCACCAGGGCCACCATAATGGACCCGGAGGACGGACGTCTCCACAAGACAGGACTGGATGAGTTGGAAGAGGAATGGAGCGGTTTCATAGTGGCCGTCACACCGTCTCCTCAGTTCCACAAGGGAGACTACAGGACCCCGGTCATGGCCCGGTTCAAGGAACTGTTCCTATACTACAGAAAAGAGCTGGGACTGGTCCTGGCCGGCTCAGCGGCATTCATCGCCGCCACTCTCAGCACATCTGTTTTCCTGCAGAGAATCATAGACGACGTGCTTCCATCCGGAGACCGCGGCACGCTTACAGCCATCTGCACAGTGATGCTGTGCCTCACCATACTGACATGGTTCATATCATACACGCGCTCCGTCCTGCTGGTAAGAGCCAGCCTACAGATAGACTGCCGACTGATTATGAGCTATTTCCGGAAGATATTCTCCCTGCCGGTATCATTCTTCGACTCCATGAGCAGCGGAGAGCTCAACTCCAGGGTATCGGACGCCTACCGCATACGCTCGTTCATCACCGGCAGGCTGCTGCTGATAGCCGTCAGCATCATCACCCTCATCACGGCCACCGGCATACTGCTGACCTTCCACTGGAGACTCACCCTCATAACTCTGAGCCTGACACCGCTGTTCATACTGCTGTACCGCCTGTCGGACAGGATCAACCGGAGGCTCAACCGGCGCATCATCGAAAGCAGCGCACGATTTGAGCAGACCAGCATCGAATGGCTGTCCTCGGCCAGGGCCGTCAAGTACTTCAACTCCGGACAGGAAGCGGCCGGCCGCATCGGACAGCAGTATTTCCGGACAGCCTCAGCACTGTACAGAGGCGGCATATTCACCTCCGCCGTCAACTCCACCTCCGACTCCATCGGCCGCATCATCAGCATAGTCACCCTGACAGCCGGAGCCTTCTTCGTACTGGGCTCGCATCTTTCCGTCGGAGAGCTGGTATCGTTCTACACCTTCACATCGGTGTTCACGGCCCCGATAGTCATGCTCATAGAGAGCAACAAGGAGATTACCGAAGCCCGTATCTCGGCCGAAAGGATATTCGACATCCTGGACATGGAACAGGAGGACAGTGGAGAATACCTGGACTTCACTCCGTCCGCTGCAGACAAGATAGAAGTCAGGGGGCTGGGATTCTCCTTCCCGGGACGCGCCAGGCTTCTGGAAGACATGTCGTTCGACATCCTCCCCGGCAGGATCAACCTCATAAGAGGCTCCAACGGAAGCGGAAAGAGCACCATCGCCGCGCTTCTGATGAAGGGATACACTCCTCAGGAAGGGAAAATCACAGCCGGAGGCGTGGACATCCGGTCCATCCGTCCCGACATCTGGAGGAAATACATATCAATAGTTCCTCAGAAACCGGACATCTTCGACGGCACCATACTGGACAACATCATCATGGGAGACAACACCTATGATTACCGCGAAGTAGCGGCAGCCTGCTCCATCGCAGGACTGACGTCCACAATCGAGTCCCTTCCAGGAGGCATCCTGGCCCATACCGGCGAGCATGCCTGCCGTCTCTCCGGCGGTGAGAGACAGAAAGTGGCCCTGGCCAGGGCACTGTACCGCAGGCCGAAAGTAATCATCCTGGACGAAGCGGCCGCACATCTGGACACCGGAAGCCGGAAAAGGTTTGGAGAGACAATACTCACCCTGCGCGACAAGGGCATCACAATCATTCTGATATCCCACGAGCAGGGCGCGGAGACACTTGCCGACAACATCATCGATATCAATACGAATGCGCATTCACAGGCGTAAGCTGCGGCGCCTTTTATCCGCGGCACCACTTTAAACTCTACAATCATGGAAAGAATTATTAATGGGTATGCAGGGTTTGAATGCATTAATTCCGACCTGAGCACGACAGTCTACGGCGGCGGCCTTTGGGGCCAGATCGTAAAGTTTTTCAAGGATCACCTGGACCAGTTCCTACTGGGATTCCTCGAAGGATGGACCGGACAGGAAATTCTGGACTCTATTGTCAACTAAATCTAAAAACATCTCACAATGAACAATTTTATCACCATCGACCGATATCAGGCATGCGGCGTCATAGGCGGCGCGAAGTCTCCTGGAGACAGGCTGGCCAGAATGCTGGGCCGTCTGCTCGGAGCAGCCCTCAGAGCTCTCTACGACCTGCTCACCGGCAACAACGGGGATCCTCAGGCATCCGGCAGCTGGTAATCCTTCCCTTTATCTGAGTCAGGTCCGCCGGGATTACTGTCCGGCGGACCTTTCGGAAAGTATTTTTTTTATTTTTGTAATTTGTTAATCAGAAATCATGCAGGTCCATGTAATAAAACATACCGCAGCGGCACTGGTGCTGACCCTACTGCTTTCCCTTCCTGTAAGAGCCCAGGACATCTGGACCCTGGACAGATGCATAGAGTATGCCTGGGCCAACAACCTGAACATCCGGCAGCAGAGCATAGAAGTGTCACGCAGCGAGAATCAGCTGCTGCAGGACAAGCTGGACTTTGTCCCCGGCCTGAACGCCTCCATCGGACACAACCTCAACTGGGGCCGCTCCGTCGACCTGCAGAACCTCGAGATTATTCACAACAAACTGTCCCAGAGCACCAGCGCATCAGTCAACACCTCCATCTACCTGCTTGACGGACTTTCCAAGCTCTACAGCCTGCGCAGCTCCCGCAAGAGCCTCGAGATATCGATCCAGGAGGTCGAGAGACTGAAGGACGAGATCTCCGTATCCATAGCCCGCAGCTACCTCCAGATACTGCTGTCAACAGAGATTCTCTCCGCCGCACAGGAGAGCCTGCGGTCCGTAACAGAACAGAGGGACCGTACCCGCGTGCTGGTAGAGGCTGGTAGTCAGCCCTACACATCCCTCCTGGAACTGGAATCCCAGCTGGCATCGGAGCGCGTTCAGGTCGTAACGGCCCAGAACCAGCTCACTGCCAACTCTCTCGCTCTGCAGCAGCTCCTGGACCTGCCCTACAGCGAGGATTTTCAGATAGCCGTTCCGGATATAAGCGCCGTCATGGCGGCCTACACGGAAGACAGCACAGACAACATCTACGCATCGGCCCAGTCCATGCCCGTGATAAAGAGCGCACGGCTGGCTCTGGAAAAAGGAGAACTTGACCTCAGGAGCGCTCAGGGACAGTATTATCCGAAGATAACCCTGTCAGCGGGCTACGGCACATTCTTCAGCTCCTCGTCCCTGGCTCCGGACGGAAGCGTGTACCCGTTCTTCGAGCAGTTCAGGGACAACATAAACCCTTCCGTGAGCATCGGCCTGAGCATCCCGATATTCAACAACTGGACAGTCAGGACCAATGTCAGGAACGCAAGACTCTCACGCGAAAGCCTGGAGATAGACCTGCGCATGAAGCAGCAGACTCTCTACAAGGACATTCAGACGGCCGTCACGGAAGCGGGCACCTGTTTCCGGCAGCTGGAGGCCGCAAAAGCCAATGTAGAGTCGATGGAAGAGTCATTCCGCTATGTCCAGGAGAAATTCGATGCCGGGACACTCAACGGGACTGACTACACTGTCGCCAAGACCAATCTGTTCAAGGCCTGGTCGGAATACATACAGGCCAAGTACCAATTCGTTTTCCAACTCAAGATCATAGACTACTACAAGGGCATACCTCTCACACTATAACAGCAGAAAAGATGAAAAGGAAAAAGAACAAAGGTTTGAAAAGACTGCTCGCAGCCGTGGCCGTAATTCTGGTCGCAGCCGTTGTATATGCGGTCCTCCGTCAGGACAAGGGCGAGACGGTCACAGTCGCCAGGCCGTCATTGGGCACCATCGTGGAGAGGATTCCCGCCAACGGCAAGATACACCCCGTAACCGAGGTGAAAATCTCTCCTGACGTCTCGGGCGAGATCATCGAGCTCAATGTGGAGGAAGGCGACCGCGTCAGCCGCGGAGACCTGGTCATAAAAATCAGACAGGACGTGTACATCTCTCTGCGGGACAGGGCTGCCGCCACGCTGAACGCCACAAAGGCCCAGTATGAGCAGCAGAAAGCATCTTTCACAAGAGCCGAGCAGAACTATCTGCGCGACAAGCAGCTGTACGGCCGGAAAGCCATCTCCCTCCAGGAATTCCAGGCCTCCACAGCAGAGTATGAGATGGCCCGTGGTCAGCTCGATGCCGCCGAATACAATATCGAGAGCGCGGCTGCTTCCCTCGATGAGGCAGAGGAGAACCTGATCAAGACCGTCATCTACTCCCCTATCGACGGCATCGTATCCAGCCTCAGCGTAGAAAAGGGAGAAAGGGTAGTCGGCACCTCCCAGATGGCCGGTACTGAGATGCTGCGCATAGCCGACTTCGACATGATGGAAGTACTGGTGGACGTCAACGAGAACGACATCATCCGCATATCCAAGGGAGACACCGCCGACATCGAGGTCGACGCCTATCCCGGCAGGAAGTTCAAGGGCGTGGTGACCCAGATAGCCAACTCGGCCAAGAATCTGGGCAACACCACCTCCCTGACCGACGTAACCAACTTCGAGGTAAAGGTGCGCATTCTGCCCGGCTCCTACTCGGACCTGCTGGCATCCGACCCCATACCCTTCCGTCCGGGCATGTCGGCATCGGTGGAGATAGAGACAGAGCGCAGGAACGGAGTAATGACCGTGCCTCTGCAAGCCGTAACACCCGACGGCTGCGTCTACGTCCTGGACCGAACCTCCTCTACAGTCCGTAAAGTAGCTGTCACCACCGGCATACAGGACATCGGCAACATCGAGGTAATATCGGGTCTGGGCTCAGCCGACACGGTGGAGATAGTCACAGGCCCCTACAGCACCGTCAGCAGGATACTCGAAGACGGCATGCTGGTCCATCCACAGACAGAAATTGACAATACCAAAAACCATGAACGATAGAATACTGCTTATAGAAACAGCCACGGACGTATGCTCCGTCGCAGTTTCGGAAGGAAATGAGATCCTGGCCTCCGGACAGATAGCGGAGGCCAGAAGCCAGGCCTCACAGCTGGCTCCTCTGATACAGGACATAGTACAACGTGCTGGGATGCGGATAGGAGACCTCGCCGCCGTAGCCGTCAGCTCAGGCCCCGGCTCCTACACCGGCCTGCGCGTGGGAGTCTCCACGGCCAAGGGTATCTGCTTCGGGGCCGGGATACCGCTGATAGGCATCGGGACCCTGGCCGTCATAGCCCGTGGAGCCGTCAGGGCAGGTGCCGTCGGGGAGGACCCGGAAGGCACCATCATCATCCCCATGATCGATGCCCGCCGCATGGAAGTCTACACGGCCCTCTACAGCCCGAACGGGGACATCATGTCCGAAACTACAGCCACAGTGCTGACTCCGGAGACATTCGCCAGGGAGATGAACAGCTACCGCCGCCTCGTCTTCACCGGCAACGGAGCCGCCAAATATGAGAGCATGATACCGGAGCAATACCGGGACAGATGCATTTTCCATCCCTCCCAACCCGAGGCCCGGGACATGGCCCCGGCAGCCTTCGCGGCACTGCAAGAAAAAAGATTCGAAGACACAGCGTACTTCAACCCCTTCTATCTTAAGGAATTCATCGCAGCCGACCCATCCAGGAAGATCGAGGCCGTACTGCACGGACACTAGAAACGGTACCCCACTGCCAGATGCGGATACGCCACTACAAGACGATCAGCAGAAACGTAATCTCCGATAACGGTCCGCACGTCCAAAGACAAGTCTATCCGCTGATTCCGCTTCAATTTAAAACCGACTCCGATGCCCGGCATGACATATCCTGCATCAGAGCCGTATCCGTCAATAATATAACCGCCCTCAACGAGTACAAAAAATTCAGTTTTTGAACGGTCCACAAAATAGTACTTCGGCTGTATTCCCGCAACCAGTGCCGGTACAGGGAACCACGGTATCTGAAGATCAACTCCGACAGATGCGCCCAAAAAGAAATCAATCTTATTGAAACGTACTCCGTGAGTAGTCATAAATCCGCATCCCGGATTCATCCACTCACCATAACCGGGAGAGGGATATGAAACATACACAGAAACCGCCCCCTCATACCTGACAGCTTTTTCCTCCACAAAGTCCACACCCACATATTCTTCCGCTGTCATCTCTACACATATAAACGCAAAAAATAGCGGTAAATACAAAAAAAATTTCATAAGTTTCTATATTATATCGTAAGTTATTATTCTATACCAAGAATGATAATTCCCGTCACTGTCAGGCAGCAAAGAGGACATCTTAGACGATGCATATGGAGCCGGCTCATTTCGATTAAATACACCACTGTAAAAATAGCCATCATCCACACCATCCCAGCCCCAATTACAATGTACAAATTCCCTCGTTTCGGTTTTTCCCCCATACGTACTACCTGTTGTCCAACCTATATACTGCCCGCTCAGCCTTTGCTTTACATAACCGTCAACAACCCACGTATGAGCATTGAAAGCATTCGCCTTTGCCGACATAATTACAGGATACCCCTTGTCTAAGGAAATATACACTCTATTCATATCACAATAATTCAAACTTTTATATAGTTCCACATTAGAATATCCATTTGATTTCATGTACTTCACCAAATGTTTAGGCCAAATTAATGTCCCGCTTCCAGTGTCCTTAGGCTTGCAGTTATAATATATATCAGCAAATAATATTGCCACCGAATCGGCATACACAGAGGTATCACTAACACTTCTCTTTTTCTTTAACACTTCATATGGAATGACTACATCAAATATGGAATAATGCAGTATTATCTGAATTCTTTATTTTTGTAAAACAAAAATAGCGAAACTTTCTAAAAATGCAAATTTCAGATAATAATTCTTACAGACACGGCAATACCAAGGTTTACTGTAACCGCTGTATGGTCAGACTACCTGAAAATGCAGAAGACACCGCGTCCGGAATCGAACTTCGGATTTTCAAACTAGTATCTGACGCGACGGCAAAAACGCCGGTTTTGACATAAATCCGTCCCTCTAAAAAATCTTGGCTATAGTTTAAATTTCCGTTGTAAAAAAGATGTTTTCCCCAATCATAGCCAATTCCATCATAGACTTTTGGACATCTCTTTTAAACTTCAGGTTGGTCTCGATGACTTTGAACCAGTTGAGGTAGTTCTGGAGGTATTTTGTAGAGATTCCGCAGAAGCAGGCCCTGATCCATCTCTTGAGCCTGGCATGCATGGAATTCACGTGCTATATATGATAGACGCCCAGCTTGACCCTCTGCCTGATGTCAGCGCGCAGCACCACGTGCCTTATCTTTATGTCGGACGCGTATCCCTTGTAACTTGCATGCCCGTCCGAGCATAGGGTCGTGCTTGCCCGCAGAGGCGTGACGAGACTGCCGGACACCTTTGACCGGACCCGCCGCGCTTGCGGGCAGGACGTTTCAGATGACGGCTGCTTTTCTCCGACTCGTAAAGGTACGTCTCGTTGCTCTCCACTATGCCTTCGAAGCTCTCGCCCGGTCCTGGAGGAACGTACCCAGTATCTTGTGGCGCCAGTCAAACGCCGTTTTCTTGTTGATCCTTAGCTCCGAGGATATTTTGTCCAGGGACTTGTTCTCTGACATGAGAGACATATAGCGGGTGGCCAGCTCGCGCCGGTGAAGGTCGGCCTGTCAGGTCCCCGTGTACTCGATGAACGTGCGGCCGCAATCGCAGCACCTGAAACGCTGAGCTCCCTTGTCGCGGCCGAAGCGGTAATAGTGGCTGCCTCCGCAGTGAGGACAGCGACACTGCTTGTCCAGAAGCTGCCTTAGACGGGGATTTGTGACGATGATGATGACTGGTGACGGGGATATTGACTCGAGTAACTGAGCACGTTCCTATTCTGACAGTCCGGCTATTGCTTATAAGATTTCTTGGATCTTCATTTTTTGATTCAACTATTGCTTGCGAAGATAATCATTTTCTGCTTTCCGACAACGTGTATTTAAACTATAGTCAAAATCTTTACCTTAAAACAGACTGCGATTGCCTAGTCTATAGCAGACGGCCAATCTCCATCTCAAGACGACGCATATCGAACACGTCCTTGGACTGGATGCTGCCGTCACGGGATATTACGTACATCGCGGGAAGCTGGGTGACGTTGTACAGCAACGCTCCGACGGATGCTCCTGCAGCAGGGTCGCATACACTGATCCAGGGCAGTTCCTGCTCCTTCACCTGCATGGCCCAGGCAGTCTTGTCGGAGTTCAGGCCCACCTGGTATATCTCCAGACCGCGCCTGTGATACCTTTCGTAGAGTATCTTCAGGTCAGTATTGTATACCCTCTGCTCTACATTGGAGGCATCCCAGAACATTAGGATTATCACCTTGCCCTTGAGAGCCGTCAGGGACTGCTGCTGACCGTTTACGTCATTGAGAACTATCTCAGGGAAGTCCACGGCCTCGGCGGCAGCCATCCTGTTCTGAATCTCCATGGCATTGAGCCTCAGACTCACTTCGTCTGCCAGCGACACCAGATAAGGAGATGCCGGATACACCGTCTTCAGACTGTCATAGACCCTTTCCATAAGGATAGCGTCGGTCGTCTGGGAGAATACCGGCAGGCCGCCGGATGTCTTCATGTAGAGCACGGGAATCACGCTCATCGACTTGGGATGCGAGTAAACATACTTTATAGCATTCTGCTTGCACTTGACATAGACAGAGCCCAGTTCCCTTTTCAGACGGGTCACCTCTGCCTGCCCGCCTCTTTCCTCGGCTTCGGCAAGCTCCGAGGCCATCCTGTCGAACTCCGCGTTGAACGCCTTTATGACCGAATCCACCTCCTGCATCAGGACAGACTCCTCGGAGCCCCTGATCTCAACCTTTCCTGGAGCGGCCCAGTCCGCCGTAACACTCACCTTTTCCCTATTCTGCAGCAGGAGAGACACGTTCTCACCATTGCCGTAAGAGAGGTAAATGAACTCGGGGGAACCGGCATATACAGGAACTCCGCATGTAACCTTCCCGTTGGAGGTATAGACAGTATCCAGCACCTGTATCTCGTTCATGGCCAGACGTGAGACCACTACTTCCGTGCTGTCCGGAGCACCTTTTACCGTAAGACTTATACGCGCTGTATCCCTGTTTCCGCATGTTGTGATAAGGGCTGTGAACAACGGCAGGGAGAATAAACAAATCCAGTAGTATTTCGATCTCATAGACTCAGAGCTTTGCATATTCCGCAGCGATGGAGGCCGCCAGGGCCTCGAAGCGCTCACCGCTCAGTGAAAGTTTCGTTTTCCTGAAATCCATGTCGCCCTCGCTGTCCAGAGGCACCAGATGTATGTGGGCATGGGGCACTTCCATCCCCAGCACGGCCACTCCTACCCTCTTGCAGGGGACTGCGGCCCTGACAGCCCTGGCGACCTTACGGGCGAAAAGCTGCAGTTCAACGTAGGTCTGCTCGTCCAGATCGAAAAGGTAGTCCACCTCCTTCTTCGGGATAACCAGGGTATGTCCCTCCTTCAGGGGATTGATGTCCAGAAATGCGTAGCAACTCTCGGTCTCGGCGACCTTGTAGGAGGGTATTTCCCCCTTTACTATTTTAGAAAAAACAGATGCCATAATTTCCTGTATGGATTAAAGTGAGATATCGAGGATTTCGAACTTCAGGATGCCGGAGGGAACCTTTACTTCCACCACCTCACCCTTGCGCTTGCCTATCAGGGCCTTGCCTATAGGGGTGCCTGCAGCCAGCTTGCCCTCGCGGAAGTTGGCCTCGCTCTCGCCGACCAGGGTGTACTGGACGGTGGTGTTGTTGAGCAGGTTCTTGAGTGTCACCTTGGTGAGCATCTGCACGTGGTCGGTGTTGATCTTGGACTCGTCAATGACGCGGGCATTGGCCACGAGATTCTCGAGCTTGGATATCTTGAGCTCCAAAAGGCCCTGAGCCTCCTTGGCTGCGTCATATTCTGCATTTTCCGAGAGGTCTCCCTTGTCTCTCGCTTCCGCTATCTGCTTTGAGATAACGGGTCTCTGGCTGATAGCCTCTGCCAGTTCGGCCTTGAGCTTCTCAAGACCTTCGGCTGTTACATAATGAATTTCAGACATAATTTCTTCTCTTATGCTTAATTAATAAATCAAAAAAAGAATCCCGCGCACAAGAGCGGGACTCTTTCTACCTACAAAGATAGGATATATTTTTTAAATTGCCTACAAATTTTAATTTTCTCTTCTTTCAATGTACTTCGGATGCATTATCTCGGAATATATCACCATATCCCTGGCACTGAAGCGGCGCTTCTTCCTGGGCGCCGCGGCCTCCGGCGGCCTGGGACTGACTGCGGGCTGAGGGTGTGGAACAATGCGGGCAGGAGCAATGACAGGAACTGGTGCAGGAACAGGTTCCGCGGTCGGTGCGGGCTGCTCAGGTTCAGGCTCCGACACCGGCTCCGGCTGCTGCTCAAACTCCGGTTCCACAGCCTCCGGGAAAGGCTCCCGAGCGACCTTCTTCCGCTTTTTCTTCTTGTCATTCTCGAAAATCACCGGAAGTACGAAAACCAGTACCGCTATGATAATACTCAGCCAATCCATATACAATCTGACTTTTAATTTACAAATATAAAGAAACTGCCGGATAAATGCAATGCCGCTACATTTGCTGCAGTCCTTTCAACAGACCGTCATGCGTCAGTTTATCCTCATTTTTTCTATATTCCAAAGCCTGTATGCATTGCTGCTCTCTTTCCTTGTCCAGCCGCATGCTGAATGAGACTTTGCCATCCTTGATACCGTTCAGCACAAGACAGTATGGCTCAAGGAACGTATCGTCGGTCAAATAAATTCCGCCTTCTGCCTTGCTGCCGTCCGGTCCGACATCGGTTATGGTTTTCACATGTATCTCGGCAAGAGGGCAGCCCGAAAAAGCAAACTGGTCGAATATGAGCGAAGCCCAGAATCTGCTGATAGAGCCGTATTCGCTCAAGTCTTCATTTGAGGATATGTTCTCAATGTCTATAGCCATTCCACCGTCAAGGGCTATGAATTTCCCTCCGTCAATGTATTCCGTACCTGAAAACGGCATCATGACTTCTTCCCCATTCAGCCATAGCTTCAAAAATCCATTATCCCGAATGCTTGTGGTTTCCAGAACAAACGGGACGCCCGTTATCTGCCCGGTAATATAATTTCTGACCTGGCCTCCCATGGCAGACGAAGCCCCTTCTTCGGTTTCGACTTCCTCGAACATCCTATAACGGAATATTTCGATAAAGGACGATGCGGAAGAAGACTGTTCCGATGCTCCTGCCACGGAAATCCTGCTGGCCGTCTCACCACCGGCCATCTGCATGCTTCTGTTGACAGTAAAATCAAAATAGAGCTTATCCTGTGTCTGAATAGACCCTCTGTATTTTCCCAATATCATGGTGTCCCTTTCTGACACAGGTTTCCCTTCGTCTATCACCCACTGATATGCGGCATATATTACAGGAAGTATTTCTGATGCCTCATTATCGTTATCCCCACACGGCGGGACTATGCAAATATAACCGGGCTCGTCGGCAAACAGCCATTCAGGGAGACTTACAGCCTCAGCATCTTCGAAGTGCAGTACACCATTCCCGACTACAAACCATGCCAGCACCACAGCCACAATAGCTGCCGCTATTACCGGCACGACCCAGGTTTTCCTGCTATGGCTTCCAAGAAAGTCTTTTTTGAGTTTCTCATAGAATGCATTGAAATAATGCATTTCGTAAATGACGGCATTTTTCCTTGCAATTCCGGCGATGTCAGCGGGCAGGTCCGACGGGAAGCCTTCGAATCCCTTGAGCATTATCGGAATTATGTTTTTCTTCTGCTTCAGGGCATAGGCAAGTTCTTTCCTTACCCAGTCATCATTCTGCGCTGAGGTTTTTACACATCTGTCGAATATTCCGGGTGACAGGATGATGATAAAGTCCTTGCAGCCGTCGATGATACGGAATATGTCAGTATCAAAATCCCCATTACGCAGGGTGTCGATATCAAAACTGACACTGAAACCGTCCCTGTCCAATAAATCGAAAAGGTGTTTTGCCGTCTCGTATCCACCTTCCCTTCTATAACTTATGAAGATGTCGTATTTTTTCATAACAGTTTCTCTGCTATTTTCCTATCATTTTCCAACTGATGCCTGAGATCTTCCATCGAAGAAAAGCGATGCTCGTCGCGGAGGCGGGCGATGAAGCTGATGCGGAGGTCGAGGCCGTAGATGTCGTCGTTGAAACCGAAGATGTTGGTTTCGATGGTGCGGGCATTGCCGGAGCCTATGGTAGGACGGGTGCCGATGTTGCATATACCGCCGTGGCGCTGCCCGAGGACTTCAGCCTCAACGGCATAGACCCCGTTGGCAGGGACTACTTTCAACGGCTCGTAGAGTTCCATGTTGGCCGTGGGAAAGCCTATTGTCCTGCCGAGTTTGTTGCCGGCGACTACTACCCCGAGGAGGGTATAGCGGTAACCCAGCATTTCGGCGGCCTCTTGAACTTCACCGGCGGCGATGGCGTTGCGGATCTGGGTTGAGCTGACCTTCCGCTCCCCGCAGTGCACCTCCTCCACAATGCGCGTTTTCAGCCCCACAGAGGCGGCCAATGCTGCCAGTTCCTCCCGGGAGGCCGTGGACGAGCGACCGAGCCGGTGGTCATATCCAATAACAAGAGTATCTGCGTGGAAGCGGTCCACGAGATACTCTTTCATAAATTCGGTAGTGCTCAGCTGGCTGAAATCCCTGGTAAAGGGGACTACATAGACATTGTCAATGCCGAAGCGGTAGATGAGTTCCTTCTTCTCTTCGAGGGTGTTGAGCAGGCGGAAAGTAGAGGCGTCCTGCTGCAGGACATTGCGCGGATGGGGCCAGAATGTGACCACCGCGCTCTCCTCGCCTTCCTCCCGGGCCGTATCCTTCAGCACCTGAAGTACGGCCCGGTGTCCGGCGTGCACCCCGTCGAAGAAACCTGTAGCGGCTACAACCATCTTACGAGCTCCAGGTCCTGACGGTGAGGCAGGAGGTCATTCTTGGCGAACACTCTGACGGTCAGATAGTACACTCCTGTCGCAGTGGGTACGAGATGGCATACGTAGCGTGCAGTGCCCTCGGAACCCGACTCGTAGTCGAAGGTGAAGCACTTGCGCACATGGTATACGCCCTTGCGGTCCTGCTCAGCCCATACCAGCTCGACTCCGATGTCGTTGGGATTGATGTCGCCGAGGAAGAGCTCCACTTCGAAGGTGCGCTCCTTGCCGAGCATAGGCTGGTCGTTGGCATCGGTCGGACGGACATAGTCCTTGATCTCGATGTGCTGCCAGCTGTGGCGGATGTTCTTCTTCCAGAATGCAATCTCCTTGGCCACCACGCCGTCATCGGCAGTAAGCCTGAGAGTCCTCCGGTAAAGAGGCATGTAGTATTTGTCCAGATAGTCGTTGAACATCCTGTTGGTAGTGAAGTTCGATGCCACCTGAGCGACGGTATTCTTGATATACTTGATCCACTGGGTGGGAATGCCTGTCTTCCTGTCCCTCTCATCGTAGAAGCCGGGAGCAATCTCGTTCTCGATGATGTTGTAGATGGTGGCGGCATCCAGCTCGTCCTGGAAGTTCTGGTCCTCGTAGGTACGCTCCATGGGCAGGGCCCAGCCGGCGTCCTTTTTGTAGCCCTCGATCCACCAGCCGTCGAGTACGGAGAAATGCA
The DNA here is from genome assembly GCA_944323445.1 of uncultured Bacteroidales bacterium. Taxonomy (GTDB): domain Bacteria; phylum Bacteroidota; class Bacteroidia; order Bacteroidales; family UBA932; genus Coprenecus. The sequence continues at coordinate 23,670 of CALUSM010000022.1, forward strand.
TCACGCCGTTCATGGCGGCCTTCTCGCCGGATGTACCGGAAGCTTCGAGAGGACGGGTCGGAGTGTTCATCCACACGTCCACACCCTGAACCATCGCCTTTGCAAGGTTCATGTCGTAGTTGGGCACGAAGACTATCTTGCCGATGAACTGAGGCATCTTGGAAATGTCCACGATTCTCTTGATGAGGTCCTGACCGGCCTTGTCGGCGGGATGGGCCTTGCCGGCGAAGATGAACTGGACGGGACGCTCCGGATTGTTCACAATGGCGCTGAGACGGTCCAGGTCGCGGAAAAGCAGGTGGGCTCTCTTATAGGTGGCGAAACGGCGGGCGAAGCCTATCGTCAGCACGTCACTTCGCAGGGTATCCATGATGGTCACAATCTGGTGAGGCGAGTAGTGACTGGAGATGTCGGTATTGGAAATGCGTTTCTTGACCACCTCTATCATCCTGGCGCGGAGCTCGCTTCGCACGTTCCAGATCACCTTGTCGTCCACGGAGTAGATACCTTCGAAGCACTTCTTGTCGTACTTGTGGGCGGCAAAGTCGGCTCCAAAGACCTTGGCGTGAATGGCCTTCCACTGAGGCGCGGTCCAGGTGGAATAATGCACTCCATTGGTCACGTAGCCGATGTGCAGCTCCTCGGGAAGGTAGCCGGGCCACAGACCGCCGAGAATCTCCTGGCTGACCTTGCCGTGCATCCAGCTCACACCATTGACCTCCTGGGAGAGATTGCATGCAAGGTTGCTCATCGAGAACTTCTCGTTGCGGTCCAGAGGATTGATCTTGCCGAGGGCCATCATGGTCTCCCAGTCAATCTTCATCCGCTGGGGATAGTGGTTCATATAGGTCCTCAGCAGATCCTCGCTGAAGGCATCATGCCCGGCAGGCACGGGGGTATGGGTGGTGAAGAGCGAGGAGCATCTTACCAGCTCGACGGCTTCGTTGTAGGTGTAGCCGGCGGCCACATACTCGCGCAGACGCTCAAGACCGATGAAGGCGGCATGACCCTCGTTGCAGTGATATATGTCGCACTGGATACCCAGGGCGCGCAGGGCCCTGATACCTCCGATGCCGAGCAGGAGCTCCTGCTTCAGACGGTTCTCCCAGTCTCCTCCGTAGAGATGATGGGTAATCTGACGGTCCTCCGGCAGGTTGTCCTCGAAGTCAGTGTCGAGCAGATACAGTTCAGTGCGGCCTACGTCCACCCTCCAGATCTTGGCGTGTACGGTACGGCCGGGGAAGACGATGGACACCATCTTCCAGTTGCCGTTCCCGTCCCTGACGGGCATTGCGGGAATCTTGAAGAAGTCCTGGGGCTCATAGTCGGCCACCTGGTCTCCCTGGGCGGTAAGTCTCTGGCTGAAATAACCGTAGCGGTAGAGCAGTCCGACACCGGTCATTTTGACCCTCATGTCACTGGACTCCTTGAGGTAGTCACCGGCGAGGATTCCGAGACCACCCGAATATATCTTCAGGGAAGTATCCAGACCGTACTCCATGCTGAAATATGCTATCGAGGGAGAGGGACGGTCGTTCTTGCCCTCCATGTATGTCTTGAATATCTCTGTCACCGCATCCAGGCGGGCCAGGAAATCGGTGTCGGCCTCAAGCCTCCTGTAGTCGTCGAGGGTCAGACGGTCGAGCAGGGCGATGGGGTTCTTCTCGCATTTCTTCCACAGGTCGGGATTGATGCTCATGAACAGGTCCATGGCTTCCTGGTTCCAGCACCACCACAGGTTCTTGGAGATGGTGTCCAGCCAGCGGAGCCTCTCTGGCATGACGCGGGTGACGATGATACGGCTCCACGAGGGGCGGTTGACCTCGATGCGGTGGTAGTTCTGCACCTGGTCCTTGTACTCGGGATAGGCGCCCATTGCATGGACGACACGGTCCAGGGCGAGGGAATAGGCCTGTTTGTAATAATAGATATTATGCTTCCAGAGAGCAATTTCCGAAACTTCAACGGCATTGGTCCTGTACTTGGCCGCGGTCTCCGGAGAAAGCTGCGTCATCTCTATGACCTGCTTGAGAACGGTATCCACCACCTGGTCGTAGTTGGAATCGCTGCGGGGCACGATGGTGACCGAAGGATGGGCGGCGTTGTAATGGCTGCGCACCCAGAGACCGAAACCGGCAAGTGTCGTGGTGACCGTAGGCACTCCGAATGCGAGTGACTCGAGGGGGGTATATCCCCAAGGCTCGTAGTACGAGGGGAATACGGTCAGGTCCATCGCCAGCAGAAGGTCGTAGTATTTCTTGCCGAGCACTCCGTCATCTCCGTTGAGATAGGAAGGAACGTAGATGACTTTTACCTTGCTTCCGGCACGGTTGACCAGACCCAGTGTCTTCATCCGGTTGAGGATGATGTCGCTGCCCGGCTCATTGAGGCAGTGTGTCGTCAGGCACTGATAGTCAGAGCCGTTGCCGGCCAGTTTGGCTGTCAGTTCCTTGTCCGGACCGTTGTGGCCTGCAGGCACCATTATGAATGCGGCTACTGTCCTGCCGCTGTAGCTGGAGCTGTTGAGCCTGCCGAGCACATCGAGATAGGCATCGATACCTTTGTTTTTATACTCGTAGCGGCCGCTTATACCCATGATGAAGGCATCGGTGCAGTCCTCACCGCACATGGCGGAAGCCAGGGACAGCAGAGTCTTACGTCCTTCATCTACTGCTGCGGGCATTTTTTCCTTGGAAGGCAGAATGCTGTTGTCAAAGCCGTTGGGAGTTATCATGTCCACCTTCTTTCCGAGGAGCTTCTCACACTCTGCCGCGGTGATGTCGCTGACCGTGGTGAACACGTCGGCGTTGACGGCCGCGCATTTCTCGAGAGAGTGCTTGGCCATCACGTTGTAATAACGGGCCTTCTCATCGGCGTTGCAGGTAGCCAGACTATCGTAGAGAGGAACGTTGTTGCATGCCAGACAGCGGCCCACGACTGTAGCGTGAGTAGTGAATATAGTGCCTACATGTGCGCTCACGCTCTTGAGATACAGGATACCGGCACCGGTCATCCACTCGTGGAACTGAGCCACTACGCGGTGATGGGGCTGAAGGTTGAATTTGACGAAGCTCTCTATCACCTTTCCGGCGGCATAGCCGAAGAGGGCGGCCTCGATGAAGTCCCACTGCCCGGAAAGAGAGTCCAGCTTGAATTTCTCCCAGAGGGAGGTGAATATCTCATTCTTCTTGGATATAAACTGGGAAAAATCCACAAGAATAGCTATCGGCTTCCCGGGGATGTTCCAGCGTCCCACCCTGAGGCGCAGTCCCTCCTCGGCGGCAGCTATCCTCCAGGTACGGAAAAGAATGGGATCCTCGGTAAACTCGGGATTCTGAGCGGTGTCCACCCATACGTCCGGTCCTATGTGGATATGGTTGCCTCCCAGCTCTTCGGAAAGATTCAATGACTTGGTAGCCAATACGGTATGGATGCCTCCTACCTTATTGCAGACTTCCCAGCTTGCCTCGAACAGATAGTCGGGCATCACAACTTTTTCAGTACTCATAAAATGTCTTGATGTTGGTAACGGATATTATTCTTGTTTCAGACGTCCGTCGATCCTGAGCATAAAGTCACTTAAAACGTTCATGTAGTTGATAAATGCCTCATACGGGGTGTCGTACGGATTGAAGTAATTGTGCACGGCTCCGTCTGAGAAGAACTTGGTACACATATAGTAGAAATGGTCGCTTTCCTGCAGTCTCAGGAAGTCCTTGGCCAGCTTCGGGTCCTCTGCGGCAATCACCTTGTCGGTGAGAGAGTAGAGTTTCGAGGAGGCCTCGTTCTGAAGCTCGTTGCCGAGCCAGGCGGTGGTGTCTCTCTCCTCGTCGGCCCACGAAATCGGGAAAGGCACGTTGAGAGGAGCCACGGGCTGATGCTTCTTGATCACCTGCTGAGGGGTACAGAACTCGAAATCTGTCTGCGAAAGCACGGCCTCGGGCAGGGCACGGAAGAAGTCGAAGATACCTGTGGCCTCGTTCTGATGCTCACCGAAGGTCTCGTAGTCCATGAAGAGGTTGATCACCTCGCCGTCCTTGATGGAGTCGGTCAGCCAGGACACATACTTGGCTGTGTCCACGGGCCATTTGTCCCAGGACTTGTCGGAGAAGCGGAATGCAATGTCGTCGCTCAGGCCGAAGTTGCGGAGCAGAAGCTTGAGCTTAGGGTTGATAGCGTTAGTATAGACGTAGTTGGGGGATTTCCATCCAAGGATGTGCTTTGCGCCCTCGGTCAGCATGCAGGTGAATCCCATCTTGCTGACTGCGGCACCTATCTCGTCGGAGTAAATCAGCTCGGTGTTCCTGAAGGTCTTGGGCTTCTTGCCGAAATGCTTGGCAATGAGAGCGGAGTGTAGCTTCACCTGTTTCTCGAACTCGCTGGTCGAGAAGAGGGATGCCAGGGTATGGGAATAGGTCTCCCCGATGAACTCCACGCAGCCTGTGGCTGCCAGGGCCTTGAAGCTGTCCAGCACCTCGGGGGCATATGTCTCGAACTGCTCGATTACTGAGCCGGAGATGGAGAATGCCACCTTGAACTTCTTGCCGCAAACGCTGATAAGGTCGAGCAGCAGTCTGTTCATGGGAAGATAGCACCTCTCGGCCACACGGCGGAGAATGGTCCTGTTGGCAAAGTCATCGTAATAGTGGTGGTCGTTTCCTATATCGAAGAAACGGTACTGTCTGAGACGGTCAGGCTGATGAACCTGGAAATATATGCAGATTGAAGGTTTTGTTTCCATAATAATGTGCTTTTAATCCAATGTTGACAAATATACTTGTTTGATTTTCTGTGCTGCGTTGTTCCACTTGAGGGTGTTGACCTCCTCCAGTCCGCAGCGGGACGACATATCCGCCAGGGCGGGATATCTGAGAAGGCCGTAGATGGCGTCGGCCATGGCGTCGATGTCCCAGAAGTCCACCTTGATGGAGTGCTTCAAGACCTCGGCCACACCGGACTGCTTGGAGATGATGGTGGGCACTCCGGTCCTCATCGCCTCCAGGGGTGATATTCCGAAAGGCTCTGACACGGAGGGCATCACGTACACGTCGGAGACAGCGAACATCTTCTGCACGTCAGCTCCGCGGAGGAAGCCTGTGAAATGGAACCTGTCGGATATGCCCAGCTTGGCGACACGGCGGATAGAGCGGTTGAGCAGGTCTCCGCTGCCGGCCATCACAAAACGCACATTCTTATAGTATTTGAGAACCTTGTTGGCGGCCTCTATGAAGTACTCGGGTCCTTTCTGGAAGGTGATGCGGCCTAGGAAGGTCACCACCTTCTCCGGTACTCCGCGGTGTACCTCGATTTCATTGCGGCCGCTGAAATCCACTGCATTGTGGACAGTCACCACCTTTTCCGGAGAAATGCCGTAACGGTTGATGACTATATTGCGGGTAAGATTGCTGACTGTTATCACCTTGTCGGCGGCCTCCATGCCCATCTTCTCCAGGGCATAGACCTGGGTATTGACATTCTCGCCGGTACGGTCGAACTCCGTAGCATGGACATGGACCACCAGAGGCTTGCCGGTCAGCCTCTTCGCAGCGACACCGGCTCCGTAGGTCAGCCAGTCGTGGGCATGGATGACATCAAAGTCATTCTGCAGGGCAATGGCGCCGCCCACCAGGGCATAGCGGGCCACCTCCTCCATGAGGTTGGTGCCGTACTTGCCCGAAAATTTGTATTTCTGCTTGAAATTTATCCTGAACTCCCTGGCCTGGCTGCGTCTGTCCTCCTCGACCATCTCGGAAAAATCCTGGGGGTCGACATACGGCACCATGTTGGTGCCTATCCGCAGGAAATTGACTCTTTCCAGGAAATCCATCGGAGTGCAGCTGATGTCAGCTGCCTCGACATCGCTCGCATTGATAATGCGGGCAATCCTCGTATCCTCGTCTCCGGAAGCCGACGGCATCACGAAAAGCACGTCCACATCATTATTGGCCAGGCCCCTTACCATACCGTAGCAGGCCGTGCCGAGTCCGCCTGAGATATGGGGCGGAAACTCCCATCCGAACATTAATACTCTCATATCTCCTCCGTTTTATATTTGTTGACAAAATATTCGGAACGAAGCAGGGATGCAGTGGCCACAGCGCTGGAGATGGCACCGTGGGGATTGTGCGGGGGATCTCCGTCGTAGAGCTCGCAGACGGCGCCCACACCGTGGCGCTCGATATCCTCTTCGAAAGCATTGATGAGTTCAGTAGCCCTGCGCACGAACATGCCGCCATAAAGCCTGAACATCGCCTCGATATAGAACGTCAGGAGCCATACCCTCGTCGAGCCCTGATGGTAGGAATGGTCGCGCTGGTCCTGATTTCCGTCATAAACACCTTTGTAGAGTGGATTCTTGGGAGCCAGCGTACGGATACCGCGGGCGGTGAGCAGCTCCTTCTTTACAGCATCCATCACCTTGCCCTTGACCTCCTCGCTCAGAGGAGAATAATCCAGGCTGCAAGCGAAGATCTGGTTGGGACGGGTATCTATATTCTGCCCGTTCTCGTCCACGTAGTCAGCCAAATGCTGGCGCTCCTCACACCAGAAGACATTGTAGAAGTTGGCATCAAGCTTGTCCTTGACGGCCTGGAGCTGATATACGAAGCGGGTGTCGGCACCGTACTTGGTCTCCATGTCAATCATGTAACTTACAGCATTGTACCAGAAGGCGTTGGTCTCCACCTGGAATCCGCTGCGCTCGGTTACCGGCACTCCGTCTTTGTCGTAGGCGTTCATCCAGGTCATGGCCACACCCTTCATCTGTGCCCAGAGCAGTCCGTTATCGGCCAGGGAGACACCCATGCGGCCTCCGTCGAGGAAACTTTTGAGAATAGGTTTGAGCTTCGTACGGTATTTGAGCCATGTACCCTGAGGGTCACCGGTATAGGCGGCGTACTGCTGGATGACCCAGAAAAGCCACAGAGCCGCGTCCACCTGCTTGGAGCCGTGCAGGAGCTGATGATTGTATATCTTGAACGTACTGTCGAGCACCTCGTCGAACTGGGCGGTGTCGCCGTCGGCAAAGAGAGTCAGGCCGGGCAGAGAGATGAAGGTCTCGCGCAGTCCCTTGCCGAGCCAGGTATAACCGGCATATATTTCCTTGAGGTTCTTGCCTGTATTGACAATAAACTGCTTTGCCGCCCGGTGCAGGCAGTCATCGTAGCTCTGGAGGGAAATCCTCTTGGCCAATTCGCGGGTAAATACTCCGGAAAGGCCCTTGGTGGCTACAGGCGAGGTGGATACCGACACCACCACCGACTCGCCTTTCTTAATCGGCAGCTCGAAATAACCGGGTGTGTAGAGGTCCTCCTGATAGAGGAATCCGCGGCGCTTCTCCTCGAGGTACTCGATATTGTAGTACCAGTCGGGAGCGTGGAAATAGTCGTTCTGCTTGTTGAGCTGGAGGTTGACAGTGGGGAAACCGTCATAGAGCCTGTAAGCGGCTCCGTTCTCCACGGTCACATATCCGCGGTCCGCGTCCTCGTTGGCATGGGTCAGGGTGTGTATTTCCCTAAATGAAAGGAACGGTCTGAGGCGCAGTGTGGTGGCCGAGTGGGCGTCGAGCAGGGTGTACTTGATCAGCAGCTGTTCCTTGTTGTGCAGGAAGAGCATGGACTTGCTGAACAGGATGCCTCCCACCCTGTAGGTTATCGTGGGGTACTTGTCGAATTCGAAATCCACGATGTATTTGTGCCCTCGGGGCTCATAGTTGTTCTTGCCATAACAGTGGATACCGAGATTGAATTCCCGGCCATGCTGGATAAGCGTCTCATCCAGCGAGGACAGAAGGACATACCTTCTGTTGTCGAAGTTCTTGACGGGGAGCACAAACAGACCGTGGTACTTGCGGGTGTTGCAGCCTACGAGCGTAGTGTTCAGATATCCGCCGGTCTTATTGGTGGCGAGCACTTCCCTGACCAGAGAGTACTCCAGATTCACCAGTTCTTCTTTGTCAAATTTAAGATACGACATATACCTTTATTAATATGTTACTTTCTTTTCAGGACTATGGCCGACCTGCTTGGCAGGTAAAGGGAAAGTGTGTCACAGTCGTTATCCCGCACGGTAAAATGAGCCGTGCCCTCATCATTCCGGCCGAAACCTCCGAATGCAGACGCATCTGTATCAAGAACTTGCCTGTATTCTCCTGCCGGTGCCCGGAACTTGAAGTCTGCCACCGACTCAGAGGGGTGGAAATTGAGCGCAAAGATAAAACATCCTCTTGCAAAAATCAAAACTTTTCGGGCCTCGTCCACGTAAAGTTGCTCCGGACGCACGGCCAGGATGCTGTTTTCTGCAAAAAGGTGTATCATCGCACAGTCAAACGCCCTTAGATCGCCGTAGCGCAGGTCCGGATTGTCGCACAGGGACCACTGGCGGCGGGCATAGAAATAGGACCAGCCGTTGCCCTCGCGGGGAAAATCGATCCACTCGGGGTGTCCGAACTCGTTGCCCATGAAATTGAGGTAGCCGTCCCCGGCGGTGGCGATGGTCACCAGGCGGATCATCTTGTGCAGGGCCATGCCGCGCTCCACCGTCAGATTCTGCGAAGTCTTGCTCATGGCCGTGTACATCTCCTTGTCCATCAGACGGAAGATGATCGTCTTGTCGCCCACCAGGGCCTGATCGTGACACTCCGCGTATGAAATCGTCCGCTCGTCCGCCCTCTTATTGGTCAGCTCGTAGTATATCCCGCCCATGCTCCAGTCCTCGTCCTTGAGTTCCTTTATCCACTTAATCCAGTGGTCGGCGATACCCATGCTCAGGCGGAAGTCGAAGCCGATGCCGCCTACACCTACCGGAGCCGCCAGACCGGGCATGCCGCTGACGTCCTCAGCAATAGTGATGGCCTTGGGATTTATCTCCTTTATCATCATGTTTGCCAGGCCGAGATAGAGCAGGGCGTCCTCGTCCTGATTGCCGTCGAAATAGCAGGAATAGTCCGTAAAGTCCTTGCCAAGGCCGTGATCCAGATATATCATGCTGGTCACCCCGTCGAAGCGGAAGCCGTCGATACGGTATTCTTCCATCCAGAACTTGATGTTCGAGAGCAGGAAATGGACCGTTGAGGGCTTGCCGTAGTTGAAGCACCTCGAGCCCCAGGCCGGATGCCGTCCTCTGGCACCCGCGTGACAGTAGAGGTATTCGGTGCCGTCGAGCATGCCGAGGCCCTCCACCTCATTGTCCACCGCATGCGAGTGCACCAGGTCCATGACCACCGCGATGCCCATCCCGTGCGCTTCGTCCACCAGGGCCTTGAACTCCTCCGGAGTACCGAAACGGGAGCTGAGGGCAAAGAAGTTCGACACCTGATAGCCGAAGGAGCCGTAGTAGGGATGTTCTTGAAGGGCCATGATCTGCAGGGTGTTGTACCCGAGGTCGCGGATGCGCGGCAGCACGTTCTGACGGAACTCGTCGAACGAGGCGACTTTCTCCTCCTCCGAGCTCATGCCGATGTGGGCCTCATAGATGAGTGGAAATTGATTGTGCGGGACGAAACGGGTGTGCCGCCAGCGGTATTTCTTAGGCGGAAGCCAGACCTGGGCGGAGAAAATCTTTGTATCGGGATCCTGGACACAGCGTGTGGCATAGGCCGGAAGCCGCTCGCCGCTGCCGCCGTTCCACTCCACCAGCCATTTGAACAGAGAGCCGTGGGGCACCTCCGCTGCCGGAAGGCGGAGCTCCCAGTTACCGCCTCCAACGGAGTTCAGCCGGTATCTCTCATCTTTCCGCCAGCCGTTGAAATCCCCGATGAGGTATATCGCCGTGGCGTTCGGAGCCCACTCCCTGAAGACCACCTCCTTCTTGTCGGAGTGCACTCCGTAGTACAGATGATTGTTCACTGCATCTGAGAGCCTGCGGCCGTATCCGGCCAGCTCCTGTTTTCTGATTACCAGCTCCCTGTAGCGTTTTTCAATCTGGCCCCGGTAGGGCATCAGATATGGATCCTTATCGAATATCATAACCGTTATTTTTAATGTTTCACCTGACTATTGTTCTTCATCGAGTATTTTCCCGATACTTTCCTCGCTCTCCTTCAGCATCTTCCGGCAGTAAGTCAGCAGTTCCGCCGCCTCCTTCACCTTCGCGGGGATATCCCCCACCGCCGTCTGCGGATCCTCGATCTGAGCCACTATCTTCTCCAGACGCCCGAGCGCCTCCTCATATTTCATTTTTCCCATTTCAGCCATATTCTGCATAATTTAAAACATCGTTGCAATTTACAAAAAAATCCGATACCGCGCAAGCCCCTACCCCTGATTCACGGATTCGACGAGGCAACGGGCGGAGCCGTCGCGCAGGAGAAGGTCGAGGCGGTCGCCGGGGGTGAGGTCGGCGGCGGACTCGACCGGGCGGCTGTCGCGGAGGACGTAGGCGCTGCCGGGACGGAGCATGGCCACGGGGTCGCCCTTGCGGACACGGAGCTCCAGCATGTCGAGCTTGCCTGACTCGGCTTTCAGACGCAGGGCGGTACCGCTCTTAACCCGCATCCACAGGATGTTAAGGGCGTTCTGTTCATTGCCGGAACGGAGAGTCACACCCTTCCGCATACGCATCAGAAACATGTCCATCCGGTTGCGTTCAAGGCGGCAGCGCATCTCGGTGCCTGAACCCAGGCGGCGGGCGGTCTGCTCGAGCCGCTGGCGCATACCGTCGAGCCTGAGCGTGACCGAGGAGCGCAGCCGGTCACTCAAAGCGGTCAGAGAGGCGTCCTCCTCCACGAAGGCATTCACTATCAGGTCGGCGAGGGCGGTAGGTGTCTTGACCGAGCGGGCGGCCACCATGTCGCATATATGCGTGTCGCGCTCGTGTCCCACGGCCACCATCACCGGCAGCGGGAACTGGGCGATATTCACGGCCAGGTCGTAGTCGTCGAAGCAGACCAGATCGGCCACTGCCCCGCCTCCGCGCAGCAGCAGCACCGCGTCATACACCTCCCCGGCCTCCACATCGGCCATTACCGCATCCAGGGCGGCTATGATGCCGCCGGGTGCTGTCGGTCCCTGCATCGGAGCCTGATACAGACGGGTATAGAACTTGAAGCCGTAACCGTTGTCGTAGAGATGGTGCATGAAATCCCCGTAGCCCGCCGCCGTCTCAGAAGTGATCAGGGCGAAGCGCCTGGGCAGCCGGGGCAGCGGCAGGGTACTGTTCATGTCCAGCATACCCTCCTTGCGCAGCCTCTCCAGGGTCCGCTGCCGTGCCAGTTCCACCTCTCCGAGCGTGAAAGCCGGGTCGATATCCTCGATGCTCAGGCTCATCCCGTAGACCTCCGAATACTGCACCCTCACCTGCACCAGCACCGTCATTCCGACTTCCAGCCGACGACCCGTCCCCTGATAGAAGGCCGCCTCGACCAGAGACCGCCTCGACCTCCAGATGACCGCCTGGACCTTCGCGCTGAACAGATCCCGCCCGGAACCCTTCTCCACCAGTTCCAGATAGCAGTGCCCGTTATTGTGCATTTTCATATCATGGATTTCCGCCCGCACCCATACCGGAGCGGGGAAATTGTCCGCCACAGCCCCACGTATCCTCTGCAGCAGCCGGGTCAATGTGATGTATTCCTGCATATTCTGACGATTTATCATTTTACATACGCAGAACAAATTTAGCACAAATCCGCGAACGGTATGGAAAATTTGCTACTTTTGCCGTTTTAAATAAGGTATGATAATCAAGACGGCCATATTCCAGGGAAGCAGCACCAACGTGACTCAGAAACCGAAGCTGAGAGCGCCCGAGTACGCCTTCATAGGACGTTCCAACGTGGGCAAGTCCTCGCTTATCAACATGCTGTGCGGCCGCAAGGACCTGGCCAAGACCTCGTCCATGCCCGGCAAGACGATACTGGTCAACCATTTTCTCATCAACGGGAAGTGGTACCTGGTGGACCTGCCCGGCTACGGCTTCGCAAAGGCCTCGAAAAAGGCGCAGGCCACCCTGAAAGCCATGATAGAGGACTACGTCAGCCACTCGGAGGAGCTCGCACGGCTCTTCATCCTGCTGGACTCCAGGCACGAGCTGCAGGAGATAGACCGCAGCTTCATCACCGCGGTGGCAGGAGCCGGCATCCCCTTCACCGTCATCCTGACCAAGTGCGACAAGCTCTCGAAATCGGCCCTGGACCGCAGTCTGGACTACATGATCCGCACTATCGGCACCATACAGCCTGACGTGACCGTCATCCCCGCCTCATCCGAGAAACGCATCGGCAAGGAGGCCATCCTGGACGTGATAGACGCCGACCTGAAGGGAGCAGCGGCAGAAACAACCGAAGACAAACGATAAAATACTGACCATATGAATCACACCACAACCCACACACACGGTATCAAGATCTTCTCCTGCAGAGGATCCCGTTATCTGGCCGAGAAGATAGCAAAGTCCCTCGGACTCGACCTCGGCGCATCCATCGTAACAGACTTCAGCGACGGCGAGTTCCAGCCCGCCTTCAACGAATCCGTCCGCGGAACCACTACCTTCATCGTGCAGTCCACCTTCCCTCCCCTGGACAACCTCTTCGAGCTCCTGCTCATGATCGACGCCGCCCGCCGCGCATCGGCCTACAAGGTCATCGCCGTCATCCCCTACTTCGGATGGGCCCGCCAGGACCGCAAGGACCGTCCCAGAGTATCCATCGGAGCCAAGCTGGTGGCCAATCTCCTCGTAGCCGCCGGCTGCGACAGGGTCATCACCACCGACCTGCACGCCGACCAGATCCAGGGCTTCTTCGATTTCCCGGTAGACCACATATACGCCAGCACCATCTTCATGCCCTACCTGCGCGACATGCAGCTGGAGAACCTCTCCATCGCCGCACCCGACATGGGAGGCGCCAAGAGAGCCAACAACTACTCCCGCGTGCTCGGCTGCCCCATGATCATCTGCCACAAGTCGCGTGAAAGGCCCAACGTCGTAGGCTCAATGACAGCCATCGGTGACGTCGAGGGCCGCAACATCGTCATCATCGACGACATGATCGACACCGCCGGCACCATCACCAAGGCCGCCGACATGCTCATGGAGAAAGGCGCCCTCAGCGTCAGGGCCATGGCCACCCATCCCGTATTCTCCGGCCAGGCCTACGAGCGCATCAACAAGTCCGCCCTTCAGGAAGTGGTCGTAACCGACACCATCCCCCTGAGAGCCCCGGCCGGCACCGACCTGTCGAAATTCACCGTCCTCTCCGTAGCCGACATGTTCGCCGAGGTTATCGACCGCATCTACAACTACAAGTCCATCAGCGATGCATTCGGGTTCTAACATCGGGGACGTACACAGCCGCATCATCCGCACCATCCGGGACTTCTTCGCTCAGGCGGGGATGTCCCGGGCCGTGCTGGGTCTCTCCGGGGGCCTGGACTCGGCGGTAGTGGCGGCTTTAGCCACCGAGGCCCTGGGCAAGGACAATGTCACCGGCATCCTCATGCCCTCCTCCTGGTCCACCGTCCACTCCGTCAATGACGCGGTGACCCTGGCCGACAATCTCGGAATCAAATACCACATCGTCCCCATCAGCGCCGTCTACGACCGGTTCATGAAGGAGGCCGAGCCTCTCTTCGAGGGGGACTTCCACTGGGACACCACCCAGGAGAATCTCCAGGCCCGCATCCGCGGCACCATCCTGATGCTCTACTCCAACCGGCACAGGGCCCTGCTCCTGAACACCACCAACAAGAGCGAGCTCTCGATGGGCTACGGCACCCTCTACGGCGACCTCTGCGGCGCACTGATGGTCATCGCCGACCTCTACAAGACCGAGGTCTACGAGATGGCCGCCTGGATCAACCGCGACGGCGAGGTCATCCCCTCCTCGACCATCACCAAGGCCCCCTCGGCCGAGCTCAAGGAGGGCCAGAAGGACACCGACTCCCTCCCGCCCTACGACGTCCTGGACCCCGTACTTTACCGCTTGAACGAAGGCGGCTGCAGCGCGGAACAGATTTTGCAGGAAGGAGCGGACAAGGGGCTCGTGGACAGAATCCTCCGGCTCCGCAAGGCCGCGGCCTTCAAGGCCCACCAGCTGGCCCCCATGATACGGCTGAGCACCGTCCCTCTCCTGGACAGGAGCAAATGGGTAGAGCCGGCGGAATAAATAATATTAGGTACAATGGAAATTCTAATCGCAGCAATCATCTTCGTAGGCCTCGCGGTCCTAATCATGTGCTTCAACATCATCTTCCGTAACAAGCCCTTCCCCGACAGTGAGATAGGGCACAGCAAGGAGCTCCGCAAGCGGGGTATCGTCTGCGCCAAGGAGGAGGAGATGAAGCTCTGGGGCCCCAAGCGGGGAGGCGCCGCCACCTGCGACGGGGCATCCTGCTCGGACTGCGGCCTCAACGCCCTGGGCAGCTGCGACCACCATCCTGCAGAACAGAAGAAATAGAACAAGAAAGAGTATGAGTTTAGTAGCCATAGTAGGACGACCCAACGTAGGTAAATCGACCCTTTTCAACCGCCTTGTAGGCATGCGCCAGGCCATCGTCGACGAGACGGCCGGAGTCACCCGCGACCGCCATTACGGTCAGTGCGAGTGGTGCGGCACCACCTTCTCGGTAGTGGATACCGGCGGATACACCTCCAACTCGGAGGACGTCTTCGAGGAAGAGATCCGCAAACAGGTGATGATAGCCATCGAGGAGGCCGACGTTATCCTCTTCCTGGTGGAGGTAGGCACCGGCATCACCGACTTCGACGAGGAGATAGCCGACATCCTGCGCCGCAGCGCCAAGCCCGTCCTGCTGGTGGTCAACAAGGTGGACAACGCCGAGAAACGCTTCGACTCATACCAGTTCTACTCCCTGGGACTGGGCGATCCCTGGGACATCTCCTCGGCCAACGGCAGCGGCACCGGAGACATGCTCGACAAGCTCGTCTCCATGCTCCCGGCCGACAAGGCAGTGGAAGACCCGCACGCCGGAGTTCCCCGCATCGCCATCGTAGGACGGCCCAACGCCGGCAAGTCATCCATCACCAACGCCTTCCTCGGGGAGGAGCGCAACATCGTCACCCCCGTAGCCGGCACCACCCGCGACGCAGTGGAGTCTTACTACAACAAGTTCGGCCACGAGTTCATCCTCGTCGACACCGCCGGCCTCCGCAAGAAGACCAAGGTCAGCGAGGACCTGGAGTTCTACTCCGTGATGAGGGCCATCCGCGCCATCGAGCACTCGGACGTCTGCATCCTGATGATAGACGCCCAGTACGGAGTCGAGGCCCAGGACATGGCCATCTTCAACCTCATCCTCAAGAACAGCAAGGGCTGCGTAGTGGCCGTCAACAAGTGGGACCTCATAGAGAACAAGACCAACAACACCATGAAGGAATACGCCGAGTCCATCCGCAAGCGGCTCGCCCCCTTCAGCGACATCCCGGTCATATTCACGTCGGTAATCAAGAAACAGAGAATCCTCGACGTGCTGGACGCTGCCGCCAAGGTATGGTCCAGCTACTCCCAGAAGATACCCACCTCCACCCTCAACGAGGTCATGCTCGAGGAGATCGAGAACTATCCTCCCCCCTCGACCAAGGGCAAGTTCATCAAGATCAAGTACGTCACACAGCTGCCTACGCCCTGTCCCTCATTTGCGTTCTTCTGCAATCTACCGCAGTACATCGGAGCACCGTACAAGCGCTACTTGGAGAATAAGCTGCGCTCGCACTTCGACTTCACCGGCTGTCCCATCCGCATCTTCATGCGCCAAAAATAGTCGGTGCGTCATAGCGGGCGATCTGCTGCACCTCCCTTTTCGCATTCTAACCTCTTCCACAACGGCAGCATTTCCCGTGTTTTCCTGCCGTTGCGGTACAGTGTACCTATCGTAGTAAACGCTTCAGAGCGGGTAAAATGCAAGGCGTCAAGGTTCGCGGCGAGGGAGTTTACTGAGCGTAAATGACCGAGCCGCGATACCGCAGACAACGCCGCAGTTTGCCCGCTATGAAGCGTTTACTACTGTTTTTCGATTTTGAGCTGCTCGATATAGTTTCCGGCATCGTTGGTCTTGACGAGAATCGTGACCGTAAAGATATTGCCGCCGCTGTCCAGATTGCCTACGGCATACTCCATAGGATAGGTACCGCTCTTGTAGACTATCTCGAAGTTGCGCGGAGTATAGTTGGTGAAGAAGTTGCGGATAATCTGCCGGGCCTGGGAACGGCTGCAGTTGGAGACCGTACCCATTACATTGACCTGAAGGTTGTCCGCAAACCAGGCAGCCAGACACTCCGCATCACCGCGTTGAAGATACTTGGCGATAGGAACGAAAACACTGCAGTCCTCTCCGCTGTCCGCAGTCAGGCGCACCATGTTCTGCGCCTTTGCCGAGAGCGGGAAAAGAGACAGTAGTCCAAGTATTAAAACCAACCTGTTCATCGTTTTGTTCCTTTTTTGTTGACCTATCAGCAAAATTCAGGCCAATAGTGATACAATTTTTGCTACTTTTGTGTGCAAATACAACTACGCAATGAAAATCACCCTGATAACAGTAGGTAAAACCACCTTTGATTTCGTCAAGGAAGGGATGGCCATGTACGAAAAACGCATAGGCCGCTACCTCAGCTATACCAGGGTGGAGATTCCGGCTCTGAACGGAACGGCATCCCTGTCACCCGAAGAGATCAAGGAGAAGGAGGGCGCGCTCATACTCAAGAAACTCAAGGAAGGAGACAAGGTGATTCTTCTCGACGAGAAAGGCAGAAGGTTCTCCTCCACATCATGGGCCGCATACCTGGGCCATCTCCTGGACACCGGATGCAGAAGCCTGGTGTTCGTGGTCGGGGGAGCCTACGGATTCTCTCCGAAAGTGAGGGCCGCGGCATCCGAGACCCTCTCGCTGTCTGACATGACCTTCTCGCACCAGATTATCCGTCTCTTTTTCACTGAACAGCTGTACCGCGCCATGACTATCCTGCGCGGAGAACCGTACCACAACGAATAACACTTCCAGGCATGAGGACAATATTCAAGAACATCCGCCGCTTCATATCCGAAAACAGGATTTCCATCTTCTGGTCCCTGGCAATGTGCTGCTTCATGCTCTCATTCTTTCATCTGCCCGCCACATCTTCCGGCAGACGGGCAGCAAGAGTGGAGCAGCTGCTGCACAAAAGAGAGAATGTCCTGCAGAAATACGTGGACCGCGCGCTGGAGACTCCGGCTGACCAATGGCTTAGGTTCGAGGACTTTCCCGACGACATGGTCCTCTACCGCTACGTGGACGGAGAGCTCCAGAGCTGGGCGAACACATTTCCCATCAGCAATGACGACATAAGCCTCAACTCCTCATGGTACCGGATCCACGACCTCAGGAACCGCAACATATTCAACATTCCCCTGGCATTCCTGAATGAGAGGGTACAGTATGTCAACCTCGGGCACTCGTGGTACATAGTAAAGCTGTTCAGCCATGACAACATACTGATAATAGGAGCCATCGAGGTCATGGAGCAGTATTCGTCCGAGAACTCCTACCTCCACAACAGCGTCAACCGCCGCCTGGGCCTCAACAGTTCCTACACAACGGCACCCGCATACATCGACGACATCGACGTGGTGTACACCTCGGACGGCACTCCCGCATTCTCCCTGCTTCGTAACGGAAGCCTCACCGACAGCAACCACCGCTCCTCCGGAATGAGGTGGGCAGCGATGGCCCTGGCCCTGATGGCAGTACTTTCCTTCCACACCAGATACAGGAACCTGGTGTCGCTGTACTTCACCCTCGGAGGCATATTCATCATGCAGCTGTGCTCGTTCATGATGATCCTGGACATACCGGCAGACTCCCGCCTTTTCTCCCCGATGCTCTACGCTGACGGCTATTTCAACTCCTTCGGAGCCCTGATGGTCTTCCACATTTTCCTGCTGCTCTACTGCGTCGCCACGTACAGTTCCAGGAAAATCATCATCAAAAACATCTGGAACTCCAGCCCTGCCGTCCGCAATATCAAGACAGCCGCAATCGGTATGGCGATAACAGCCATAGCCGCCTACATCCACATCACATTCCGCTCCCTGATTCTCAACTCCAGCATCAACTTCGACCTGTTCCAGATCAACAATATCTCGGTCTATACCGTCATCACCTACTTGACATACGGACTGCTTTTTCTGGCCATGCTCCTGCTGCTCAACATTTTCGTGCCTGTTGCCAGCAGACATTACCGCCACAGGCGCAAACGTCACTCCAAACGGCTTATCTTGGGGTACGTCATTGCCGCCTCAGTATACATAACAGCATGCGTGGGCCTCTTCAGCTTCCAGAAAGAGTGCGAGAATATCCAGGTGCTCACCGGCCGGCTCGCCATAGAAAGGGACCTGGCCCTGGAAATGCAGCTGCAGTCCATAGAGAAAAGCATAATCACCGATCCGCTCGTACGCAGGCTCACGGGCAATCCGGAATACGAGGGCATCATCCTCAACCGGTTGGCCGAAAGATACTTCTTCAATATCCTGCCCGAATACGACATCCGCCTGGCCGTATGCAACAGCTACCAGAACATAATCACCGAGGAATACTCGAGACCCGTCAACTGCTTCGGCTACTACAAGGACATCATCAACAACTACGGAGTAAGGCTCTCCGAAGGCTCCGCATTCTACTACCTGGACTACTTCCGCAACAACATCAGCTACCTCGGAGCCTTCAGCATCATCCGGGGCGGCATGCGCTACGACCTTTACCTGGAAATCGACTCAAAGACCAGCACAGACAACATCGGCTATCCGTCAGCCCTGCTGGACAACCTCAATTCGACGGCCTACACCGTACGCTATCCCTACTCCCTGGCCAAATACCACGACGGCAGGCTCACCAGTCACCAGGGACGGTACAATTTCCCCGTTTCCATCAACGTCTACAGCTACGAGGAAGGATTCTCCCACTACTTCCTGGAGGAGACCGTACTTTTCGTCAACAAGCTGCCCGGTACCAACATGATAGCCGTAAGCCGCCCGGCAAGAGGCATCTTCCCGACACTGATCTCATTCTCATACGTGCTCCTGAGTTTCGGTCTGCTGCTGATAGCCCTGCCCAGGCTTTTCCGCAAACGGCACCGCGAATCCCTCTTCCGTCCCAAACGCTCGTTCCGCATGAAGATGACAATACTTCTCACAGCGTCGATGGTGGGAGCGCTCATCCTCATGGCCATCGGCAGCGTGGTCATCATCATCGGCTACATAAACGGCAACAACAACATGATGATGGAGGAGACCATGCTGTCAGTCCAGGGCACGTTCAACAAAATGACCAGGACCACGGAAAACTACAGCAAGCTCAACACGGCCGAAATCTTCAGCGCCATGGACGCGGTGTCCAAAAGCTCACAGGTGGATATCAATCTCTTCGCACCCGACGGACACCTCATCAGAAGCACCAGGCCGGAAGTCTTCAACGACTATCTGGCAAGCTCCCGCATGAACTCCAGTGCATACAGCGACCTGGTCTACAACAAGCGCATGCAGGTAATCCAGGAAGAGAACATCTCATCCCTGACTTTCTACTCCCTGTATACCCCCATATACAACGAAAACGGGACTCTGCTGGCCATCGCCAACATTCCCTTCTTCTTTAACGACTCCAACTTCGAGTATGACGCCACCCCGATCATAGCCGCCATAGTCAATCTCTACCTTATCCTCATCATCATCGCCCTCTTCGTAGGCATCACCATGTCCAACTCCATCACCCGGCCGCTCAAGGAGATCAGCCGCAACATGCAGGCGATGGACATCACCCACAAGGCCGGACACATCAACTACAGGGCCGATGACGAGCTGGGCCTGCTGGTGAAGACCTACAACCAGATGATCGACGATCTGGACCGCAGCACCAGGGAACTGGCGCAGAACGAGAGGGAAAAGGCCTGGAGCGAGATGGCCCGCCAGATAGCCCACGAGATCAAGAACCCGCTTACCCCCATGAAGATCAGCATCCAGCATCTCGCCCTCATCAAGAAACAGGGCAATCCCGAATGGAAAGACCGCTTCGATGCCCTCGCCTCGATGCTCATCGAGCAGATCGACATCCTCTCCAACACCGCCAGCGAGTTCTCCAGCTTCGCCAAGCTCTACCAGGAGGAGGAGACTGAGGTGGATCTGGTGGAAATCCTCTCGGAGCAGAAAGTCCTCTTCGACAACAGGGACAATATAGAAATGAATTTCCGCGCCTTCGTGGACAAAGCGGTGGTCCTCGCAAGGAAAGAGCAGATAACCAGGACCTTCGTCAATCTCATCACCAATGCCATCCAGGCGGTGGAAGGCAAGGACAAGGGCATCATCAACATCACTCTGAACCTGTTCCAGGGCCGCTGCCACATAGACATCGAGGACAACGGCAGCGGCGTTTCGGAAGAGAACCTAGGGAAACTCTTCAGCCCCAACTTCACCACAAAGAGCAAGGGCTCAGGCCTGGGACTTGCCATCTGCAAGAGCATCGTCACCCAGAGCCACGGCGACATCTACTACACCCGCTCCAAGGAGCTCGGCGGCGCGGGCTTCACCGTCATCCTGCCGATGTACTCCGAAGTACCGGAAGACTACACATAAACGCACATAATATGAAAACGATTCAGATTCTCTTGACATTACTTCATATAAAAGCACAACATATTCACCCACTCCTTGTGTTTGCTGTTCTAAGAAGCCGTTTAAATTTTATTCAAAAATAATTTAATGGCAGCGATATGCAGCATGGCTTCGTGTGTGTCAGCCCTATATTCGTAGTCAATGGTCAGTCTCCTGAAGTTTTCAAGCCATGAGAAAGTGCGCTCGACAATC
>CALUSM010000023.1 GCA_944323445.1 uncultured Bacteroidales bacterium
GAGGGCATACTCTTCATAAGGAAGCTGTACAAGGTGGAGAGCGATGCGGACGACAAAGGCCTGAGCGCGGAAGAGCGCATGGAGCAACGCCGTAAGATATCCTATCCTACAATCCTGATGTTCGAGAAGTGGATCGAGGAAACTTATGCGAAGGTCCTGCCCAAGAGCAGGCTCGGAGAGGCCCTTGCCTATGCCTACAGTCTTCTTCCCCGTCTGTCGCGCTACGTGAACGACGGCAGGATCAACATCGACAACAACCTCATCGAGAATGCCATCAGGCCGCTTGCTCTCGGCAGGAAGAACTATCTCTTCTGCGGCAACGACGCCTCCGCATATCGGGCAGCCATCGTATACTCCCTCATAGGCACCTGCAGGGCTGCAGGGGTCGACCCGAGAACATGGATGGAGGATGTGCTCAGCAAACTGCCTTACTGGCAGCGCGACGGCAAGGACCTCGCGGGACTCCTGCCCAGAGCCTGGGCAAAGGAAAACCAAATCACTCCCAAGTAGTACAAACCAGGTCCGACTTGAGCCAACTTCATACAAGTTGGGCCTAGTCGGACCCAATAGGAATATTCTCTGTCAAATCAATACGGTATTCACCGGATGCTTACAATAGGCTTCTGAGGGGAGAATTGTTCCCGAATTTCCCTATCTTTACCGCCCGAAAGAAACAGACAGAATATGAGCAGAAACGAGATGTCATCGAGGGAGGCCAAGTTAGAGGCTTTCGGCCGCCTTTTAGATATAATGGATGAGCTCAGGGAGAAATGCCCCTGGGATCACAAGCAGACCACCGAGTCGCTGCGTCCTCAGACGATAGAGGAGACTTACGAGCTGAGTGACGCCATCCTCCGCGGGGAGGGCAGGGAGGTCTCCAAGGAACTGGGCGACGTGCTCCTGCACATCGTCTTCTATGCGAAGATAGCTTCCGAGAAGGGCGAATACGATATCGTGGACGTGATCAACCGTCTGTGCGACAAACTGATCTACCGTCATCCGCACGTCTTCGGCGAGGTCCATGTGGACGGGGCCGACCAGGTGGTGCAGAACTGGGAGGAGCTCAAGACCAAGGAGAAGGACGGGAACAAGCGGGTGCTCTCGGGAGTGCCTGTCTCGCTGCCGCCGCTGCTCAAGGCCTACCGCATGCAGGACAAGGCCCGCGCCGTGGGTTTCGACTGGGAGGAACGTTCCCAGGTCTGGGACAAGGTGGCCGAGGAGCTCGGGGAGTTCCGCGAGGAGCTGGGCCGGATGGACAAGTCGGACCCTGAGTCGGTGAAAAGGGCAGAGGGCGAGCTCGGTGATTTCCTCTTCTCTATAGTCAACGCCGCCCGTCTGTACGACCTGAATCCCGACACGGCGCTGGAGATGACCTGCGCCAAGTTCCGCCGCCGCTTCACTTATCTCGAGGAGCACACCATCCGTCAGGGCAAGTCTCTGAAGGACATGACGCTGGCGGAGATGGACGCTATCTGGGACGAGGCGAAGGCCCTGGAGAAAAATTCTGAGGACAATGCCGGAAAATAGCCCTGCCTGGCTCGAGCGCACCGCTCTGCTGGTGGGCGGGGAGGCCCTGCTGGCCCTGAAAAACGCGACCGTAGTGGTCGCCGGTCTGGGCGGGGTGGGGGCATACGCTGCGGAGATGACGGCCCGCGCCGGAGTAGGGCGGATGGTTATCATCGATTCGGACCGGGTGGGGGAGAGCAACCGGAACCGGCAGCTGCTGGCACTCTGCTCGACTGTAGGACGGCCCAAGGCGGAGGTTATGGCGGAAAGGCTTCTGGACATCAATCCGGACCTGCAGATAATTAAAGTGGAGGAATATCTGACTGAGGACAATATAGCTGCTGTGCTGGAACGCTCCTGCGCCGAGGCTGGAGCCGCCCGTCCGGATTTTCTCATCGATGCGATTGATACCCTGGCCCCGAAGATTGCCCTTATCGCCCATTGTGTCCACAGCGGTATCCCCCTTGTTTCCTCGATGGGTGCCGGGGCCAAATTAGATGCCACGAAGGTCCGTCTGACCGACCTCTCGAAGTCCTACAACTGCCCCCTGGCCTTCATTCTCCGGAAGAAACTCCGCAGGATAGGCATCAGCAAGGGCTTCCCCGTGGTGTTCTCGGAGGAACTGCCGGACCGTGACGCCATTGTCCCGACAGAGGGCGAGCGCAATAAGAAGTCCCAGGTAGGGACCATTTCCTACATTCCTGCCGTCTTTGGCTGTGTCTGCGCGCAGGCAGCCATACGGTACCTGATGGGAAATAATATTACAGACGGGTTATCTCATCGGCAGACAGACCGGTGATCCGGACGATAGTAGCTGTTTCCATACCCATGGACTTCAGCTTGCGGGCGATTTCCGTACTTTTCTTACGCTCTCCTTCCTTTTCCCCTTCTAACAGGCCTTCAGCGCGTCCCTCGGCACGTCCCTCAGCGCGTCCCTCGGCCAGTCCTTCCCAGCGCCCTTCCTCCCGTTCCGTATACACGTTTGAGCGGAGAATCACCAGGTTGTCCAGATGACGGTAATAGGCTTTCAGCTCTTCCTTGGACATGCGGGCAAGACGCAGATGCTCGCGGGCCTCGCTCAGTCCCGGTGCCGTCGCCGTGTCCGGGATATCACCTGTGTTCAGGTAGTATATCCACTCTTCCAAAGGACTCTTGGCCACTTTGTCGAAATCGTTCACTTTCAATATGTAATATTCCGGATACAGTTGGCTCACAGCGTCCACTGCGAACTTCTGGCGCTGGAAAGGAGTCAGCTCCAGCAACTCTCCCGTATGGATCCCGCGGAACTCAGTCTTGCCGTGGTATACCGTGTCGTGGCCGTGCCCCAGGGAGAAGTACACGATGTTCACACTGTAGACTTTACGGATATTCTCATAGCCCTGCCCGCGGTTGATGTATTCTGTCACCAGCTTTGATGTCCCGAAGAGCATACGCTGGAAATATGCGTACTCAGTGTTGTTCTGCACTTCAATAAGTATAAGCGCTCCTTTGGAATTCTCTGCAAGGAGATCCACACGGTTGGACTTATCGTACTCGTCTTCCTGGTTGCTCTCGCTCTCCAGCAGTTTCTGAATCTTGATACGCTCTCCAAGCAGAGTGGTCAGAAAACCCTCCAGCACTGCGAAATTCGCCTTGTTGCGCAGCAGGCGCTTCATCGCCCAGTCGAAACGGATGTAATTGCTTGCCATAATCATTCCTACTTTGTCCGTAGCAAAAATAGGATTTTAATTTCTATATAGCAAACAAAACATCCCGCTGCCCTCTTCTTTTCGAGGAGGCAGCGGGATGTCCGGTTTCATTCAGAGCTCAGGCCAGGCTAGACCGCTACAGCAGCAGCGAGCGGATGCCGTCCACGATGTAGCGGGCATCCTCGTCGGTGACGCATGGGCCGCTCGGCAGGCAGAGACCCACCCTGAAGAGGGACTCGCTCACGCCGCTGAGATAGGCCGGGCAGTCAGCGTACACCGGCTGGCGGTGCATGGGCTTCCACAGAGGGCGGGACTCGATGCCCAGGGCGTCCAGGCCGATGCGGAGGGCCTCCACGTTGGCGTTAGGCTCGCAGTCCGTGTGGGTCGTGTCGGCTGCGTGGGTCACTCCGGCGGCGCCTCCCACCGCGCCCTCTACGGCGTTGCGGTAGGCATTCTCCTGGCCCTTTATGCGCAGCTCCGGGTCGACGGTCACGGTGTTCAGCCAGTAGTTGCTGTCGTACCTCCCGTCCGGGTTCTCATGGAGGGTGATGCCGTCCACGTCCTTCAGCAGCTCCCGGTACAGGGCGCACATATGCTTGTGGTGGGCGACATGAGCGTCCGCAACCGTCATCTGGCCGCGACCGATACCCGCGCAGATGTTCGACATGCGGTAGTTGTAGCCGATGCGCTCGTGCTGGTAGTACGGATACGCCTCGCGGGCCTGGGTCGCATAGAACATGATCTCGTTCTTGGCCGCCGCATCGGGGCAGATGAGCGCACCGCCGCCCGAGGTCGTAATCATCTTGTTGCCGTTGAACGACAGCACGCCGTACCTTCCGAACGTGCCCAGCACCCGGCCGTCGAACCTGGAGCCGAAGCCCTCCGCAGCATCCTCTATCACCGGGACACCGTAGCGGCCGGCTATCTCCATTATCTCATCGATCCTGTAGGGCATGCCGTACAGAGCCACAGGGATGATCGCCTTGGGAGCCTTGCCCGTCCTGGCGATACGGTCCTTGATCGCCTCCTCCAGCAGTCCGGGATCCATATTCCAGGACTCTTTTTCCGAATCCACGAACACCGGCTTCGCCCCCAGGTAGGTCACGGGATGAGACGACGCGCAGAACGTGAAGCTCTGCACCACCACCTCATCCCCGGGCCCCACCCCGCAGGCTATCAGCGCCAGATGCACCGCCGCAGTACCCGCAGACAGAGCCACCACCTCCTTCCCCTCTCCGACAAAATTCTTCAGATCCTCCTCAAAACCGTTCACGTTGGGTCCGAGAGGCACGACCCAGTTAGTATCGAAGGCCTCCTTAATAAAGGCCTGCTCCGTCCCGCTCATATGAGCCAGACAGAGATAAATCCTCTTTCCCATAAATTATTGTTAACTATAAAATAGAATTAAAGCTCAAGTAAGCGTGATTCTTACACACAGTCAATAATGCTTCCATATCCACACTGTTTCTGCAACTGATGGCTGATTGAATCCGTGCCTTTCAGAAAATTATCCCATCAGTTTGTCCCGTCAAAAGGATGCATTGTAGCCTCTCCTTCGAAAGAGATATCAGCACGGGTAAATACTTTCTTTACAGTCAGAAAAATAATTTTAATATCCAACCACATCGTCAGGTGATCCACATACCAAACATCCAGTTCGAATTTCTTTGTCCACGAGATATTGTTCCGCCCGTTGACCTGTGCCCAACCCGTAATTCCCGGACGGACCTCATGTCTTCTGGCCTGTTCCTTGGAATACAAAGGAAGATACTGTGGCAAAAGCGGCCTCGGTCCGACTATGGCCATGTCGCCTTTGAGCACATTCCACAGTTGTGGCAACTCGTCTATTGACAGAGATCTGAAGGCCTGGCCTATTTTTGTGATTCTTTGAGCATCAGGCAACAAATTCCCGTCAGCATCCATTTCATCCGTCATAGTCTTGAACTTCACAGCCTTGAATATCCTGCCATCCTTCCCTGGGCGGTTCTGGGTGAAAAACACACCTGCCCCCTTGTTCGCAAAATGCAGAACGATTATGAATACCAACATGAAGGGTGACAGTACCAGCAAGGCACAGAAAGTGATGCAGAAATCGAGTAGTCGTTTGAAAAAATGGGCGTACATAAGTGCCTGCATTAATGAAACTTTATCACTTTAGCCGGGACTCCCACCGCAGTGCAGTTTGCCGGTAAGTCTTTTGCAACAACAGCGCCAGCACCGATTATGGTATTATCTCCAACTGTCAATCTGTTAATCAATTTAGCACCAACACCAACATAGACCCCTTCGCCAATTGTACTTTCTCCAGATACATTTACACTTGGCATGAAAGAACAGTAGTCTTTAATTTCTGTATCATGTCCGACTGTACAATTCCAATCCAGTGCAACAAATCGCTTTAAAATAGTATTCACACTAATTATCACTCCAGCACAAACAATACATCCACAATCTATTGTTGAATAATTCTTATCCATAATAATAGCCGAGGGATGTATCAGTGTAGGAAATTCAATGTTGTCATTATTAAGATTTTCGACAATTCGACGTTTCACTTCTGGAGAAGCAATTGCTAATACTACGTCTATTTTTTCAGGCCACGCATTAAATTCATCATAGCCTCCTAAAATATTATATCCATTTACAACGTCCTCTTTTGATTTACCGTCATCAAAAAAGCCTATTACTTGATATTGGTGATGGATGCTATTGATATCATTTATCAATGTCAACACTTCACGACCGAACCCTCCGGCACCGTATATCGCAATCTTTTTCATTTTAATTCTTTTTACAATGTTCCATTATTATCTGATAGCTTCTTTGCACTTGGTAGTGTCTCAATAGATATTCAAAACCTGCTTCTCCCATCCTTTTCATCTCTTCATTGGACTCTAGTATTCGATTTATCAATTCATTAAACTTATTAATATCACCATGCAGGCAACTGTATCCAAATCCATTATTGTAAATAATTTCTCCCATATCTGTATTTGGATCTGTCGCAGCGATTATCGGCATTTTGTTTTCAAGGTATGAAAGTATTCTTGATGGGAAATTGGGTATTGTAAAACGCCTGTCTAAGAAAATAAGCCCAATATCACAGTTCCTTACAAGTTTGTCATAATCTTCTTTTGGTAATGCGGACAATAATGATGCTGATTTGGGTTTATTTTTATCAAACCATTGTCTTAGTTTCCCATATTCTGTTCCAGAACCGACTATCAGGAAATAACAATCAGTACGGTTGATATTAGCCTGGAGGCACTGCATCAAAAAGTCTATACCCTGTGGTTTTCCGAGATTCCCGCCGTAGATGAATATCGGTCTATCGAGAGGTAATCCATATTTTTTACGTATTTCATTCCTCTCAGCATCTGTTATATCTTGTGAAACAACTTCAATGCTATTTGGATTGACTTCTACTTTGCAATTGGGTATATCATTGTGTTTTAGGACGTACTCGACATTAGCAGGAGACATGCATCCGATATAATCTGATATAATGTATAAGCGGATTTCTTTTTTTCTGAAATATTTATATATGGGGTTTGACTTACTGAGCATCCCGATATCCACTGCATTTTGTGGGAAAATATCTTTCAGAAGCAAATATGTCAGGGCTGACGAATTTTTTCTTTTAAGATATTTAATAACTTTTATAAATGTAACAGGAGGTGTGGAGTACAGGATAAGGTCAAACTTTACATTTTTCAAATACTTCTTTATAGCCGCTGTGAATTCATATTCAAACAACAGAGTACCAATGCCTTTTTCAACAACATTGGTTTTTTGAAGATTGAGTGTTTTAACTCCCAATATATGAATTCCGCTGTCACTATACAAAGACGTTGAAAGATGAAATTGTCTCTCACGTGGATAAACAATATATACATTATGGCCTTCATCACGGAATTTTCGCATGAGGTCAGTGTATATACCGCGGATGTTTACATCACTTATTCGCGATTGAGTTAAAAAAATCAGATTCATGTCTCAGAATTTTCTCCATACCATCCTGTTGACGACGTTGGTGTAGCTCTGAATGAGCTTTACGACCTTTGTTGAGACGTTGGTGTCGGTGTAGTCGGGCACTGGTATTCCGTGGTCCCCCCTGCGGTTCATCTCCACGGCGGTGTCCACGGCCTGCAGCAGTGACCGCTGGTCTATGCCCGCGAGGATGAAGCACCCCTTGTCCAGGGCCTCGGGCCTCTCGGTGGAGGTCCTGATGCACACGGCGGGGAAGGGACGTCCTATGCCGGTGAAGAAGCTGCTCTCCTCGGGCAGGGTCCCGGAGTCGGACACCACAGCGAAGGCGTTCATCTGGAGGCAGTTGTAGTCGTGGAATCCGAGGGGCTCGTGCCTGATGACCCTTCTGTCCAGCTCGAAGCCGCTCGACTCCAGTCTCTTCCTCGACCTCGGATGGCAGCTGTACAGCACGGGCATGTCGTATTTCCCGGCCATGGCGTTTATCGCGCTGAACAGGCTCGTGAAGTTCCGCTCGGTGTCGATGTTCTCCTCCCTGTGGGCCGAGAGGAGGATGTACTTCCCTTTCTCCAGCCCCAGCCTCCTGTGAATGTCCGAGGCCTCTATCTCCCTAAGGTTGTTGTGCAGCACCTCAGCCATCGGGGAGCCGGTAACGTACGTCCGCTCCTTCGGCAGGCCGCACTCGATGAGGTATCTCCTCGCGTGCTCAGAGTAGCACAGGTTAACGTCGGAGATGATGTCCACTATCCTCCGGTTGGTCTCCTCCGGAAGGCACTCGTCCTTGCACCGGTTCCCCGCCTCCATGTGGAAGATCGGGATGTGGAGCCTCTTAGCGCCGATAACGCTCAGGCAGCTGTTCGTGTCGCCAAGCACCAGCACGGCGTCGGGTGCAGTCCGCACCATCAGCCTGTAGCTGCAAGCGATGATGTTTCCCACGGTGCTCCCAAGGTCGTCGCCGACGGCGTCCATGTAGACATCCGGGTCTCTGAGCTTCAGGTCCTTGAAGAATATCCCGTTGAGGTTGTAGTCGTAGTTCTGACCCGTGTGGGCAAGCAGGCAGTCGAAGTACTCCCTGCACCTGGTTATAACGGCCGCAAGGCGGATAATCTCGGGCCGCGTGCCGACGATGATCAGCAGCCTAAGCCTGCCGTCGTCCTTGAATCCTATGTCTGAGTAGTCGGTTCTGGTTTCCATATTATTCTACTGGTAAGAAGTATGTGTCGGGTCTGTCCGGATTGAAGGACTCGTTGGCCCACATGAGAGTCACGAGGTCGTCCGTGTCCGAGAGGTTGATGATGTTGTGGGTGTAGCCGGGAAGCATGTGGACGGCATCTATCCTCTCGCCGCTCACCTCGAAGTTCAGCACCTCGTCCGAGCCGATGCGCCGCTGCTGTATAAGGGCCCTGCCGCTCACCACGATGAACAGCTCCCACTTGCTGTTGTGCCAGTGCTGGCCCTTGGTGATTCCCGGTTTAGAGATGTTGACGCTGAACTGGCCGCACTTCGAGGTCTTCAGTAGCTCCGTGAAAGAGCCGCGCCGGTCTGTGTTCATCTTCAGGGGAAATATCGCCTTCTCCTTCGGCAGGTAGCTCAGATAAGTGGAGTAGAGCTTCTTGGCAAAGGAACCCTCCGGTATCTCCGGCATGACAAGAGTCGAGGGCTGCTCCCTGAACGTCTCCAGCAGTTCCACTATCTCTCCGAGCCGCACGCGGTGTGTCACGGGGCAGTAGCAGTACATGCCATTTTCATCGGCTATGGCGTCAATGCCGTCATAGCGGCATCTGTGCTCTTTGCCGACAAGGGCGGATATCATCTCGTCCACGAGGTCGTCGATGTACAGCAGCTCAAGTTCCACCGAAGGGTCGTTGACCTGTATAGGGAGGTCGTTGGCGAGGTTGTGGCAGAAGGTGGCTACCGCAGAGTTGTAGTTCGGACGGCACCACTTGCCGAAGAGGTTCGGGAACCTGTAGACCAGCACCCTGGCACCCGTTGCGGCTGAGTACATGAAGAACAGGTCCTCGCCCGCCTTCTTGCTCCGCCCGTATTCGCTGTCTCCGAAGCGGCCCGAGAGGGAGGCCTGGACCGAGGAGGACAGCATCACGGGGCAGGTGTTCCCGTACTTTCTGAGTGTGTCGAGGAGGGTGGACGCGAAGCCGTAGTTGCCCTTCATGAATTCCCCGTTGTCCTTCGGGCGGTTCACGCCCGCGAGGTTGAATACGAAGTCGCAGTCGCGGCACCATGCATCCAGCTGCTCCGGGGTCGAGTCGAGGTCGTATTCATATATGGAGCCGATACTCAGGTCTCCGTAGTTCCGCGCCTTGCCGTCGCGGATGTTGCGCAGCTGGCATACAAGATTGCGCCCTACGAAGCCTTTCGACCCCGTAACCAATATGTTCATTAGAATTTAAGATAAAAAAGTTGATTAGAGTATAATGCTCAGGAATTCGACCGGGGTCATGACCGGAATATCGGACGACGAGAAGTCCGCCAAATCTCTGGTTATAATGTAGTCCGCGCCCTCATTCCGGGCGATGAGGTACTGCACGCAGTCCTCCATGTCCTTCCAGCGAAGCGAGACGGCGCTCCTGATTACGGATTCGCCGGCTGCCGCGACATTCATGTACTTGAGCAGGTCTGTCATGGCTGCATATATTTCGTCGGGGGACATGACCTTCCGTACGGCATACGCCAGATTGAGAAAGGAGATGTCCGATACAGCCAGCGACAGTTTTTTCTGCCTTGAGAGCTCAAGCAGGACAAGTTCATAACGGACCCACGGATGTCTGTTCAGAACCAGGTCGATGATGATATTTGTGTCGAGGAATATTTTCACAGCCCGTACTTCTCAGAAAAATACCTGTCCTTTTCCTCTTCAGGATCTATGCTGACGGCAGGATTGCCCGCGTGCCGTGTCACTGACTTCACCTCTTCCGAGATATGGAAACGGCTTATCTTGTCCTCGACGGAGTCGTCGGATATCCAGCCGGAAAGGAAATTCTCAACGACTGAGGAAAGGTCCACGCCCCTCTTCGTGGCGTAGACTGCGGCCTCCTCGAGCAGTAATCTGTTAATATGCAGAACTTCCTTTGACATATCGACTCCGTTATGATTGCAAAGTTAACAAAATAATCGGGACACACAACCTTCGGCGCTATTCCGACCGGATGTCGCGGGCCTTCGCCCTGGGTATCAGACCGAGGTCCTCCTGGATGAAGCGAAGGCGCAGAAGCTGCTCCTTCATGCCCTCGACGTCCAGCCGCCGCGTGTTGTGGCTGTGGTAGTCCTCGATGCGCGAGATGTCCTCGCTGCCCTCCCTGAAGAACTTGTCGTAGTTCAGGTCGCGCGTGTCGCAGGGAATGCGGTAGTAGTTGCCCATGTCTATCGCACGGGCCATCTCCTCCCTGGTCACCAGAGTCTCGTAGAGCTTCTCGCCGTGACGGGTACCGATGACCCTGACTTCGGTCTCGCCGTATCTGGGGTTGACTTTCGCGTATATCTCCTTCAGGGCCTGCGCAAGGGTGGCAAGAGTGGCCGCGGGAGCCTTCTGTACGAACAGGTCGCCGTTGTGGCCGTGCTCGAACGCGTATACCACGAGGTCCACCGCGTCGTCAAGGGTCATCATGAAGCGCGTCATGTTCGGGTCGGTGATGGTAATGGGCTGGCCCTCCATCATCTGCTCCACCCACAGCGGTATCACGCTGCCGCGGCTGGCCATCACGTTGCCGTAGCGCGTGCAGCAGATGGTCGTGGCGGCGCCCTCGCCCAGCTCGCGGCCCTTGGCTATCGCGACCTTCTCCATCAGGGCCTTCGAGATGCCCATCGCGTTGATGGGGTAAGCGGCCTTGTCGGTGGAGAGTACGACTACATTCTTGACACCGTGCTCGATGGCCGAGAGCAGCACATTCTCCGTGCCCTCCACGTTGGTGCGCGTGGCCTCCATAGGGAAGAACTCGCACGAGGGGACTTGCTTAAGAGCGGCGGCTGAGAACACGTAGTCCACGCCGCGCATCGCGATGTCTACGGACTGCTTGTTGCGCACGTTGCCGATGTAGAACTTGATCTTGGGGTTCTGCAGCCTATGACGCATGTCATCCTGCTTCTTCTCATCGCGGGAGAAGATGCGGATTTCCTTGATGTCGCTGTCCAGGAAGCGGCGGAGGACGGCGTTGCCGAAGCTGCCCGTGCCGCCGGGGATTAATAAGATCTTATCTTTAAATACAGACATAAATTATAATTTATTGTTTATCATGCTTAGCAGTAGGGAAACCTGTCGCTTAGGATTTTTTTCTCGCTGTATGAACATCCTGGCTCCGTTCCCGAATTTCTCCAGTTCTACCTTAGGGATATTATAAACATCACGCATTTTATCTAAGAGTGATGTCTCTTGATTATCGCCTATCAGAAAGATGTGAGGCTTATATTCCTCCGGCAATGCAGGCAAGTCATACATTATGCATGGCGTACCGGATGCCATGTATTCCATAGTTTTAGACGGGAATGAGTATTTCGTATATTCTCCTGCACCAGTCCTGGGATTCACAAGAACCGTTGCTTCTTTCTGTTTTTTTAATACTTCATTGTGGGACAGTATTCCGAAATATTTTATACGGTTATCTTTCTCAGAGCATTCTCTCACAGATTCCTCTGCGTTTCCTTTTCCGCAAATCCACAAAATCAAATCATCACCTTCCAACTGCATGAATGAATGCAATAAATTCAAAATTCCATATCTCTTATCCAGGGTTCCGGTATAGCAGTACACAAATCCAGGATGTTTCATACACAATATATTATCGGAATAATTTGCGGATATCCCCTCGATTCTAACCCATGGCCGTGTCCCTACATTTAAAGCGTCATGCATCGCATCAGACAGCAGTACGAAAGAATCTGCTTTTTTTAAGCACCTATCGATTATTTTTTTATCGATTCTTTTCAAAAACCGGTATACCGTATTGCCCGACTCTGACATATACTGTGGAAGATCAGGGACTATCACACAAATATGAATATCTTTAAGTTTTTTCTTCAGTCCGCAACAGGCTAATAAAAAAGCTGATTTTAACGAATAAACAATTATTACATCCTTGTCGGACACTCTGCTATCCTTATTTAGGAATTTGCTTAAGGAATAATAACGGGACACTAGGCCGAGCAAAGGAAATGTCTGAAAGAATAAAGACTTTCCTGAGATTGTCGGCGCGACGGTGAACGCACATCCGGGAAGCGTCGCTTTTGAATAGTTTTTGGGGAAAGTTCCAACTGCTGGGAGCGTTATAATTTTAAGCTCGCAATTATTCTGTTTGAAGCCCTCTATAAAATTCCACTGCAAGCAGTTGGCCGCGTTGTCTATATTTCCCTTTGAATATTTAGAAATCACAAGCTCTATACTTCGGGAAAAGAGACTTCCAACAAAGTAATACATAACTAGTAGTTTAGTTTAAGAATAAAGATATGGCTGGATTATGCAAAAGTAAGGTTTGATTATTCAAACTCCTAAGAGTCTCAGTATAAAATACTATAATCAGAGGTTACCTCTTTGTCTAAATATTATGGTGAATAATTGAGAGCTTGGACAGTTATAGCTATCTATGACTCATAAAGACCCTATACTTTTGCAAACAATTTTTTAATTAATGACCGAAATTTGAACTATTTTCTAGAGCAAATTCCAAGTATGTATTATTTATACTGTCTGTAGTGACAATCAAATTGTCTCTATCTAGCAATTAGAAGGATTTTAACACCTTTAAATAATTTATTAATAATTAGACAAAAGGTTTTATATAATAGATAAACAGCAGCACTTAGCGATGGGGTAGGGTAATTCTTTTTTATGTCATTAAATAGCCGTTCGCGATAAAACTTTTTTTGCTTCACAATATCTTTTGTCTCTGCGAGAGCAATTCCTTCATCATGTTTATTGTGTAATAGTAGAGACTGCTCAACAGGTTTCATAAGAGATGAAAAGTATATTAATGCTTTTTTTGTCTGTTTAGAAGTCAGCACCAAAGTTTTACTATATGAAGATCTTGTACCCATTAGGTCTACATCAAAATCGTATTTCTGTAATGGAAGATTATAACGTTTGATGATATTTGCTTTTATTTCAAAAAAAGCATCATAAACAGATGAGGATTCTTCTAAACGGCATAGCCTGTAATTGTGATCGCAAATATCAAGAACATTCTGATAGCAATATAACCCTACTTTTCCATGCAGTCCTGCCTCACCCATATTTGTTATAAGGGACACCCTTGGCAGGACCATATAGTAATCCTTTTCTATCAAAAATTGTATAAAGATTTTTTTAAACGATTTTGTCCATTTAGCAACATTGCTCGGCAGTAAGTCGAGCTGCGGCACGTATGTTTTTAAATAATTTTTAAATTCTATCCATTTATCCTTGAACCAAATATTTCCCCAATAAGGATGTTGCAAAAAATATACATCATATCCGTCATATATTTGATAAAAACGTTCTCTAGTAAATTCACAAATAATGGGATTATATAAAGCACAACCTGCCACTTTTGCATCATTGTTATAAAAGTCTACCAGTCTGGAAGACATTGTAAGAAGTGAGGGACTTACAAACAAATCATCTTCCAAAAAAATTACATTTTTATATTCCTTTGTTCTATCCCCGGCCCAAATAAAATGTTTTACGAGACCTAATTTCTCTTGATGAACAATGACCTTTTTCCCTCCATGATTCCATACAAAGGTGTTTGCTAAATCAATAATTTCAGAAGTCCCATGATTATCAATACTTATAATAAGATCGTATTTCGTTCCTCCAGGATTTGTTAATTGAGACAAGGAGTATAATAAATTTTGTAATGGGACTAACCGATTATATGCTACGACAACGATTGCATTATCTTTAAACAAACTTGCTTCCATAGCGTTATAGAATTGAATATCTTTTTTATAATACTACTACATCAGGATTGTCATACGGATGATAATTTTCATCATATATACTTTTGAGAGTCAATATTTTCTCTGGGCAATACACTCGATTATTGCGCTGACCAATTAAAACTATCCATAATAGTACTACTAATGGAATGTATATAATAATTTTTGCCAGGTGCTTATCTATTAGCTGAGGGATGAAACTGAATAATATTGGTAGAAAAATCGAGAACAACATGGCTAATCTATATGCAATTGGCAATGTCCCAGCAGATATATTTGCACAAATAATACTTATTGTGGATAATTTTAAGGTCAAAATGCAACTGTCACTATCTTCTAAGTTCAAAATTCGTTTTTTATTCCATAATAAAAACAATACTATAATATGCATATATATATTCGAAATAGAAGTCTTACTATATGACATAGTATCATAATCTAGATAATCTATGTAATTAGAAATCATTAAGAGATTATGAATAATAGGTATATTGGATACTGATTGTAAATCTAATACCCAAGATCCTAACAATAACACAGTCCAGAATAATGGGGAGTAATCATCTTTTTGCAAAAAATAAATGAATAATAATAGAGCGGCAGACTTATGAAAAAAGAATCCGATAAAAATAAAAACAAAAAATAATAGGCTTCTTTTTTTTATAAGATAATAATATGTTCCTAGTAGTATTATTGAAGCAGCTACATACTGCCTTACTATATTAAGAGAAGATAAATACAAATTCGTATATGTAAGAAAAACAAAAAAAGCGATATATGCATTTTTATATTGTCTATACACACTGAATGATAGTCCATAGATAATTATAGATGTAACCAAGAAAAAAATAACTGCTGAAAAACGAGTGTTGTAACAAAATGCTCCTAGGGCAGCTGCAAGCGGCTCTGTTAGTAATAAGCTTGCATGCTTCACGACATCTCGCTCACAGTATGATTTATATGCCGTATAATCCATCCCTAGCCCATCCCGAAACGCTGCGAAGTATATAACAACAAAAAGTAATATGCAAAAAGATACATTCTTTGTCTGTTTTCTTTTTGATGTACTATAAACAAATATCAAAAGATATGTGATAAAAAAGAACAGGCCCCAAATTAACATAATGAGATAAATATCATTGTCCTAAACCTATGTTGATTTGAGTCAACGCACACAATCTTTTTATTTCTATCAAGGCGTGGATGCAAGTCGGTTCTTTTCTCTCCTTCAGCACGACAGTCACTGTATACTTTCAGTATTTCTTTATATCCTCCATCCACTTTGTTTGCCAGATAAAGACGTTGAAAACCCATTAAGTCTGGATAGGTATCTGTAAGCAATGTATCGGTATTATAGATAGACGGATGTCCGTCGACATTCAAAACAGATGGATTGAGCAATGTCTTCTTCCCGGAAGGTAGATTATAGTTATAATAATGCCATTGATGCTTCTCATTAGCAGCCGTACATATTATATTTTCATCATCTTGCCAGACATAGTGAGAAACTTTCTCTGTATTTTCAAGGAGCTTTGTTTCGTTGGTTTTAAGATCATGGACAAGAAGAAATGCCTTATGCCAGCTTTCGTCTGCAGTAAGCCAGAAAAAAAGAAACATGCGCCCCGATGGTGAAAAAGAAAGATGATTTATATAATTGTTTTTCAAGTTACCTGTATTGCATCCTTCGATATGTTGAATATCCCGATATGTAAGCACTATCCGCTTAGTGCCTTCAACTATATCTACAAGTTCAATACCTTCTTCTGCAAGATTATGGTCAGATTCCACGTAGTGTCTACATGTATATCCATATCCAGGACGTTTTTCCCCCAGTCGTTCAAAGTCAATAGACAAACCGTATCTGCCATCATGTGAAATATCGTAAAGAGGAGCGAACACTGTTCTTTCTTCTTTGGTATCGATATTAACGATGCGTGTAAAATAATCATTACCGTCAAAATCGTTAAATATCACCTCTCGATTATTGTCAGGCATCCAGCGGAGTCGGCAACCTTGTTGCCAATTCCAGGCACGGGTTTCCGCAAACTCCCTTTCTTCACCACTCGACAATGTCGTACATAGAAGATGAAGTTTATCTTCTGCTTCTACTAGAGTATTATAAATAATCTCATCAGTCTTCAAATTAAAAGGGCTGATGTCATAATATCCGTAAAACACATGCGTACCTGGTTTAGACAGGCATTTGTATTTATAATTGGTATTAATTTTTTTATTCCCCGTTCGTAAGCGGTAAAAGGTTTGTCCGGCATATTTAATGCGCATTGCTATCGAACGCGGGATCAATCCTGCAAGCGAATGTCTTAATGTCATTATTATCTTTTTAGTTTTGATATAACTTTTCTGAATCCTGCTTTCAATACTTCAAAACCATATAATCGAAATATCCATGAACACAAGAGATAGCATGCCCCAAATATTATTGAGCCGACAAGAACTAAAACAAAATTATTTCCTGGAGGAAGCAATCTGCTCCAAACCAGATAAGCCGCCGCTCCTGAAATCATAGATATTGCAATTGACGGAAGCATATCTAGCAGTTGGTTTAATCCACTATACTGCAGCTCTTTATTGAGATAGTAACCATTGAGAAATATCTCCAAAAATGAATTGAGGGCAAGAGCATACAAAATACCCCATATACCCCATATACTCATACCGACTATTATAAATACAATCCCAAGTAACTTTTTAATGATTTCAAGCTTCAAAACGTAGTCGCTTCTGCCAACCGCTTTCAACACAGAAAGTGAGCACTGATGAACAGCAAGGAATATTCCGAATCCTATACAGAGAAACTGGAAATATCCAATAGACCCTATCCATTTGCTCGAATAGAGAAAAATAATCAAAGGTTGGGCGATTACTGCAAGCAGTACCATCAGCGGCGTATTAATAAAAGTAACCATACGCACATTCTGCCGGAATAAAATTCTTAGTGCAGCACGGTCATTCTGCAATTTCGCATAAGCTGGAAACGCGACTGAATTGATTACATGAGAGATAGTGCCTGTAGGTATTTGTTGAAACTGGCGCGCCTGGGAGTAATATCCTAAATCTGCAGGTTTATAGAAACGACCGATAAGTATCTGTTGCAAATTCACATAAAGCTCAGCAACGAAAGTCGAAAGCAGCAGCTTTGAGCCGAAACTGAACAAAGTTTTGAATGAATTCCTGTTAAATACTTTTATTGGCCGCCACTTTGCAACTATCCATGTTGTGATGGTCCTTATAGTACTGTACAGAATATACTGTACTATAAGTGCCCATATTCCTAGGCCTTGATATGCTAAGTAAATCGCAACTGACGCTGCCACTACAATCGCTCCGAGCTTTATCTTCGTAAGGAGCTTGAAGTTCATCTCGCGCGTCAGAATAGTATTCTGAATAGCGCAGAAAGCATCAATTAGCAGTACGACACCCAAGACTCTTAGCAAAGTACGGAGAGCCTCATTGTGAAAATATCCTGCTATCAATGGTGAGAACACAAATATAAAGAGGTAGACCGCAACTGCTAACAATAAATTGGTGAAAAATACTGTTGATTTGTCTTCTTCCGTTATATCCTTCTTCTGAATGAGAGATGCGCTGAAACCACTGTCAATAAATATATTGGACAATGTTATAAACACCATCATTATTCCTATCGTGCCGAAATCCTCTGGCATCAATAACCTCGCCAGAACCAAGTTTGAAACAAACTGTATGGTAAGATATCCAAATCTTTCAATCATCATCCAGAAGGAGCCTACCAATGTTTTCTTTCTTAACTCATCCATTATCAATTCTAATCATTGCCAACAATCAGTACATTAAAATGGGAAAGCCTCATATATTCAGGACATCTTGAATCTCACTGTTGATTATCGATGTCAAGAATCCCCTCTAACAAACTTTCCTTACTTATGAACTATCCTGGATTGAATCATTCACTACATTTTAGGCTTTTCTTACAGGCAGCCTTTATACCACTGTGCGAAATTTCGCAAACCGGTGCGTAGCGGGGTAGAAGGCTTGAAACCGAAATCCTCCTCCAGAGGAGCGGTATCCGCAAACGTCACCGGCACATCACCGGGTTGCATCGGAACGAGTTCCTTATGGGATTCGAAGTCATAATCCTCAGGAAGAACACCGGCTCGTATTAGTTCCTCCTGAAGGATAGTCACGAAATCCAAAAGATTCTCCGGTGAGCTGTTTCCGATGTTGTAGACCTTGTACGGAGGCTCTGGAAGCCCGTCTTCACCATTGCGTCGTTCGGGAGCGTGGCGCATAACCCTAACTACTCCTTCCACTATGTCATCAATGTATGTGAAATCTCTCAAGCAGTTGCCGTAGTTGAATATTCTGATTTTCTCTCCTCTGATCAGTTTGTCAG
Source organism: uncultured Bacteroidales bacterium (assembly GCA_944323445.1). GTDB lineage: Bacteria > Bacteroidota > Bacteroidia > Bacteroidales > UBA932 > Coprenecus. The sequence continues at coordinate 18,499 of CALUSM010000023.1, forward strand.
TGAAACTAAAATAGGCCATGTCCGGCCTGCCGCAAGGACCATAGACGGTAAAAAACCGCAGTCCCGTGGACGGTATGTTGTAGAGCTTACTGTAGGCGTGCGCCAGCAGCTCGTTACTCTTCTTAGTGGCGGCGTAGAGGCTGACTGGGTTGTCCACCTTGTCGTCGGTGGAGTAAGGCACCTTCCTGTTTGAGCCGTAGACACTGGACGACGAGGCGTAGACCAGATGCTCCACGCCAGTGCGTCCTCCGTCGTAGCTGTGACGGCACGCCTCCAGGATGTTGTAGAAGCCAATAAGGTTGCTCTCTATGTACACGTCGGGATTGGTGATGCTGTACCTGACCCCGGCCTGGGCGGCAAGGTTGACCACGACGGAAGGACTAAAGTCCCCGAATATGCGGTTCACAGCATCTCTGTCAGCGATAGACTCGTGGTAGAAAACGAACCTGCCACCGTACTTACGAAGCCCGTCAAGACGCTCGTGCTTGAGTCTTACGTCATAGTAGTCGGTGATGCTGTCCATGCCGATGACGCGGCAGTCCAGAATGTCATCAAGAAGGCGCTTCACGAGATTCGCGCCGATAAAGCCGGCGGCGCCGGTCACCAACACCGTGGCGCCGGAAAGAGAAATATTCGGCTGTAGCATAAATAATAGATATTGATTTTCGGGAGACCGTGCGTACACGATTGTCACGCATCTGGACTCCGCATCGATGCCGTTAATACGACTTACGACTGTACGTGGTCAAAACAAGCCATGCGATTATATCTGACACATGGAAGATACAATACGTTGTCTTTGATTTGTATAATTTATTTGTATTTTTCAATAAAGTTTGCCACAATCTTTCTTATCGTCTCTCTGGACTGCTGCGCATGAAGGACAGCTATAATGACCACTTCGTCTCCATCTATCAGATAGTAGACAATATTTGGATATAATATCAAATAGCGTACTTCTATACTGGAACTGAATTCAGTAGGTTCCAAGTCGAAGTCTTTCACACCTATGCCGGGGAAGTATTTAAGCTGCTCTACTTTTTCTGTTATTCTGTGAAACGTCTGCCGGGCCACATTTTCTCCGTAATTGTCCTCCACATACTCCAGCACGGCCTTAAAGAGACCAGCGCCCAAATCCGACCACACTATTTCCATCCTCTTTCCGTCATGACAGCATTGACAATCTGCGTGTGCGGAATACACCTGCCGGCACGGTGCTCGGACACGGCATACTCTGCGATATCTGAAAGCACGTCGCGGGGAAGTATCTCCGAAAGTTCATCCCCGGTATGCCGATATGCCATTACTGGTTCGTGTACTTGAGAGGAGTCTCTCTGCCCGGCGCCGCTGACGTATGTGCTGTCCTTTTTCTTCATGCTGTTGATTTTAGCACAAAACTACTTATTCAAAATGAGACCTCCAAACGGCTTTACCACTTCGGTAAAAAAGTTTCGACATTTTCTCAGTCCCTGCCGAACAAGTCCCTGGTATACACCTTGTTCCTTACATCATCCAGACACCGGTCATAGCGGTTGGCGATGATGGCCTGCGAACGCCGCTTGAACTCCGGCAGGTCGTTGACCACCACGCTCCCGAAGAACGTGCTGCCGTCCTCCAGCGTCGGCTCGTAGATGATGATCGTAGCGCCCTTCGCCTTGATGCGCTTCATCACGCCCTGGATGCTGCTCTGACGGAAGTTGTCGCTGCCCGTCTTCATCGTAAGCCTGTATACGCCTATGACCGTCTCGTGCTCCTTCGAGACATCCCAGCTGCCGTCGTACTCGTGAGCTCCGGCCATCCTGAGCACCTGGCCCGCGATGAAGTCCTTCCGCGTACGGTTGCTCTCCACTATCGCGGTCATCATGTTCTGGGGCACGTTCTCGTAGTTCGCAAGAAGCTGCTTCGTGTCTTTGGGGAGGCAGTAGCCGCCGTAGCCGAAGGACGGGTTGTTGTAGTGCGTGCCGATCCTGGGGTCCAGGCCGATGCCCTCGATGATGGCTGACGAGTCCAGGCCCTTCACCTCGGCGTACGTGTCCAGCTCGTTGAAGTAGCTCACGCGCAGGGCCAGGTAAGTGTTCGCGAACAGCTTCACCGCCTCAGCCTCCTTCAAGCCCATGTACAGCGTGGGTATCTCCTGCTTTATCGCGCCCTCCTGAAGCAGTTCCGCGAACGTATGCGCGGCCTTCTCCAGGAAAGGTATGTCGGCGAGAGCCCCGATGGCCCCGTTCTCCTCCGAGAACTCCGGATGTTCGATTATCTTGGGTATGCCCACGATGATGCGGCTCGGATAGAGGTTGTCGTAAAGGGCCTTGCTCTCGCGAAGGAACTCAGGGGCGAATATCAGGTTCAGACGCCTCAGGCCCTGCTTCCAGTACTTCACGTAGAGGCTGCGGCAGTAGCCTACGGGGATGGTGGACTTGATGACCATCACGGCGGAAGGATTGACTTCCAATACCAGGTCGATGACCTCCTCCACGTGCGAGGTGTCGAAGTAGTTCCTGACCGGGTCGTAGTTCGTCGGGGCGGCGATGATGACGAACTCGGCGTCAGAGTATGCCTTGCGGCCGTCGAGGGTGGCGGTCAGGTCCAGGGGCTTCTCCGCCAGGTACTTCTCGATGTACTCGTCCTGGATCGGGGACCTGCGGCGGTTGATCAGGTCTACCTTCTCGGGGATGACGTCCACGGCGGTGACACGGTTGTGCTGGGCCAGCAAGGTGGCGAGGCTGAGTCCAACGTAGCCTGTGCCGGCTACGGCGATGCGGTGCGATTTCATAGATTTTATGAAACTAAAATGTAATCATTTGAAGATGTTGTGGACCATCCTAAGCAATAGCCCCGAAAGCCTCATCCTGCATCTGCGCCATGATGCTGCGGCAAAGGTCTGCAATGCGGTAGGAGGTGCAGTACAGGCGGGTGTCGCTGCCGGGGGCGCTGGCCGACTCCAGACGGCTGAGGCCTGCTGCGGCGGTGCGGGCGGCTTCCTGCTCTCCGGGCAGGCTGTCTCCTCCTGTTGCGAGGTCGTAAAGACGGCCCAATGCGGTGCAGGGGAGGGCAGGGGAGGCTGCGGCTTTCCAGGAGTAGTGGAGGAATGCTGCGCGGACGGTGCCGTCGTGGGAGGGGTCCAGGAGCATGTAGGAGTTGCGGCTAAGCACTTCTATGCGTTCCAGTGCGGTCTCTGTCAGTGTGTCCTTCCATCCTTCCTCCGGGTTGAATGAGGCGGCCCAAGTGTTGACGGTCGCTTTGAGGTATTGCATCCACGGCTCATCCTCCACGTCTTCCATGAAGTAGAACCAGTCGAGCAGGCACAGACACGCAGCTGTCTGCTCCCGTGCAGCTGGCATTGCTGCTCTGTCTCTGAAATATGCTTCGAGGACATCGGCGGCCGCCTCGTCCCAGAGCCTGGATCTGGACTGGTCGGGACAGGGGGAGATGCCGTTCAGGAGGCCGTACATTTCTGAGATGAGCTCGAGTTTGTCCGCGGTCGGGCAGTTCTGTCCGGTCTTGCGGAGCATGAGGTCGAAAAGGCCATGGCCTGTCCTTACGCAGGTTGCGGCGGAGGCCCCTTCCCATTCCGGGTATCCGGTCTGCAGGAGGGCGCTTACTGAGCGGCATGCGCGGGAGAGCGACATCAGCCTTTGCGGGCTGTCGGATATGTCCGCTCCAGGCAGGACGGCCTCCTGCCAGAGCTTTCTCAGCTGCTGTCCGTCATATTGATTGTTACTGGTCATGGTCATCTATTTTTTCCAGGTAGCACTGAGGGATGTATGAGGTGGCCACCGCGCATAGGCCCTGTATGGAGACGATCAGCCTGCGGTCTCCCTTGATGCGGCAGATGTGTCCCTCTGCTCCCTTGAACTGTCCTCCGGTCACCCTGACTTTTTCTCCCTTCCTGAAGCGTGGGCTGTCTTCGCCCAGATACTCCAGTCCTGCCTTGCCGGCGGAGGTTACCAGCATGAATATCTCCATTTCCCTGTCCGGGATGTCCGAGGGTATTTTTTTGCCGTTCTTTTCCCTGGTGTAGAGCAGTACCCGTCCTTCCAGTCCGCCCCGAAGCTCTTCGGCAAGTCTTTCCCCGCACTGAAAAAATATCAGCGACGGGACAAGAGGCCTGCGCTCTTTTTTCCTGACTCCCCCGCGTTCGACAGTTATCGTCTCTGAGGGCAGGTAGCTGCGTATGCCAGTCTTAAGAAGATGGGATTCGATGTCGAATACCTTGTTGTAGAAGACCTTGAATGCATACCAGCGGGCTGCGTCCCTGTCATTGGGGCTGGATGTGGTCGTGTTCTGCTTGTCTGTTTCCTGTGACATGGCTTGCGGTGATGATATACCTCTCACTCCCCCGCATTAGGCTAAAACGCCTATAATGCGAAGTAATTCAGGTCGGTCCGCCTGCCGGCTTTCTGTGCGGCCGGTTCGGATCCCAGAGCCTTCTCCGACCCGGAGCGGTGTCTCTGCGACCTGTCTGCGGCTGGCGTGCAGGGGATGTCACGCTGCCGCAGAGGGTGTTGTACTGTTTCTTCGTAAGAGACGGTATCGAAGGCCAATTTATTGTGAATAAGCGATGTGATAAATTGAAGAGGTCATATTCCGCAAACGCATGCAACAGTCTGGATACAAGAGTCCGGTATGGCTCCGGTGCCTTTCCTGCATATGGAAGGCCTCAGTATCAGGGGCGTTTTACAAATGCGAAGCAATGCTGCCGCTGCACCTATTTATATTAAACGGCCATGCGGCCGTCCACAGACAAGGATGCAGGGTCGGGGATAATGTCAATGTCGCTATGCCGGAAGTAAAGGTACTGGCCGTAAATGATTTGCTGATAGTGACTCTAACAGAAACAGAACATTTTCTCAAAAAAGTATTTCACCATTGGTAAATTTGCCTATCTTTGCACAGTGTTTGTACCGTCTCTTACGAAGAAATAGTACTGTCATGCAGTAGTTTCCCTATGATTTTCCGGTTGGCGTCGTCTATTGTGCCGCTGTCTATGGCGGCCAGGTAGATGGCTGTGGTCTTTTCCGAGGTGTGTCCCATGGCCGCGCTGATGACGGGCAGGGCGATTCCATGTGCTCTGGCCGCTGTTGCCCAGCTGTGCCGGGCGGTGTAGGATGTCAGGCGGAGGCCGATGCCGGATATGGCGGAGAGCCGTTTCAGCAGGCTGTTGTAGTAGCGCAGCATCGTCCTGTATTTGCGGTATGAGACTGCTTCGTCGCTCCCTTCTCTCAGGATGGGGAAGACGTAGGACGAGCTGGCGTCACGGTATCTCTGCACTATCGCGTCCATGAGGCTCTCCATTCTCACTTCCAGCCGTTGACCGGTCTTGTGGCGGCGGTAGCTGAGGATCCCCCCGCAGATGTCGCTTTTCCGGAGGTAGGCCATGTCGACGAATGCCATGCCTCTGGCGCAGTAGCTGAACAGGAACAGGTCGCGTGCCATGGAAAGGGGGGAGCTGTCCCGGAGAGGTATCCGGTAGAGGGCGGAGACCGTCTCCTCGCTCACGGCCCGTTTCACTGTCCTTTCAATGCCGGTGTAGACGTTGCGGAAAGGGTAGGCCTGCCGGGTCAGTCCTTCGCCTGCGGCCTTGTTGTATGCTGCTCGGAGCACTCTCATATAGAAGGACAGGGAATTGCGGCAGACTCCCCTTCCGTTCAGCCAGTGGGCGTAGCTCTCCATGAGGCGGTCCGTGACGGCGCACACCGCTATGTCCCTGCCTCCGAGGAATGCCGACAGGCTGTTGGCTGCGCTGAGGTAGTTGTGGGCTGTCCCGTGCCGTCCATCTGCTTTCATTGTCTCGCCGGCACACCGGATATACCGTATGAAATAACAGGACTTCCCGCTTTCCTTGAACAGCCGTGCCACGTCATCTGCGGTGTAGCTCCGGCTCTCCCGGTCGAGACCCGCAGCGATGTCCCGGATCAGGTGCTCTCCGTATTCTACCTTCATCCTGATGTCGGCCAGGCCGCTGTCCTCTTTTCCTTCCTGCAGCCGTTCCCATTCGTCTGCGCTGATGTGGACGGCGGAGGAGACTGTGCGGACCATGCGGCGGTGGATGATGCGGTAGACGACAGTCCCTTTCTTGCCGGGGACTGATGACGGGCGGAATTTTGTTTTGATTGTAGTCATTTTTTCTGAAAATTTTCGTACCTTAGCAAGGTTTTATCACTAACTGTAATTAGCAAATATATGGATATGAAACGGATTTTTACTGTACTGTCCTGCGTGCTTCTCGCCTCTGCGGCCATGTCGGCCCAGACCTGGAGGCAGTATGAGGCGGCAGCGGCAGGCCTGGCCTCTCAGGATGCTGACTGCGTGGTGCTCCTGGACAGCACCTCGGTCAGCGTAGAGCCTACGGGCCAGGGTTCATTCACAGTGTACAGGGCTTTCAGGGTGCAGACCCCGGAGGGTGCTCTGGCCAACAGGGTCATCAAGTATGATTATGACCCTCTTACGGCTTTTGCCGAATTCAAGTATGTGACCATATACCGCTCCAGTGGGGAGGTCGAGCATCTGGATGTGTCGGAGGCTCTGGACTATGCCGCTCCGGCGAGGATGATTTACTGGGGCGCCCGCCAGATTATGATTGAGACTGGCGCTCTCGAGCCTGGCGATATCGTTGAGTATGAGATAGCCAAGAAGGGATTTACCTATGCCCTGCTGACGTCCGGGGTCGATGCGGAGGATGACTCCCGCTTCATTCCGCCGATGAGAGGGCAGTTCTACGATATCGTTCCTTTCTGGTGCGCTGACCCTACGGTGCGCAAGGTGTATCAGGTGTCCTTCCCGATGGAGAAGGACGTGCAGTTCCAGTTCTATCAGGGCGAGTGCGCCTCCTCGATGAGGTTCGAGGACGGCCGTAAGGTCTACAGGTTTGCGGTGAATGACGTGATGCCCTTCGACAGCGAGCCCAATATGGTGGACCTTTTCGACGCAGCTCCCAAGCTGATGATGTCCACTACCCCAGACTGGAAGGAAAAGTCCTTGTGGTTCAATAAGGTGAATGAGGACTACGGCAGTTTCGACGCCTACGCTCCCGCACAGAAGAAGGTGGACGAGCTGATCCGCGGCAAGGAGACCGAGATGGAGAAGATAGCCGTGCTGACCCACTGGGTGGCCGACAACATCCGCTACTCCGGCATCACCATGGGCAAGGGCGAGGGTTACACTCTGCACAACACCCAGATGAACTATACCGACCGCTGCGGTGTCTGCAAGGATATCGCCGGCACCCTGATATCCTTCCTGCGTATGGCCGGTTTCGAGGCCTATCCTGCGATGACCATGGCCGGCAGCCGTGTCGAGAGCATTCCCGCCGACCATTTCAATCACTGCGTAGCGGTCGTGAAGCTTTCCGACGGCACCTACATGCCCCTCGACCCTACCTGGGTGCCTTTTTGCCGCGAGCTGTGGAGCAGTGCGGAGCAGCAGCAGAACTACCTGCCCGGTGTACCCGAGGGCTCGGATCTCTGCCTGACTCCGGTATCGGCGCCAGAGAACCACTACGTGCGCATCAAGGCTGACAATTTCCTGGATGCTGACGGTACTCTAAAGGGTACTTTCACCATTTCTGCCGAGGGGCAGAGCGACCTGAATGTCCGCCGCATCTTTACGACCGGCTTCCGGAGCGAATGGCGCAACACGATGGAGCGTCAGCTGCTGAACATCTCTCCCAAGGCCAGGCTCGTCAGCGTGGACTATGGCAGGAATCCCAAGGACTATCAGGCCGCGCCCATAAGCATAACGTTCCGATACGAGATACCTGATTACGCACTTGTGGGTGACGGCACCATGCTGTTCCGTCCGCTGGTGATGAACAATCTCTACAACAGTGTCCGCTCCTACCTCAGGATCAATACCTCGCTTGAGGAGCGCCGCTACGGTTTCAAGGACGGCTGCTCCCGTCTGGTCGAGCTCGACGAGACCATAAGTCTGCCCGAGGGTTATGTCATGGTGTCAGCCCCCAAGTCCGATGAGATGCAGGGCAACGGTGCCGATTTCTGCGGCTCTCTCGTACAGGACGGAAATGAAATCGTCCTGCACAATACCCTGGCCCTCAAGAAGAGGGTATACGAGGTCTCGGACTGGGAGAGTTTCCGCAACGCGGTCAATGCCCACAAGGCATACGGTGAATATGTAGTTGTCAAAAAGTAAATCCGGATTATGAAAAATATTCAGACAAGAGTAATGATGTCCGCCGTGCTCATTATGTCGGCGGTGCTCACATCCTCTGCCGCCCCCGGAAGCGAGGCGCAGTTCGACAGACTGGTCAAGGCATACGTCCTCAATCCTGACGGCAGTCAGGAACTACGCGTGCAGAAGCAGCTGACCATATATACACACGCGGCGATGAACAATCTCTACGGTGAGACGTTCATCGTCTATGATCCTGCCTGTCAGCATCTGAAAATCAACGAGTCCTATACCAGACAGGTGGACGGGACCATTATTGAGACTCCTGCCAATGCATTTGTCGAGGTGCTTCCCTCGGCTGCAGCCAATGCTCCTGCCTACAATGGCCTCAGGGAGATGGTGGTAGTCCACACCGGACTGGAGCTCGGTGCGACGATTTATCTTGACTATACGCTTACGACAGATGCCGGAGCCCTTCCCGCCCTCGATATTTTCGAGCAGGTGGAGGAACTTTCTCCTATCAAGTACTACGAGCTGAGTGTCAGCGTGCCTTCCGGGACACCGCTGCATTACAGTCTGCTGAACGGGAGGACCTCGCCTAAGGTCGCGGAGGCAGGCGGTATGCGGACAGTGAAGTGGATTATGAGGAATGTCGCTCCCCGTCCCCGTTCTCTGGCCGTTTCTGTCCCCGCAGGCAATGTCCGGGCGGTCATGGCCAGCACCTATGAGTCACAGGATGCAGTCATGGATGTCGTCAGGTCGTGGATGTACAGCCCGGAGGACGGAGCAGTGCAGGCTCTGTTGGAGAAGATAAGCTCTAGCCGTGACAGGCGCTCCATAGTGGACAAGATACACGGGTACATCTCTTCCGGTCTCGGTCAGTGTCCCCTGACTCCTGCGCAGACAGGATACAAGGTCCGTCCTGTCCGGGAGGTCATCGGCAGCGCGTATGCTACAGACGCAGAGAAGACATCCCTTGCCTGTGCGCTGCTCCGGGCCGCAGGCGTGGAGTCCGGTCTTCTGCTGGCTTTCCCCAAGACATCTGAGGACATTCCCGCCGGACTGGCAGCCATGCAGAACATCATGGCATCAGGATTCGTAGACCCTGCTGATGAGGCGACTGCGGATATTGCCGCGTATCTGGAGATAATGGATATTGACGGAAAACCGGCAGCTGCCGCGGCTCCTGACCATAAAGTGGATGTACGGAGCACGCTTAAAGTCTCCGCTTCAGAGGGCAGGCAGCTGGCGGAAGGCATCTACACCTTCCAGCTCCCTGACGCAGTCTCCGGCTGGCTGAGCGCAGTATATCCTCATACGGCTGTCAACACGGATCGTCCGGTCAATCTTCTGCTGCCGTATCTGGCAGACGAGACCTATTCCTGTGTTGTCGAGTCCGATGCCGGTATGAAGGCTGTCATTCTGCCTGAGCCCGTTCAGATATCCAACAGTGTGGGAACAGTGTCCGTGGATGTGTCCGTGGAAGAGGGCAGGACTGTGATAACCCGCAGTCTCAGGCTCACCCGTCAGCTAATTGTCCCCTCCGACTATCCTCAATACTACGAGCTGATGAGCGAGTGGTATACCTTGTGTGTCTCACCCCTTGTTTTCAGAGCAGAATAGTATGAGGCTAAGAGATATTGCAGCAGCCGTACAGGGAGAGGTGCTCTGCGGACAGGAACGTCTGGACGAGAACGTGGACTATGCTTTCGCTTCGGACCTGATGAGTGACGTGCTCACAATCAAAACGAATGACTTCCTGCTGATTACCGGACTGGCCAACGTGCAGTCGGTCCGGACAGCGGAGATGTCGGACGTGGAATATATCCTCTTCGTGCGCGGGAAGTCCGTGACGGAGGAGATGACCGCCCTGGCCGAGGACAACGGCATGGTGGTGATACGTACTGACTACTCGATGTTCAAGACATCCGGTATCCTCTACGGAGCCGGCCTCAAGCCGGTCTACTGATATGAGGCTGGATTACGATGTAGCAGCGGGTGACTTTACCCGCGCAGGCAATGCCTCATCGGCCATCAAGAAGACCCTCAAGCAGATCGGAGTCTCTCCCGCTGTTGTCAAGAGAGTGGTCGTGGCGGTCTATGAGGCGGAGGTCAATATCGTAGCGCATTCCTACGGCGGCCACATCACGGCAGAGATATCGCCTGAAGGAATCAGCGTGGTGCTCGCCGATACCGGTCCCGGTATTCCGGATGTGCAGAAGGCGATGCAGAAGGGATTCTCCACGGCTTCCAAGGAAGTGCGGGAGATGGGTTTCGGAGCTGGTATGGGACTCCCCAACATCAAGGAGAACGCCGATGACCTGAAGATAGAGACTGAAGTGGGAAAGGGTACGGTCCTTACCATCTACATAAAATTCTAACAGCAGCGGTAATATGGAACACAACACTTTCCACAAGGCCCTGGAGATACAGAGTGAACTGTGCATCGGCTGCTCGCACTGTATAAAGGTCTGTCCGACGGAGGCTCTCAGGGTCTCCGGAGGCAAGGCCCTGCTCTATGCGGACTGGTGCATAGACTGCGGCCGCTGTTTCAGGGTCTGTCCCAGCCGGGCTATCCGGGTTGTGGATGACGATTTCGATAATATTTTTGCCTATAAATATAGGGTTCTGCTGGTGCCGGCGGTGTTCTACGCCCAGTTCGAGAAGCGTATCCCCAGGAGGATTATCAACGATATCCTCGGGGACATGGGGTTCTCGGAGGTGTGTACTGTGGAGCAGAGTGTCGACACTCTGGTGGACGAGATCAACGGTTATGTCCGGAATGCTGCGGACAAGCCGGTGGTATCCTCTTTCTGTCCGGCGGTCATCCGTCTGATACAGGTGCGCTTCCCCTCGCTGATAGACCGCATCATGCTGCTGCTTCCGCCTATCGAGGTGACAGCTCAGTACTATGTCAGGAAATGGCAGATGAACGGAGGGGATCCCGCAGACCTGGGTGTATTCTACCTGACTCCGTGCATTGCGAAGATTGCTGCGGTGAAGTCTCCTGTGGGAGGGTACAGATCTCCTATATGCGGGGTCATCAATATGGACTATGTCTACAACAAGGTCCTGTATGCCTATAAAAACAAGAAATATCCGGAGGAAGGACAAGGAACGGAGGCTGTCAATGACGCTGTCTCCTCCAAGGGACTGCTCTGGCCCCTGACCGGAGGCGAGGCGTCCGGGATAGAGGGCCGGGCCCTGTCCATAGACGGGATGAACAATGTGATTGAGTTCCTTGAAAAGCTTGAGGACGAGGAGATAGACGAGCCTATCGATTATCTGGAGCTGCGGGGATGTCATGAGTCCTGTCCGGGAGGAATCCTGGTGCAGGGCAACCGTTTCCTGGTGGCGGACAATCTGAGAGAGGTGGCGGCATCTGCTCCCGGCTCGCACCGCTTGGCCGGAGAGTACAAGCAGGTCTGCTCCGCTTCTATCAAGATGGATGCGGTGGAACCCCGTTCGATGGTCAAGTATGACAAGGATATCAATGTGGCCATCAAGAAAATGGAAATGGCCGGGATGTTGAGGAAGATACTTCCGGATATCGACTGCGGAGCCTGCGGAGCGCCCAGCTGCGAGGCTCTGGCGGCGGATATTGTGCGGGACGACGCATCCCTGAACAACTGTATCTTCATGCAGGCACGCTTCGAGAAGGAGGGCTCGCTTCAGGTCTCCGAGGCGATAGACCTGATGGAGAAGGTCTGGGGCAAGGACAGGTTTATGAACAAGGAACAATTAAAATCAGAATAGAAAAGTTATGACTGTAAGGGAAATTGCTGACAAACTCAATCTCAAGGTGTTTTCCGGGGCCTCGGGCCTGGACCGCGAGGTGACGGGGGGCTATGTCTCCGACCTGCTGTCGGACGTGATGGGTTTCGCCAAGGACGGTTCGGTCTGGGTGACCCTCCAGACACACAAGAACGTGATGGCCATTGCCACTCTCAAGGAGCTGGCCGCCGTGATAATCGTCAAAGGTTTTGAGCCGGAAGAGGATGCCAAGGAGGTGTCCGAGGAAGAGGGTATCCCCATTCTCGGCTCAGGCGAGCAGACATTCGAGCTGGCCGGACAGATTTACAACCTTCTGAACCGCTGATGAGGCCATGAACCGTTTCCGCGCCGACCTGCACTGCCATACTCTCCTGTCTCCGTGCGGGGACATAGAGATGACTCCTGCGCGCATTGTCCGTACGGCTCTGGAACGGGGATGGGACATAATAGGCATCACGGACCATAACACTACCGTGCAGGGACGGGAGATAAGGCGGATAGTGGGAGACGGAGAGCCGTATATCCTGTGCGGGGCTGAGGTTACGACGCGGGAGGAGGTGCACTGCCTGGTATTCGCCGACAGCGGGGATAGCCTTGACGCCCTGCAGAAATTTCTGGATGACAGTCTGCCCAGGATTCCCAACGACGAGGAGATGTTCGGATACCAGCTGGCGGTGAATGAGGCGGAGGAGGTGATTTACGAGGCTCCGTATCTGCTGATATCGGCTATTGACAGGAGCATAGAGGAGGTGGCCGCTTTCGCCGGGTCGATAGGAGGACTTTTCATTCCGGCCCATATCGACAAGGCGCAGAACTCGATTATCTCGCAGTTGGGATTCATTCCTCCGGACCTGCCGTTCGACGCCCTGGAGATTTCGGCCCGGTGCAGTCTGGAAGGACTGCTGGAACGGCACCGCTGGCTTGGAAAGCTGAACCCGGCGTTCATACGTTCCTCGGACGCCCATTATCCCGAGGACCTGTGCAGGGCCTCTACATGGCTGGAGATGCCTTGCAGGAGTTTTGAGGAGATAAGGACTGCCCTGCGGACAAATAGAGTATCGACCTGAATATTGACCTTAGAAGAATGAATGATCTTTCAATGCATATCCTGGATATAATCCAGAATTCGATAAGTGCCGGCGCCACCCGGGTGAGACTCATGGTGGACGAGGATCCCGGTGCGGACTTGCTTGCCATAGCAATAGAGGATAACGGCCGCGGCATGACCCCTGAGCAGGTGAGCCGTCTCTCCGATCCTTTTTTCACGTCCAGGACTACACGCAAGGTGGGCATGGGCATACCGCTTCTCAAGCAGACTGCCGAGCAGTGCGGGGGGCATGTGCGGGTCATCTCGGAGCCGGGACGCGGGACTGATGTCACGGCTGTTTTCGGATATTCCCATATCGACCGTCCGCCGCTGGGAGATGTTGCCAATGCTTTTATGATAACTGCTTCTTCCAATCCTGAGCTGGACTTCCGTCTCACGTATCTCTACAGCGGCAACGAGTATACGCTCGATACCGCAGATGTGAAGGAAGTCTTCGGGGATGATGCAATGACAAATTTAACAATCGTTAAAAATATTGAAGAAATGCTTAAAGAAAATATCGCAGAGATTAGGAACTCTTAAATATTTTCATAAATTTGCATACTTCAACACTAAATTATTAACCGAACTATATGAGTAAGATTAAGTCTCTTGACGAATTGCGTCAAATGAAGGCCAGACTGGAGAGTCAGATGGATATCCGGGAGAAGAGCAACAATCCCGAGAAACTCGTTCAGATCCGGGTAGCCATGGCCACTTGCGGCATCGCAGCGGGGGCTCGTGTGGTGATGAACGCCATTATCGAGCGTGTGGAGAGAGAAAAACTGCCGGTTATTGTCACCCAGGGCGGATGCATGGGATACTGCTACGCCGAACCTACTATCGAAGTGAAGCGTCCGGGCGAGGATCCGGTCGTATTCGGTCACGTCAACACGGATAAGGCCATGGAGATCATCGACAAATATGTCCTCCACGGTGAGCTCGTGGACGGTATTCTGCCAGTCAATTATCAAACAATCGAAAAAAATTAGCCAGCCATGCCCAACTACAAAATGAGTTTACTGTGCTGCGGAGGTACGGGCTGCCGTGCATCCGAGAGCGTGAGGATCGTCGAGAGGCTGAGGGAGGAGATCGCCGCCGCGGGGATGGACAATGACGTGCAGGTGGTGGTGACGGGCTGCTTCGGTTTCTGCGAGCAGGGTCCCATCGTGAAGGTGATACCCGACAACACTTTCTACACCAATGTGAAGCCTGAGGACGCCGAGGAGATCGTCAAGGAGCATGTGGTCAAGGGCCGCAAGGTCACCCGTCTGCTCTACGAGGACCCCGACACCCAGAAGCATATCAGCGACTCGAAGCACATGGGCTTCTATCAGAAGCAGCTCCGTATCGCTCTGCGTAACTGCGGATTCATCAATCCCGAGAATATCGACGAGTACATAGCCCGCGACGGCTACGAGGCTCTGGCCAAGGTGCTCCAGGGCACTCCCCAGGAGGCCATCGAGACTGTCAAGAAGTCCGGTCTGAGAGGACGCGGCGGCGGAGGATTCCCCACCGGTCTCAAGTGGGAGATAGCCTCCAAGAGCCCCGGTAAGGAGAAGTACGTGGTCTGCAACGCCGACGAGGGCGACCCCGGCGCGTTCATGGACCGTTCCATCCTCGAGAGCGACCCCAACTCGGTAATCGAGGCCATGGCCATCTGCGGCTACTGTATCGGAGCCTCCAAGGGTCTGGTGTACATCCGCGCCGAGTATCCCCTGGCCGTGAAGCGTCTCCAGATAGCCATGAAGCAGGCCCGCGACTACGGTCTGCTGGGAGACGACATCCTCGGCTCGGGATTCAAATTCGACATAGAGATCCGCTACGGAGCCGGAGCCTTCGTCTGCGGTGAGGAGACCGCCCTCATACACTCGATGGAGGGCAAGAGGGGCGAGCCTACCGTGAAGCCTCCGTTCCCCGCAGTCAGCGGCTATCTCGGCAAGCCCACCAACGTCAACAACGTGGAGACCTTCGCCAACATCCCCGTGATCTTCCTCAAGGGCCCCGAGTGGTTCGCTTCCATCGGTACCGAGAAGTCCAAGGGAACCAAGGTGTTCGCCCTGGCCGGCAAGATCAACAACGTGGGCCTCATCGAGGTGCCCATGGGTACGACCCTCCGCGAGGTCATCTACGACATCGGAGGCGGCATCAAGGGCGGCAAGGAGTTCAAGGCCGTTCAGACAGGAGGTCCCTCCGGCGGCTGCCTTACCAAGAAACATCTCGACACACCTATTGATTACGATAACCTTACCGCAGCCGGCTCGATGATGGGCTCGGGAGGTATGATCGTCATGGACGAGGACGACTGCATGGTGTCCGTGGCCAAGTTCTACCTCCAGTTCACCGTGGACGAGTCCTGCGGAAAGTGCGCTCCCTGCCGTATCGGCAACAAGCGTCTTGAGGAGATTCTCGACAAGATCACCAAGGGCAAGGGTACGATGGAGGATCTGGACTACCTCAAGAACCTCAGCAAGGTCATCAAGGACACCGCTCTCTGCGGTCTCGGCCAGACATCTCCCAACCCCGTGCTCTCGACCATCGACAACTTCTACGACGAGTACGTGGCCCACATCGTGGACAAGCGCTGTCCCGCCCACAAGTGCCGCGCCCTCAGGGTCTACGCCATCGATCCCGACCGGTGCAAGGGCTGTACTGCCTGCGCCAGGGCATGTCCCGCCGGAGCCATCAAGGGCGAGGTCAAGCAGGCTCATGTCATCGACACGGAGAAGTGTATCCGCTGCGGTGCATGTCTGGAGAAATGTAAATTCAATGCGGTAACCGTTCAATAATCGTAACTGAGATGGATAAAATTAAACTTACTATAGACAACAGAGAGGTCGAGGTTGAAAACGGGACGACGATATTCCAGGCTGCCAGGCAGATGGGAATAGACATCCCGGCTCTCTGCTACATGAAACTGGATAACCTCGGAGTAGAGAACCGTCCGGGCGGCTGCCGCATCTGCGTGGTGGAGGTCGAGGGCCGCAGGAACCTGGCCCCCTCCTGCTCGACGGTCTGCACCCCCGGAATGGTGGTGCACACCCACACTATGAGAGTCATCAACGCCCGCAGGACCGTCCTCGAGCTGATTCTCTCGGATCACCCCAAGGACTGCCTCATCTGCCCCAAGAACGGCCGCTGCGAACTGCAGGACCTGGCCGCCCGTCTGGGCATCAGGGAGATACATTCCGTGGAGAATGCGGCAGTATCCACCTATAAGAAAGACACTTCGCCTTCCCTCAAGAGGGATATGGACAAATGCGTGATGTGCCGCCGCTGCGAGACCATGTGCAATGACGTGCAGAGCGTGGGCGCCCTGAGCGCCGTGAACCGCGGCTTCATGGCTGTGGTCGCTCCCGCCTTTGAGCAGAGGTTGGTGGACAGCAACTGTACCTTCTGCGGCCAGTGCGTCGCAGTCTGCCCCACCGGTGCCCTGACCGAGGTGGACAACACCGGAAAGATTATTCAGGCCCTGATGGACCCCACCAAGAAGGTCATCGTGCAGACCGCTCCCGCGGTACGCGCCGCCCTCGGAGAGGAGTTCGGCATGGAGCCCGGCACTCTGGTTACAGGCAAGATGGTGGCCGCCCTGCGCCGCCTCGGCTTTGACGAGGTCTTCGACACTGACTTTGCCGCTGACCTCACCATCATGGAGGAGGGTTCCGAGCTGCTTGACCGCCTCGGACGTTATCTCCAGGGCGACAAGAGCGTCAAGCTCCCGATCCTGACCTCCTGCTGCCCCGCCTGGGTCAATTTCTTCGAGCACAACTATCCCGACATGCTGGACGTGCCTTCCTCCGCGAAGTCGCCCCAGCAGATGTTCGGAGCCATTGCCAAGAGCTATTTCGCCGAGAAGATAGGAGTGGACCGCAAGGACCTGGTGGTAGTGTCCGTGATGCCCTGCCTGGCCAAGAAGTATGAATGCCAGAGAGACGAGTTCAAGGTGGATGGCAACCCCGACGTGGATTACTCCATCTCCACCCGCGAGCTGGCATCGCTGATCAAGTCGGCCAACATCGACTTCCTCTCGCTGCCAGACGAGGACTTTGACGCTCCTCTGGGTGAGTCCACGGGTGCGGCTGTCATCTTCGGAGCCACCGGAGGCGTGATCGAGGCCGCCGTGCGTACTGCCTACGAACTCTACACCGGCAAGAAGCTGGACCGTATCGACTTCAATGAGCTCAGGGGACTCGAGGGCATCCGCCACGCCACGATCGACTTCAACGGTCTGCCCGTGAACATCGGTATAGCCCACACTCTCGGCAATGCCCGCAAGCTGCTCGACGGTATCCGCGCCGGCATGTACAACTTCCACGCAATCGAGATCATGGCCTGCCCCGGCGGCTGTATCGGCGGTGCCGGCCAGCCATTCCATCACGGGGACAGCAGCGTGATCAAGGCCCGTATGGACGCCATCTACCGCGAGGACGCCGGCAAGGCTCTCCGCAAGTCGCACGAGAATCCCTACATCATCAAGCTCTACGAGGAGTTCCTCGGCAAGCCTCTGAGCGAGAAGGCGCATCACCTGCTGCATACTCACTATTTCGACAAACACGATTAATTCTTAGAGACATCAGTTATGGACAAGATAGAATTGAACAAATGTCAGAAAGACAAGATCGCCGAGATCTGCGCCGAGTTCCACAACTCTCCCGGTGAGCTGATCAACGTCCTGCACAAGACCCAGGGACACTTCGGCTATCTCCCCGAGGAGGTGCAGCGCGAGATAGCCCGCTGCCTCCACATCCCGGTGGCCAAGGTCTACGGTGTGGTTACCTTCTACTCCTTCTTCACCATGCAGCCCAAGGGCCGCCACTCCATCTCAGTGTGCATGGGAACGGCCTGCTATGTCCGCGGAGCGGAGGGTGTGCTGGAGGAGATCAAGAAGGAACTCAAGATCGACGTGGGCGGAGTCACCCCTGACGGGAAATTCTCCCTGGAGTGCCTGCGCTGCGTGGGCGCCTGCGGTCTGGCTCCCGTGATGCTCGTGGACGAGAAGGTCTACGGCCGTCTGGAGCCCAAGCAGATCAAGGGCATCCTCGCCCAGTACGAGTAATAGGAACCGACATCATCATTTTTTCGGGAGTGATGATGAAAATAGTCTCTCTGACTGTCAGTGCGTTATTGCATGACCGCGCTCCGCAAACACCGTTAAATCAACGTCTTGGGAACGACGTTTAGGGGCAGTAAGCTGATAGTCAGAGGGATTGTTTTTTGTAATGCTCCTCATGGTGGAAATACTGGATTTTTAGCTATCTTTGCAGGTCAATTGAAATCAGTATATGAGCGAATACCCTTTAACAGAGAAATTACAGGAACTGAAGAAAAAATATGAGGCACTCTCGGAGCAGCTTTCGGGCTCCGACGTGATGTCCGACATGAAGAAATACATACAGCTGAACCGCGAGTACAAGGAGCTGGAGCCTATCGTGGCTGCCGGAGACAGGTACATAAAGATGGTCGGCGATCTCGAAGGTGCCAAGGATATCCTGGCCAAGGAGAAGGACGAGGACCTGCGCGAGCTGGCCAAGGAGGAGGTCTCCTCCATCGAGGGACAGCTCCCGGGCATGGAGGAGGAGATCAAGCTGCTGCTCATTCCCAAGGACCCTCAGGACGAGAAGAACGCCATCGTGGAGATCCGCGGCGGTACAGGCGGCGACGAGGCGGCCATATTTGCAGGAGACCTCTTCCGCATGTATGCCAAGTACTGCGAGCGCAAGGGCTGGAAACTGGAGATCAACAGCCAGTCGGAGGGCGCCGCCGGCGGATACAAGGAGATTATCTTCAAGGTGTCCGGCCAGGGTGTCTACGGTGTCCTGAAATATGAGAGCGGAGTGCACCGCGTCCAGCGCGTGCCTCAGACCGAGACCCAGGGCAGGGTGCACACCTCGGCCGCTTCGGTGGTCGTGCTGCCTGAGGCCGATGAGTTCGATGTGGAGATCAACATGAACGATATACGCAAGGATACCTTCTGCTCCTCGGGCCCCGGCGGCCAGTCGGTGAACACCACCTATTCGGCCATCCGTCTGACCCACATCCCCACCGGTATCGTGGTGCAGTGCCAGGACGAGAAGTCCCAGCTCAAGAACTTCGACAAGGCCCTAGCCGAGCTGCGTACCCGCATCTACAACATGGAGTACGAGAAGTATCTCAATGAGATGTCCAAGAAGCGCAAGACCATGGTGTCCACCGGTGACCGCTCGGCGAAGATCCGCACCTACAACTACCCTCAGTCCCGTGTGACCGACCACCGCATCAACTATACGATGTACAACCTGCCCGTCTTCATGGACGGCGACATCCAGGAGGTCATCGACCAGCTTACCATAGCCGAGAACGCCGAGCGTCTGAAATCGGCAGCTGAGTAATCCCTTATGAATATAGCGGTAGTAGGTAGCGGATATGTCGGCCTTGTCTCCGGAGCGTGTTTTGCGGAGATGGGTGCGGAAGTATGGTGCGTGGATGTGGATGTCCGGAAGATAGAGAATCTCAGGAGGGGCGTTCTTCCTATCTATGAGGAAGGTCTGCAGGACCTTGTGGACAAGAATTCAGCAGACGGGCGCCTGCATTTCACTACATCGCTGGAGGATTGTCTGGACAATGTCGGGATTGTCTTCATTGCCGTGGGTACTCCCCCCGGCGAGGACGGCTCCGCAGATGTCTCCCATGTCATGGAGGTGGCCGCTGCGTTCGGCCGCGGCATATCGCGCTACACCCTGTTGGTGATGAAGAGCACGGTGCCGGTTGGTACCTGCTTCCGTGTAAAGGAGGCAGTGCAGGAGGAACTCAGGAAAAGAGGGGTGGATATTCCTTTCGACATAGCCTCGAATCCGGAGTTTCTCAAGGAGGGTGTGGCCGTAAAGGATTTCATGACTCCTGACCGGGTCGTCATAGGCATTGAGAGCGACAGGGCCAGGTCCCTGATATCGTCCCTTTACCGTCCTTTTCTGCTGAACAACTACCGGGTCATCTTCATGGATGTACTCTCGGCGGAGATGACCAAGTACGCTTCCAATGCGATGCTGGCTACCCGTATCAGTTTCATGAACGAGCTGGCCCGTCTCTGCGAGCTTACAGGAGCTGATGTGAGCAAGGTCCGCGCGGGTATGGCATCGGACAGCAGGATAGGCTCCAAGTTCCTGTATCCGGGCTGCGGCTACGGAGGCTCGTGCTTTCCGAAGGATGTCAAGGCCTTGATTAGCACAGCAGCCGCCCATGGTTATCGGATGAGAGTGATATCCGCTGTGGAGGAGGTCAATCGGGAACAGAAGAAAATACTGTATGACAAGCTGCTGCATGCTTTCCAGGGCTCTCTGAAGGGCAGGACTGTGGCGCTTTGGGGGCTGGCGTTCAAGCCGTGTACGGATGATATGCGTGAGGCCCCGTCCATTGTGACTGTCAACCTGCTGCTGGAGGCCGGAGCTGTTGTGCGGGTTTTCGACCCTGTGGCGATGGATACTGCCAGAGGTATTTTCGGGGACAGCGTCATTTATTGTACCGACATCTATGATGCCGCGGCAGGGGCGGACGCAGTGGCGCTCGTGACAGAGTGGAAACAGTTCAGGATTCCGGACTGGAGACGGTTGAGGGAGGTCATGAAAGGAAATATCCTGGTGGACGGCCGCAATATCTACAATCCGCAGGAGCCTGCCGGGGCCGGTCTGGACTACTACTGTATAGGATGTCCTCACAAGGAGGCAGTCAGGAGTCTGTAGAGGCCTTCGAACAGGGAGATAAGTCCCAGAACCATAATTATCACACCGGCGACGCGGTTGATCATGATCAGCTGGCGCAGGCGCAGCTTATTCCGGAAATGGTTGATGGAGGTGGACAGGATATGCCACCACAGGGAGGCTCCGGCGAATACTCCGGCGAGGGTAACCGCTATCATTTCCAGCGGTTCGGCTTCTTCCCGGTTGATGCCGATGAAAGCGAAGAGGCCAAGCATGAGGAAGAATGCCCCCGGATTGGATATCGTCATGAGGAGGGTAGAGAAAAAGTCCTGCCAGTAATGGCGGTTGCCGTATTTAGGACGCCGGATCTGTTTTACAGGATTTGTCATGAACAGCTTGACCCCGAATATTCCTACTATTATACCGCCTGCCATCATCACGGCATAGCGGTAGTCGGACAGCAGCTGCTGGACATATGATATGCTGAGCAGGGCTATGGCTGCGAAGATAGTGTCCGAGACGGCGGCACCCAGGCCGGTGATGAAACCTGAGTTGCGGCCCTTGCTCAGGGTGCGCTGAATGCACAGTACCCCGATCGGTCCAAGCGGCACCGATGCGCAGATACCTACGATGAATCCTTTGATCAGCTCCAGCAGCATTCCGCGGCAGTTTTATTCGTTCTCAATATTGTCCGGAGAGAGGTAGTATTCCAGCAGGATGCTCAGGACATCCGGATTTATGTCCTTGGCAATAGTGTTCTTGTCCTTGTCCAGCAGGTAGATGGCGGGAACGTCCAGCAGGTCGTATTTGTCGAACATTCCGGACTTGCGCTTGCGGTCCCAGAGATTTGTCCAGCCTGGATTATTCTCACTGATGTATTTCTTCCATGTATTGTCGCTGCCTGTGTATATCGCCAGGAACTGTACGTCCGCAGGGCTGTACTGTCCGTATATCTTTGCCAGTTCCACGCTTACGGCCTTGCACAGGGCGCAGTCCAGGGTGTAGAAGTAGAGCACAGTGTATTTTGCCTTCGCATCGTATATGTGGAATTTTTTATTGGACGGTGTACGCAGTTCCAGGTCGACAGCCGGTTTGTCAAGGGGGTTGCGGTAGAACATGAGCACTCCGAGGGCTGTCTGGTCTATGAAATCGGCGGGAGAGGAGAAGTCCGCGCGGATTATGCTGCCGTGAGTCTCTCCTCTGTCAGTGAACGTGACGGTCTCCCACATCTCGGGCATACCGGCGATGTATTTGTTGGCCAGGTAGGCAGCTCCCTGCTGCAGGGGATATGCGGAACTGTTCTTGAGGTACTGGTAGAGGGTGTAGAAAAGCTCGTGAAAGAATTCCGGGTTGTCCTTCGAGTCCTCGAAGAAGGTGTCGATTTCCTTGGTAATGAGTGTTGTGTCGGCAGTATTGGCTAAAGGTGCAAATATCTGCTCGAAAATCATTTCCGTGGGAGTGAGCCGGCTCTCGTTGACTTCCACTACCTGACCCAGCGCGGTGGGGGTGAGCTCCCGTCCGATAATAGTGCCGTTGCGGTCCAGGAGGAACAGCTTTGGAGTGGATATGACTCCGTACTTGGATACGAAATCGGAGCTCATGTCCGGGTCCCAGAGATGGAGAACCTTGACGTTAGACGGGAGCTTGAACGGCTGTATGGCTTTCTGTATGTAGTTCATCCAGTGTTCCCGGCTGTCTTGGGTGTAGATCATGCAGACCGTGAAGTTGAGGCCGGCGCTGTTGCGTGACATGTACTGCATCAGGGCCGGGGTGGTGCGGATACAGCCAGGGCATTCGTCATCATAGAAGTAGAGGACGGTGTAGTCCTGCTCTCCGTCCGGGAGGTTCACCTCTGTGCCGGCCGGGTCCTGAAGCGTAAGTCCCGGTGCCTGCATTCCTATGAGGGACTGTCTGTTGGTCTGTGCGAAGAGTTTCATCTCCATCATGGCGTTCCCGTCCGGCAGAGTGTACTGTCCGTTTAGGAAATAGCTGTCGGCTATGTACACGGCTATCTCGTCGTAGCCCATGATTCTGGAGTTGCGGTAGTAGTTGTAGATGTACCATGCTATCCGTGCAGTCTCTTCTGCTGATTTCCCGGTGCGGATGAACGCATCTGCCCGGCTTATGATGTCCGAGGGTATCTGGCCGTCGAAGACTTTCATTACCAGATTGATGTCCTCTTGTGTCAGCCCCTGGTCAGCGGATGCTGACTGGAGTGAGTCCGCTGCTGTTCCTGATGTCTGTGCAGCGGATGTGGCAGGCATGGCGATGAAAGAGACGGCTAATGCAAGGACGGTAAGGATGATATTTCTTTTTTTCATTTTTCGGACAGTTGTTCAGTGCTGATGTAATTTTCTATTCTTATGTTGGACGGCAGGAAAGGCGCAGCGTCTCCTCCATTGATGATGACGTCCCGGACTACAGTGGATGATATGAAAGAGTAGTTGTGGGAGGCCGGGATGAATACCGTTACGGTCTCGGGCTGCATCTTGCGGTTGGCCTGTGCGATTACGGACTCCAGTTCGAAGTCTGTCGTAGTCCTCAGTCCCCTTATTATGAAGCAGGTGCCTTTCTCACGGCAGAGGTCGACGGTGAGGCCCGTGTAGGACAGTACCTCTATGTCCGCGCCGTCCTCTACCAACGGACGCACTGCGTCAGTGATGAGGCTTACCCTTGTTCCAGGGGACAGGAAGCCATGTTTGAGATGATTGTAGCCTACAGCTATGAAGATCTTGTCGAATAGTTTGAGTGCTGACTGCAGGACATCCATGTGTCCCAGTGTAAACGGGTCGAAAGATCCCGGGAATATTGCTGATTTGCTGTTTGATTTCATATTCTGTTAATTACAAACAACAAATATAGTAAAAATACTGTCAGGATGCCTCTTTTACCAGATGACAGGAGTCTGTCCTGTGGCGGTGAGGAAGTTGTTGGCCTTAGAGAAGTGACGGCAGCCGAAGAAGGCACCGCGGGCCAGGGGAGAGGGATGGGCGGCTTCCAGGATTAAATGCTTGTTGCTGTCTATCAGCGGTTTCTTGCTGCGGGCATAATTGCCCCAGAGCATGAAGACAACGCACTCCTTGCGGTCGGATATGGTCTTGATGACCGCATCGGTGAAAGTCTGCCAGCCTATTCCGCTGTGGGAGGTGGGGGAGCCGGCCCTGACGGTCAGGACAGAATTGAGGAGAAATACGCCTTGGCGGGCCCATCGCTCGAGGTTGCCGCTGGGCGGGGGGGTGCAGCCGGTATCGGCGGCAATTTCCTTGTAGATATTCTGGAGGGAGGGCGGCAGTGCAACTCCGTCCTGAACGGAGAATGACAGGCCGTTGGCCTGACCTGGACCATGATAGGGGTCCTGGCCCAGTATCACTACTTTTACCCTGTCGAAGGGTGTCAGTTGGAATGCGTTGAAAATGAGAGGTCCGGGAGGATAGATTGTCTTGCCTTCCCTTTTCTCCTGATGCAGGAAAGCGGCGATCCGGGCGAAGTATTCCTTGTCGAATTCTTCCCGGAGCACCGCTTTCCATGATTCTTCTATTCTGACTTCCATTGTCTTCAGCTGAATACGTATTTCAGAACCTCGGAGATATTGTCCACGTAGACGAAGTCCAGTCCTTCTATGTAAATGGGCTTGATGTCCTTGATGTCCTTCTCGTTCTGCCTGGAGAGGATGATGGTGTGGATGCCGGCCCTCTTCGCTGCGAGGATTTTCTCCTTGATGCCGCCTACGGGCAGGACCTTGCCGCGGAGGGTCATCTCGCCGGTCATGGCGATGCCGCTGCGTACCATTTTTCCCGACAGGGCGGAGGCCATAGCACTGACCATGGTGATGCCCGCCGAGGGACCGTCCTTGGGGATTGCTCCTTCAGGGACGTGGATGTGGATGTCGTGCTTCATTATCTCCTCGGTGGTCAGTCCGATCAGGTCCGGATGGGCCTTGAGATACTGGAAGGCGATGGTCGCGGATTCCTTCATTACGTCTCCGAGGTTGCCGGTCGAGGAAAGGACGCCCTTGCCCTCGCTTACGGAGCATTCTATGAAGAGGATCTCTCCGCCGTTTTCCGTCCAGGCCAGGCCTGTGACCACGCCCGGGGCCTCATTGCCCTTCTGGAGGTCGTGGAAGTTGGTCGGAAGGCCGAGGAACTCCGAGACGACTTCTGGGGTGACGCTGACCTTTGCGGTCTCGCCGGTGGCTATCTTGCGGGCGGAGATACGGGCTATCTTGGCTATCTGCCGGTCAAGTCCCCTGACTCCGGACTCGCGGGTATACTCGTCGATAATCTTCTCGATCGAGCCTTTGAGAAAACGTACCTGGCTCTTCTTCAGACCGTGGGCCTCCAGCTGCTTGGGGATCAGGTAGCCCTGGGCGATGCTCACCTTTTCCTCGGCCAGGTAACCGGATACGGATATCATTTCCATACGGTCGCGCAGGGCGGGGTGGATGGTGCTGATGTTGTTGGCCGTGGTGATGAAGAGCACCTTCGAGAGGTCGTAGTCGATGTCGAGGTAGTTGTCGTGGAAGGCGTTGTTCTGCTCGGGATCGAGCACTTCCAGCAGGGCGTAGGAGGGGTCTCCCTTGTAGTCCTGGCTGACCTTGTCTATCTCGTCGAGGACGATGACGGGGTTGGAACTGCCGGCACGGTTGATGCTCTGGAGGATACGTCCTGGCATCGCACCGATGTAGGTCCTGCGGTGGCCTCTTATCTCCGACTCGTCGTGAAGTCCGCCGAGGGAGATGCGCTGGTACTTGCGGCCCAAGGCCTTGGCTATGGATTTGCCCAGGGATGTCTTGCCGACTCCCGGAGGGCCGTAGAGGCAGATGATGGGGGACTTCAT
>CALUSM010000024.1 GCA_944323445.1 uncultured Bacteroidales bacterium
ATCCGATTCATAACTGACAGATGCCGGAGCATCCCCTGGAACGTATGCCCGGTCAACCCGCATCGTATCTCCGTCCTGAATATAAAAATACCTGTCGATGATGACACTCGTATCCCGCTGCTCCTGTGCCGCAGAGAAGAGACAGCAGAAAGACAGGAATAAAGAACACAATATTTTGGGGACACTGCCTGACATGCTGCAAATATACTGTGCAATGCCGAATATACAATGATTTTTGTAACTTTGAGGCTGGAAATCCAAAAGCGCACAGACCATGGACACACAGCAGAGACTCTTCCCGATAGGACGGCAGGACTTCGCCGAGATAAGGACGGCGGGTAATTTCCTTTATGTAGACAAGACAGAGTACGTCTACAGGATGACTCACTCCGGTGCCAAGTTCATCTTTCTCAGCCGCCCCAGGAGGTTCGGAAAGTCGCTGCTGGTATCCACCCTCCACAGTTACTTCGAGGGGCGGAGGGAACTGTTCCAGGGGCTGGCCTTAGAGGCGCTTGAAAAGGACTGGACGGTGCATCCGGTACTGCACTTCGACATGAGTATCGCCAAGCATACGGACAAGGAGCAGCTGGAATTGATGCTGGATGACCAACTCTCAGGATACGAAAGAATCTACGGATTGAAGTCCGAAAAGGACAAAGGTCCGAACCTGCGTTTAAAAAGGCTGATTGAGACCGCCTGCACACAGACCGGGCAGAAAGTGGTCGTGCTCATCGACGAATACGACGCACCACTGCTGGATGTGGTGCACGAGGACACTACCCTGCCGGTGCTCCGCAACGTCATGCGCAACTTCTACAGCCCCCTCAAGGCCTGCGACCCGTATCTCCGCTTCGTCTTCATGACCGGCATCACCAAGTTCTCCCAGCTCAGCATCTTCAGCGAGCTCAACAACCTGGAGAACATCAGCATGCTGGAGCAGTACGCAGCCGTATGCGGCATCACCGAGGAGGAGATCCTTACCCAGATGAGCCCGGACCTGGACATTCTGGCCGGAAGGCTGGGCCTGAGCCGGGAAGATACCTTCGCCAGACTGAAAGCCAAGTACGACGGCTACCACTTCACCTGGCCCTCGCCCGACATCTACAACCCGTTCAGCCTCATCAGAGCCTTCGCCAATGCAAAGCTCGACTCCTACTGGTTCGGAAGCGGAACTCCGACATATCTCATAGAGATGATACGCAAGTTCCGCATGACACCCATCCAGCTGGGAGAGACCTGCAAGGCCGGCAAGGACGAATTTGACACTCCCACAGAGAGACTGTCCAGCATCATCCCCCTGCTCTACCAGAGCGGATACTACACCATCAAAAAGGGCATTCCCGCCATCGAATCCTATACTTTGGGCATACCCAACCAGGAGGTACGCATCGGCCTGTTCCGCTCGCTGATACCGTACTACGTGACTCCTGACACCATATCGGCTTCCTCCACCCTCATAACCATGGCGGAATGCCTCCTCGAAGATGACATGGACGGAGCGCTGAAGGCCATGCAGACCTTCCTCGGCACCGTCCCCTACACCGACAACACCGATTACGAGGGCCACTGGCAGCAGGTACTCTACATCATCTTCTCCCTCCTCGGCTACTTCGCGGACGTGGAGGTCCACACTCCGAAAGGCAGAGTGGACATGGTCATGCGCACCGCCTCTAAACTCTACTTAGTGGAGCTGAAACTTGACGCCGGCGCGGAAGCCGCCATGCGGCAGATAGACCTGAAGCAGTATCCGGAGCGCTTCGCCCTCTGCGGCCTGCCCGTCGTCAAGGTCGCGATCGATTTCGACCGGGAGACACACAACATCTCCGGCTGGAAGATTTCAAGCTGAAAATTTGGATTCTCGAAAAAAATCCATACCTTTGCAGCAACAGATTCCACCACGCTTCCCGTCGTAAGACCAGCGTACCAGGGTGGAACTTTTTTTATATCTGATTTATGGAATACTTCAGCGAACCTTATGACAGCACCACACTGGTCGAGGGGCTTCAGCTACGGGGGCTTTCCGTAGCCGATGAGGAGGCCGCACGCAAGTTTCTGGACAATGTGAACTACTTCCGGATACATCCCTACCTGCGGGCGGTAGAAGCCGACCACAACGCCCACAGATACAGGCAGGACTGCTCGTTCGACATGGTTGCGGACCTGTACAGGTTCGACTGCCGGCTCAAGATTATCCTCTTCGAGGCCATCCAGCAGATAGAAGTGGCCCTGAGAGCCAGAATCATCAGAGTGTTCTCCCTGCTGCACGGCCCGTTCTGGTTCACTGACGAGAGCCTTTTCTCGGACAAATCAGCCTTTTTCAGGACTTTAGGCATCATAGAAGACACTGTGGACAACTCACAGGAAGACTACATAAGGGACCACTGGCTGCTGTATGAGACCACCCCGTTTCCTCCGGCATGGAAGACCCTCGAAGTCCTCTCTTTCAGCACCATTTCATTCCTCTACCGCAACTTCACCAACAATCAGGCGAAAAAAGCCGTCGCCCGGGAATTCGGTCTGCCCCAGCACCTCTTCCTCGAGAGCTGGATCCGCTCCATAGCCGTCCTCCGCAACATCTGCGCCCACCACATCCGCCTATGGAACCGCAAGTTCAACATCAAGCCCCGCCTCCCCAGGCACCTCGACCACCCCTGGATTACCCGCCCCTGCCAGGACATCAACCGCCTCTACCCCATTCTCACAGCCGTCGCCTACCTCACCGACCGCCTGCACCCCGCCTCCGACTTCAAGCGGGACCTCAAGGCCCTCATCGCCTCACATCCCTCGGTCAATCTTTCTGCAATGGGCTTTCCGCAGGGATGGAGGGATGAGCCTCTGTGGGAGTAAACTCAGCTCCGTCAAGTGTCATAATGACAAAAAATTTATCTTTTTATTATATTTGACGCCGGACTGTAAATCTTCCACCTATGGATTCTTCAATGTTAAAGACTCTTTGCTCCATTGACCATCTGCTGTCATCATGGGACATCATCAAAAGCAAAAATTCCTCCGGTGGTATTGACGGTGAAAGCATCTCCGAATTTGACAAAAATCTGAAAGACAACCTGCAGGAGCTGGCCGATGAGCTCTCAACCGGGAAATGGATACCGCACCCATATCTCAAGA
Organism: uncultured Bacteroidales bacterium; assembly: GCA_944323445.1. Taxonomy (GTDB): domain Bacteria; phylum Bacteroidota; class Bacteroidia; order Bacteroidales; family UBA932; genus Coprenecus. The sequence continues at coordinate 3,127 of CALUSM010000024.1, forward strand.
TAGAGATTCCAAAGAATAAAATGGATTACTCGAAGCCAGAATAAAATCTGTAATTACAGACGCAGAAATTGTACGGTTGATTATGCTCTGCGTCAAGATGGGCGTAGTCACCAAAGGGATAAAATGGGATGACGTAGAGAAGGGTGTCCCTCAAGGAGCCGTACTGTCCCCGCTGCTGGCCAACCTTTACCTGCACTCAATGGACCAGCACATCATCTCACGTACTGCTGCGTACGTCAGATATGCCGATGACTTCATAATCCTGACAGAGACAGAAGAAACAGCCAAGGCAATCTGCTCTGATACCGAAACTTATCTTAAAGAAAAATTAAAACTTCCTCTGAATGAGCCGGCGATAACTCCACTCTCTGAAGGAGTCAAGTTTCTCGGTATCACCATAAAGAAAGACTCCTTCGGCATAAGTGAAGAAAAACGGTGCGAGATACTTGAGAAGATCTCCTCACTGAACCTCAGCAGCCGCGGGCTGGACCGCAGCAGTGCAAAAAAATGGTCCGGCATCATTGCCTACTACGGCCAGCTGCTTCCGGAGCCCGAGCTTCGGATGATTGACACCGCATTTCTCTCTTTTCTACAGCAGACTGTCACGGATGACTGGGATAAGTTCCCAAGCCGGAGCGCATTGCGGAAAACCCTGGACGAGTTTCATTTTCTCAGCGCCGACTTCCGGCTAAGAGAGAAAGACATAAAAATCACCTTGCTAAAATCGTATGCATCAGCGAAGAGAGACAACACCGGTGAGAGCATACAACTGAGCAACAAAAAAATCATTCTCAAACGCAAACGTGAATACCAGCTTAAAGAGGCTCAGAATTCAGAGCTCATAATCACCAAACCCGGTGTGACAGTAGGGCTTACACAGAAAGGCATCACCGTAAAATCCAAAGGCAAGGTCATCAGTTCTTTTCCTCCTTCCAACCTGAAACACATAATAATCCTTTCAGACGGAGTAGGCCTTTCCAGCAATCTCCTCCGGCATACTCTCAAACACAAAATACCGGTAGACTTTTTCAATTATGACGGTGTGCATCTCGGTTCTTTTCTATCCGCTTCTTCTTTTCAATGCAGGCTGTGGCAGCATCAGTCAGAGGCAGGGAATATAAAACGGAACTTTCTGGCCGGCAAGATCATAGACGGGAAACTGAGCAACCAGCTCAATCTCATTAAATACTTTCACAAATATCACAAACTGTCATTGCCGGAGCTACAGACACATCTGGACAGCCTTGAATCCATAGTAGACAGACTCAGAGCAACTCTTAAAAACGGGTCCCCGGAAATGCCGGACTTCATACCTGCAATTACAGCTCACGAAGCCAATGCTGCCGCAAAATACTGGGAATGTGTAAGATGTCTGTTATCAAACGATGATGTGGGCTTTGAGAAAAGAGTACATCAGCACGCCACAGATTTGGTCAACTGCCTCCTCAACTACGGTTATGCCATACTCTACACCAGATGTTGGCAGGCCCTGCTTGCCGCACAGCTCAACCCCTATGACAGCGTCATCCACGCCCGTCAGCCAGGGCAGCCGACATTTGCATTCGATTTCATCGAGATATTCAGAGCACAGGCTGTGGACAGAGTAGTCATCTCCATGATTCAGAAAAACGAGCCTCTGAGCATAACTGACGGCAGACTGTCAAAAGAGAGTAAGACACTCCTCATACGTAACATCTCCGAAAGGCTGTACAAACCGGAGAAATTCCGTAAAGAGAACATGAATCTGGCAAAAATCATCAAAGTTCAGGCTTCAGAAATCGCCGGATACTTCAATGACGGCAACAAGTTCAGGCCATATAAAGCAAAATGGTAATGAGAGCAACTAAAAAATTCATCGTTGTCGCATACGACATAAGCAATACCAAGCGCCGCAACCGCGTGGTAAAGATACTTAGGCAGTACGGCGTCCGGGTCAATCTCAGCGTCTTTGAGTGCATGCTTTCTGAGAGTCAGTTCGAAAATCTGAAAACGTCAGTCGCTGAGACCATCAACATCTCTCATGACAAAATCATTTACTACAGCCTATGTCTGGACTGCTACGCAAAAATCACCTATATACCGAAAAAACAGGCAAATCCTATTTCCACAACTAATGTAATATAAAAACCGGATGGACTGCTATCATCCACATAACATTTGCGAAAAACCACTTTTGACCTATCTCTTCATTATTAAGGTATTATCTCCATTGCACCGTTTTTTGACCGAGCAGATTTTTTCGAAAGTCATTTTTTCAGGCTCTTTGCGATAGAGATTTGCGAAAAGAAGCACGACCTAAAATGGCAACACTCTGATTACCAAAGTTCTTTCAACCATACTCATACTCTTTTTTTCGCAAATCGCCTCCGGCACAAACACTGCGCCTACATTTGCGAAATATTTTAATGCTATATCTATCTGATTATTAAGCGGCACTATAGCAAAGAGCCACTTAAATCTCTTGTTTTGCAAATAAAAATTCATTACTTTTGCGAAGAAATGTTGAGAAGCGGAGGTAAATCTGTCGTTATCAACCTATTTTGTTCTTTGATCGTTTGAACAAAGAAACAAAAACAGTTGAGAATCACATGGTTTACCTTTTATCCATTAGAACAAGGATTAAGACTGCCTCAGCGAGGTTTGCGGCCTTACCGGAGAGGTGTTTACCTTTTATCCATTAGAACAAGGATTAAGACACAAACGCTGAGCCTCGAGAGAGGTTCCGGCCACGGTGAGTTTACCTTTTATCCATTAGAACAAGGATTAAGACAAGAACTGGTCGGGCATCTCACCTCCTTTGTAAAGTTTACCTTTTATCCATTAGAACAAGGATTAAGACGTTGAAATCAAACTCCTCCAAAGTTCCCTCACAGGAGTTTACCTTTTATCCATTAGAACAAGGATTAAGACATTATACTGCCTCGTCAGAGCCGAAGCTGAAACAGTTTACCTTTTATCCATTAGAACAAGGATTAAGACAAGCTCTTGTAGAGCTTTAAAGTTTTCTTTAGCCGTTTACCTTTTATCCATTAGAACAAGGATTAAGACAAAAAATTTTTAATGGTTACACAATAATTATTCAGTTTACCTTTTATCCATTAGAACAAGGATTAAGACTCATCACCTTGAACTCACCTCTCGTCTCAGAATTGAGTTTACCTTTTATCCATTAGAACAAGGATTAAGACGGCTGAACCGGTGTCCTTCAAAGGTATCGGGAAAGTTTACCTTTTATCCATTAGAACAAGGATTAATACAACTCTTCGATAATCACTGAGTTAGCCCTAATAGTATCGTTTATCTTTTATCCATTAGAACAAGAACTTTGGTTAATGATTATCCGCCAATGTTCCCCAGTAGATTTTTCCGGTTGGCGACAGCGTGATTCCGCTTCTTTTTCCCAAAAGGGATACAAATTAAAATGCATTATGCGATGAGAAGTATCGCATATTACAGACACTCGGAGAAAAATGAAGAATGCTTGTCCTCAGCATGTTGTCTACTTTGAAATCATATATAAATTCGCTAAGACTGAATGACATGGACAACAACCGAGTTTTTGAAATATACAAACGGAGACTGGCTCACAGAAGATGATGAATAGCCGTACTGCCAAGCAATGATGCCTGAGCAGTACGGCGCTTGATTAATTTATTTATTATTAGGCTCAACTTCCTTTAGTTCCTCTAGCCGGCCATAGCCGACGTTGGTTTTGGCCCCTATACCGTATGTCGTAAGAATCTTCTTGAACCACTCTTCCTTTTTATCTCTACACTCCTTCTCCCCTGACAGGTGGAAACGGAATTCTATGGTGCAGCCGGGCGCTATCTTTGCAAAGGTGATGGGTATGGGTTCCTTGAAAGGGTCGTCCTGTGAATGCGGCGCAAGAGCATCCATCTCAAAGATTGTTTTTCTTTCCTCATTTTTATTTTTATCTCTGACAACAGATGCATCAAAAAAGATATCCCGCTCATAGATGGATTTGGTGCTGCCGTCCGGCTTTTTACCCTCGAAAATATCCAGAATGGCGGCATTTATATCCGGATTCTGAAGGTCATACACCTGAGGGAAATAAGAGCGTAGCACACCCTTTACGGTCGAGCCGCTTATGATGGGCGTACCGTGAGTATAATCAAAATTGATTCCAAGCTTTATCTCTCCCTCAACCCCCATCTCGTGGCTGACCCCCACACCGGTTATCAGGCCGGGATAACAGACTTTCATTTTGAAATCGGCATTGACGTACTCTACCTTCTCTACCTCGCCTATATCCTTCGGAGTCAGGCCTGTGAGCTTCCTGTTAAGTCGGGTGATATTGCCGGAAGGCTTTATACCCTCCTCGAAATAATCCTTGTAGAAGAATTTATGCAGATTCTCGCTCATGACTCTACCTGTTTATATGTTCTCACTACCAGTTTGAGCGCGATGGCACAGTCTATCATCTCCCGTTTAAGAGCGTTCTCGACTGCCTGGTCACATTTCGGCGTCTTGACAAAATCCTTCAATTCTGCAACGGATGATGGGAGCTTTACGTCATTTTTAGCATTGTTCTTAATCTTGGTGAATCCGTCCATTTTCATCATCTTCAGCAGCACCTCCAGAATCACACCACGATTGACTTTGCCCGAGTCTTTGTCCTGGGCATAGATTATAATGGTGGGTTTCAGACCGCTCATGGCAACAGAAACGGGGAAAGCAGACACGAGTCCGTCATACGAGGAGTTTATGGTCTTGTTTTTACTCAGCATACTGCTGCCGGCAAGCGCTTCATCCGCAATAGGTATCAGTTTGCTTATACGATTCTTATCCATAGTCTGTCCTCCCTATACTATCTTGGTTATCCTGCAATATCCGTATCCGATGGTAGCATTGGCGCCTATCTGCACCAGCGAACCGTCCAGAATCTCTGTAAACCCTCCTACATCCCCACTGGTAAAGAAATACAGTACGGTCTTCGAGGGCAGCACCTGCTCGTTCCATAGATTGGTACTGAGACCGTTTTCAAGGCAATTCCTGGCGACAATGGGCAGATTCTCGTTATCGCACGCAGTGACAAAACTATCATTACTCATCACCGTCCGGTCAAGATGGAAAAAGTCCTCATACTCGTAGGGATCATTGGGAAAGTTATCCCATTCAATACCGAGCATCTTATTTCTCTGAAGAAACAAGTTCACAACCTGACGGCTCGTCTCATAGTGATACAGTTTGTTGTCGTCCTGAACCGGAAGGAACAGAATATGCGCATCGAAGAAGATTACATTTCCCTTCTGCTGCTTCTTGTTCTCACCGCATTTATCGGAGCCGAATATGTCTATCCTCGTCCCCGAATCAATTTTCTTGAATTTGGTAAAATACTCATTTATTGCTCCTTTAAGCGAGCTGGAATTGATGCAGGGAAGGTTAGTAAGGGGGTCGCGCTGTACCGCCTTGTCGATGATACCGTAGTTGGAGCTGTTCTCGTTGCCCACATGCAGATTGGTTTCGGCTGTTATAAGCCAGAGATGACTGTTCATATCGATTTGCGTTTTTTATAATTTGTCTATTCTGTATTGATTATATCCTATCTGACGGAAATTTTGCGCCGACTCAACGGCATCCACAAACTTCCGAGCATTCTCAGGTCCGGAAAAATAAAACACTGAGCCTGCGCTGAAAAGGTCGTACCGGGAACTCTGCTTAAGTCCTCCGTCCGACACGTTATAAGACGTGGTCTTACGTACATCCGAGTTGAGGTGTCTGAAAGGAACCGTTTCAGTTATAGCAAAATCCGGCAGCGACATTGCATCACCTACCTTGATAAATGAGGGCGAAGTCAGCGATATCCTGACCGCAGTCGTCTGCTCTTCCTGCATAATGGATTCCGGCAGCCAGCTATCCGCCGGCTCAACGCCTATTCTGAACATGGAGTTGTCCGCCCCGACGGACACTGTCTCTCCATTGAAGGAAAGAATGTCCGCGCAGTCTTCCATCTCCACATAGAACGCGAACACATAGTAGGAGCCGTTGGCCTGCTTGGCAAAACGGTAATTGATCTGCTTGTACATAGCATTGTCGCCCACCTTTCCGGTATCCAGATCACGGCTGATGCCCATGCGCCGGTCCTCCGCAAACACCTTGCCCATACCTACTGTTTTTCCACTGCCAGATGCAATAAGATACCGGCCGTAAGCATAGCCCTTCTTCTCCGGATAGTTCTGCTTCCGGATAAGGGCCGGAAGCACTTTTTGTTGTCCGTTATACCACCCGTTCTCCTGGCCGTTGCTGAAATCCACATTGAACTCAGAGTCAAACGGAGCGGGGAAGAGATTCCTGCAGAAGTTCCCGTTCCCCTGATACTCCCGTATGAAGCACTCGGACAGACGGAGAATCTGACCGTATCCGCTGCCTCTGTCGGCAGAGAAGCTGTGTCCGCCGATCAAGCTTAATGCTCCGTCCGGGTCAGTAATCTTACTCCCGTCGAAATATTTGCTGTGGCGCAGGAGGAAGAAGCGCATCATACCCAGCAGGGATGTCTGCTGAGGAAAATAACCGGACTTGATAATGTAGCTGATTTCAGGAGCGGATTTCTTCCCGTTTTCCTGAATGCCTGTCGAGAATTTCATCTCTCCTCCGAAGAAAAACTTATCCACCGGAGTCAATGTTATCAGATAATACTTACTCATCTTTCGGATCCTCCCCTTTTATAAATTTTGCCGTGCGCATCGCACTGTAGAGCATCGCCTCGTATCCTTCTTTCGGAAAACAATCATAAAGGCGTTCCATCATTTCCCGGACTGCCGCATGATATGACGAACCTCTGTCCTCCAGGATTTTTTCAAAGAGCATTTTCAGACGTTCATCCCGCAAAGCAGCGTCCTTTGTTTTCAATACCTGCGTCATCAGGGCTGCGTTCTCGCGGAGCTTGTGAGCCACAGCCGAGACTGTATTGCCGTCTTTCGTCTCATCTATCAGGGCATAGAATGCTTTGGACAGATTCTCGTCAGAGTTTGAGAATGCCGCTTCGAAACCGCTGCCGCTGTGCTTTGTCAGTTTCCATGCCACAGCATTCTTTCCGGATATTCCCTTAGCCTTGTTCAGGAGCGAGTCCGCCAGTTCCAAAGCCTCGTAAAGCGGGAACTTGTAATAGGAAATGGACAGTCCATAGGACATGGATGCCCTGATCGTATTTCCGTCCTTTTTCAGTCCTATGCCATCAATTTCATTTTTCACACCTTTAAAACACTCGGTGCTTATCTCTTTCAACAGCCTGAAAATATCCGTTCCGTCCTCCCCAACCACAGGCGCAATGAAGAGCAGGTCGTCACCGCCCGCATAAATCGGCAGACCTCCGAAGCCCTTTATCTTCTCCGATGCCAGACGCCCGAAACACAAAAGCGCATCAGAAATCTGCTCCAACTTTCCTTGCGGCAGATCCGGATGCGTCACCGTCGCACCGACCGAGTCTCCGTCCGCCTTGACTACGCAGATATACTTGTGATAGGATTTATAATCTTCCCCGAACGTTTCCTTATAGGCATTCTCTTCAGCCCCGTCATTGTTGAGTAGATTGCTGAACCTATTCCATATCCCAACATTTTCTTTTTTCTTTGACACTGCAGCTATCTCTCCCAAGGACGGAATATGGTGAGTATCTTCTCCATATACAAGGAGGAACAGCGGTCTCTGATCCAACACTATCTTCATTACTCCCTCAGACAACGATTCAGGCTTAGGGAAATTCATAAGTTCCAGCTTATTGAGGGCATCATTGAGCATCCGCACCGCAACAGAGTCCGAGCCCGCCTGAACAGTGGCATGCATGATGTTGAAATACTGCCGGTCCAACAGTATTTTTCCATCGATATTCAGACTTGTCGAGAATGTCTGCCAGGCTTTCTTCTCTATGTCCCCGGCATCTACTGCACCCCGCACGAACAGACGGTCAGGATACAGACCTACCCCCTGTCGGAGCACGGTCCACGGCACTTCTGCCGGTGAAAGGACGGTACCCTTGGGGACATTGTCGCAAATGCATTTCATCAGATATGAGAACATGTAGCTCGCGGCCCACAGTTCTCTCGGACGGCGGCCCATGATGAATGTGGTATATATCGGGCCGATATTGAACGCTGTGTATGTATTCATCGCCATTAGTTTTGTTTCGGTTTGCTTAAGATAACTTCTCCTTTTCCATTGCTGATAATGTTTTCCCATTTAATGTTTTTAGGAATCATTCTATAGCCATTCTTCTTATGATAAGAATCTATTAACTTTTTATAATCAATATACCTCATGTCTGTCGGCATTTCCAATACTTCCCTTGACTTCTTCCTACACTCAAATCTGAATTTAACCGTACCTTTATCCCTCATACACTTTATTTCATCTTCATTAAATAAAATATAAACTACAACACTTCCGGAATTAAAGACAGGCTTGAAAATAATTGGAGATGCCAGCCTGTCTATCCCTTTATTATTAGTCACGGATACGGTATATTGATTTCTGTTGTATGAGTATCCGTTTGACGGATACCCCAACAAAGCTCTCGCAAAGATTGCTGTTCTTCCAGAATCATCATATGTGTCTTTCTTTCGGCCAAAGAACAAATTAAATTTCGTTTTTATAGCTTTTTTATCCCATGTTCTCTCGGGATTTTCATCTCTTACAAATTGATACAAATAGGATTTGACATACGCCCCGCTACGTGGGTAATTTATACCTGACTTCAACGCCCTCCAATAGTAATCTATAACAGAGAACGTTTTATAGAACATAGACTGAGCCGCCATATCCTGTTTTAATGTAAATTCAAAATACTGATAGTTTTTAAGACGTTCCTTTATGTCCTGATCTATTTGGCGCACCTGCTCTCCATCATCATCCTTAACCTTCCATACAGTAAAACTTCCGAAACCTTTATCTGACCTCTGTCCGAAATTGTTCAGAGCAAAAAACTCTACGATGTTGTCTTTTATCAACTTCCTCAAATATTTTTCTTTGTCGCGCAGAATTTCTACCCGACCTTCTTTTTTCACACAGATTGAAATATTGATACTCAGCTCTACTGTACGCATTCTTTCTTTATCTTCCTTAACTATGCACAAATCAACATGTTTCGGCTCCCGTCCCATTGTACTCAGCACTAAAGGATAATTCATGTTCTTCAGTGTCACCGAAGTGTCCCTACCTTGAGCGGATATCTGCATCCTGTAGTTCAGGGCATTGAAACCCTCCTTGCAGAATCTGTTCCTCAATGCCCTTTGTTTTTGCGGATTAGGTGAATAGCCTACAAGCAATTCCTCGCATTGCTCAAACTTTCCCTCCCGAGTTGTCCCTGGGAGCTTACTGATCAGGAACCTGTCCAGCTTCGGCTTTACCTCGGTGGCACGCAGCGTGGCACCTTCGCTGTCATACTGAAAATGCAGCAGCGGGGTATGCTGGATGAGTTTTACGTTAATTTCATTCTCTTTTCCCATATCATTTATTTTTTTGTTTCATAAGATGACTGATTAAACATCCCAATCCGGCACTCAATACTACCACGACACCGAAATACCACCAGAAGTCTGGAATAACGTCATGCCACTTATTCATACCCAGGAGTCCTGCAACTAAAGAACCGGGGAGGAAGAACGCAGCCAGCATGTTAAGCCATTCTCCATTCTTATTGCGCCTGCTGTCTATCCTCAGGTCTATATAGCGGTTCAGCTCGTCTATCTCTCCGTCAAGGGCTTTTATCTGACGCTCGGTGTCAAACTGCCTGGATATCATCTCGTACAGCTCGATACCCTGATCCTGGGTGGTGACGCTGCGGAAGTATATCTGATTGATAAAGCGGATATAGCCCAGATACAGAGATTTGATAGGTTCTTCTATTTCTTTCAAGTCCTTTTTCAGGTTTATGTCCCGACATAACTTGGTAACTTCTCCGGAGAACCTCAGAAGGGAGGCGCGCTGGACTATCATCAGCTCGAAGAGACGGGCATATATCGTCCGCATGTGCATGGCGATGACACTGGTGGAAAAACCGCTCTCGTCAGTCAATGCCACAAGCGAGTACCTTGATACTCCGTACAAAGTGCCGTAGTCCTTCCAGCGGGTATATGTGCTCTCGGACAGAAGACGGTCCCTCATCTCCTTGTCCTGACAAGAAGGACAGTTTCCCTCATCCAAAAATACGAACTTGTACCAAGAATTCTTAAAACTATCATATTCTGCTATTTTCTGTGACAGTTCTTTGTTTCCGTACCAACAGTTTACCAGCATGCGGTCATCCACCACCGGCACGACATCCATATCGGGGAAGATATCGTGTATAAGATTGAGAATCATGGACGACACAGTCCATGTATCATCCACGCCTTTCCGTTTCTCATCCTGTATATAACAGTAACGGAAATCATCTTTATATCTGTCCTGAGCATCCGACTGCAGACCCCGTATACTGATTGACTTAGCCAGCTGGCTACGCTGCCAGTCATTGAATTCTCCGGCATTAGGAGGCATGACTCTTCTGCCGTACTGATTGATATTTCTGACATCGGCCTCACTTTTCTGACTCTCTTTCTTATTGGCAAGATACAAAGTGAGGACACCTATTCCTGTAGAATAAATATTGAGATTTATGGATTCTACTTTCAGTTCATACTTTTTGTCCTTTACTTCTATCTCATACTTCACATCACGGGCTTCCGGCTCAAGTCTCTCATAATGGCGGAGTATATTGTTTTTCTCATCCATACTGTCATACAGTACCGGATGCACAAATTCGAAAAAGTACTGCTTCTCACCGAAAAGCTCCGAGGCCTCCTTCATGGCCATAACATCCCGCTGCGGCACGCCCTTCCTTATCCTGGCCCGCCTCCATACCTTCTGTCCCGGAACCTCCTTAAGGCCGGCCACATCATACCTGTCCGTAAAAAGCTTACTACCAGTATCCTTAAAGCCCCATTTGAACGGAAAATAGAAAACATGATAGCTGTAGACCTTCCAATAACCTTTGACCTCCTTTAAAATATCTTCTGTCTCCGTTTCTCCCTTTATGCCTACGCCCCAGTAACCGTCCTCGCCGCCTCCGCTGTACAGACCGTCCCTTCCCTCAGGGAAAATCTTTTTCCTGACTTCAGCTGCATCCTTGCCATAGTAGCAAAGCTCAGTATCAGTACAAATCACCAATGCGACATAGGGATAAAGCCAGTCGGATATAACTGAGAACACTCCCTTGAGAGACTGATATTCTTTAGGAACATTCACAATAGTCAAATCCCCAACGGAATCCTTTTTCGGCAGAATCTCCTTTTTCACCGTCTTCTCTGTTTCCTTGTCTATTCCCTGAGCCCTCCTGTCTTCCCTACGGATGTCCTCCACCTCCTGCGCCGTCGCCCCCTCCTTCAACATTCCTGGGATATATCGGGTGTCATTTGCCGCCACAAGCCTCATCCTATGGTCCATCCGCACTCCGAGGATTTCCGCCACCTGCTCCAGCGAAGATGGACGGCAGTCCGCATCTCCGTGATGGTCTATGGATGTATAGTTTTCAGGTATCCGGACATCTTCCCGAAGCTCCACTCCATAAATCTGATATTCCTGCCGGTCCCCATATTTCCGGAGTTCCTCCTCATAATTTATGAGCGAAGCACTGCTCCACGAAAGATTTTTGTCAGAATACAGCAGGCCATCTCCTCTTCTCGCTTCTAAAAGCTCCTTTATGGTACACATCTCCAGATCGTGTCCCCCGAGCAGAAATACTTTTTTCTTCATATCCGTTCTATAGATTTTATTGTTCCGAACCCCGTACTGACGCCCTTGCCCAGACCTATGCCGGATGGCAGCATGACATTGCTTTTGAATGATATGTCCAGGCCTATGAAACCGACGCCCTTGTAGGACAGCCGGTGCTGTCTGTGCATATCTGAAATGCGGCAGACCACTTCATCCCCGAAGAACAGCCCTACTCCCTTGGCGAAACTCAGGATATTGCCGGTAAGGATGTTCTCGAGGAAGGATAACTTGTCGACCAGACTCTCGATAGCGCTGTAAACCTTGTAGTTATCCTCATTGAGCGGAATCCAGCCCGACATCTCGTAGGACACAGGCTCCTTCACTATAGCGACCTCGACAGTCTCCTCCCTCACCGAGTCGAGAAAAAGATCGACCGGATGTCCTCCCAATACTACCCGGCTGCTGTAGTTCGAGAAGTAATCCTGAAGTGCGGCACTGCCCTGCTCTATGCCGATGATCGCTGCACGGCCGTCCAGCACTTTGTACTGCACAAGAGGATAAGAGTACCTCAGGCCGTCACCTATATGATTGTGAAACATGACATTGTCCTGCTTAAGGCAGTTGATTACAGCTCCACGGAACCGTGGAATCCAGGACCTCGGGACAGTATTTCCAAAAAGGACAGTAGTAATGGTGAGGTTCTTCTTCATAGTTCATGCGAATATAGCGATATTTATTTAACTTTGCAAAAGTTAAAATCTAAGAATATGCACATAGCGGTAGCAGGAAACATAGGCAGCGGCAAGACCACCCTGACGGGTCTGCTGGCCAAGCATTACGGATGGGAGCCGCACTTTGAGTCGGTGGATTTCAACCCCTATCTCGTGGATTTCTACAACGACATGCGGCGATGGTCGTTCAACCTCCAGGTGTACTTCCTCAACAAGAGGCTCAAGGACATCGTCGAGTTCCAGAACTCAGGGAAGAACGTAATCCAGGACCGCACCATCTACGAGGACGCGATGATATTCGCGCCGAACCTGCACGACATGGGGCTGATGGACTCCCGCGACTTCGACAACTACACCTCCCTCTTCGAGCTGATGCAGAAGATGGTGGGCTATCCCGACCTGCTGGTCTACCTGCGCTCGTCGATTCCGAACCTCGTGGAGCAGATCCAGAAGCGCGGCCGCGAGTACGAGAACAGCATCCGCATCGACTACCTCAAGGGCCTCAACGACCGCTACGAGCAGTGGATCTCGGAATACAAGGGCGAGCTGCTGATAGTGGACGTGGACACCTGCCGGTTCGAGGACCGCAAGGAGGACTTCAGTCAGGTCTGCGACCAGATAGACGCAAGGCTCTTCGGACTTTTCCAGTAAAACAGCAAATCAGCTGTAAAATTAGAGAGGCCGTCCCCGATCTGCCGGAGACAGCCTCTTTCTGTAAGGTGTGAGCGGGTTATTAATGGTTATCTGTTAGCGTTGACACTGTGGCGGTAACCGGCCTCGAGGGCGGCTATGTTCTTGTCCACGATATCCTGTCCCTTGCGGGAGAACACCTTGGCCACGGCGTCGCGGACGGCCTCATAGCTGAGGTCCATCATGGGGATGGCGGCTCCCAGAAGCACCATGTTGGCGGCCTGGGCAGGAGCCCCGGCTTCCTTGGCGAGAGCCTCTACGTCAAGCATCACGGTATGGGGCAACTTCCGCAGATGGGCATAGATCTCTTCCTTGTCGGGATAGTTCGGAATGTTGACGAATGGCACCGACGAGGTGACGATCCAGCCGTCCTTGGACAGCTCCTCGACGTAGCGCAGGGCCTCCATCGGTTCGAGGGACATGATGATGTCTACCTTGCCGTAAGGAATCAAGTCGCTGTGTATCGGTTCGGAAGATATGCGCAGGTTGCTCTGCACGTCACCTCCGCGCTGGCTCATTCCGTGGACCTCGGCCTGCTTGATATGAAGGCCGTTGGTAAGAGCGGCCTCTCCGAGGACTGTTGCGATGGAGAGGATACCCTGTCCTCCCACACCGGCTAATATTATGTCTTTTTTCATATCGGATTCTTTGTTTTTACGGATTGGACATTACTGCTGTTTTTTCTCCCTGGCGTGACGCTTGAAGGTCTGGATGCACTCGCGGCGGGGGATAACCACCGACACTCCTTTATATTCCACCTCCTCGCGGATAACGTTCTTTATCTCCTCCATGTTCTTGGCCAGAGGCACCACCACGCGGATGTGGGCCGGATCGACTCCGACTCCGGCACAGATGCTCTCTATCCTGCCCGTACCTGCCGAGTCCTGCCCTCCGGTCATGCCGGTGGTGAGGTTGTCTGAGATGATGATGACCACATTGGCCTCCGAGTTGACGCAGTCGAGCAGACCGGTGATACCGGAGTGGGTAAATGTGGAGTCACCTATGACGGCGAACGAGGGGAACTGCCCGGCGTCGGCGGCACCCTTGGCCATGGTGATCGAGGCGCCCATGTCGACCGTGGTGTGGATAGCCCTGAACGGAGGCAGGGCACCGAGGGTATAACAGCCTATATCGCTGAACACCCGTGAGTTCTCATACTCGGCAGCCACCTCGTTGAGAGCGGCGTACATGTCCCTGTGACCGCAGCCCTGACAGAGGGCGGGCGGACGGGGCACGACGATATCGTCCTTGGGGAATGTCTTGTGGGGATTGAGATGCAGGGCTGCACGGACGCTGTCGGGGCTAAGCTCGCCGGTACGGGGAAGCAGGCCTGTAAGACGTCCCTCCACCTGTATCTCGGAGCCGATCATACCGCGGATCTTGTCCTCCACGAAGGGCTGCCCCTCCTCCATCACGATGACGCGGTGCACGCCCGAGGCCACCATCTCGCCCACCAGCTTGCGGGGAATGGGGTAGCGGGTGAGTTTCAGGACACCGCAGGGCACTCCTTTGGGGAAATTCTCCATCAGGTAGTTGTATGCAATACCGCAGGCAACGATGGCCAGTCCCCTGTCCTCTCCTGGCGTGAAGCTGTTGTGAGGGTCCTCCGCGGAATCCAGGCCGAACTGCTTCTTGTCCTTGATGAGCTGTTCGTTGCGGACGCGGGAGTTGGCGGGAAGGAGGATCCACTGCTTGGGATTGTCGGGAAAATGAATCCGGTTCTGGGGGCGGATGTCCTCACTGCCGTCCTTCTGGGTCCAGGTGGACACCTCCGCCCTGGAATGGGCCATACGGGTGGTGATGCGCATCAGCACGGGAATCTTCATCTTCTCGGAGTAGTCAAATGCCTCCCGCACCATGTCGTAGGCTTCCTGCTGGCAGGACGGCTCATAGTAGGGAATCATAGCGAAACGGCCGTAGAAGCGGGAATCCTGTTCATTCTGAGAGGAATGCATAGAGGGGTCGTCGGCGGCCACCACCACCAGGCCTCCGTTGGCTCCGGTCATGGCGGAGTTGACGAAAGCGTCGGCGGCCACGTTCATGCCGACGTGTTTCATGCAGACCATGGCGCGCTTGCCCATATAGGACATGCCGAGAGCCGCCTCCATGGCGGTCTTCTCGTTGGTGCACCACTTGCAGAAGATACGCTCAGAGGCCGGATCGGCCTTCTGGCTGTTCTGGATGTACTCGGTAATCTCCGTAGAAGGAGTGCCGGGATAAGCGTATACTCCGGATATGCCCGAATGTATCGCCGCCAGTGCTATGGCTTCATCGCCTAATAACAGTAATTTCATAAAATTGTACTTAGTTCTATCAATTTAAAAGGAAAGTCAGTGTCTAGCTTCAAAATTATAACTAATAATCGTAAAAGGCAAAATTTTTTCGCTCAAATTACATAAAGTCATTGAAAATATGTATGTTTGCCCCCGATTTCTATACAGTCATGAAAGTAGCTAAATCATTGGCGGACTTCGAGTCCGCCCGCAAGTCTCTAGGAGACAAAACCGTAGGATTCGTACCTACGATGGGCGCCCTCCACGAGGGCCACGCATCACTCATCCGCAGGGCCGTCGCTGAGTGCGGCGCCGTAGTGGTGTCCGACTTCGTCAACCCGACCCAGTTCAACAATAAGACCGACTTCGATACCTATCCCCGCATCCTCGACCAGGACTGCGCCTTCGTCGAGGCACTCGGAGCGGCCGTCCTCTTCGCACCCCGGGTAGAGGACATCTATCCCGACGGCACGGATTACGATCAGAGAATCTTCGACCTCGGAGGCCTGGACCAGTACGGCGAGGGTCCCCGCCGTCCCGGACATTTCAACGGCATGGCCCAGGTGGTCACCCGCCTCTTCGACATCGTCCGCCCCGAAAGGGCCTACTTCGGAGAGAAGGACTTCCAGCAGCTGGCCATCATCGAGTATTTCGTCAGAAACCTCCACTACCCCATAGAGATAGTCCGCTGCCCCATCGCAAGGGCCGAGGACGGACTGGCACTGAGCTCACGCAACAAGCTTCTTACTCCCGCACAGAGAGCAGCTGCCCCGCATATCTACGCCAGCATCCGGCAGACCATCGGCATGGTAGGGGAAATACCTGTGGCCGAGGCGATAAAGAGGACAACCGGGTTCATCAATGCCGAGCCACAGCTCAGGACAGAGTATGTGGAAATAATAAATTCACTAAATTTGCGGCCCGTCTCCGACTGGGACGAGGCGGAGCACCTGCGGCTGACCTGCGCTGTCTATGCCGGAGAGGTCCGTCTGATAGACAACATAGAACTGAAGTAGAATGTACATAGAAGTCATCAAGTCCAAGATCCACAGAGTCACCGTAACCCGCGCCAATCTCGACTACATCGGCAGCATCACGGTGGACCGCTCCCTGATGGAGGCCGCCGGTCTCTTCGAGGGCGAGAAAGTCTCCGTGGTCAATGTCACCAACGGCAACCGGGTGGAGACCTACGTCATCCCCGGAGAAGAGGGCAGCGGCAGCATCGAGCTCAACGGCGCCGCGGCCCATCTGTTCGCTGCCGGAGACATCGTCATCATCATGTCCTACGCCATAGTGACTCCAGAAGAGGCCGGGGCCTTCCGTCCCAAAGTGGTTTTTCCGGACACGCGCACTAACAAACTCGTCCTGTAAATGCCGGCACGGAAGCAGATAAAGAAGGTTATACAGTGGTCACTGATGATGATGCTGGCCTTCGTACTGCTGTATTTCGCGTTCCGTGGAGTAAAATGGGCGGACTTCATGGAAGGAGTCCGCAGCTGCGATTTCCGCTGGATTGCTGTCTCTATGACCGCCAGCATCCTGGCATTCGTCATCAGAGGACTGCGGTGGCGTCTGGTAATGCTGCCCCTCAACCCTTCCATCACCCGCCGCGAGGCATACGACGGAGTGACGGTCGCCTACCTGACCAATTTTGCCCTGCCCAGGGCCGGAGAACTGGCCCGCTGCGGAGTTATCTCCGCCAGCGGCAAGGCATCCTTCGAGTCGGTGCTGGGAACGGTGGTGCTGGAGCGGAGCTGGGATATGGTGACCTACCTGATTATCCTATTCATTGTCCTGCTGGCAGGCGAGAGTTCCTTCAGCCAGTTTGTCTCCGATGAGGTATGGGGGCCGGCAGTGGACTCCATGCCCTTCGACATCCTGTGGATCATCGGCGGAGCTGCCGCCGTATGCGTAGCCGCCTGCATCCTGATGTTCTGCCACAGGAAACGTCTGAGCCGATATAAACTGTTCGCCAAGCTATTTTCCCTGGCCAAAGGGCTGATCGGAGGCCTGACGGCCGGACTCCGGATGAAGGGCAAATGGAGATTTCTCCTCTACACCCTACTGCTGTGGCTCTGCTACTGGATCATGAGCTACTCGACCATCCTGGCCATTCCCCAGGTGGCGGGCCTCAACTGGGCTGACGCCCTCTTCCTGATGGTTGTCGGCAGCCTCGGCTGGATAGTGCCGGTACAGGGCGGAATAGGCGCATACCATTTTATATTGTCCCTGGCCATGGCCTCGATTTACTCCATTCCCCAGACCTCGGGCGTGATTTTTGCTACCATCTCCCATGAGAGCCAGGCCCTGACGATGCTCCTGTGCGGAGCCCTGTCCCTCGGCTCGATTTATCTCAAGAAACGTAAAACCGAAAAACAGTCCTGATAATGAAACATATTCTTACAGCCGCAGCTGCTCTTTTGCTGACAGTTACAGCGTCATACGCCCAGAAGAACCGGGTGAGGGACGTGGATTATTTTCCCCGCAGCGAGATATATCTCCAGTACGGTACGCCTTCCCTTATGGAACTCACCACCATACTGTCGCCCAATTTCCACGACGAGGTGACCAGCGGAGAGACCCGCAACCACAAATTCTCCGGCATCGCGGCCATAGGCTACAACTTCTTCGTCCATCCGAGAGTGTCCATAGGCCTGGATTTCGGCTACGGTTACGGAAGTTCCGACATGTACATCTCCGATGTGGATGAGTTCGGCCCTGCAGGAGACCCGCAGTACATGTGCAAGGCCGTCGTCATGAACTACTCCTGCCACCTGTCCGGGGCATTCACCTACTGGCAGCAGGGTCCCATGGAGTGCTCCGGCGCCCTCTATCTGGGTGTCAACTACATGGACGAATCGGTAAGGGATGCCGTCAGCGATGAGCTGGAGCCCAACGACCATCTGAATTTCTCGTTCCACATCACCGCCGTCAAGTTCCGCTACGGGGACATGGTCGGAGGCTTCGCCGAGCTCGGCTTCGGCTACCGCGGGCTGCTCAACGTAGGCCTCTCCATCAAGATCTGACCTCCTGCCCCTACTCCGGCACGTAGATAATCTCCCCGTTCTCCAGCTCGTAGGCTATGCCCACGCGCTTCCCCCTCTGACCGGACTTGGACTGGTCCTCGGAAGGGGTGTAGCGGTCGATGTTCTGTCCCTGCTTGACGATGATCTCCATGTCCTCCTTGCCGGGGTTCTTGACCATCGTAAAGTCCTCGGGCGAAAGCATCTCGGTCATGTTGTAGCGGGTCACGAGGGCGACCATAAGGGCCACGGCGAAGACCATGGCCACGTCGAAGAGATTGCCCACCACGCTCATCGGGTCGTTCTCCTCGTCCCCTCCCAGCAGTCTTCTCCTCTTCATCGCACTTCCTCCCCTGTCCTGGTTTCCACTTCCTGCGCACCGGCGCATCCGTTCAGCACCTCCGACACGAACTCCAGCCGGTTCAGGTCGCGGGTGTACCAGCGCTGCTTGACCTGCTGGGTGATGAAGCCTATCGCGGCCGAGAATAGGCCCACGACGGTCGTAGCGAAGGCCACCTGCATGTTGTAGGCCATCGAGCCGATATCGCCGGTGGACAGGCCCACGAGAGCCGGGCCCATAGGAATCAGGGTACCCATCAGACCGAGCATAGGGCCCATCTTCGAGAGGGTCTTGGAGGTGCCTAAGTCCTTGTCAGCGGCTATCTCGTAGTCGGAGAGCAGCAGCTGGCGGTGCGCCCGGTCCTTCGTGGTGTCTAAAAGACCGGCCAAGCAGTTCAGCAGCGGGGACTTGGTATTGGCAGGCAGGGAAGCCCTCAACTCCCCGACGGTAGCCGGAGTCAGTGCCTCGACCTTGGTCATGAACAGGCGGTCCACCTTGCGTATCTGAAGGTACTGTCCGAAGAAATTGCCGATCAGCAACAGCGACCGGAGGAAAAACAGGATCAGCAGGACCACTACCGGTACGAGCAGTCCGTTGGAAATCCAGAAGAGAACATCAGATATGTAGTTCATACGTTTTTATATTTTATTACTTTTTTAAATTATTGTTCGTTTTTAAAAATTTCCGGAAAGGCCGGGCCGTCCTCACGAAGGAGCCGGCCAGCACTCCGGCGGCAATAAGTCCCAGAACCCCGGCAAGAGCCCTCCAGTCCACCTCGCTCACCCCGGCCACGGCCGTCTGTCCGTTGACGGTGGCTATCACCGCCACTATCCCGGTCAGGGCATTGGTCAGGAAGAACATCTCCAGGCGGCTCTCCTTGTCGGGGAAAATCCAGCGCATCAGCCAGGCCCCTCCGGCTATCACCACGAAGACCACGGCGGCGGCACTCCAGGCAACTAAAGGGAAGGATACGCCCGGGAAGGCAAATATCAGATAGACTAAGAAGCTGAACAGCACTCCGAATATCAGCACCCCCGGGAACCAGCGCAGGATGCGGTAGCCCCAGACGGTGGAAGCCTTCAGTTTCCCGGAGCTGAGCAGATGCACCGACAGCAGGCAGAAGGAGATCTGGAGGATGACCTCGAGGGTGATGACCACCGAGGTGTCGAGCATCAGGTCCGGGTTGGCCAGCCAGGCCTCGATCTGGGAGCGGGACTGACGCACTGCCACCGGCCACATCAAACCGGTGAAAAGGGCGGCCGCGGCGGCATGGGCCAGGACCGACCACCACTTGTGCCAGGACTGCTTCAGCACGAAGTTGAAGCAGACCAGCACCATGAGCATAACGACTAGACTGTACATAGGCAGAGTCCGGATGATTTAAATGCCGCTGGACTTCCTGCGGCGGCGTATCAGCAGTCCGCCTCCGATGAACAGGGCGATGATCAGCACCGCCACGGCTATGTTGCTTACCAGCGTGGTTTCCTTCTCCGTCTCACTCTGCAGCCTGTCCTTGCGGAGCACCATGCCGTCCGAAGCGTCGCTTACCGAAGCCTCCCGGATCTGCCGGATAGCCCCGCGGTACTCTGAGGCGGAGGCCTCGGGCAGGGCGGAGGCGATGTAGTCCTGCAGGGCCGGATTGTCACAGACAAAGCCGGAGCAAGATGGAGCGAACTCCTCTATCAGACCGGTGTGCAGCTCCGCGATATCGGCCACCTGCTCCGGCGTTGCGTCCCAGAGCCCCTTGCGGACCGACTCGAGCATGACGGCCGTCACCTCCTCGAGGGCCGCCGGATTGACCTCCCTGAAATGCTCATGTACTCCGAGGTCAAATTTATCCTGCACGTACACCTCGTATATCTCGTCCCAGACCCGGTCATCGACGGCCTCCGGCTTCATCACGTTCCAGCCGAAGGTGTTGGTGACAGTTTCCGCTATGGCTGCCGCATCTCCCGCTCCGCCATTGAGCTTCTCGGCGATGTAAGAGGGGTTGAATATCGTCGTGCGGCTCTCCACCCCTATCGCCTCCTTGAGCTCCTGCATCCTCACGCGGTTGCGGTTGCGGTAGTCGCTCAGATAGGCATCGGGGTCCTTGCCGGTCACCTCCTTCACGGAAAGGTTGAGCCCGCCCATGAACTCGTACACATGGTCGAGGCTGAGGGCGCCCCAGGTATTGCTCTGACGGGGCTGCACCACGGCGTCAGTGCGGGAGAGGGCCGCCTCAAAGGCATACCGGGAGAACTCCTCCCAGCCCTCCTCGCTTCCGTAGTAGGCTCCCATATTGTTCATGTAAACCCGGGCTATCTCCGAGCTGGAGGTCCAGCGGTCGGAGGCGGTCACCATGCCCTGAATGCCGGTGCCGTAGTTGCCGTTCACCCCGCCGAAGACCCTGTAGGAGGACATCCTGCGGGCATCGGCCGGAGTCACGCCCTTCTCGGTGAGTATCCGTTCGGTCTCGCGGATACCTTCGGCCACATTGTTGACGTACTCCCCGTCCTGAGCCTCCGCAGCCATGCGCACAGCCCTGTCTATCAGGAAAAGGCGCGAAGCCGCAATATCCCGGAGCTGGCCGCTGGTCTGCACCACCACGTCTATCCTCGGACGGCCAAGCTTCTCCGACGGTATCAGACGGATATCGGTCACGCGGCCGAAGCTGTCGTAGACCGGCTCGACCCCCAGCATGTAGAATATCTGGGCTATTGTAGCTCCCTCCGTCTCGATGAACTCGCTGCTCCACAGGGTGTAGCTGACCTTGCGGGGCAGGGAGTCGCAGTGCCGCTGACGGTAGAGCCTCAGGGTATTCTCGGCCAAGGCTACTCCCTTCTCCCAGGCGCTGCGGGTTGGGGTGGCCTCGGCGTTCACGGCGAAGAGGTTGCGGCCGGTAGGCAGGGTATTGGGATTGGCCACGGGATCGCCTCCCGGCGAGGGTGCGGTATAGCCGCCGTCCAAGGCGTTGAGCATACTGCCCAGCTCAGCGGAAGGGCTTTCCATCAGGGCCTTGTGGTAGTTGTACACATTGAGCACGGCCTGTTCCATCTCACTCACCGCCCGGGCAAAGTCCTTCTCCGCCTGCGTCGGCTGCGCTTTCCGGCCGCCCATCATCCGGCGTCCGACCGCCGACATCATCTCACTCATTCCCCGGCCGGCAGCCGAATCCTTTTTCAGCTGCTGCATCCCGGCCATCTGAGCCATCATCGACATCATGTCGGGCGGGGCCTGGAGCGAAGCGGCCACCTCCCGGGCGCGGGCAAGCTCTTCCGGAGTGATACCGGCTATCGAGCAGAGCTGCCGGTCATCCGCCGGACGGCCCTGGGCCAACAGCCGGGCCACTATCTTCTTTGCCGGGGCCACATACCTGCGGTTGAATACCGACAGCTGTTTCTCCACCCCGTCCACGTCCTTGCCGCGGGCCCGGTCGATACCCAACAGGCCGTAGGCCACCGGCTCGGTGCTCATGGCATAGACCGTAGACTCGATCTGAGCCGGCAGGTAGGGCTCGCCCATCACGTAGAGCCGGCCCGTCACCTTCTCGGATGCCAGTTCCTCGGCAAAATTCCCGATGCGCAGGACCTCCTCCTCAGTGTAGGGCACACCCTTATCCAGAGTATCCAGCCCGAGGTCGGAGGCAATGCCCATCTCTATGGTCAGCTCCTTGATTCTGAGTGCAATGTCCTCGGCGCGGGCAGCATCCGGCCTCTCCCCGTAGAGAGCGTCCTCATAGCGCTGCAGTTCCTCCGAAAGGTCGCGGTACAGCCCCCTGACATTGCTCTCCATGAAAGGTGCGGTGAGGTAGGACTGGAGCGTAGCATAGGCGCGGCGCTTGGCCATCACCCCCTCCCCGACATTGGAAATGGTGTATAGGTAAAAATGCGGCACGGTGCCCACCAGGCGGTCCGGCCAGTCGTACCGGCTCAGGGCCACCTGCTTTTTCGGAGTGAACTCAAGGCTGCCGTGGGTTCCGAAGTGAATCATAGCATCGGCTTCGAAGCCGTAACGGGCGTAGAGGTAAGCAGCTATATAATTGTACGGAGGTGCGGCGTGCGTGCCGTGTACCATCTGGAAGTCATTCTGACCGCCGCCGGCCGCGGGCTGCGGCAGCAGCACCACATTGCCCAGCTCGATCCGGGCCAGGGCCAGACGGCCGTCCCTCGACATATAGGGCCCCGGGAATTCTCCGTTCAGGGCCTCCACCTCCTCGCGCAGCCTCTGCGGCAGAGCATCCTGAGCCCAGCGGGCAAATGTCGGGGCGTCCACCCACTCGGGAGCGCCCCCGTCCATGAAGCGGGAGGCTGCCCCCTCGGCGTAGGAGCCGAAGACCGCGCCGCGGCTCTGAATCAGAGCGGCCAAGGCCTCAGGAGAGGACGGCAGCCCATCTACATTGTACCCTGCATCGCGCAGCGCCACGAGAAAATTGTACAGCGAGGGCACCACCTCCATACCGGCGGCCGTCAGGGCATTCTGGCCCGCCCCCTTGTAGTAAAATATGGCTATCTTCTTCTCGCTCTCGAGCTTACGTCTGAGTTCCAGATAGCGGTTGACCGTCTCGGTAAACTCCTGCAGACGCTCCGGAATGGCCTCGAGCCGCTGCAGCCCGTCCTCATCCTCGTAGTGCCCGAAGAGCACGTAGGGGCGGATGGCTCCGTCTATCTCGGGAGTCACCACGCTCTGGGAGAGGAAGCCCCCGGACATGCCCATCTCATCGGCCTCCCAGTCGGAGACCAGGGAATTGACATTCAGGGGAGAGAAGATGGGGATGTTGTATTTTTCCAGAAACCTGACCATCCCGTCGCCTAAGCGGCCGTGCGCCATGTTGACCACCGCCGAAGGGGCTATGGAGTCGAGCTGTCCGGTGCGGAGCATGGGCATGGTGCTGCGGATCGGATAGACGACGTTGCCGGTGGCCTCGAGGGAGGCTATCAGGTCGGTGGGGTCGCCCATCTGGCCGGTGACGATGATGCGGGGAGCGTCCTCCTTCCATAGGCCATTGTCCCTGAGCCACTGATTATAGGCCGCTAAGGAGCGGAAGCCCTCCTCCTCCCCTCCGCTACCGTCCGGCGAGGGGTGGTAGATGTTCTCCACCGTGTATTCCTCGGCGGGAGCGGGCTGCGGCGCGGCGATAACCTTGCGGTCTATCCTGCGGCGGATGAAGGCGAGCATGTTGCGGTAGTTCACCGGACCGCCATAGGAGAGGTAGGCCTGAAGCTCCGGGGCGAGGGTGGAGTCCACGGTGTTGATGTCGTTGGCCGGATTGGTGACCATGGTCGAGAGCACGGGCAGGCCCCGGTCGGCGGCCTTCTGTATCTGTGCCCGCTGCTCCTCGGTGATTCTCAGGCCCATGCCGTTGATCAGGAGGATGTCGTAGTGTCCGGCCTTGGAGGCTTCCTCGGGGGTGAGCTCGTAGAGGCGGACCATGCGGCTGTCATTGGCCTTGGAGATCTGGCCGAGGGTGATGACCTGGTAGTTCAGGAAGGCCACCCGCGTAGGGGCCGCTAAAAACGCCCAGAGTCCCCACAAGATGAGGACTGCCAGGATGGATATCACTATGAATGTTATGAGTTTTGCCGTTTTTTGAATCATGCTGCGTTTTTATATTTTCTATTTTTTATTGAAAAACTCCTCGATATTCATCGAAAGGGAGACTGCGGCCGTGGTTCCGACGGTGCTCGGAGTGCTGCTGTAGTAATAGTCGGGCCGGTAGTTGAAGAGGTTGTCCACTATCACGTTGAGCTGTATGCCCCGCCAGATGTCCTGCGACACGGTCAGTTTCCAGATCGTGTAGGCCGGGTAGGTCTGGGTCTCTGTCTCCTCGTAGTTGGTGGCGGAGGTGTAGACCTCGGTGGTCACGGCGGAGAGGACGCGGCCGCTGAGAGCCACGTTGAAACCGTAGTTCTTCCAGGACCTGCCGTACTCGATGCGGGCCGTGGCCGAATGGGGGCGGGTCTGGGAGAGCAGGGGCTCGCCGGCGCGTATGGCCTCGTCGGTAAAGGTATAGGCCAGCCGGGCCCCGAGACCGAAGGGCAGGCGGGTCGAGACGGATACGTCCACTCCGCGCACCTGCAGAGGGCTCATGTTGGTGTACATCATGCCGCCGAGCTCTTCGTTCCAGACGGTGGTGATACGGTTGTCCACGAAGTTGTAGAAGCCGGAGACAGAGGCGGAAAGGTATTTCCAGTTGTACTCTGCCGAGACATTGAGGTTCTCGCTGGATTCGGGCTCAAGGTCCGGGTTGCCGTAGATCATGAAGATGCTGGCCATGTCGAAGGACATGTACATCTCCTTGAGGGTCGGGGCCCGGAAGCCGCCGGAATAGGAGCCTCGGAAGGACCAGCCTCCGGTGCGGTACATCACACTGAGCTTGGGGGAGAAATGGCTGAGCCGCTTCTGGGAGAAGAAGTCGTAGCGCATGCCTCCGATGAGGTTCCAGTGCTCGTTGATATTGGTCTCCACCTGGGCGAAGACGTCGGCGGTGTGCTGGACATAATATCCGTTGTCCTCGAACTGGTAGGACATCAGGTAGTCGCGCATGTAGTCGCCCCCGACTATCATGGTGCTCTGCCCGTCGGCTGTCAGGTCGTAGGTGTAGATGCCGCGGACGGTGTGCTGGACGTTGCTGTAGTCGCGCACGTCGGTGCTGTTGAAGAGCAGGTAATCGCTCTTGTCGTACTGGTCAAAGCCGTAGGACAGTTCCACGCGGTTGCGGTCATTCACGTTCCACTCCCCGCGGAGACCGCCGCTGAAGTCGCGGTAGCGGTCGCGGGTGTCGCTCTGCAGGTCCCTCTCGCGGAAGAAGTAGCCGGCGCGGGCTGTGAATTTCAGGCCGTCCAGCGGCTCGTATTGCAGGCGCTCCTTGACGCTCCAGTTATAGCCGCCGTAGAAGGTGCTGTAGTCGCCCTCCGAGGGCATGGCGTAGGAGTCGATGCTGGTGTACTGGGCATTGGTCATGCTGTTCAGCTTCCCGGCCTGGAAGCCCACCGAGCCGCCGTAGCGCTGTTCGTTGTGGGCGCCGTAGCGGGCGTTGACGTTTACGGACCAGGGCTCAGTGGCCCCGGCGCTGATGAGATTGACCACCCCGCCCACGGCATTGGAGCCGTAGAGGGAGGAGGCCGCGCCCTTGATTATTTCCACGCGCTGGACATTGTCCAGGTTCAGGCGATTGTAGTCGATATTGTCTAATGTCTCACCGGCTATGCGCTCCCCGTCCACGAGGAAGAGGACCGAGTTGCCGCCGAAGCCCTGCATGTTCAGGGTCACCTGCTGGTCCATCGCGTAGGAGAACTCGATGCCGGGGAGCTCCGCCTCGAGCAGGTCCCCGATATTGAGGGCATCCACCCTCTCGATGTCCTGCACGGTTATGACGCGGGTGAGTATCGGGCTGTTCTTGAGCAGGCGCGGAGTGCGGGTACCGGTGACCACCACCGTCTCGAGGTTCATGTAGTCCTCCTCGAGTACCACGTCCACACTGCCTTCGGGATGCTCCGCGAGGGATATGTCCTGCGACAGGAAGCCCAGAAGATAAAAATGCAGCACCGCCTTCCCTCCGTCAGGGACTGTGATGCTGTAGCGGCCGTCTTCTCCGGTGGCCGTGTATAGTGTGGAACTGCCCTCCACGGTGATTTCCACGCCGGCCAGAGGGCTGCCCTTGACATCCGAGACAGTGCCTGCGACCGTGCGCTGCTGAGCGTGCAGGGCCGCGGCCGCCAGCAGGAGGACCGTCATCAGAAGTATTGTCCTTTTCATTGTCAGAATTCTAAGGGATATACGTAGTCAATGGTCATGAAGCCCTTGACCTTGCTGTCGTTCATGTAGTTGGTAAGCTGTATGGCCACCGCTTTGCCCTCCGCTGTTATCAGGACATAGACTTTGCCGGACATCGTGTATACGGGAGGCATGGTGGAGGTATCGACATTGAGCCATTTGGACAGTTCCGGATTGTACCAGGACGGGGCGTAGACAATGATACCGTCCATCATCCGGGACATGTCTATCGTGACGCGGTCCTCGGTCCAGATGTCCTCTACCCAGGTGCCCTGGGGCATGGAACCGGATGCGAGCAGGGCGTCTATCGAGGTGAAGGAGGTCTCGATGACCCGGCCGCCGTTGGTCTTGACGTCGTAGCGGTGCACGGCGAAGTCCCAGCCCTCAGTCACATCTCCTGTCTCGGAACCGTCCTCCGCTATGGCAGTGGTATCCAGGGCAAATGTCTCGAAGTCAATGTAGTTCCACCGGGTGTAGGAGGTCGCGTCGAGGTATATCGTACCGGAGGACGTGGCCTGCTCCACCTTCGTAAAACCGAACTCATTGACCTCTACCGGCTCGTCGTAGATGCCCTCGAAGATCCCGTTGCACGAGGGGAGCGACACGGCCGTCAGGAGTGCCGCCCCCGCCTGCAACATTATCAGTAATGGCTTTGGGATTCTTTTCATTTACTTGGTACCTTCAAATTCTACGTTGATGGTCATAGGCATGGCTCCGGGCTTGATATCTGCGCTGACTGTCAGTTTGCTGCCGTCGGCCGCCACCGTACCTGTAAGGCTGCCGGTCACATTGATCTCTCCTGCCATAGTGTCGATGCTCTCAGCCGCCAAAGCATAGGTGCCGTCAGCAGACTCTGTGAGTGTCACGTCCACTGTGATATCCTCGAGAGTCATCATGCCCATGCCGAAGCTGGAGATGGTGAGGGATGTCTTGCCGTCGTCCGCTACATCGAGCACTACTGTCGCATTCTCCACCGGATCCATGGCGCTGCCCATGACGGACATGTTCAGAGTACCGGTATATGTGCCGCTGAGCACCAGACTGGCAGGAGCCTCGCCAGGCTGTACGGTAATCTTCAGGCCGCCCATCACGGCGGGGATGTCGAATGTAAATGTGAAGTCATCAGCACTCTTTATGGTCGCCGAGAGGGTGCAGTCGTACTCACTTTGGGAGTCGGCGGACATGCCCATGACGGTCTTGCCGCTGCCGGTCACTGTGCAGGTGCCGTCAGATTCGGTAACCGCTGCGCCGGTGACGGTGAATGTGCCCCAGGTGTCGGAAGTATAGCTGACTGCCACGGTCTCGCCGTTTTCCTCTACAGTGACGGTAATGGTCTGGGTCTCACTTACCATGGGTGTGGGAGAATACTGGAACTCCGCCTTCGACCAGCCGGAGTAGGTACCGGCAACCTCTGTTGCGGGCTTGATCTCTTCTACGGGATTGCAGCTCATGGCTGCGAGGGCCGCCATAACGGCCACGGGAATGAATTTTGTCAGTCTCATTTTATTTATCTTTTATAATTCTTTCAAATGGCACTGCAAAATTACCGTCCGCGCCCTCCCCGGACAATCGCCAAAAATAGGGATTCCGCCATCCCCGCATAATCATCTGTTGCGAGAATGACGGAATCCGTCTGCTGTTTTCTATTGCCCGCGTCCTATCTCAGGAGACACTCGGGGGCCTCCTTTCCAAGGAGCCAGCGGTACCAGAAGATCAGGTCGGAGTTGGAGGAGTGGATGGCCTGATAGCCTCTGTATCCATGATATCCGCCGGGGTAGATCATCAGCTCAAACTGCTTGTCGGCCTTCTGGAGGGCATCGATGAGCTGGAGGGTGTTCTGCATGTGGACATTGTCATCGGCTGTTCCGTGGGTGATGCGGAGCATCGAGCCCTTGCCGCCGCGGTACTTGTCGGCACGCTCCCATACGCGGGTGAAGGCATAGCCCTCGGGATTGTCCTCGGGAGTATCCATGTACCTCTCGGTATAATGGGTGTCGTAGAGCTGCCAGTCGTACACTCCGCCGCCGGCTATACCGTACTGGAAGTAGTCGGCGCCGTCGGTCAGGGCCAGGACGGTCATCGTGCCGCCGAAGGAGAATCCGGTGATGCCGATCTTCTCAGCGTCCACGTAGGGGAAGGTCCTCAGGTACTTCACCCACTCGATGTAGTCGGCCAGTTCGGTCTGTCCGAGGGAGCGGTAGACGTAGTTGACGCCCTCCTTGCCGCAGTGGCCGGAGGCGCGGTGGTCGATCGATATCTGGATGACGCCCTCGATGGCCCAGAGCTGGTTGCCGCGGGAAGGTGCGCTCCAGCGGTCCATCACCGTACCGGAGTTAGGACCGCCGTACATGGAGACGATGACGGGATATTTCTTATTGGTATCCAAGTCTATAGGAAGGCGGATCGAAGCGGGGAGAGTGTAGCCGTCCACCTCGATGAAGAGCATTTTGGCCTCGGAGAGCTTGTAATTATCATATTCGGGGCCCTTGGAGTCGCCGAGGACGGTGTACTGAGCCTTCTTGCCGCTTCCTATCTTCACTAAGACGGTCTTGGTGGGTGTAGAGACATTGGATATCCGGGCAGCGTAGTACTTGTTGTCGGGTGAAATCTGAACTGCCGAGAAGTTGTAGTCGCCGAAGGAGATGCGCTCGGTGGTGCGCTTCTTCAGATCCAGCCTGTAGACGTCATAACGGGTGGATATCTCGGCCCTCGAGGTGAAGAAGAGCACACCCCTGGCCTCGTCCAGCTTGAGGATGCGGGTGCCCCAGTTGCGGCCCTCGGTGAGCTTGATGTACTGCGAGCCGTCGAAGGGCTGGAAATAGATCTGCTCCCATCCGTCAAAATCGCGGGTCATGTAGAAGCCGTCCTCAGTGAAGACCATATCGTCGATCCAGTCAATCCAGGTCCTCTGATGCTCCTCGTACAGAGGCTTCTTGGAGCCGTCGAAAGGAGACACCTCATAGAGTATCAGATGGTTCTGGTCCCTCGGCATCCAGGGCACCATGAACTTGTCCGACTCCGCGCTCCAGAACGGAGTACCGAAATACTGGTCATCCTCGCGGTCGAAGTCAGCCCAGACGGTCTCGCCCGTGGTCAGATCGATCATGCCTATCTCCACCTTGGGATTCTCGTCCCCGGCCTTGGGGTAGCGGGTCTCGTTCAGGGTACCGTGCTTGCCCTTGGCGTCGTAGATGGGGAACATCGGCACGTTCGTGTCATCGAACTTGTAGTAAGCCAGGCGCTTGCTGTCCGGTGACCACCAGAAGGCCTTGTAGCGGGTGGCCCTGCCGAGAATCTCCTCGTAGTACACCCACGAGGACCAGCCGTTCAAGATCAGGTCCGAACCGTCGGTAGTCAGGGCGGTGTGCTCGCCGGTGGCCACGTCCATCACGTAGAGGTTGTTGTCCTTGGTGTAGGCAATCTTCGTGGAGTCCGGCGAGAACATGGGATTGTCCACGGTCTTGCTCAGCTCCTCGAGGATGGCCGGCCGGACCTTGGGCTCCGGCATCTGATAGGGCGAGGTCTCCCCGGTCCTGAGGTTATACAGACCGAGCTCGCGGTCCTGCGACACTATAAGATTTCCCTTGTCATACCAGCCGACAGGCATCGGAATAGAATTGACTATGCCCTCTGGAATTCCCTGTGCCACCTGCTCTAAGGTGAGCGCCTTCTTCTCCTGATCCTGTGTCTGAGCCTGTACAGAACCCACCGCAACAGCGAGAAGAGCGGCAGCTGTTAAAAATATTTTTTTCATTTGATCAGATCTATTGGGTTAAATAATCGATTTTGCAGTCCAAATTTAATTATTTTTCCACAAATTCCTAAAATCATACGGTCCTACAGCTCCGCCCAGTCAAACCAATAGTCCGCCGGATACCTCCAGCTGTCCTCCAGACATTCGGGGTAGCGCTTGCCCGAGAGCACCATCAGCACCGAGCCGGGCTCCTCCGCCCTCAGGCAGTTGGCATATCCCGCCGGCACGCAGATAATCTCACTCCTGCGGTCCGATATCCGGTAAATCTCCGGCTTCAGGTCCTTAGACGGAGCGTCCCAGTCATCCGGAGCCACGAACGCCATCGTAAAACTCCCCGCCACACACTGAAACCACTTCCGCTCAAACTGATGTCCGTGCCATCCGCGCACCATCCTTGTATCTATATTCCTTATAAAATAGTACCGTTCCACTCCCTCGAACGAAAAAGAGTTCATCGAGTGGATTGTACCGCGGCAATCGGTGAAAATCTCACCACTGATGATTTTTATCTGCTCTACCATATTGAATTATCCTTTATTTCCCGAAATACTCCAAAAAAACATCCGGACAGTCAGTGATTATCCCCCGTCCACGGGCAACTGCGGCAGGTCTCCACCGAATTGACCGTCCATATCTTAACTGCCTTGCCGAGGGCGTGCAGGTTCTCGAGGAGGGAGGGCGCATAGCCGTATTTCTCCACTAACCGTTTCGCAGGAACGGCCGCGCTCAGCAGCTTCTCCATTCCCGTTCGGATGCACGAGAGCGTATTCTCATTGCCGAGCATCGACCCTCCTCTGTGCGCTATCACCAGCACATCCTGTGTCCCGGTCACCGTTGGGCACGTCGCGGCCAAAACTGTCGCGGCCAAAATCCTGAACATTGTAACGGTCTTCATACACCAGTGTTTTTCTAGTCCTTGAGTATTGTCAAAGATAGAAATTTTCTTGGATACACTCTGCTCCGCGGAAAGAATCCGGCACCCGGGGCATCTATTTTCTCAGCAGACAGCGTAAGGCAACGCTGCGTAGGGCAACGCTGCTGCTCGGCTTATGGGGCATGGGGCATGTGCCTTCGGGCTTTCCTGCCCGTTCTTGTGGTGGGTGGCATGGAGTCCTTCGCCTGTCTGTAGAGCCGCTGTTTTGATAATTCTCTTTAAATCAATGCATTTCACAAATATATAGAAAACAGACTCAGATGGAGAAACATTGAACGGGAGGCTTCAGGGGTGCTACAGAGACCTGTGAATGGGGATGACACGGACGGCCTCGCCGAGACATGATGAGTCTGTTTCCCATAAAACGCGATATACGAGTGATTATCACTACATTAGCATCAACACCAACATTACAGACTGAGGAGGCATTACGAAATTCTGTCCTCTCCCACCCCCGATACAGACGAAGTCCATTGCAGCCTGATCCCGCAGATGTTTCCAATAAATCCTCAGACGCACCTTCCGGCCCTTGGCCATGATGCAGTAATCCCCTGACTCCATGAAGCGGTTAGCGTCACTACCGATGAAACTCAGGTAACGCCGAGCTGATGGGAAGACCGACCATGCGGCCGGACAAGTCATAGCACATTTCCCAAACATAAGAGCATCATTCCGAGGAAATCGAGTCCACCGGATTACGCAGCGCGGCCCTCCGGCTCTGGAGCGTAACAGTAACGGCCGTAATCAGGGACACCAGCACCAGCGCTACGAGGAATATCCACACCGGCACGGGGCTCTGGTAGGGAAATGAGGAGACCCACCGGCGGATGATGAACCAGGCTACGGGCACCGCCACGGCAAAGCACACCGCAGTAATCTTCAGGTAATAACGGTTGAGCATCAGCAGTATCTCCCCCACGGAGGCTCCGTGTACGCGGCGGACCGCTATCTCCTTGCGGCGGAACTGCGTCTCGAAGTACACTAAGCCGAGAATACCGATAACGGAAATCAGCAGGGAAATCCAGGAGGCCGTAGTAATCATGCGGACCAGCCTGTCCTCCTGAGCGTAGAGGCCGGCGACCGCATCATCGAGGAAGCGCACGTCCATGCTCCCGGTGTTGAAGGAGGGATCCAGCCCGCTGAGCGTCTTCCGGATGAAGCTGAACGTGGCCGGGATATCCCCGGTCATGACCTTGGCGTATCCCACCTGGAGGGGCCACCACGGAGTGCTGCCGAAATTGTACAGGCAGAACGGGCTGATACCGTACTGCAGCGGCTTGAAGTTGAAGTCGCGGACGGCCCCGATTATCTGCGCCTCCACGTCCGACCTGTGCCCTGGATACGTCGCCCCTACCCTCAGGAAGGGATACGAATTCAGGAAGTTCTGATTGACTATCATCGTTCCTCCCGGACTGTTGTCATCCGAAGGCAGAAAGTCCCGGCCCTCGGTCAGCTCAAGACCGAAGAAGGAGGCGAAGTTGCGGTCCACCGGAAGGCATTCGACCGGCGCGGACTCTCCGTTGATGACGCGGCCCCACGGCATCTTGGTCTCCTGCGCCATGGAATAACCGGAGAATGTGACATCGGTGATATTCGGATTCTCCAGAAGCATCTCCTTGAGCGTCTCCCGCTTCTGTCCGATGCTGTAGGAGAGGCGGAACTCCACCACCTGCTCCCGGTCATACCCCATGTCGAAGCCCTTCATGTACCGGACCTGCACCGAGATGAACAGGGCGCAGATGACCAGGACAAACGAAACGAGATACTGAATCCCTACCAAGGAGGTACGCAGACTGCGCCCTTTGGCCGAGAGGGAGAAAGAGCCTTTGAGTACCATCGCCGGGTTGAAGGACGTGCTGTAGCGGGCCGGGAAAATACCTGCAATCAGAGCGGTGAGCACTGCTGCGGCAAGGGTTATGAGCAGCACGCCCCAATTGTCCTGCACCCGCAGCGAGCCTGAGACGTACGAGGCGAGGTCAGAGGTCGCGGCCACGGACATCACGCCTATGCTCAGGACAAATGCCGGAAGCATCAGCGCAAGGGCCGACCCGAGCTGACGCAGGACAAGAGATCCCCTCGTCGCCCCGAGCACCCTCCGGGTATTGAGAGCCTTGATGCGGAAGGGCACGGAAGCCATGGAAAAATTGATGAAATTGATAGCCGCTATCAGCAGTATGAGGATAGAAATGGAGAAGAGCGTTACTGTAATCGGACGGTTGCCCTTGGCGGTGCTGTCGGGAGACACATCATGGATGTAGTAGGCATCGTGCAGGCCGGTAAGACGGACTATGACGTCATTGCCTCCTGTCGTAAAGTTTTCCATGTAGTCCTTCAGCACCGGCAGGGCCTGTTGCGGCACGGCCGTCCGGATATAACAGCCGTATGCCCACGTGCTGCCATTGTTCAAGTCGTAATTGCCGAGATTGATGAGCAGCTCCTTGTCCACACTGGAGTTCTGGGGAAAATCCCTGTACACCCCCACAATAGTGAAGCGCGTCGCGGCTCCGTACCGCTGCACGTCCGAGGAGGCGAACTCCACGTATTTCCCGACCGGAGACTCTCCGCCGAAAAGCCTGGCCGCTCCCCTCTCGGAAATGACCGCCGTATTGGGAGTCCGGAAAAGGGAGGTATCCCCCTCGGTAAATTCAAAGGGGAAGACCCGCAGCAGACCGTAATCGCAGTCCGCAAAGGAAACGGATACCCCGGAGCCGTTGCTCCCCACTTCCCTCATCGGTTCACTTCTGTCCTTATAGTAGAGGTAAGTTCCCACAGCCTCAGCCTGCGGCAGGGATGGCCTGATTTCCTCTATCATCGGCCTGGAAAAACTCGCCAGATAGTTACCTGCCCTTTCACCTGCCATGCCGCTGCATTCCAGCCTGTAAATATCCTCATGCCCCGCATAGCATCTGTCATATCTCCAGTCGTACATCACCTGCACCGTCAGTATCAGGAATACGGACAGGGCGAGGGTCAGTCCCAGGACGTTGAGCACTGAGGAGAATACGGTATGTCGGTTAAAGCGTATGTATCTCATGATTTGTTATGTTTAAAAGTTAGATGTTCTACTTCCTCCGAAAGAGCCTGCAGCCGCTCCGCCAGAGCCAGGAGATCTGCATCATCATGGCCCTTACGCAGCAGTGAGCGGACCAGGCCGCTGCATTCGGCCAGCCCGTCTGCAATGCCGCGGAGCTCCTGAGCAGAGGCCTCCTCCATCCTCCCGCCACACCTCATCGGATCCGTCTCCAGATCCTTCGAGATACCGTAAAAGATGGATGTCTTCCTCCGCTCCCGGCTCAGCCTGACGGCACAGACAAACAGCGCCGCCATACTCGCAGAAAAGCACAGGGCCAGCACTATCATTATAATTGAATTACCTTCCATATCGGGCACAATTATTTACATCTCGCGTATAATCTCCTCCTGCGCGGCAGCCCTCAGATCCTCCCGCCAGTAGGTCAGTGTGACGAACCAGTACAGGCTGTTGTTTACGGCCTCGCTTCTTTCGAGGCTCACCGTACAGACCGCACCGTCGGAGCCGGTATAGGTCACGCTGCGGCGGGTACCGTCAGCGGAGAGCCCTTCCTCCCTCCGGATGTCCTTCACACGGCCGTATTTACTGTCCAGGTCCGCGAGCAGGGACGTGTATTCGGGCTCCGCCTCCCCGGGCGTGCCGAAGCCCCTGTTCATGCTGACCATGTAGAAGATCCCGCTGGGGCTGAAGTACAGATTGAAGTTTTCCCATTCCCGGCCACCGAAGCGGATGTCCCGGAGTCTCTTGAACTGCCCGGCGTATACCCGCTCAGTTCCCTCCCGCCGGCAGCAGTCCCGGCTCCGGCCTCCGAGTCCCGGAATCTCCAGCATTTCGCTGTAGGTCTGCCCCAGCTCCAGACCGAGAAAGCGGCCCTGTGTTTCCGTCTGTGCGGATGCCGCTATGGCTGTCACCGCAGCACCCTCCATATATTGTGAGCTGCGCTCGGTTTCCAGACTTTCATCACTGTAGTACAGAAAGACATAGTAGTACATGCGCCCGCCGGCGGAGGGCCTGTACTGAAGCACTAATGAGCACGAGCGGCCGCCTTCGTCGGTAAAGGTGACCGACTCCAGCATCTCCCTCTCCCATTCGTCCGTCACCGTCCGCTCAAAGCCGGAGTCCTCCGGATACCTTGCGTCCAGATTTTTCAGGACGGTCCTGTAGCGGGCCCGTGCATGTTCCTCGTAGGAGAAATTGGCGTAGAAACGGACCTTGTACAGAAGGCCCGGGTCGGAGAAATAATAACGGCACTCGCTCCATGTCTGGCCCCCGAAAACGACATTCGGGTTCAGACCGGTGTTCACGGCGAAGTATCCGTCACACCGCGAGGATGTAGTGTTGAAGCCCCGGCATTCCCATCTTTCAGGGTTGCTCACCGACCGGAAGTCCTCTCCCAACCGGCAGCCGAGGAAAGTCCCCTGCACCCTGTCCTGCACCGGTGCGGCCAGGGCGGAGCTGACAGAATAAAAAGCTGTCAGAATAACGATCAGAAATGTTGTTCTCATGATGCACTCGGTTTTATCGGTTCGAGTGCAAATTTAGATGCGTGGACAGCGCGGTGCAAGGAAAAAAAACTTCCCTAAAATAAGGGCAAATTTATGATATCCAACACATTACGTTTGTTACAAAACTTCCGCCAAAATGTAAATTACTGATTTTCAACACACTTCATTTTACGCCCATGGAAGTTTTTCAAAACAGTCAAATCACTATGAATCAATCGATTGAATACTGATATCGGGAAGTTTTTTCTTCTAAAGAAAAACACCGCCAATACGACAAATCCGCACAACTTTTCCTATTGCAAGGATAGGAATTCATTTTCCAATCACAGCAAATAATTACTGTTTCTTTCCTTCTCATAAGGAAATAGATTGCATATTTTTTCCTTTTTACAAGGAAACACTGTAATCGAGAAGTTTTTCATTGAGGAACTTGGACAGGCGCACCGGACTTCCCATCTTCTTGGCCAGCTGAGTCTTCCATTTACTGAGCCGGTTCATGTCCATTCCCATGATGACGCTGACCGCATTCGGGGAGATGCCGCAGCACATAAGGGCCACGAGCTGCCGGTCCTGGTCGGTCATCCACGGATATTCGGAGTAAAGCCCTTTCAGAAAGCCCGGATAGGAGGCCTCCATCAGCGAGCCCACCTGCCCGAACGTACCCCTGTCCGCGATGGTCGAGTCCAGCACCTCCCTGACCCTCCGGCCCAGCGTCTGGGGATGCGCGGCGCTCTCGAGATAGACATTGGCCAGCTCGTCCGTAACCAGCAGCAGCTTCTCAGTGAAAGCGATGAGTTCCCCGCTGCCCTTGGGCCTCTGCCGCAGCATCCGCGCCATCGCCTTGCTCTCCCGGACCTCCGCCGCCAGGCTCTCGATCTCCTCCCGCTGCCCCTGGATCGTGTCCTTCTGCCTCCACGTATCCCCCTCCAGGTCCTTGGACAGTCCGTAGAACACGGAATTCATCTTCCGCTCCCGCCTCAGGTTCTCCCTGCACAGGAAATACGCATAAGAGACGAGGGCCAGGGCCACCGTCAGCACCGCTATTACTATAATCACGCCCAAATTCATACTTATCTTTTTCTTCCAAATTTCAAAGATAGCGAATTTCCCCATAATCCTACTGTCTGTAATCCACATTTCCGCATAAGCCGCTATAGCTCTGACAATTGTTCAATTTCGCCCAAAACAGACTGATGGGTACTCCGGGGCACCTGTCTCCCCTCACCTGCCACAGAAGGTGCTGTAGCGCGTGTCCGGAACGGTCTGAGCATTTAATCTCCCGCAAGTCTGTTTCTGCCCAATTGAGATAAAATACTAAAATTAAACGCCTTACACCATCCGCAGGCACTACAGACTGGGGACAACACCTCACAATCTGTAATTCCCTCAGTCAGCATAATGCACTAAACTGATGTCGTTTACCGGCAAAAAATCAAAACAGACTCATAAAAGATGAAAAAAAACTCCTATTAACTAAAAATTAATTATTTTTGTAGCAGTATTCAAAATCATCCTCTATGAAAAGTTACAACCTCCTAAAAATCATCCTTCTGGCCGGAGCGCTCACAGCCGGAATCGGATCAGTCCCAGCGGCGGGGCAAGTCACGGCCACCCCTCAGGACAATGAGATATTTGCGGAAATAGACAGAATGATGGGAAGGTACGACTACATCGGGGCACTGGCAGCGATGGACAGTCTCATAACGGTGGACGTGCAGGACTCCGTGGCGGTGGCGGCAATGCCGGAGCGGGAGCGGATGGTGCAGAAGGGGCTGCATAGCCGCAGGGCGCAGTGCCTCAGGAAGATGTACCGCTACGACGAGGCGGTGGAGGCTCTCGGGGCGGTGGTCGCACTGGACCGGAGGGCCAATCCGGTGCCGGTGATGGCCGAGATAGCCGACTGCCGGATCCAGCAGGGAGACCTGACCGAGGCCCTGAACCTCTACGGGATAATCACTATGATCGACCCCGTGAACCTGTATTTCAGGGTGCAGCAGACAATGCTCTACTATTACTGCGGCCTGTACGAGGACTGTATCGCAAATGCAGAGATGGTAATGGCCGTAGACAGCATTCCCGCGATAGTCTCCCTCGCCGGAGACAGCTGGAACATGCTCGGGCAGCCGGACTCGGCCCTGGTCTGCTATCGGGAGGCCCTGCGGCTCAATCCCTACAACGAAAAGGTCATCGACAAGGCATCCAGCATCCTGCTGCGCCGGAAGGAATACGGAGAAATAATGTACATGACCGACAGATACCTTAAGCGGGATACCTCCCTCAACGTACTGGGAATACGCGGCATGACATTCTATCTCCAGAAGGCCTACCCGGAGTCCCTCAGACTCTTCGAGCGGATGCGGGCCCTCGGAGACTCCACCTACAGCACAAATTTCTACTTAGGATTGAACTACTTAGAGACCGACCCGGTAAAGGCCCTCTACGCCTTTGAAGACGCCTACCATGCCGATACCACGAAAATCGACGGCGTCTACTACTACGCCTACTCATTAGGCCGCGTCACCATCAGGGACTCTCTCACCCAGAGCATGTTCGAGAAAGGCATAGAACTGCTGCAGCCCGACCCGGACGCAATGTACCGGTTCTACTCAGCCTACGGAGACTGGCTCGTCAAGAAGGAACGTTTCGATGAGGCCCGCGACAAATACATCGCCGCCCGCAGCTACGACCAAGAGCGCCTGACAGTCCTCCCCTCCCTCGGCTATTGCTACGAGCGCCTAAAGGACTGGAAGAACGCCGCCAAGTATTACAAGGAGTTCATGGACCGCGCTGAAAACAAGGAGAGCGACGTCTACAACTTCACTAAGGATGCCCTCGACTACGTAAATGGGAAACTTTTCATGGAAGAGAAGTGAATACGAATGCCCGGATCACCTCCAAGGCGATGGACACTGAGAACAACTTCGTCTTCGAGTCAGTGGGCCTGACGCAGAAGTCCGCCCCCATCATCCGCTACGACTGGGACCGCAGGAAAATGAAGAAGGACGAATGGCGGAAATATGAGCGCCGCATCTACGAGCAGGCCGGAGTATTCGCCTGCAGCACAGGCACGAGGATACTGATAGTCGATGACAGCCCACAGGGCTCACGCCGCCTCAGCGAAAACGACAACTGGTCGGAATACCACATCACCCTCGAGCGATAACCCGCACCCGCCCTACTTACCTACCAGCCAGTACTCAACGACTTATTGTCGGGCTGATGTAAGTTTGCTTTAAGACTGACAATCAGGATGTTCTAAATGTAACCCCCTGCCGTAAGGCTTCTCAAAATGCTTACGGCAGGGGGTACTATTTTAAACTCACTGGGAGTCAAGGCTTTATAAAAAGCACATCAGCCCGAGAAAATATAGTTGCGAAGTGCAGAAAAAAAGAGAGGGTAACACACGCATGTCACCCATCCGCAAGGCGCCAGCCAGCGGCCGCAAACTGAAACGCACCCAAAACGTGCCCCAGAGCACCCCGTCGCCCAAACAAAAGAACCCCTCCCGAACCGCAAGCCCCTTTCGGAGCTTCGGCACGAAGCGACCAAGCCTTCCCCCTCGGGGAAGGTTTGGATGGGGGTAGGAAAAGAAAATGCTGCGCATTTTCCTCCCTTGCTCTCCACAAAAAAAGGAGCCATCGCATGATGACTCCTTTTTTTGTGGAGAGCAAGGGAGTCGAACCCTTGACCTCCTGCTTGCAAGGCAGGCGCTCTAGCCA
>CALUSM010000025.1 GCA_944323445.1 uncultured Bacteroidales bacterium
AGTATGTCATTCCCGATTACTGAGAAAATACACAGGGAGGAACTCAGTCTGCCGATGAGTCCTGTAATGACAGATGAGGAGTTGGCAAAAGTGGTGGATGTGCTTAATGCATGGAAATAATGAGAACAGTCTGGATTGTAAACTATTATACGGATCTTCCTGAAAGAGTCAGTAATCCAAGACACTATGAATTTGCGAAATATCTGACGGAAAAAGGATATTTTGTCCGTGTTTTTTTCGCAGACAGAAAAAGAGTCCCGGAGGATGGGGCGGTTATTCGAAAAGGGCAAAAGTATGTAAGCGAAAAACATGGAGGGATAACGTATACCCGCATTGCTGCAATGCCTTATGGTGAGAGCAATATTAAGAGAGGAATATCCATATGGAAATTTGCTTGGGGGATACTGCGCCTCAGAAAAAGATTCGAAAGACCGGATGTTATTCTTTTCAATATACATGCACCGTTTGACTATCCGATTGTATGGTGCGCGAAAAAGTTAAAAGCAAAACTAATAACGGAAGCCTGGGACTTATGGCCTGATTCATTTGTCCGTTTTGGCCTGATGAAAGCGTCCAGCCCGATAGTAAAGTTCTTCTATCATGTTGAGCGGAAGATGTATGAGCGCGGTGACAGAATAATCTTTACTTTTGAGGGAGGGGTAGACTATCTAAAAGAACGAGGTTGGCTGACAGGCAATGGTGGAAAAATATCGGAAGATAAGATTTCATACATAAACAATGGCGTCAACCTGGCTACTTTCGCGCAGTACAGAAAGGATTATCCTGCACATGATCAAGATTTGTTAAGAAATGATATTGTCAAGGTTGTATATCTTGGATCGATAAGACTGGTCAATCATGTTAAGGACTTGATAGATGCAGCTGAAATCCTTAAATGTAATGATCGCATTAAATTCATACTCATAGGAGATGGCCCGGATCGTGCAGGTCTGGAAAAATATTGTCGGGATAATAATCTTCGTAATGTGCTTTTTAAGCAGAAACATGTCCCGTTCTGTGAAGTCGCGGATATTGTATCGCACGCCTCAATTAACGTGATGAACTATCAGAAAAACTTTGGTTTGTTCGGTGTAAGTTCTGGAAAGTTCTTTCAGTATTTGGCGGCAGGTCAGCCGATACTTTGCAATATAAAACTTAATTATTGCGAAATAACCAGAAATAATATTGGTTTAGCAGATGATTTGGATACACCTCAGAAGTATGCAGATGCGATTTTAAGATTGGCTCAGCTCTCTTCGGAGGAAATAGCTTCTATGCGTGACCGGATTAAAACAGTAGCCCATAAATTTGATTATGCAGTATTGTCTGCACAATTTGAAACAGTAGTAGCAAATCTTATGTCATAGTCTAAATTATGTATAAGCATTTTTTCAAGCGATTTTTTGATTTCATCATAGTGTTTATGGTCCTGTTGTGCATATGGTGGATTATTGCAATAATTGCTATCTGGCTTCATTTCGCCAATAAAGGCGCCGGTGCTTTTTTTACCCAAGAGCGTCCTGGTAAAGATGAGAAGTTATTCAAAGTTATCAAGTTCAAATCAATGACAGATGAGCGTGATGCTTCCGGCAATCTCTTGCCAGAAGCTCAACGCCTTACTAAAGTCGGTGCCTTCATCCGTAAAACATCAATAGATGAATTGCCGCAATTAATCAATGTCCTGAAAGGGGACATGGCATTAATAGGGCCGCGTCCACTTTTGCCCAAATATTTGCCTCTGTATAATAGTGAGCAGCGCAGAAGGCACGAAGTAAGGCCTGGAATTACGGGTTGGGCACAAGTAAATGGTCGAAACAAAGTGACTTGGACAGAGAAATTTAAACTTGATGTCTGGTATGTGGACAATTGTTCTTTAGGACTTGATATTAAAATAGTTTATATGACAATTAAGAATGTATTGTCTTCAAAGGACATTGTGTTAACCACCGGCCCTTTCACCGGTAATAATTAAATTGTATCTACAATGAAAAAGATAATGGTTTTGGCAGGAGGCAATGATCAATGCGCATTGATAGAGGAGCTTCGCAGATATTTTAATAAGGAGGTAGAGATAATCCTTGTGGACATGAGTGATAAAGTAAAAGCTGTCGCTTATGCTGATAAGTTTATTCAGATCAGCACGATGGACAGAAGTGCTGTGCTGAAAGCTGCCAAGGAGGAAAAAATTGATTATATACTAACCGCTTGTGGAGATCAACCTCTTTCAACCATGGCTTATGTATCCCATCAGTTGGGTCTGCCTTCCTATTTAAACGAGCAGGAGGTAAGAGATCTGACTAATAAGCGTTATATGAAAGACAAGATGGTAGCCAATGGAATTCCTACGGCCAAGTTTATATACATAAACAAAGATTGGAGTGGCAAGCTGCACCACTTTAGTTATCCGCTTGTTGTAAAGCCTGTAGACAGTAATGGCTCAAAGGGCGTCAAGAAAGTTTCAGCCCCTGAAGAATTAGAAGATTCACTGCGTGAAGCATTCCGTTATTCTTTATCAGGGGACGTTATAATTGAAGAATTTAAGAGCGGCAATGAGCTTTCGTGTGATTTTTACGTAGAGAACGGTGTCGTGAAGCTTCTGTGTATTACTGCATCAAAAAAGATACTGGAGAACGCAAGTAG
The DNA here is from genome assembly GCA_944323445.1 of uncultured Bacteroidales bacterium. GTDB lineage: Bacteria > Bacteroidota > Bacteroidia > Bacteroidales > UBA932 > Coprenecus. The sequence continues at coordinate 2,641 of CALUSM010000025.1, forward strand.
TTTCACCATTGTGCAAAGTTACTATCCCGCGCCTGTCGCTTACAATGAATGTCGTATCAAAGAAATAGCACAAAGAATTGCAGATGTGTGGGAACTTAAGGATACCCCCCTGCTGATCCAAATGATTGTCAAAGAAGATGAGTATAATGTGTTGGAATTCAGCGCTCGTATGGGAGGCGGGTCAAAATATCATTTGATACAGGTGTTAAGTGGTGTTAATATTATGAAAGTATATGTAGAAATGGTAATGGGTAAAAAACCACATGTTGAACCTAAGAAGCAGTGGAACAATGCAATAATGAGCTATGTGTATTGCAGGCCTGGAGAGTATGTCTCGTTAAAAGGATTTGACGAATTACAGAAAAGAGGTGATATCTTCAGCTATTTTACATATCGTTTGGCTCCGTCAAACATCCGCAAAAGTGACACAAGCAGTGATCGTGTAGCAGGTTTCCTTGTTGTCGGAAATTCAGAAGACGAAGTTCAGCGGAAACTAGAATATGCCAATAACAGCATTGCTGTTCTGGATGCAGAAGGGAATGATATCATGAAGCATAATTTGTATTAACAAGAATAAATCTGGAAATACGGGCGTTATTCAGAATGCATCAGAATGGTGTTATTCCAAATTAAAATACGAATATTCATTCTTTTGAGGCTTATATATTCTATTAAATAATTTGTGATCTAATTGTGTTAAGTTATGAAAATAACAGTTATAGGAGCGGGTAACGGAGGTCAGGCAATTGCTGGATATTTGGCCCTTCAAGGCTATAAGGTTTATTTATATGATAGGAGTTTGCCGAAAATAGAAGAACTTAAAAGAAAACGTGGAATCCAATTAACAGGGCGTATTGTAGGATTTGGTGAAATACATTGTTTTACAACCAGCATAGAGGAAGCAGTAAAGAATGCAGAAATAGTAATGGTGACAACTGTTGCAAATGCTCATGTGGATATAGCTAGAAGTATTGCACCATATATTAGCGATGGAATGATGATTATACTGAACCCAGGTAGAACCTGCGGAGCATTGGTATTTAAGCAAGTTCTGAAAGAATGTGGTGTTAAGTACCGTTACTTTTTGGGGGAGGCTCAGACATTGGTTTACGCCTGCCGCTTGATTTCAAATGGGAGAGTTAACATTATAGGTGTAAAAGATGAAGTCCTTCTAGCGGCTCTTCCTGCATCAGATACTGACTGTGTCATAAAAAGGGCCAGTGAGATTTTTCCTTGTTTTGAGAAGGCCAATAACGTCTTATGTACAAGTTTGGAAAATATTGGTTCAATGTTTCATCCATGTGTTTGCCTTTTCAATGCAGCGACAATAGAGCGCCAAAGTCAGTTTTGGTTTTATCGTGACATGACAGAGCAAGTGGCAGGTTTCATAGAAGCATTTGATACTGAGCGCTTAGCTGTAGGTAAAGCGTATGGGCAAGATTTATTAAGTGTTAATGAGTGGATAAAGTATGCGTATAAAGATACACGAGGAGAAACTTTGTGCGAACGTATGAAGAACAACCCTGCCTATCATGATATAAAGGCCCCTGGAACCATTTTTACCCGTCAATTGACAGAAGATATACCGACAGGTGTGCTCCCCATTATGGAGCTGGGGAAGGCCGCAGGTGTAAAAGTTCCCTTATTGGAGTCAATGATTAATATTATTGAGGTTCTTCTTGGTAGGGACTTTCACGCTGAAGGCCGTACATTAAAGAATCTTGGGCTTTGGGGAAAATCTAAAGAAGAAATCATAGATTATATAATATATGGCGAATAAAAATATGTCAAACGATGTGTTTGGTTTTGTCAAGACAAGTATAGACGCCCATACAATGGGAATCTACACTATGGCGAATCTTCTGCGGGATTGCGGGTATAAAGTTATAATAGCAAATAATGAAATCGGTGAGGCCGTAGAGAATCTAAATAAAATTAATAATTACAGTCTTTTTAGGCATTGGATAGACAGCAACAATATTAACCGGATAGGATTTAGTTATCGTATGGATCCTGCGGATGGATACGATTATTTTATGACGATATATGAATTGTTGCGTTCTGATAATATGTTGGCAGAACAGGGCGGTCCAATTAAGGAACTGTCTTTCGCAGGTTTACCGGATGCCTGCCGGCTGGTTTCAAAGAAGACTAATAATCGAATTTTGGTTTTTCCAGGCAATGAGCCACCTGTTGTTTCACTTCGAATGTATGGCGTCCCTGAGAATATGCTTCCAAAGTCATTGGTAAGTGATAATTACTATGATAAGATGCGTTGGGATTTTTCAAAAAAACTAATTGAAAGAGAATACTGGAGGTTAGAACCAATTCAAGACCACTATGGTTATGAGGAATGTGGCAAGGACAATGATTCTTACATAGCACGATTAAACTACGCGTATAGAAAGCATTCACTGCCAATAATCAGGACACATTCAGGGCCTTATAGTGAGAATCGCGAGGAGGCATTAAAAGAATATAACTCATGGTGCAAGGATTTGGCTGCTTCAAAACTGCTGGATGTTTTGTCAATAGGAAGCTCTCAATTAACCCAGTCTAATTTCGGAGAAAGTTGGGAAGGTAAATCAAATGGAGGTGGCGTTCCGGTCAATTCTGAAATTGAGTATCAAGCTATAAGGCATAACGCGAAACCGATGTTGGTCCGCACTTATTCCGGGACGAAGGATGTATTGCGCTTAGCGCAGATTCATGAACGCACATTGAATATATGTTGGCATGCTTTAAGCTTTTGGTGGTTTGATGAATTGGATGGCCGTGGAAAAAACACTCTATTGGAAAATCTCAAAGAACATTTTGATACAGTGCGATACATAGCGGCTACAGGAAAGCCAATTGAACCTAATGTCCCACATCATTTTGCGTTTCGTGGCGCAGATGATGTCACTTATATTGTTTCCGGCGTCCTTGCGGCTAAAGCAATAAAACAAATGGGTGTTCGTCATCTTATTTTGCAAAATATGCTCAATACACCCAAATATACATGGGGCGTACAGGATTTGGCGAAAGGACGCGTCTTGATTAAAATGGTCCGCGAACTGGAGGATAGTTCCTTTAAGGTGAGTCTTCAAACGCGAGGAGGCTTGGATTATTTTTCAACCGATATGGATGAAGCTAAGATTCAACTAGCGTCTGTTACGTGCATGATGGATGATTTGGAACCGGACAATGACAATTCCCCAGAGATAATCCACGTGGTAAATTATTCTGAGGCAGTCCGTCTCGCAACGCCTCCAATAATTAAGGATAGTATCAAAATAACGCTTAATGCCCTACACTCATATCGCTTAGCACGTAGAAAAGGACTTGTGCCAAATATGAAATATGATAATGACGTGCAATGTCGTTATGATAAATTACTGTATGACGTGCGTGAAGCTATAAAACTATTGGAGTCAAATATTCCTAATTTATATTCCCCGGAGGGATTTGAACGTGTTTTTAAAGAGGGCTTTTTAGCTGTACCTTATTTGATGGACCAGCATGGTAAATGGCCTAAGGCCAGAATGTGGAAAACTGCTTTGAAAAATGGCGGTGTTTGTGTTGTGGACGATGATGGAAAGGTGATTTCTACCGAAGACCGATATCACTATATAATAGATCACATGGAGCGATAGTGCTGCGTTATGATGGTTGAAATTGTAATGTGAAAGTTAGGTAGAGGTGAATAAAATGAAAATGACAAATCTATACGCTAACGAATAATTGCCTAATGTGACATTGTTTATTGGGTAAAAGTCCTTCTTGAAGTATGTACCTTAAAACGTTTTACCACTTTCGTCAAAAAGTTTTGGTTGTCAGGCATTTTGTTTTGGAAAGGACAAGAATTGTGCATACTTTTGTAAATGATAACATAATTAAAAATAAAGAAGTATGTCATTGCCTTTTAGAAGCTTGCCGGTGTTGACCGGAAAGTCAGCGGAGCGTTTCCTGCGGGAAGTGGAGAGAGTGAACAGGCTTCCAAGGAGAGTGAGGCCGGTGGATTATTACGATTATATTGACAGACTTTGGGAGAAATCTAAAAAATTTGTGAGAGAGCATGAGGGGCTGGGATTTCGACTTGACTGACAGGTGTGCTCTGGTTAAACTGAGTCCTGAAGTCAATACTCGTGATTTTATCTGTGGAGACAACGAGATTGATGCATTTTTCCGACATTCGTATTATCTGTACGAGCAGGAGCTTCTTACTAAAACGTATGCTTTTGTGACGGATGATGCGGATTGCCGTATCGTATGCATATTCACAGTGTCAAATGATAGTGTAAAGGCCGCAATGCTTCCAAGCCGGTTCCGGAACCGTATGCAGCGCAGGATTCCAAACCCAAAACGGATGCGGAGTTATCCGGCGGTCCTGATTGGTCAGATGGGGGTGGACAGGTGTTTTAGGGGATTGAATGTGGGTACTCAGGTTCTGAACTATATCAAGGACTGGTTTACTCATCCTGCGAACAAGACGGGCTGCCGTTTTCTTATTGTAGATGCTATGAATGAGGAGAAGGTTATCGATTTTTATAGAAGAAATGGTTTTAATCTTGTGTATGATTCGGAGGATGAGGAAAAAGATGCATTTCTGATTGATCGTGGACAGCATTTGCGGCAGCGTTTTATGTGTTGCGACTTGCTGCGTGAGGAAATAGACTGCTGTTGAGGGTCATTAAGGTCTTTGTTCGGGAGGATATCGCGTTCGAGAGCGAGGCCACGACACATCCGTTCGACGGTACGAACTGACGGAAGTCGCGGTTTTGCCACTTTCGTCAAAAAGTTTTGATTGTCAGGTATTTTGTTTTGGAATTTGCGCGGATTGTATTTATCTTTGCTGAGAGTTGAATTAAAAAGGAGAATGTTATGTTGGGAATTAATTCAAAGAGAGAGCCTGTCAGAGGCGAGTATGCAAAAGAACTAAGAGAGATTCTGCGTAGGGTCTATTCCGGTAAATTGAATGAACAGGATTTGGAATTAATCCGTAAGCATAAGGAGATTCTTAAAGATTGGAATATTGTGTGGAAGTAGATAGAAGAGGTGCTGGCTTTGTTTGCTCTTAGTTTTGACTCTTTGGAAATGGACTATGAAGACAAGACCGATATTGTGGACGGGATGAGAAAGAGATTCTCAGATGGTGGGTTTGAATATCGGGATTTGTTTCTTGACAAGTTGCATTATCCAGCGTTGGCAATAGCATATCTTGCAGTAAATCATGCGTACCAGAAAATGGGATTGGGGCGGGCGATAGTGGAGATGATAGTAGAGAGGGCTCAGTCCCAAACATTAGCCGGTTGTCAATTTTTGACAGTAGACGCATTGGTTACAGACCCATACAACACTTATACATTTTATTCTAAGTGTGGTTTTATCCCTAGTGAGTATCCCAACTCGTTAAAGGATACCAGGCGAATGTTCCGAATGTTGTATACAGAGTAAATAAAAATCATAGCAATTTTATGGCAAAACGTATTTACCTCTGCCTTGCTCACATGAGCGGGGCGGAGCAGGCCTTCATACAGGAGGCCTTCGATACCAACTGGGTGGTTCCTCTGGGGCCCAATGTGAACGGGTTTGAGGACGACCTGAGGAAGTTTGTGGGCGAGGGTAAGGAGGTGGTGGCCCTTTCGGCGGGTACGGCGGCGGTGCATCTGGCGCTGATAGCCTGCGGGGTTGGGCCCGGGGATGAGGTGGTTGTGCAGAGCTTCACGTTCTGCGCGTCGTCTCATCCGGTGACCTACCTGGGGGCGCGGCCGGTGTTCGTGGATTCGGAAAAAGAATCCTGGAATATGGATCCCGGACTGCTGGAGGAGGCGATCAAGGACCGTATAGCCAGGACGGGCAAGGCTCCCAAGGCGATCGTCCCTGTGGCTCTGTACGGCATGCCCTACAGGATCGATGAGATAATGGAGATAGCCGGCCGCTACGGTATCCCGGTGATAGAGGATGCTGCGGAGGGCTTCGGCTCCAGGTTCGACGGCCGGGTGCTGGGCACGTTCGGCAGGTACGGCGTGCTGTCGTTCAACGGCAACAAGATGATTACGACCTCGGGCGGCGGCGCTCTCATCTGCCCCGACGCGGCTGCCAAGAACGAGATCATGTTCTACGCTACCCAGGCCCGGGAGTCCTATCCCTACTACCAGCACGAGCGCATCGGCTACAACTACCGCATGTCGAACATCTGTGCGGGTATCGGCCGGGGTCAGATGACGGTGGCGGACGCACACATCGCCCATCACAAGCATATGTGCGCCCTGTACAGGGAACTGCTGAAGGACGTGGACGGCATCATCCTCCACGAGAACCCGTCGTCCCGTTACGACAGCAACTACTGGCTGAACACTGTGACCGTCGACCCGGAGCTGCGCATAAAGGGTCAGGAGAATGCCTACCGCAACGCCATAAAGGGTGCGGTGGGAGGCGCCGCCGGCGTGACCCACGCGGCCGACACGACGCACACGGACTGCGAGCCTAATGCCAACGTGGAGGCCCTCCGCATCGGCCTGGACGCCCTGGGCATTGAGTCCCGCCCTCTGTGGAAGCCGATGCACCGCCAGCCGGTGTACGCGGACTGCCCGGCCTACCTCAACGGCGTGAGCGAGTCCCTCTTCAGGGTGGGTCTCTGCCTGCCGAGCGGCCCCTGCGTCACCGACGAGGATGCCCGCTACATCGTGGACGGCATCCGCTCGCTGCTGCTGTAGCGGTCTGCCGGCAAAAATGCAGGATGAGACCGGAATCCCGCTGGCTCCATCAGTGTCGGAGCCAGCGGGATTTTTGTTGAAACGGCGACGTTGTCGGCAGGGTGATTTTGTGTCGGCGGACCAGTTTGGCAGCATAAAATGACAGAAAGTTTTGCATGTTGGCGGACTTTTACTACATTTGTATTTGATAAAGTAGATGAGAGCAAATGGAAATAAGAGAAAAATAATATAAACATCACCTTATTAAAAACAAAACCAACATGAGACGTTATTACGTGGCGGCCGTAGCAGCCGCTTTATTGGTGTCTTTCGGGACACTGTGTGCCCAGGAGACTTCCGGGCAGGAGGTATCACCCAAACCGAGCTTCAAGGGCTTTGTAACCAATGGTTTCTGGGATAATTGGGAAATCACTGTCGGCGGTGGAACCGGTGCCGCTTTCTTCAGTCATACCAGCCTGGGTGAGCCGGGCAAGTATTTCCAGGGCTTCGGCGAGCTGTCCGTGACCAAGTGGCTCCATCCCGTAGTAGGTGCCCGCGCACATTTCCAGGGCGGTACATACGCAACTGTGAACAGTGCCCTCGAGACCGTTAAATGGCCTCATCTCGCAGTTCACGTTGACGGAATGATCAACCTGTCGAACTGGATCGGCGGATACAAGGAAGACCGTATCTACTACGCGATTCCCTACGCCGGAATGGGTGTTATGGCCACCAACTTCACAGACGCTTCGCAGAATGCCAGCGGAACTCACGGCGCTGCCTGCAACTTCGTATTCGCATACGGACTCCAGAACCGCTTCCGCGTATCTCCGAGCATCGACATCAACCTGGAGCTGAAGGGCCTGCTGGGTATGTCCAGCCTGAGCCCCGTGCGCACCAGGAACCAGGGGGCTTTCCTCCACATGGGCAATGTGTCTGTGGGTGTTACCTACCGCTTCGGCAAGCGTGACTTCGTACGCGGTGCCGCCGGTTATACTCTGGATGACATTGAGAGCATGAAGCGTGAGGCCGAGAAGGCTGCCCTCGAGGCTGAGGCCGCTGAGGCAGAGCTCCGCAATCAGATAGCTGAGGCTGAGGCCGAGACCAAGGCTGCAGAGAGCCGTCTTGTTGACGCCGAGCGCGAGATCAAGGAACTGCGCAACCGTCCCGTTGAGACTGTAGCCGCTCCTACTGACATGGTATTCTTCGACTATGGTTACGGTATCCTGAACAACGAGGGCCGCACCCGTCTGGATGTACTGGCAAAGGAGATTCTCGCCGGTCCCGCTGACCATGTATATGAGATTACCGGTTATGCTGATTTCCAGACTGGCAGCAAGAGCCACAACGAGGCTCTCTCCCTGAAGCGTGCCAAGACTGTCAACGACTATCTCGTTGAGGCCGGTATTCCTGCTGAGAGACTGAAATACCGCGGCACTGATGCCGGCGAGCAGCCTTTCGAGGCAGAGTGCAACCAGGTGGTCATCATCCGCTAGTTCACACTCGCTAAAGACAAGTCTCCGTACTGCCAGACAGTGCGGAGACTTTTTTTTATATTATATTTACAGCAGTCTTCGCACCGTATCATGCACCGGGTCCCCGGAGGCGAAGAAATCCGCGCGGCGTGCGGTCTCGTCTACGGATGTCTCCAGGCAGCGGTTGCGGCGCAGGACGTCCCCATAGGTCATAGGCAGGCGGGTGCAGCTGAGGCGGCAGAAGAATTCACGTCCCTTTTCTGTGTTGACGAGGACGGCGCTGACTCCTCTGTCGTCGTCGAAGTCGGGACGGAGGTCCCCGATACCCCAGAAGTCGCCGATGGTCAGGTCGCTGCCGCTGCGGAACTCCCGGGCGGGGCAGCGGTAGCAGCTCGGGCGGGAATAGAAGTCTGCCAGGAATCCCCGGATGAACAGGTTCTCCGCCTTGCCTTTTTCGCTCAACACGGGGCGGCAGGGGACTCCCGAGGGGTCCGTGGCGCGGAAGAATATCTTGAAATTGTAGCCTTTCCATCCGGCGCGGCCCTCCTCCTTGTCGCGGAAGCGGACCTCTTCTATGCTCACATCACTGTAGCCCTGAGCCTCGAGGGCGGCTTTTTCCTCCGCGAGGTACCGCCTCCATACCCCCGGCGAGGGCGCTCCGTGGCAGATGAGATCCACCGTCAGCAGTCGGTCTGTCGGGGTCTTTCCGGCTCCGGAGGCAAGAAAATGGTTGAGGCCCGCCACCTGGCAGGGGGTACCGGTGAACAGCACCGGACGTCCCTCGCGCAGAGCCGTCCTGACCCTCCCGCAGCAGTCCTCCATCCGGCTCTGCAGGTATTTGGAACCGATGAATGCCGCCGCTTCCGAAGGGGTGCCGGCGCTGTCGTGGACCGCCTCATGGGCATTGTCATAGCGGGAGCCGAAGACGAGGCCTCCCTCTTCCAGTATGGCGGAGGCCAGCAGGGGAAATGCCCCTCCCGAGGCGCTGCCGTCCCTGACCGTTCCGTCCGGGTGCTTCACGGCATGGACCTCGAGCGGCCTTCGGGCGGGGAACTGCGTGATGACGGGGCAGACCCTGACGCAAAGCCCACATTCGATACAGGTGCTCTCATCCACAGAGGGATAGAGGAAGCCTTCGGAATTTTCTTTCATGGTGATGCTGCCTCTGGGGCAGTCCGACGCACAGGCGGTGCAGCCGCAGCAGTCGTGCGGGTCGGTGATGATGATGTGTCGTATTTCTCTCATAAGCGGCTACAAAGTTTGTAAAAATTTTCTATATTTGCCGTCCAATAAGAATATCTCTCAGGGCAGGGTGCGATTCCCTACCGGCGGTGACAGTCCGCGACTCCCTGATAATCAGGGACTGAATCGGTGAAATTCCGATACCGACGGTGACAGTCCGGATGGAAGAGAGGTCTTGGCCGGGAGCCGTGGAAGCGGTGCCGGTGCTTGTGATTGTCGGAATGACAGACTGCCCTGAGTACCATTGTGGTATTCGGGTTTTTTGTTATGTGTAACGACGAAGATATCAAATACATGCGGATGGCTCTCGCGCTGGCTGAGCGCGGCAGGGGGCGCGTGGGGCCGAACCCGATGGTGGGGGCGGTGATTGTCCGGGACGGCCGGGTGCTCGCTCAGGGCTGGCATCACGTCTACGGCAGCCTGCACGCCGAGCGGGATGCGCTGGTTTCATGCAGTGAGTCTGTCGAGGGTGCGACGATGTATGTGACCCTCGAGCCCTGCTGTCATCACGGCAAGCAGCCGCCCTGCACGGATGCCGTCATCGCGGCCGGTATATCCCGGGTGGTCATGGCCATGACTGATCCGAACCCTTTAGTGGCCGGACACGGAGCCGCCATCCTGCGGGAACACGGCATCGAAGTGACCTCAGGGGTGCTCGAGGCTGAGGCCCGTCATCTCAACCGTATATTCATCAAGTACATAACTACGCGCCGTCCTTGGGTTGTGCTCAAATGGGCGATGACTCTCGACGGGCGTATCGCGGCTGCCTCGGGCGACTCGAAGTGGGTGAGCGAGGAACAGTCCCGCCGTCTGGTACATGAGCTGCGGGGCCGGTACATGGGCATAGTGGCCGGTGCCGGTACTGTCCTGGCTGACGACCCTATGCTCAACTGCCGTGTGGAAGGTATGCGTCAGCCGGTGCGGATCATTGTGGATTCGAAGGCCTCCATGCCCGCGGACTGTCGGCTGGTCCGGACAGCTTCGGAGTACCGCACGGTGCTGGCCCATACGGATTCGGCCCCTGTCCGGAGACTCGAAGCGCTGAGTTTCCGTGGCGTGGAGACGCTGCTCTGCCGCTGCTCTGCCGACGGAATGGTGGATTTGGTCGACATGCTGGGCAAGCTCGGGGCAATGGGACTCGACTCGGTGCTCGTGGAGGGCGGAGGGGAGCTCAACTGGAGTATGGTGCGGGATGGCCTTGCGGACGAGTTTTACGTCTTTGCGGCTCCGAAGCTCGTCGGAGGGCGTGCGGCGAAAGGTCCTGTCGGAGGGGAAGGCTTCGGGGCAATGGCGGATGCGTGCGGCGTACGGATAGAATCGGTGCGGATGCTGGGGGAGGATATATTGATTCACGGATTTTCAAGTAAATACGACATAAGATGTTTACAGGAATAGTAGAAGAGACCGGTACAGTGCGCTCCATCCGGGGAGGCAGTTCCGGGGTGGTGCTCGACATCGAGGCCTCCAGGGTGCTGGAAGGCACTGCGGCGGGAGACAGTATCGCGGTCAACGGGGTCTGCCTGACGGTGATTCCTGGCAGCGGGCATTTTACGGCTGACGCAATGCCGGAGACGCTGCGGCATACTTCCCTGGGCAGTCTGAGACCAGGCTCGAAGGTCAATCTGGAGCGGGCCATGGCCTGTGGCGGCCGTTTCGGCGGACATATCGTCTCGGGGCATGTGGATGCCTGCGGACGGGTGGCGGCCCTTACGCGGGAAGGTATAGCCGTGCTCATGAGGGTGTCGGTGCAGCGGGATATCCTGCGCTATATCGCCCGGAAGGGGTCGGTGACCATCGACGGGGTGAGCCTTACGGTCGCCTCGGTATCGGATGCAGACGGCTGTTTTACGGTCTCGCTCATTCCCCATACCATGGCATCCACGACATTGGAACTGCTTCGCCCCGGCTCCCCGGTGAATGTAGAGGTGGACATGCTGGCCCGGTATGTGGAGCGGCTGCTGGCTTTCGGAGATGCTTCCGCTGAACCGGTACAGGACAAGGGTGCTGCCGGGGGAGGGCTTACCGAAGAATTTTTAAGAAAATACGGATTTTAAAAAATATGGAACGCAAATTCAATACTATCGACGAGGCGGCGGAGGCTCTCCGCCAGGGACAGATAATAGTGGTCATCGATGACCCGGACCGGGAGAATGAGGGAGACCTGATCTGCGCCGCCCGTCACGCTACCACTGCCAATGTCAACTTTATGGCCTGCTACGGCAAGGGCCTGATATGTATGCCGATGAGCTCCGCTCTGACCCAAAAGCTGGGTCTGGGACAGATGGTCTCGCACAATACCGACAATCACTGCACGGCCTTCACCGTGTCCATCGACCACGTCTCGACCGGTACGGGTATTTCGGCCATTGAGCGGTCGATCACTGCGATGAAGTCGGTGGAGCCGGATGCCAGGCCTGAGGATTTCCGCCGTCCCGGACACATGTTTCCGCTTGAGTCCCGTCCGGGCGGAGTGCTTCAGCGCCGCGGGCACACTGAGGCCACTGTGGACCTGATGCGCATCGCCGGACTGGAGGAGTGCGGTCTGTGCTGCGAGATCATGCGGGAGGACGGGGACATGATGCGCACTACCGAGCTGATAGCCTTCGCCGCAGAGCACGGTCTTAGGATTATCACCGTGGACGACCTAGTGTCCTACCGCAAGCACCACGAGAAGTGGATGGAGAAGGTGACGGACGCGGCCCTGCCTACGAAGTACGGCAACTTCCGGATTATGGGCTACGTCAACCGCATCACCAAGGAGCATCACCTGGCGATAGTCAAGGGCGACATCACCACTCCCGAACCGGTGCTGTGCCGGATGCACTCGGAGTGCCTGACCGGAGACGTACTGGGCTCACTGCGCTGTGACTGCGGCGAGCAGCTGTCCGAGGCCCTCAGACGTATCGAGAAGGCCGGACGCGGAGTGCTGCTCTACCTGCGGCAGGAGGGACGCGGCATCGGGCTGATCAACAAGCTGCGGGCCTACGAGCTGCAGGACCAGGGCATGGATACCGTGGAGGCCAACCTGGCCTTAGGCTTCAAGGCTGACCTTCGCGACTACGATGTCGGCGGCGCCATCCTCTCCGACCTCGGCATCCGGAAACTGATACTGATGACCAACAATCCGATGAAGATCTTCGGCCTGGACCACTACGGTATCGAGGTGGTGGGCCGCGACCCCATCGAGATGACCTGCAACGAGAAGAACGAGGCCTACATGTACACCAAGTACAAGAAGATGGGCCACCTCCTCCATTTCGAGCAGAAGGAGCACTTTAAGTAGAAATAGAAAACAATAAATACAAAGTCAACCATGAAAGTAATAGAAGGCAATCTGTCAGCCGCCGGCCAGAGGATAGGCATCGTAGCGGCCCGTTTCAACGAATTCATCACTTCCAAGCTGCTCGGCGGGGCGGAGGACTCGTTCCTGCGTCACGGCGGTGCGGGGGAGAATCTCGAGGTGGCCTGGGTGCCCGGAGCGTTCGAGATTCCGTTTGTGGCCAGGAAGATGGCTCTCTCCGGCAAGTACGACGCCATCGTCTGCCTCGGAGCCGTGATCCGCGGGGCTACCCCTCACTTCGATATGGTCGCCAATGAGGCCACCAAGGGTATAGCCCACGTCGGTCTGGAGTGCAACGTCCCCGTCATCTTCGGCGTCCTGACCACCGACTCCATTGAGCAGGCCGTAGAACGCGCAGGCACCAAGGCCGGTAACAAAGGCTTCGATGCCATGACCACCGCCATCGAGATGGTCAATCTCGCCCGCCAGTTCTAGTGGTTGTAGACTTTCAGATTGGTGATGCGGCTCTGGAAGTCTCTGGCCTGCTGCAGGGGGAATACGAGGGTGGGGACGTAGTACATCACGCTCTCGCCTTCGTTGTGCCAGTGCTTTTCGGTCTCGAGGCGGTCGATGACGCGGCCGTTGATGATCAGGGTAGTGGAGCGGTTGTCTCCTTTGACAGTTACTTCGAGACGGTCGCCGTCCTGGATGCTGTATCGGAATGTGTTGAGGTAGCCGTCGCGGGCGAAGCCCATCATGCCGCTGACCGGGTCGCTGAGATAGAAGACGGCATCCTCGGAGCGGAACAGCTCTGTACCGGGTTTCTCGGCTGCACCCTCGACGGTGAAGCTGACGGTGTAGTCATAGCCGATCTCGGGATAGGGCATGACGGTGCCGGGAGTCACTTCGGCCATCTCCAGTACGCAGCCGGGTTCAGTACCGATGCGGCCGGCGAAGTTGATGCCGGGAGCCTCGCGCACAAAGTAGCGGGTGCTGTCGAAGTCAGCATAGGGCAGGGAGGTCTCCGCACCGGTCCACATCTTCACGGACAGAGTCTGCAGGGCGGGGAAGAGCCGGTCGTGGATGTCCTTGACCGATATACCGTTGCCGGCATGGTCGTTCCATACGGCGAACATACCGCCGAGAATGGACGTGTCGCGCTCGGCGAAAACAGCGTCACCGACGTGGGCGGGAGTCCAGTTCTCGTATAGGTACTTCTCGTTGAGGTAGTCGTAGTAGTAGCCGGCTGCCGGTACGATGTAGACCAGGCCGTCGGGTATGGAGATGAGCTTGTAGCCGTCCTCGACCATCTGCTTGGGGTCGGCATAGCCGTTGTACCAGGCGTTCATGATTACGTTCTCCGACTTGACCGGGGTCTCTCCGTCAGCGTGAGTGAGCGCACCCCAGACTACGGCCTGCTTGCCGTAGCTCTCGACGAGGCGGATGTAGTGGTCGGTGAAGTAGCGGAATTTTTCCACGACCTCTTTGTCCTTGTTGGAATATTCATCGGTACCTATGTGCACCTTGGGGCCGCGGAAGACCGGCTCCTTCCCTTCGAGGTACTCCTTGAAGAGGCCGTCCACGAACTCGTAGGTCTCGGGCTTGAACAGGTCCAGATGGTCCATGCCGTACTCCTCGGAGCCTATCTCCGGCATGTAGCGGGTGAGGGCCAGGGAATGGGCGGGCACGTCTATCTCCGGGATAATCTCCACGTACATGCCTGCGGACTCCTCCTGGAAGTCGATGAACTCGGCCTTGGTATAATGGCCGTCACGGGCGGTAAGTCCGGGGTAGGTGTCGCACTCGAGGCGGAATGCTGCGTAGGTGCGGTCCCAGTCCCCTCCGAAGTACTGCTTGAAGCCGTTGTCGTTGAGGTGAATCTGGAGGGTATTCATCTTGTAGTAGGCCATGATGCGGGAGAGCTTGCGCAGGTAGCTCATCGGGATGTACTTGCGGCCGCAGTCCATCATGAAGCCGCGGATGCCGTAGTCGGGCCAGTCGAGAATCCTGCCGCAGCTCAGGTCAATGCCTTCGGTCTCAGCGTCAGCCTGCAGGGCGCGGTCAGCCAGCTGCAGCAGGGTCTGCGTCCCCCAGTACACGCCGCGGGCAGTTGAGGCGGAAAGCCGCACGCGGTCGGAGATACTGAGTGAGTAGCTCTCGGTGCTGCCGCCGCTGAGCTTGTCCAATGCCCTGTCAGTCTTGATTTCCAGGATGATGTCTCCTTTTCCAGCCTTATCTGTGACAATCTTCGGCTTAAAACCGGCAACAGTGTTCCAGTCATCGGCCAGCATTTCTGCTATCTGCAGCAGCTCTCCGTTTCCGGACGGTACGGCTATCCGCATCGTCCCGGAAATGGTCAGGTTTCCTTTGCCTGCCTCCCAGGTCTTCAGCTCAGGAATGACAAAAGGCTTGGTGCTTTCGGCAGTCGCGGCGAAGGCTCCGGGAGAACATGCGGCAGCCGCAACAGCGATCAGAAGGAAAAGTATAGTTCGTTTCATGTCTATTTATTTCAGAATCTGAGAAGTGTGGTTCTTGGTATCGACTTTGGTGATGATGTCGGTGATGACGCCGTTCTCGTCTATGACGTAGGTCTTGCGGAGGGTACCCATGCTTACCTTGCCGTAGTTCTTTTTCTCGCCCCAGGCCTCGTAGGCTTGCAGGATGACGGTCTCAGGGTCGGAGATGAGGGGAAAAGGCAGTTCATACCTGGCGATGAACTTCTGGTGTGAGGCGGTGCTGTCCTTGCTGACACCCACTACGGCATAGCCAAGGTCGAGAAACCGCTGATAGTTGTCCCTGAGGTCACATGCCTCGGCAGTGCAGCCGGGAGTGCTGTCCTTGGGGTAGAAGTAGAGGACGAGTCTGCGTCCTGCAAAGTCACTGAGACGGATGATGTTGCCGTTCTGGTCGGGACCCTCGAAGTACGGGGCTTTGTCTCCTTTCTGAAGCATAGTGTATCTGGTTGTTAAAGTGTTATCTGTCGAGCATGCAGTTGCCTGCCTTGAGGTATATGGCGGCGTCCATGGAGGCCACTGTGGCCAGGTTTACTATTTCACGGACAGGGGCTTCTACGGATATGAAGTGGACCGGTTTGTTGAGTCCTATCTGAATAGGGCCGATGGCCTCTCCGGCACCCATCTCCATCATCATGCGGTAGGCTGCGGAAGAGGCGTTGAGGTCGGGGAAAATGAAGGTGTTGACTTCCTTTCCGTACAGGCGGTTGAAAGGGTAGGTACGGTCGCGCAGCTGCTTGTTCAGTGCCATGTCTATGCGCATCTCTCCGTCCACGACCATGTCGGGATAGCGCTCGTGGAGGATGTCCACCGCCTGATGGACAGCAGAGGGCGTCCCGCAGGCTCCTGACATGCAGGGGGATGCCTGGCCGCTTTCCTGCAGGTTGGAGCCGAAATTGCTGTAGGACAGCATGGCGATGACCGGGTCGAAAGCATAGTATTCAACGGCTCCTGTGGTAAGTCGGGCGATATCCACGAGGGTGGATGCGTCGGTGTGCTCGTTGATCATGGTGTCGGCCAGGAAGAATACTCCTCTCTTTGTGTTCAGTATGTGCATTGTGGCGAAGGTACTGAATCCCTGACGGATGCCGATGATGTCGCGGGCGATGGAGGCTACCGCCACGTTGTTGGTATAGGTGCCGGCGATGAAGGCGTCCGCATCGCCGCTCTCGACCATCATCATGCCGAAATAGTTGCGTTCGAACATCTTCTCGTAGGCGTCCTGGCGGGTATAGCCCTTGCGGGCGAGCTTTGTTGCCAGTGCCTGGGCGTAACTTTCCCTGCGGCCCTTCTCGTCCGGATGCCTGGGGTTGATGACCTCTACACCCTCGAGCGATAGTCCCAGGGCTTCGGCTCTCTTCCCTATCAGCTCGGCATTGCCCAGCAGCACGGGACGGCAGAGACCCTCCGATCCGGCCTGGACGGCTGCCTCCAGCATATTGTCCGTGTTGCCTTCTCCGAATACTACCCGCATGGGCTGACAGCGGGCTACGTCGGCGAAGCGGCGGACGAGCTTGTTGTCATAGCCCATCATTTCCTGCAGGTGCTCCTCGTATTCGTCCCAGTCGGTGATGGGCCTGCGGGCCACTCCTGAGGACATGGCGGCTTTTGCCACGGCCGGGGCGACAGCGGAGAGCAGTCTGGGGTCAAGGGGTTTGGGCAGTATATAATGGCGGCCGTAGCGGATGCTTTCCTCAATGTTGTAGGCGGCGTTGACTACGGACGGTACGGGCTGCCTGGCCAGGGCGGCGATGGCGTAGACGGCGGCCAGTTTCATTTCTTCGTTGATGGCAGTGGCGCGCACGTCCAGGGCTCCGCGGAAGATGTAGGGGAATCCGAGGACGTTGTTGATCTGGTTGGGGTAGTCTGAGCGGCCGGTGGCGAAGATCAGGTCATCGCGGGAGGCCATGGCCTCGGAGTATTCTATCTCGGGGTCCGGGTTGGCCAGGGCAAATACGACAGGACGGTCGGCCATCGTGCGGATCATCTCCTTGGTCAGGACGTCACGCACGGAGAGTCCCAGGAACACATCGGCTCCCACGAGGGCCTCTTCAAGGGAATGCACGCTCCGGCCGGTGGCAAAGGAGCGCTTCATCTCGTTGAGGTCGGTGCGGGAGGCGGTTATGGGGCCTTTGCTGTCGCACATGACGATGTTCTCCCTGCGTACTCCAAGCTCAATCCAGAGGTTGGTGCAGGCGATAGCTGCGGCTCCGGCTCCGTTGACCACCAGCCGGATGTCCTCTATCTTCTTGCCTTGCAGCTCCAGGGCGTTGATCAGTCCGGCCGCGGAGATGATGGCTGTGCCGTGCTGGTCGTCGTGCATCACGGGGATGTCACATTCTTCCTTGAGCCTGCGCTCTATCTCGAAGCATTCGGGGGCCTTGATGTCCTCTAGATTGATGCCTCCGAAAGTGGGGGCTATGGCTTTGACTGCTGCAATGAACTTTTCGGGGTCTTTCTCACTGACCTCGATGTCGAAGCAGTCCAGTCCGGCGAAAATCTTGAACAGAAGGGCCTTTCCCTCCATCACGGGTTTGCCGGCCTGGGCTCCTATGTTGCCAAGGCCCAGTACAGCCGTGCCGTTGGAGATGACGGCCATGAGGTTGCCCTTGTTGGTGTATTCGTATGCGTTCTCCTCGCGGTCCCTGATTTCCAGGCAGGGGTAGGCCACACCGGGAGAATAGGCCAGGGAAAGGTCGTGCTGTGAAGAGTAGGGTTTTGTGGGCAGAGTCTCTATTTTGCCCGGACGGCCCTGACGGTGATAGTCCAGTGCCGCTTTCTTATAGCTGTTGTCTGGCATGTCTGTAAAAAATAAGGACAACTCTGTTCGGGTTGTCCTTTGGTTTAGTAGCGGAGAGAGGACTCGAACCTCTGACCTCCGGGTTATGAGCCCGACGAGCTACCAACTGCTCTACTCCGCGATATCAGACTGCAAAAATAGGAATTATTTTTTAAAATCAAAAAAAATCGAGTCAAAATATGTCGGAAATCTTGACTTTTTTCTGCTCTCCTATTTTAATATCCTTTATAGTCAGTTCGTTGGCCGCTGCCTCGTCCTCTCCGGCAAGAATGATGTATTTTATGCCTTTTTTATCCGCATATTCGAACTGTTTGCGGAGTTTTGCGGGGTCGGGGTAGATTTCGCAGGAATGTCCGGCTGTCCGGCAGCGGGCGGCTGCCTGCAGGATGTAGGGCAGGGTGGCGGGGCCCATGTTGGCGAATATGTATTCAGTGCCGCTTACGGCTTCCTTTGGGAACTTGTCCAGTCCGGCAAGCACGTCGTAGATGCGGTCAGCGCCGAAGGAGATGCCCACTCCGGAGGTGTCGCTCAGGCCGAAGATGCCCGTAAGGTCATCGTAGCGTCCTCCGCCGCAGATGCTTCCTATGGTGAAATCCAGGGCCTTGACCTCGAAGATGGCTCCGGTGTAGTAGTTGAGGCCGCGGGCAAGGGACAGGTCGAACTCGGCCTCGGCGGAGATACCGGCCTCCCGGATGAGACGGAAGAGCTCTTCCAGTTCGTCCAGGCCCTGCATGCCGGTCGCGGAACTTTCCAGGATACGCCTCATCGCATCGATTTTCTCCTCAGTGGTGCCGGTCAGGGTCAGTACCGGCTCGATACGCGCTATGCTTTCGGGAAGCACGCCTCTTTCGGCCAGCTCCGCCTTCACGGCCTCCAGGCCGATTTTGTCAATCTTGTCTATGGCAACGGTGATGTCTGTGAGCTTGTCGCTCTGTCCGGATATCTCGGCAAGGCCGGAGAGGATCTTGCGGTTGTTGATCTTGATTCTCACCCGTATGTCCATGTTCCTGAATACCTCGTCGGCTATCTGGACCATCTCCAGCTCGTAGAGGAGCGAGCCGGAGCCCACTACGTCCACATCACACTGGTAGAATTCCCTGTACCGGCCTTTCTGAGGACGGTCTGCTCTCCATACCGGCTGGATCTGGTAGCGCTTGAAGGGGAATGTCAGCTCGTTGCGGTGCTGCACCACGTACCTTGCAAAAGGGACAGTGAGGTCGTAGCGCAGTCCTTTCTCACAGACTTTGAGCGCCAGGGCGTTGCTGTTGACTGGGGAGGACTCTTCCGGACCGTTGAGCCTCACGTCCTTGAATGCGTCTCCGGAGTTGAGGATCTTGAACAGGAGCTTGTCTCCTTCCTCACCGTATTTGCCGAGCAGGGTGGAGAGGTTTTCCATCGCCGGTGTCTCGATAGGGGAGTAGCCGTATTTGCGGAATACTGCTTTTACTGTGTCGAAGATGTAGTTGCGTCCGGCCATTTCTGCGGGACCGAAATCACGTGTGCCTTTGGGTATTGATGGTTTCTGTGTCATGTCGTCGGATTTTGTGCTGCAAATTTAGAAACTGTTTTCTACATTTGCGCATAAATTTAAAAATCATGAATATTTTAAAAACGTATATCGACGGTCTCCTGGTAGTGGAGCCCAAGGTGTTCGGCGACTCCAGGGGGTATTTCATGGAGGTCTTTTCCGAGAGGGATTTCCGCAAGGAGGCGGGGCTGGACGTCCATTTCGTGCAGGACAACGAGTCCATGTCTTCCCGCGGGGTACTGCGCGGCCTGCATTTCCAGAAAGCTCCTCATTCCCAGTGCAAGCTGGTGAGGGTAGTGCGCGGTGCCGTTCAGGATGTCGCGGTGGACTTGAGAGCCGGGTCGGCTACTTTCGGAAAATATTATTCAGTGGTTCTCAGCGGGGAGAACAAGCGGATGTTCTACATCCCCGAGGGATTTGCCCACGGCTTCGTGACTTTGGAGGACAATACCGTCTTCCAGTACAAATGCGGAGCGTTCTACGAGCCTTCGTCCGAGGGAGCGGTACGCTGGGACGACCCTCAGATAGGGGTGGACTGGATGCTGGCCGGCTCTGAGCGGATTCTTTCGGAGAAGGACCGGAACGCGCCTCTGCTGTCAGAACAGCCTTACCGCTTTTGATAGACTTCTCTCCCAGAGGGGTACTTTTACTCCGAAGACTGTACGTATCAAGGATTTGTCCAGAACAGAGTAGGCCGGACGCCTGGTGGGGGAGGGGAACTCCGAGGACGGTACCGGCACCACATCGCAGTCAAGGTGCTTGAGATCTACAATCTTCTGGGCCCATTCCGCTTTTGTGCAGCTGCCCTCGTCGGAATAGTGGAATACCTCGCCGTAGCGTGGAACGGCGTCCAGCTGGGGAATGATGTGAAGGATGGCCTCGGCCAGGTCCCTGGCATATGTGGGGGTGCCTGTCTGATCATATACGGCCCTGATTGTCTCCTCTTCTTCTCCGAGACGGAGCATTGTCCTGACAAAATTCTTTTTGCCCATGGGTGAGTACAGCCAGGAGGTGCGGATGATTATGGCCAGGCAGCCTGAGCGCCTGACGGCAGTCTCACCGGCAAGCTTGGTGCGGCCGTATTCTGAGAGCGGGGAGGGCCGGTCGCTTTCGTGGTAGGGCGTAGTCCTGGTGCCGTCGAATACGAAGTCAGTGGATATATGGATGAGGTATATGCCGTGGCGTGAGGCTGCCTGAGCGAGGTTCATCGGACCCGTCACGTTGATTCTTATGGCGGCGTCGGTATCGGTCTCGGCACGGTCCACGTCATTGTAGGCGGCGCAGTTGATGATTCTGGTGACAGAGTTGGCGCTGATGAAGTTCTCGACTGCCGCAGGATCGGTGATGTCCAGATCCTGGAAGTCGGTGTAGAAGCAGCGGATGTCGTTTCTTCCCTGTGTGAGGCTGCGGAGCTCGCTACCGAGTTGTCCGTCAGCACCGGTAATCAGTATGTTTTCCATCTTTCCAAAAATTGTGCGGCAAAGATACTCAAAACGTAATCTAAAAAAACTATCTTTGTGGAAAATTTTAATACCATTCTATTTTCTATATTGCTAACTACAATGGATTACAACACGAACAGAGAGAAGCTGATAATGCCCGAGTACGGGAGGCACATCCAGAAGATGATAGAACATGTCAAGGAGATTCCCGACAGGGACAAGCGCAACGAGCAGATCCGCGCCGTGGTGTCTGTCATGGAGATACTCAATCCGCATCTGTGCGAGCAGCCCGACTACAGGCACAAGCTGTGGGACCATGTGCAGTTCATCGCAGGATTTGATCTGGATGTGGATTCCCCCTTTCCGGTGCCTACCAAGGAGGATTTCACTGCTCCGCCCGATATAGTCCCCATGCCCAAGGAGCCTCTGATGGCGGCTCACTACGGACGCAACATCCAGAATATGATCAAGGTCATCGCCGGCATGCCCGAGGACGAGACGCGCGACAGGATGATCAAGTCCATGGCAGTGTACATGAGGCAGCAGTATCTTATCTGGAACAAGGATTCTGTTTCGGACGAGACTATTTTCAAGGATATCGAGAAACTCTCGGGCGGGACGCTCAAGGTGCCTGACTACATACATCTTGAGAGTATCTCGGACAAGGAGAAATTCAGCAGGCCCGGCATGATTCTTCCTACCGGAGGCCAGCCCGGCCGCAACCAGTTCCGTCCGCAGGGCCGGAACAAGAACAAGAAGAATAAATGGAAAAAACAGCAGTAACCGGCAAGGGCGGCAAAGGAAAGAAGAAAACGGCATCAGCCCCCCGCAGAAATAATAAGAAGAAACGGAAGCAGAGCCCGTGGGAGCCTGTCATGGCTTTTCTGCGGAATGAGGTCGTGAGGTTTGTTGCGGGAGTGGTGTTCGCCATCATCTCCATTTTCACATTTGTGTCTATCCTCTCCTATCTGTTTACGTGGGCGGAGGATCAGAGTCTTCTGTCTGAGGACAATGTTCTCAGCAATATAGTCAAGGCGGAGAATATCGGAGGCAAGATAGGTTTTTTCTCGGCGAATCTTCTGGTGTCCAAATGGTTCGGCCTGGGAGCCTTCATTATCCCGTTTTTCTTTGCCGGAGTGTCGGTCTACTGTTTCCGCAGGGGACGTATACGGCTGCTGAGGCTTTTTACCCTTTCGCTCATGGGGTGCATCGTGCTTTCAGCTGCCTTCTCTTTCATATTTTCCTTTACTTCCGCTGATGCTCTCTTCGGAGACGGGGCCGGAGGCTCTTACGGATATTACATCAATGAGTGGCTGGTATCCATGACCGGTGTGTTCGGGGCGGCCTGCATTATTTTCTTTTTCCTGGTACTTTGGATTATTCTTCTGAATACAAGGATAGTCCGTAGGATTACCGGATTCTTCGACTCTCTGTTTGTCCATAAAGGAGGGGATGCGGAGGAGAATCCTGGGGAATACGGCGCCGAGGCTGACGGGGATGAGGATCTGGAGGAGGACGGAGATGACGCGGAGGACGGTGAGGAAGATGATGAGGACAGCGGAGAGGACGGCGAGGAGGAGGAGAATGATGGGGATGAGGAACTGGAGGAGGACGGAGACGGGTCTGTCGGAGAAATTGTTCCGAAACAGCCTGAGGGACCGGTATTCGAGATTATCGACCAGCCTGTACCTGCCCCTGTCGGGACGGATGCGCCTGTTGAGGAGAAACCGGTGCAGGACAGCGGTGCCGGTCAGCCAGGTTCTGCCGGAGGGACTGCTGAACCAGAGAGCGGAGAGGGCGGTGCTGCGCCTGTTGTGCCTCCCCTGCAGATTATCAGCGGAGACCCGGCTGATTTTTCCGCAGGTCTGACAGATGAGCAGTGGAAGACCCGCTATGACCCGCGGCTGAGCCTGTCGACGTACCGCATGCCTGATTTGTCCCTGCTGAAGGACTATACAGACCAGATGCACGATGTCTCGCGCGAAGAACTGGAGAAGAACAACCGCCGTATCGTCTCTACTCTCAAGGACTACAAGATAAGCGTATCCAAGGTCTCTGCAAGGGTGGGACCTACCGTCACCCTGTATGAGGTGGTGCCGGCTCCCGGTGTGCGGGTGGCCCAGATCATGAGGCTGGAGGATGATATCGCCCGGTCTCTGGCTGCCAGGGGTGTGAGGGTGGTGACTCTGGCGGGGACCAACGCAATAGGTATCGAGGTGGCGAATGAGAAACCCAGCATCGTGTCCATGAAGTCTATAATGGAGGACCCTAAGTTCAATGCGTCCAAGTACGACCTGCCAGTGGTTATCGGACGCACCATCTCGAACGAAGCCATGTCCTTTGACCTGGCCAAGATGCCGCACTTGCTGGTAGCCGGAGCGACCGGTCAGGGTAAGTCTGTGGGACTCAACGCTATCATTACATCTTTGCTCTACAAGAAGCACCCCGCGGAGCTCAAGTTCGTCCTGGTGGACCCCAAGAAAGTGGAGCTCTCGCTCTATGCACCTTTGGAGAAGCACTATCTGGCCAAGCTGCCGGATGCCGAGGATGCCATCATCACGGATACCAAGCGGGTGGTCTACACTCTCCGCTCCCTGTGTAAGCTGATGGACCACCGCTATGACCTGTTAAAGGCGGCTTCGGTGCGTAATGTCAAGGAGTACAACGAGAAATTCCTTTCGCGGAAGCTCAACCCCTACAAGGGCCATGAGTACATGCCCTATATCGTTGTGATCATCGACGAGTTCGCGGATCTGCTGATGACGGCCGGCCGCGAGATAGAGGAGCCGATAGCCCGTCTGGCACAGTTGGCGCGTGCCATCGGCATTCACCTGGTCATTGCCACCCAGAGGCCTACGACCAATATCATCACCGGTACGATCAAGGCCAACTTCCCGGCCAGAATCGCTTTCCGCGTAATGTCCAGCATCGATTCCAAGACCATTCTGGACCAGACCGGAGCCAACCAGCTGGTGGGACGCGGAGACATGCTCATTTCCACCGGCAGCAGCGAGCCGGTCAGGGTACAGTGCGCCTTTATCGATACTCCGGAGGTGGAGAATATCGCAGCATTCATCTCCTCGCAGGCCGGTTTCGGCGGAGCGTACCTGCTGCCAGAATGCGAGACGGACGAGGGGGAGGACGGCAGTGTCAGGAAGTTGTCAGGCGCTGCCAGGGATGACCTGTTCAAGGAGGCCGCAAGGCTCATAGTCCGTGAACAGCAGGGTTCCACATCCCTTATACAGAGGAAGATGAATCTGGGTTACAACCGCGCCGGCCGTATCATGGACCAGCTTGAGGATGCCGGTATCGTCGGCCCCTCGGAGGGAAGCAAGCCGCGTCAGGTGAGGATTACGAGTCTTGAGTCACTGGAAGAACTGCTGTCCACATTATGAAGATTTTAAAAAAAATTACTGTCATGCTCTGCCTCTGCATTCTGCTGCAGGGGCCGGGTGTGTCGGCTCAGTCTTCGGGGGGCCGTGTGCCTCAGTCCAGGGAGCTGCTCGGTCAGATGAGGATGGCCGTGGAAGCTCTGGGTGCGGCGGAGTTCGCTTTCGAATTCCGGGCGGAGAACCAGGCCGGAGAGCTTCTGGGCGAGGAGACAGGAATGTTTACGGCCCGGGACGAGTGTTTCCGTCTGGACGGGTCAGTAGTGACGGTTTATTGTGACGGAGTGACTAAGTGGATATATGATGAGGGGGCTCAGGAGATAACGGTATTTCCTCATGATACATCATCTACCGATCCGGCGGAGAATCCTTTTGCCGTCCTGCGTAAAGCTGATCCGGATGACTATAATTTCCGGGGTACGGTCCGCACTGTGAGTGCTCCTGACGGGCAGGCCGCGTGGCAGTTCGTAATGACATCCAAAGACCGGGATGCGGCCTATACTTTGATTGAGTTTACGGTCTCGCAGCGGACGCTGCTGCCTGTCGCGATAGTGTATGAGAGCCGCAGCGGGGACAGGTACAGTCTGAGGGTTATGTCGGTCAAAGGTCTTGGGGAATTGTCCGGGGCAGAGTTCACTCCTCCGGACAGTCTTATGGACAATCCTGATATCTATATTACCGATTTGCGTTGACCCTATGCTCTAGCAGCTCCTGACCAGTCCGGCATTGTGAAGTACTTCCCGGATGGATGGATAGGTCTGTTCAGCATAGCGCGGCATCTCTGCGGCGGGAAGCCATGCTGTCTGCGTTATGCCCTCTTCGGTCTGAGGTTTGGTGGTGCACGGCTGCGCAAGTTTCATGGCGAACCAGTAGGTGTGCTTGAGTACGAACTGACCGTCGCGGCGGTATGTATGGTCGGTCACGCAGATGAGTTCTCCTCTTTCCGGAGCCGGAATGCCGGTCTCTTCCATGACTTCGCGGACTGCCGTCTCCATGACCTCCTCTCCATTTTCCCTCTTGCCTTTCGGGAGGTCCCAGATGCCGTTGCGCAGGATCATCAGGTACTGTCCGCCGGAGTTCCGGATTAGACCTCCGGCCGCATCTACTTCGGTGAAACGGGTGCGGAGCCGGTTGTAAGTGTTTTCTATATCTGTGCAGAGGATGTAGAGGCGGGAGATGTTCTCGTTGGTATCGATGGTCCGGACGGCCTCTGTGAGAGCTTCTTCACCGTTGTCCACTATCATGACTGCCCCGGGATCCTCGTCTCCGGGTCGGTCCTCACCGCATAGGATGAGGGCCCGCGAGTTGAAGAAAATCGTTTTCATGTTGCGAATTTAGAAATAAAAAAGTACCTTAGCGCTTAATAAGCGTTTAAATTTAAAATTTTAGAGGATGAAAAAGTACGAATGCACTGTATGTCACTGGGTATATGACCCTGCAGTCGGTGACCCGGACGGTGGAATAGCTCCTGGAACTGCTTTTGA
Organism: uncultured Bacteroidales bacterium; assembly: GCA_944323445.1. GTDB lineage: Bacteria > Bacteroidota > Bacteroidia > Bacteroidales > UBA932 > Coprenecus. Next base: position 28,471 of record CALUSM010000025.1, read on the forward strand.
GGATATTCCGGCCGACTGGACCTGCCCTCTCTGCGGTGTCGGTAAGGAGGATTTCGAGCCTGTGGACTGATTTCTGCAGTACGAGTTGAGATAAAGGGGTGTGCCGGGTTTGCCCGTATACCCCTTTTCCGTTGTATTTAAGAATATGTCTGAAAAATTGGCAAAGTTCGAGTATTTGAGTATTTTTGCGGCCGAATTTAAGAAGGTTTTAAAAATACAACGGTATTATGAAGATCAAAAGTATTCACGGCCGCGAGATTCTGGATTCACGCGGCAATCCCACAGTAGAAGTAGAAGTAGTTCTCGAGTCCGGCGTACGCGGACGCGCATCAGTTCCCTCCGGAGCATCCACAGGTGAGCACGAGGCTCTCGAGCTCCGTGACGGCGACAAGAAGCGTTACGGCGGCAAGGGTGTCCTGAAGGCTGTCGAGAACATCAACAGCATCATCGCTCCCGCCCTCGTCGGCTGGTCAGTACTCGAGCAGCGTGCCATCGACCACAAGATGCTGGAGCTGGACGGCACCAAGACCAAGTCCAACCTCGGCGCCAACGCCATCCTCGGTGTATCCCTCGCAGTGGCTCACGCAGCTGCCGCATACCTGCATATGCCTCTCTACCGCTATATCGGCGGAACCAACACATACGTAATGCCCGTCCCGATGATGAACATCATCAACGGCGGCTCTCACTCTGACGCTCCTATCGCTTTCCAGGAGTTCATGATCCGTCCCGTAGGCGCTCCCTCTTTCCGTGAGGGTCTGCGTATGGGAGCCGAGGTCTTCCACGCTCTGAAGAAAGTGCTCCACGACCGCGGACTCAGCACCGCAGTAGGTGACGAGGGCGGTTTCGCTCCCGCACTCAACGGTACCGAGGACGCTATCGAGTCCATCCTCGCCGCCATCAAGGCCGCCGGTTACGAGCCCGGCAAGGACGTGAAGATCGGTATGGACTGCGCTTCCTCCGAGTTCTACAAGGACGGTGTATATGACTACACCATCTTCGAGGGCGACAAGGGCGTCAAGAGAACTTCCGACGAGCAGGTTGACTACCTCGAGAGCCTGATCAACAAGTACCCCATCGATTCCATCGAGGACGGTATGAGCGAGAACGACTGGGAAGGCTGGAAGAAGCTGACCGACCGCATCGGCTCCCGCTGCCAGCTCGTAGGTGACGACCTCTTCGTGACCAACGTTGAGTTCCTGGCCAAGGGTATCGAGAAGGGCTGCGCCAACTCCATCCTCATCAAGGTCAACCAGATCGGTTCCCTCAGCGAGACCCTCGACGCTATCGAGATGGCTCACCGTCACGGCTACACCACCGTCACCTCGCACCGCTCAGGCGAGACCGAGGACGCCACCATCGCCGACATCGCAGTGGCCACCAACAGCGGCCAGATCAAGACCGGCTCCCTCAGCCGCTCCGACCGTATGGCCAAGTACAACCAGCTCCTCCGCATCGAGGAAGAGCTCGGCAGCCTCGCAGTTTACGGCTACAAGCGTATCAGATAATGAAGCGTTCCCAATATGCTACAGACCGGCTCCTTCGCGGGGCCGGTTTTTTTGTTGCTGAGCGATACCTGATCTTCATTTTCCTCCCGGCCGCCCGCACTGTCACTGTCATCTCAACTACTCCGTCGAGCATGCTGATGTCTTCCTCGATTTTGAAGTTGAGTTCGAGGGTGACTCCTTTTTTGAGGGTGACCTCCCGGGTCTGGGTCTTGTATCCTGTGCAGGATACTTCCAGGATGAAGTCGCCTTCGGGCAGGTCCTTGAGAAAATAATGTCCGGTGGCGTCGGTGGCTGCGTAGAACATGGTGCCCTTGAGCAGGATGTTGATGTAGGGCAGGTGCTCTCCTGTGGTTTTGTCCGTTACGTGGCCGACGATGTTCGCGTCGGAGCGGTCGGGGTCGTTGTCTGCGGAGGCAGCGAGGGGAAAAATGGTAAGAAGTAAGGTGACGAATAAGGTGAAAATATGCTTGTTCATATAAATGTGTTTCAAACGGTTATGTCGTATACGACAGATAGCGGCATCCGTGTGGGGATACCGCCGCCATGGAAACAGTCTTGCCTGATGCGTCCGGGGACGGGGCAGTTGCCGGCAGTGCGCCGGGTAAAATGTCAGGCAAGGGCAGGCGGCCCTGCATGATCTCGCCGTCAATGCTGAATGTCGAGAGGATCAGTATCGTACGGGCCGAATCCCCGTCGTGGCTGTGTCCGTCATCGGCGAAGGGATGGGAGTGTACGATTTTGCATCCGTCTATGATGTGGGCATGAGGAAACAGCGATATGCTGCCCATGTATGCGGTAAAGAGCAGGGGAAACAGCAGCTGGAAGGCTATATGTCTTCGTATGAATTTCCTCATGGTGCAGTAGGCACCTGCAAAAATAAAGAAAAATCCGGAATAAAAAAGGCAGCCGTCCCGGATAGCGGGAGACTGCCTTTGTCCTGCTGTCGGCCGTATGGGCCTTAGCCGATGAAGTGGTAGTGAGGTCCGAAGCGCTCGAAGGCCGCGCGGTCGAGCTCCTCCTGATGGTCGGGGTGGGCGACGCTGATGATGGCCTTGGCTCTCTCCTGGAGGGACTTGCCGTAGAGGTCCACCGCACCGTACTCGGTTACGAACCAGTGGATGTGGTTGCGGGTGGTCACGACGCCGGCGCCGGAGGTGAGGACGGGAGCGATCTTGCTGACGCCCTTGTTGGTCACTGAAGGCATGGCGATGATGGCCTTGCCGCCCTTGGACAGGGAGGCTCCGTAGACGAAGTCGATCTGGCCGCCGACACCTGAGTAGAACTTGGTGCCGAGGGAGTCAGCGCATACCTGGCCGGTGAGGTCCACCTGGAGGGCGGAGTTGATGGCGGTAACCTTGGGGTTCTTGGCGATGACGTAGGGGTCGTTGGTGTAGCCGACGTCCATCATGGCCACCATGGGGTTGTCGTCGATGAAGTCATAGACCTCCTGCGAGCCCATGAGGAAGGTGGATACCATCTTGCCGCGGTCGATGCACTTCTCGGCTCCGTTGATTACGCCTTTCTTCACAAGGGGCAGGACGCCGTCGGCGAACATCTCGGTGTGGATACCGAGGTTCTTGTGGTCACCGAGCTGAGCCAGCACGGCGTTGGGAATGGCGCCGATACCCATCTGCAGGGTGGCTCCGTCCTCTATCAGTGCGGCGCAGTTGCGTCCGATGGCAGCCTCGATGGGCGAGGGCTCGGAGAAGTGGGCGGGCTCCAGCTCGGAGTCGCACTCCACGAAGGTGTCGATCATCGACAGGGGGATGATGGCGTCACCCCATGCGCGGGGTACGTGCTTGTTGACCACTGCGATGACATGCTTGGCGCACTCAACGGCGGCCAGGGAGGCGTCCACGGAGGTACCCATGGATACGTAGCCGTGCTTGTCGGGGAGGGAAACCTGGATCATGGCCACGTCACAGGGCAGCACGCCGCTGCGGTAGAGCCTCTGGGTCTCGCTCAGGAAGATGGGGATGTAGTCGGCGTATCCGGCCTGCACGCTCTTGCGTACATTGCCGCCTACGAAGAATGCCTGATGGAAGAAGATTCCCTCATACTTGGCATCGGTGTAGGGAGCGGGTCCCTCGGTGTGGAGGTGGTGGATCCTCACGTCCCTGAGCTCGCCTGCATCGCCTCTGCGGCAGAGAGCGTCGATCAGCACTTTGGGGGCTGCGGCCACACTGCTGAAGTGAATGTGGTCTCCGGACTTGACGACCTTGACGGCCTCGTCCGCGCTTACAAAATGGATATCTTTGTACATATTGTAGATTATTGGTAATTAGTTTCAGCAAGTTGTTGAGCGCAAAGTTAAGAATTTTCTCCAACTTTGTCACAAATCTGTGTGCCTTATAGGATTTTGACAAGATTTCTGAAAAGTGCGTCGGGAATGTCTGCCGAAGCTGTCCGGAAACCTGCATTGCCGTTGATCTCGCATACCTTGAAGCCTCCGGAAGAGTCGAAGAGCAAGTCCACTCCGGCAAAAAAGAGGCCGGATGTACGGACTGCCGCAAGAGCCGCGGATGCAGCCTCCTGGGGAAGAGGGATCCGGCGGTAGGAGCCTCCTGCTGCGAAATTGGATTTGAATCCTGATGGATTGTAGCGGAGTATGTGTCCGGCAATCTCGTCTCCGGTCACCCAGACTCTGATGTCCCTGCCGCTGCTGGCGGAGATGAACTCCTGGATTAAGGGGGTGCAGCCGTAGCCGATCTCTTCCAGGGTTTCCCCGAATTCACAGATTCCACGGTCCAGAGCCTCTATGCGCCTGAGTTTTTCCCGGCTGCAGGCTTCCAGAGCTTCGCGGTATCCGCGCTCGCAGTCTATCAGGAAGACATTTTCTCCTTTTGAACCGTAATTCAGTTTGAGAATGAAGGGTGAGGTTGTAATTTCCGGATATGCGGGCACACTGTCTCCATGAAACATAAATGTCCGCGGTACCGGGATGCCGGCAAGTGCGAGGGATCCGGCTGACCGGTACTTGTCCCTGCTGAGCAGCATGGACTCAGTGGTATTGATGACTTTTACTCCGCGGGACTCATACCACCTGGAAAGGGAGATGTTGTATCCGCGCATTATTACGAAATCGGGTTCCCAGTCGGGGGCTCCTTCAGGTGCCTGTGCTGCGGGGGTGCTGTAGAACAGTACTTCAAGTTCTATTCCGTAGGCGGCTGCGGCTTCCCTGAACCATTCGAAAGCATTGTTCTCCCTGGGAGTTGTAGACGGGTATATCAGAAAACCTCTTTTTTTCATTCTGCAAAAATAGTATTTTCTTTGCAATGTGTATTATTCTGATAGCGTGCAGACATCTCATTGATGTGGTTTATGATTTCCTCGCGCAGTGAGGCGGGTGACAGGACTTCCACCTGATTAATGCGTGACAGAATGTTGCTGGTTAAGTCCCAGGTGGGGCGGATGCGATATTCGAATATTGCCCATTCCCCGTCAGGGTCGGTCATGACCTCTTTCTGACTTTGGTGGAGGGGGAGGGAGCGGAGGTATCGTACCTGTATGCCGTAGGCTCTGATGCGGATGGTGGTTATCGGGCTGTCGTTGTTGATGGAGATGCCGCAGAAGTCGGCGAAATAGCCCTGAGGGTCGAAGTCTTCGGGGTATTCGAAGGTCTCGTCGAGGACGATTAGTCCGAAGATTCGGTCCAGGGCGAATGTGCGCATGGCGTCCCTTTCACGGCAGTAGCCGCAGACGTACCATCTCTGACTGAAGAGCTTGAGGCACCAGGGCTGAACTGTGTATGTGCCCGGTTTGTCGTACCAATAGCTGCCGTGGACTATTTCAATCCACTTATTGGCCTGCATTGCGTCTATGATGGGAGTCAGGTGTTTCTGGCCGGAGGGTACATTTTCGAGGAGGATTCGGTCGCGGATGCCCCGGCTCTCGCTGATGATGTTTTTGACAGTGAATGTGTTGAGCAGCCATGAGCGGGTGGTGCTGTTCTCCAGGTCTTCCGGGTTCTCGATGTAGTAGTGATAGCCGCCTGTGCGTCTGCACTCGATGTTGATATCGAAGGCCTGCTGTATGGCTTCCTTCCAGTTGTTGAATGTCCGGCGCGGGATGTCCGCACCGTCGTAGAGGGGCGACATAGCCCATTTCTCATTGATTTCCCTGAGTGTGATGCGGCCCGCGCGATGAATCGTATCCACTAGCCAGATGTACTTGTCGAATAGGTATTTAGTCATGATATTGCGTTTTGTTTTGTGCAAAGGTAGTGAAAACTTGTGAAAAATAGTGGCACAAGTTCTCGCATATACCATTTCAGGCTACATTCTTTTGGATTATGTGATATTTTGCTAAATTTGCAGAAGTCATAAAAATAGAAGAAAATATGAGAGTATCAGCATCAATGGAGAGTTTGTGGCGTTATATTGAGTCACTCTCACTGAGCGAGCGCAACCGTCAGTGGTTGGCCGGAAAGTTACTTGAGAATCCTGATCCGCAGCATACGTTGGGGGAACCGCAGGAGGAGTATATCAGCAAAGAGGAAGTTCTGGAAATGATTGATTCGGGGTTGAATGACATAAAGGCCGGAAGAACAAGTTCGGCCAGAGAGGTATTGGAGGAACTTCGTCATGAATTATAGGCTAGAGGCATCTGCAACGTTTAAACGGAATATCAAGAATCTCGGGAAACGTTATGCTTCAATAACAGACGATTATGCCCGTCTTCTTGATGAACTTGAAAAGAATCCCGGACTTGGAGCCGATCTCGGCGGAGGCTTGCGGAAAATCCGTATGGCCATTACATCCAAAGGACATGGCAAAAGAGGCGGTGCCCGTGTCATTACATTTACCGTGATAGTCTCCGTGGAGGAGGCCGTGATAAATCTGCTGACCATCTACGACAAGTCTGAACGGGAATCCATCAGCCGTTCCGAGATACTGGCCCTTTTGGAGAAGAACGGTCTCAGGTAGCGCAAACATTATGCTGTATGGGTAAAATTATAAATGCCGTTACTCTGTGCAGTGTTATGGCATAAGTGGCAAGTAGTTTTGCCGCATAATCGAAGCATTGTCCTCTATGACCGGCTGTTGAAAAACAGTGGTTTTGGAGTATGATTTGTCTTGTTATACGCCCGATACTGGAAAATTTTGCTAACTTTGTCGTGCCGGTAGTGAAAGCCGGCGCGACATATTGCAGACGAAAGTGTTTTCGTACTGTCCTCGGAAGAAAATGTGGTAGTTTTCAAGATCAGAAGGACGACGGCGGCACTCGTCACTTGTATGGTCATGCGGTAGGACGCTCTGTCCGATACCTCATAACTGCACAGGTGTGGAGTATCGGGCGTTTATCTCTGATCGGGTCTTACCACAACCTTCTTCCGGGAAAACAGGCTGTCTCCACACTTTCTTTTTGCCTGTGCTGCGTTCCGGCGTATGCTGCCTTTAATTTTGCGAATGAAATATTGTAAATTAATACGTATAGTTATGAAAAAGAATGTTTTATCCATTTTGGGCTGCATTATGTGCCTATGCCTTGTTTTTTCCTGTGAGGAGAATACAGGAGAAGAGAAGTTCCCCGAACCTGATCCAGGAACAAAATATTCCATCAGTGGAAGTGTTCAGAAAGGGCCGTTTTCCCAGGGCACATCCATTACCATCCAGGCCCTGGACGATAACCTTAATCCTACGGGACGCAACTACTCCACTACCACGTACGATGATTTCGGTGCGTTTTCCATCGGCAGCGAGATAGAGTCCCGCTATGTGGAGATAATTGCGGACGGATATTATTACAATGAAGTGGCCGGTTCTCTCTCGAAATCGCCCATAACTCTGCGTTCTATATCCGACCTGAGCGAGGAGGGCCAGACCAACATCAACCTTTTGACAACCCTGGAGTCAGGCCGTATCCGCTATCTGGTGTCGAATGATGGAAAAGCCATGTCCGAGGCCCGTCAGCAGGCGGAACAGGAACTGTACGATATTTTCAACATCCCTTTGGAGGTGGGAGACAGCGGTTTTGACAAGGCGGATATATCGAAGGCAGGAGACGGCAATGCGGTGCTTCTAGCTATATCAGCGACGCTCCAGAGCACCCGTACGGAGGCTGAGCTTTCCGAGCTTATAGCGAAGATATCTTCAGAGATGCAGAATACCGGCACATTGGGAAAATCGGACCTCTCCGAGCAGATCCGTCAGGGCGGTATCGGACTTGACTATGTGCAGATACGCTCCAATCTCATCGCCCGCTACGAGCAGCTCGGGCAGCACGGTTACGAGATTCCGAATTTCGAGGACTTTATGGATATCAACGGCAACGGGGTTATAGACCGGGACGACCAGTGGCTCCTCGTCTCCGATGCTCAGTATCAGGTTCCTCAGAGCGGAGGTGAATATTCTGTTACGGTAGAGTATAATGTAGATTATGAAGTGACGGTGGAGGACGGATGCGACTGGATTTCAGTCTCCTCTGCAGATGCCACCAAGGCATATTTGGAAAGTGCCGGATATACGGTCTCTGTCTCGGAAAACGGCTCATTCGAGCCCCGCAGTGCCGGTATCACCTTTAAGTCCAAGGAGTCCTCTCAGTCTGTTACAGTCTATGTGGTGCAGGATGGCGCTATGTTCTCATTGGGTCAGACTTATTATTATCTGGACAATACAGCGCAGGTGCTGGAGGTATGGGTGACATCCTCTTCGGACAATTATGTCGTCGAGATACCTGAAAGCAGCGACTGGATAGCGGAGTCAGACTCTGATAGCGGAGTCCGTAAATTTGCAGTGGAGGCGAACAATGATTTCAGCTCGGAGCGCATAGGCAGTATCCTGTTCAGGGATGAGGCCGGGAATCTGCTCGGCGAGGTTACGGTTAATCAGAATAAGGCTTATATGAACATAGAACAGGAACGGTTCGATATCGACAATGCGGCGCAGAATTTTACTCTGAGAATCTCTTCATCTACGGAAGATTATAAGGTAGATGTTACGGAAGGCTCGGAATGGCTGGCTATAACTTCTCACAGCGGTGGAGACTGGAATTTCTCAACTTATCTGAACAGCAGCTACCAGCCCCGTGACGGTATGATAACAGTGTCGGATGTGAACGGTACCGTGCTGGATACCATACCGGTGAACCAGTGGTGTGAGACTGTGACGCGGGTGAATGTGGCACCGGGCAGTCTGGAGTCGTTGATTACGGAGCCTGGACAGTTGGAATATACGGAGAGTCTTATCTTGACAGGATCCTTATCCGATGTTGACTATCTGTTTATAAGAAGTATGCCAAATGTGTCCAATATTGATTTATCTGACTTGAGCGACAGAAGTCTTCCTATTGGGGCATTCAGAAAGATGGCAAGATTGTCTGATTTGCAACTTCCTGAGAATTTGGATTCTATTCCGGATTTTATGTGTGAGGATTGTGTTGAATTGAAAAGTGTTTTGCCCCTACCGGAAAGTATCATCGCTATTGGAGAAGGTGCATTTAACCATTGTAGTGCACTAGAAGGCGAATTGATAATTCCGAACGGAGTCGTAAGGATAAGTTATGCGGCGTTCAATGGTTGTAAGAATCTTCATGGAACATTAGTTTTACCGGAAGGTTTGGCAATACTTGGTGATTATGCCTTCCAGAACTGCAGTGGTCTTGACCGCAAGATATATTCGAAAGCAAAGACACCTCCTGACACATGGTATAATAACCAGTTCCCATATCTTGATTATCTTGGAGTTCCAATCGGAAGTTATGATGCGTACTATGAGGCGCGTCCAAATATGTTCATGGTAATCGAAGAAGTGGACTTCGAAGCACTGGGCTTGTGAAAATAATGAATAATCAAATAAATTAAAGTTAAAGGCTATGAATACATTATCAGAACAGTTGACATCTTTGTATGAGAGTAAATGGGACAAGTTGATGCAGCAACTGGACAAGAGGCAGATTAAAACTCAGTGTCCGTTTGTCCTTTCAGTACAGAGGAACGGCAGTGAGGACTGGTATGCCGGAGCGGACATAAAAGTCATGTTTTTCGGGCAGGAAGTCCATTCTTGGGAAAAGAATGAGGATCTCGGTGACACTATGCGTGCGTATGAGAGGTTTTTCGAAGAAAAGTATGTTGATGAAGAGGTGGCCGGTTACTTCAGTCAGGATGAGATTTCGTCCGGAAACCGCTTCATGAGATGGGGGTGTAACGGCATCATGTCCGGAATACGGGATATTCTGGAAGCCTGTCCAGGCCGGCGGGCAGCTTTCCTATGGAACAATATTTCAAAACTTTCAACCTATGAAGGCGGACCTGTAGGTCCGGAAGTTCATGAGCTGGAGAGGGAATATTTTCACGTCATACCGCAGGAGATTGAGATATTAAGGCCTGATATTTTGGTTTTTCTTACTGGCCCGGGGTACAATAAATACTATAGCTATATTTTGGAGAATTTCACTTTGGACGGAGAACCGCAGATGTTGTCAGGAATACCTCAAGATAATTTGATGAAACTTCCTATTCAGGGGGTAATGTCGGCATACAAGACGCTTCATCCGGGTGCTCATCTAAGCGAGACAGAGCATTGGAAGAATTATCAGGCGATAATAGATGATATCCGCTTGAATATAGCAGGATGCCTGCAATGAGTTAGATGAACTTCGTGAAGAGTATGCTTTGGATAAGTCGGTCCGGGATAAGTCTGTCGCCATCCCGGACCGACTGTTTACATTTCCGATAGTATTCATATTTTGACTACTGGTTATTCCCCTCTTGACGAACTGACAAGAAATTCTTGTTAGTTGCTCTGCTTCTATGGAAAAACTGTCAGTTCCGGTATGAGCCGACAGCATTCTGCTTTCAATCTCAAAGTAGAATAAAATTTTCCTGCGCAATGCTTATACTTTATTTGCGGACACTTTCGGCCAGAAGTTCCTGGTTTGCCTTTTTACTTATACTGCCAGGGTACGCTTCCTTTCTGCATATAGCTCGGCGATGTAAATTCCGTCGTTTCCCTTAGCGCCCTTTCTTGTGCCGTAGTTTGGTGTAAGTGACTGGTGGCTGAGCATTCTCCGCTACTCATAGAACAATATAAAACAAAGAGAGGATTCACCATATTGTATTGTGTCATGATAAAATCCTCTCAGAGTTTTTAACAATCTTTGGCTATCTGCCAATTTCAGAAGTGAGTTGTTTCATGTATTCAAATGTCTCTTTTAAATGATTGACAACACACTCTTTTTTCTCGCTCCAGAATGTTAGATCATCGCCAATGATTATTGTTGGTAAAGGTAAATCAGCCCTATCTCCTTTTTTCTCGATGAGTTGTGAGAGATTGGGATATTTTTCTTTTAAATTTTCTTCGTAGATGTCCCAATCCTGCGATCTCCATACAGTAATATAGGGGCTGTCGTAAAAAGAATAAAACTTTATAACAAATTGATTGCCAATGTAATATAAAATTTGTATCTTAGCTA